>DBTX01000004.1:62674-113923 GCA_002307275.1 Hungateiclostridiaceae bacterium UBA1305
ATATCTTCTGCTTTATCCGTGTAAATGACAATATCGAATTGCACCTCATCTGTAAAGAACTTGTCAATATCTGAAATACCCATCTTCAGCAGCAGTAAATCAACATTGTTCCTTTCAAGTTCACTTATATATGCCTTTATTCTTGAACCGTCAATTGTGAACAGGCTTGAAGAGTCAATAGTGCTTACCTTTATCCCTTTTGAGGCAAGTATTGAATTGATAAGTCTTGCTGTCTGCAATTGGCCTTCACTTCCAATAATACCTGCAATAAGCATTTATTGAGCTCCATCTCTTAGAAGAATCATGATTCTATGATGTACCTTTTTTATTTTTTTTATGTGCGGATTTTCTCACGCACAAATTATTGCTATTCACTCCTTCTGTTTTTGTCTTCCTTCAAAATCTATATAATAATTATTCCTCATAATCATCTTTGAAACCGGTAATAAGTCATATCCCTTATTTTTTAATGTCGATAATATGGACGGCAGAATTTTAGCAGTATGCGGTGTATCATTGTGAAATAAGAGGATCGAACCATCCTTTACCTTTGCATTGATTCTGCTGATGATCTCCTCCTGCGATATACCAGGGCGCCAATCCAGGCTGTCTACATCCCATTGAACCGTATAATAGCCCTGCTGCCTGGCTGCTCTGATCAGGGTATCACTATATTCCCCGTATGGCGCTCTGAAAAGGTCACATTTCATACCGGATAACTGTTCAAGAAGATTGCCGCACTCCTTTATCTCGCTGGCAGCTTTCGCACTTCCAAGCCCTCCCATCCTTAAGTGAGCGTAGGAGTGGTTCGCAACATCATGTCCATCATTTGCAATCATTTTTACTTTATCCGGGTATTTTCCCGCCCACTGACCTACTATGAAGAATGTAGCACTGACATCAGCCTCCTTCAAGGAGGTCAGAATACCGGGTATGTCGTCGGCTCCCCAGGCGCAGTCAAACGTAATGGCTGCCACCTTGTCAGGCACATCAACAGAATATATGGGAATTTCCCTTTGGTCGGAAAACACACCTAATACATTTATTCCAGAAAGGCTGAATACAGTTATGACAAGAACTGCAGCAGCCATGATCAGTAAATATTTTAGAAAACGTCGGACACTAAAGACAACTATTTTCATTAACAATACTCCACAACACAAGCAATTGATCCTGTACTATACTATTTTGCCGGTTGCGGTGATATGCAACATATAAGCAAGACCGCCCCCATACTATTAACCAAAAGTCTTCGGCATCCTACTATAGAGTACATTCAATAACTCTACCTGTACCATTGCTCCTGAGCCTCATATAGCCTTGCGTATTCACCTTCTTGAATTAGGAGTTCCTCATGAGTTCCTGCTTGTACAATTTCGCCTTCCTTCATTACCGCTATTCGATCTGCAAGTTTTACGGAGCCAAGCCTGTGAGTGACTATTACAGAAGTCTTATCCTTTGAAATCCCGGCAAATTGATTATATATCCTGGTTTCCTCGTTTGGGTCAATGGCAGCTGTAGGTTCATCCAGAATAATCATTTGATGTTTACGATAGAAGCCCCTTGCGATTGCAACCCTTTGCCATTGCCCACCGGATAGATCCACTCCATCAAATTCACGGGATAACATAGTATCGTAACCATTGGGATACGCACCCGAATCCTTTGACACTCCCGCGGTTTTGCAGATTAAGTTTAGTTCTTTCTCACTGGCTGATAATTCTATCCGGCTGATTCTGATATTGTCGGCAAGCGTCATCTGATAGCGTTGATACTTTTGAAAAATGGCGGAAGTATTTTCGAACAGTGAAGATAATGCCACGTTGCTTATATCGATATTGTCATAAGTAACCTTTCCTGCTTTGGGTCGGTAAATTCCTGTAATAAGCCGAATCAGTGTCGATTTTCCAGAACCGTTTTCACCTACTATGGCAAGAGTTTCACCTGATTTAATATGGAGTGAAACATTTTTAACAGCTTCATTCTCAATGCCCGGGTAGGAAAAACTTACCTTATCCAAAATAATATCATGATTCTTATTAATGTCTGTTGCTTTCCCCTCAAGTTCATCCAGTTTCAGGAATTCAAGGTAGTTCCGAATGGTTCCGAAGTTTTGAGACATTTCGGCAATTTGTTCGCAAAATAATTCATCCATCATACCATACAGTATGGTTAAGGATGCAAATACCGCAGAAAATTCAGTTACACTGATTTCTTTTTTCATTAAAGCTGCAAACAGTAACAATAATATTCCAATATATCCGAGAACGGTTATGAAACTTACTCCCAGCTCTATAAGACCAGTACGAAAGGATGCCGCATACCTGATCTTTTGGAGTGCAGTCAGGGAATTTACGTATAGTTTCTCAAAATATGCAAAGCCGCCTAAAATCCTGGTTTCCTTGTAATATTCCCGGCTTACATTACATTCCTCGTAATAGTCCACTTCTCTTCTAATGGATGCAGATTGATCCTCGGCTTTGGTAAAAGCCCTGGCTCTGACCAACTGCGTTATAAAAGTTGGGACAAATACAAAAAATAGTGCAATTACAAGGATTGGTTTTAAGTGAAAGAGGTACCACGTCATAAAAATAAAATAGGGAAGATAGAATATAAAAATCCCCAAAAATTGATCTGCAAAAATTACTATGTTATTTTTACCTTCCTCGGCTTTATTGATGAAATCAAGTTTCTTTGTGTCTTCAAAAAAAATCGGAGATATTTTTGAAAGCTTTTCATGTATTTGTCCGGAAAGATTCCCCTTCACCTTTTCATTTATCACTTTTGGAATATAATTGGTCACACCGTTCAATACCTGTGAGGTTATATATCCCAGGCACAAAAGCAGCAATGATGAAATTGCACTTAAAAATACAATTTCCCTGGTGACAAGCTTGGCGGCAGCAGCAAAGAACCATTGCAGGAGGATGGTTATGACAGCAAAGGATAAGCCATGAAATATTTCCAGTATGATTTTAAAGCTAAAAGCTACAGGACATGTTTCGAAGATTTTGGGTATCATTTTTTTCATTATATAGATGGAATCAAATTTATTTTTGATATGTATATTCCCTTTGATCTTTTTCATTATAGATACCAACTCCTTTGACTTTCATACATTTTCGCATAGGTACCGCCGAGGGACATCAGAAAATCATGACTGCCTTTCTCTCCCACGCAGCCTTCATCCATTACAATTATCTCGTCCGCCAGCTTTGCTGCGCCAAGGCGGTGAGTAATAAAAATTGTTGTTTTATCGGAACTTATTCTCCCGAACATTTCGTAAATATTGCTTTCTGCAACCGGGTCAAGGGCTGCAGTCGGTTCATCGAGGATTCTAACCAGCGCCGGATTATACAAAGCTCGCGCGATCGCTAGCCTTTGCCATTCACCTCCGGATAAATCCGTACCGCCCTCAGTAATTTTACCAAGAAAACTTTCTATTCCATTTGGCATTTTTTGAATTACTTCCTTCAGCCCTATGAAATATGCCGAATCATACATACTCTCAGCACGAGTGTCAGGATTATTTTCTTCCAGGACACAAATATTCCCCAGCAAAATATTGTCCTTCATCGATATGCAATATTTCGCAAAATCCTGGTAGACTATTGAGAAAACAGCCTTCAGCTCCGCCAGTTTATAATCGTGTAAATTCTTGCCGTTTATCAGGATATCACCCGTGTAATTGTCATACATCCCTGTTAAAAGTTTCGTAATTGTTGTCTTTCCGGCACCGTTTACACCAACAAAGGCATAATGAAGATTTTTTTCCAGTTTTAAGTGAAAGTTCTTCAATATATATTTTTCTGTATCCGGATACTGGAATGATACATTGATAAATTCAATACTTTCAAAGCTTATTTGTTCCCTTAAGGCAGGCAGGTCGGTAGCGCCTTCTCTTTCCGACAATGCCATAAAATCAGTTAAATCATTCAGATATTCTCTGTCCTGAGCCAATTGACTGACCACATCAGCTAAATACCAGGACATCATCTGAACTAAATCAAGCGTCGCTGTGGTCAACCCCATGAACATGCCGAGAGTGATCGCATTTTGAGACAATGGCAGCAATAAAAATCCTATAATGCTGATGGAAATGGAAATAGTTACGAGACTGGATGTTTTCATACGGACAAAATATTTCAAATCGGCTTTCAGACTTACTTTCCTTGCACTTTCAAACTTGTTGTACCACTTTTTATTTATTTCATCGGTATAGCCGAACAAAGTTCTTTCTTCGATGTTTTCCCTATTAGACAATACTCTATGATAATAATCTGCTTGTCTGGTATATTTTTCAGATTCTTTTATTGATTTGTAAATTTCTTTTCCGCCTTTTGCAGCCAGCACCAGCAAAGGGATTGCAGCTATGAATATTACAAGCGCCGCCCACCAGACTTGTGTCATCAGTATGATCATCAGAGAACCAACGCGAAGTATGATATCTGCTATGTCTAGTAGGTTCTTCGTCCCTCCTGAAATTTTGCCAAGGGGATCTTTGCATGTTCTGGTTATCAAATCCCAGCTTTGACTATTTTCAATATATTTATATTCCAGTTTTGAACGTTTTTTTATCATTTCGCTTCTAAAATATCGGTCCATCTGCATATTATATCTAATTTCAATAAAGTTACTGATAAAAGCCCTGTTTAGTGTGGAATATAATATGATAACCATATAAAGTATCAGTGGTATGATAATCCGGTGATAGGGCTCTTCATTTCTGAATATGGAAAGAGCGGTATCCACGAAATCAGCTGTTACAAGTACGGTAAATGAAGGCGTTAACGCATTTATTATGCGATTGATTACAATAATAAGTAGATATCCCGGACATACCCCAAAAGGAATACGAAGGAAATCAAATAGTCTGTATTCTTTATTATTTTTAAGCATTTCTTTCATCATCTTCTCCAATCCTGAGCTTTATCTTCATCCATATATTCTTGTATTGTTTTGAAAAATTCTTCAGGTAATACGTTCTGTGCATTTAATATGTTCTGTGCATTTGCGTATTTGCATATTTGCATATTTCATATCTCTGCTCCTCCCGATCTTTCAGGTTGAAGCAAAGACCACAATGATAAATAAAATAAAAAACTGCAGTACAGGCTACGACCTGCTGCAGTTTGATTTTATAATAAAATCCTTAATCTCGTTTTCTTAAAAGTGATGCTGAAAAAAGTTGCACCGAAAAATCCTTATGTCTATAAAACATAATGAATTAATATAATTACTGTACAGTTTCAGCATCAGCTACTTTAAGAATCCAAGCTCCGAGCAAAGCGTTGCCGACTTAAGTTTCTGTGGCCTTTGCGCGAAGCAGTTCATCCGTTTTTTTATCACACTTCGGTGTTGATTTCATAAAGATTTACCTTTCACATTTTGTCCAATAGCATACAAATGTTACCACAAATTGCATGAGTAATCAAGCTCATAAACTATACCTGATCTTTTTTGATATGATCTACTAATGGTAAAGCCCAGAACAATTGCATTCTGGGCTTTACCATTAATTATTTGTCAGTTTCATTAAATTTTAAATTTACGTATCTCATGGTTGAGTTCTTCAGCCATCTTTGACAAGTCACCTGATGCTTTTGCAACCATTTCCATGGATGCCAATTGCTCTTCGCTTGCGGCAGATATTTCTTGCGTACTTGCTGCCGACTGTTCGGCAACTGCCGCCATTTCCTGAGATTGATTTGCGATTTCTTTTGATATCATATCAATACTCTGAAGTTTTTTAGCAGCCTGGTTCGTCTTTTCCGCAATATCACCTACTGAAATTTCTAGAAAACCAAGGGGACGGTTCTTCTGGTTTGCGACCGTGACAGGGGACTGCCCCTTGACATATCAGCTTTGCTGCGCATACTTTATATGATGTGCAACTTTTCTAATATATGAAAACCTCTGAATAATTACGAAAAACTTATCTTCAGGCAAATGATTAAAAGCTTTACTCAATAAGCAAGACAGCCTCTACGCTGTTCGTATAAAGGCTGTCAAATTTCAAGTCATTTCTTTAGATTACGGTTGTGCAGCGCCCTGGCCCACTAGACCAGGGGCTGGTGTGTAAACTCTTGTGGCGAACTCGGCATCCAGCATGAGAATTCCTCTGCCATCGTCCTTTACCAGTTCGTATTTCTTCATGTTATTATCTGCATTTTCCTCTTCCTCGACTTGCTCATCAATAAACCATTTCAGGAAGGAATCCGTCTTGTGGTCTCTTTCCTGTCTGGCAACGTCTACAATGTTGTAAATGGAGTTTGTCACAAAGCGCTCATGCTCCAGTGATTGTGCAAGCGCCTCCTGAATGGAGGCGAAATCTACCTTGGGTCCTTCGATCGGCTGTAGCTTCACCCTTCCGCCGACTCTATTGATATATTCAAAAAACAGCAGCGCATGATCTCTCTCTTCCTTTGTCTGTACTCTGAACCAATGTGCGAAGCCCTGCAGGTTGATTGAGTTGAAATATGCCTCTATGGAAAGATAGAGGTATGCGGAAAATAGTTCCTTGTTCAATTGATCATTCAAAAGATTTTCGATCTTCTCATTAATCATGATGGTATTCTCCTTCAATTATCTATTTTGAAAATCAATATAAATATACCCAATATAGCACAGCTTAAAAATTTTTTTTTGTAAATAATATCATCTACATGCTCCTTACTCATATATTGAACAATATATCATGTATAGCAAATAAGAATTTCTGGAGGGTTTTATGTGTGGAATAGCAGGATGGATTGATTTAAAGGAAGATTTAACGGACAAGTATCCCCTTGTGGAAGCAATGTCAGCGACACTTGCAAAAAGAGGGCCGGACTCATCAGGCACCCTATTCTCGGCGCATGCGCTCCTTGCTCACAGGCGTCTTGCTGTTATGGACCCTGCAGGAGGGGCCCAGCCAATGACCCGACAAAAGTACGGGGTTGATTATTCTATTGTTTATAATGGTGAGCTGTATAACTCCCTGGAGCTTAAGAAAATACTGGAGGACTTCGGCTATACCTTTACTACCACCTGTGACACTGAAGTGCTGCTGCTTTCCTATGTTCACTGGGGGCCGCAATGTGTGGAACGCCTGAATGGAATATTTGCATTTGGCATATGGGATGAAAGAGAAAAAAGAATTTTTCTCGCACGCGACCATTTTGGCGTTAAGCCATTATTCTATATCTGTCTCAAAAGTGGCTTCCTGTTTGCATCAGAAATAAAGGCATTACTTGCAAATCCGATGATAAAGCCTGAAATTGGGGTGGAAGGCCTATCGGAAGTATTTGGACTCGGACCTGCCAAAACGCCCGGCATCGGTGTATTCAACGGCATTTCCGAATTGAAGCCCGCCCATTGTATGATATTTGACAGTAACGGCCTGCATACATACAGATATTGGGCCCTGGAAAGTTATGAGCATGAAGATAGCCTGGAGGATACGGTCTCCAGAGTAAGAGGCCTGGTCCTTGATGCCATGGAAAGACAGTTTGTTTCAGATGTGCCGCTATGCTGCTTCCTGTCCGGTGGTTTGGATTCCAGTGCGATCACCGCTCAGGCTGCCCGGTATTTCATGAACAATGGAAAAGGCCGTCTTCATACTTATTCCATCGATTACGCAGATAATGAAAAATACTTCGTACCAAGCCTGTATCAACCGGATCCTGATGCGCCATGGGTTAAAAGGATGGCTGATGAATGCGGTTCGGAGCATACCTATATCACTGTAGATACCACGCAGGTTGCAGATGCACTGGAAAACGCAGTTGCAGCCAGGGATCTGCCCGGCATGGCCGATATTGATTCCTCGCTGTGGCTGTTTTGCAAAGAGGTGAAAAAGGATGCAACCGTGGCGCTCTCCGGGGAGTGCGCAGATGAAGTGTTCGGCGGCTATCCGTGGTACCATATGGAGGAACTTCTGAATGCAGGTACCTTCCCCTGGTCCCGTAACATTGAGGAACGGAATACGATCCTCTCCGGCGACCTGCTCAAGGCGATCAATCCAACTGAATATATTGCCCGCAGATATCATGAGACGCTCTCGGAGGTGCCTCATATGGATGGGGAGAATGAACTGGAAAAAAGAAGAAGAGAAATGTTTTATCTTAATTTCTCCTGGTTCATGCAAACCTTGCTTGATCGGAAAGATCGTATGAGTATGGCTCACGGACTTGAGGTCAGAGTCCCATACTGCGATTACAGGCTTGTCCAGTATGCGTGGAATATCCCCTGGGATATGAAGATGCTTGACGGAAGGGAAAAAGGTCTTCTGCGGAAAGCATTCGAGGGTGTGCTTCCAAACGATGTCCTTTACAGAAAAAAGAGTCCCTATCCGAAGACTCACAATCCCTCCTATGAGGCTACTGTAAAGAACAGGCTAATGGAAATAATGCATGATCCCAATTCACCGTTGCTCCCGTTGATTGACAAAAAAGCACTGGCAATTATTATGGCAGAACCATCTGACCTGGGGAAACCCTGGTACGGCCAGCTTATGGCAAGGCCACAGCTTTATGCCTGGCTGATACAGGTTGATGCCTGGCTAAGGTTGTACAAAATTTCAATAAAAATATAAAGTTCTGTACTTGGGGTAGATGTAATGGATCACAACCATTCGGCAAACGTGTGATTTGCTCTACCCCCTATAAGTAGATATGTAGGCTTTCGAAAGCTCTGAGGGCTTTTAATCTGAATCTTGAGAGTCAGCATTGCATAATAGGAAGGGTTATTGAGAAGAAGCCATTAAAAAACCGGCAGTTAACTAGCACTACCGGTCATGGTCCAACTAAATCAGGTTTAAACTTCATGTTCGTCCTCTTCTTCACCCGTAATGTTTTCTGATATTTGATTGGCATTCCTGACAATCTCAACATATCTGGAAAGTTCTTCTTCAACGTATTGCTCTACAAGAGAAACCATCTTAGAGGGGTCACTGCCACTTGTGTGATAACTCGTAAAGCAGTCGTAATAACGCTTACGGTCACTAAATTTGATGTTGATGAGGGGAAACCCTCTTTCATCAGTTCAAGGTTTATCAACAGTCTTCCAGTTCTGCCGTTACCGTCAATGAAAGGATGCATGGCTTCAAATTCCAGATGGAATATTGATACTCGTTCAACAATATGACGTGAGGAGATATCCTCATATTTAAAAATCAACTGATCCATTCGCGAGGGAACGAGATACGGCTGCGGAGGAGTATGAACAGCAGCGATGGTGCTCCCGGATTCCCACCTGCTTCTTTTGATATAATTATGTGTTTTGCATCTAGTCCCATAAACCCGCACTTCCAATCTGATTCAAGAAGCATTCCCATTCCGAAACTTGCAATATCGCTTGCCAATTCATTTTCGGAATTAGTTTGACATATTACTTTCCACCAATAGGTAGCTAAATCATCCGGCTGGATATAACTGGTTTCCGTCCATTCATTCCAACTGTTGACAGTAGTTCCTGCAGTTATCCCATGCCCAATTTTACAATTGGTTCTTTGAGCAAGCCAGAGGGTATTAATTCATACTTTTTGAAAAACTCATCCCCTTCGGTTAAAAAACTGAAAGGTCCATATGCAGAAGCTCTTACAGGAAATTGGTGCAGTGGACCAAAGGTGTTTCTGCGTGTAAGAACTACCTCAATAGTTAATTTCCCATGTTTTTCTATATCATTCGTAATATCAACTTCATATGGTTGCCATGCAATCATTTTTTCCTCTTTATCAGCTGAAATAACTTTAATGCAGGCAGCTTCAAACTGATTCAATGCTAAATATGCTCTTTCTCCTTGTTTGAGTTTGTTGGAAATCCTCATATGATAACGAATTTTACCTGTATAAAATGGTAGTCCCTGTCTTGTTAAATCTCTTGCAAATAGCTTATCCTGACATGCAATAAGGGTCTTCCTGCTGCCCTCGGCCTTCACTCCAAATTTCCCCAAAACATATATAGTTTCCAGGTTAATTTTCTCATGAAAACGGACCTTCATTTCTACGGTATTCCTTCCAGGCTTTATACAGCCCACAGGCAATGTGATTTTTCTAAAGCATTGGTCAATCCACCAGCCATTTGTTGAGGTATTATCTATTGTTTGCCCATTTAGGAACAGTTCAAAGTTTTCAGGTCTTTCCAATACAAGCTCCAAATGATCATCCGGTACAACATCCACATGAAAAGTAAATTCAAGGGATACCTTGCCTTTTATACCTGACTTTTGTTTCTCTGCAAACCATGGCTGCAGCATTTCACCGCCTCGATATTCCAAGCCGTAATTTCTCCTTACCGCCTGATCTACTTTTAATATTTCCAATTCCTTCTGCCAGTCTCCCTCATCAAATCTATACTTTGCCATATCAAGTACACATACATTCGGTTCATCCAAAGTATATTCATATGGACCAGATAAAGTAAATCTTTCTTTTTCATTGAATACAGGTTTCTGTCGCAGCTGCACATCGGCTTCCGATGTAATCACATATAGATGCTCTTTCCCTGGTTCAAAGCCGGTTTTAAACATCACCAGGCCATCCATCCCCGATTTCATCACGGCAAACCGCTCACCGGAAGAACACACCCACTCCTCCACATTCCCTGGTGTATTTATTTTAATGTTAACATTTTCGTATTCCTTTTCCCGGTTTACATTTAAAAACATCACATATTTATTTTTTCCATCTTCTCTCATCTGACAATAAATATCCTCAATATTCTTTCCATACATATCTGTTATGTCGATAGAAATACTCAGTTGCTTTGAAACAGATGAGATAAGACCTTCTTTTTCAAATGGAATCCGTGCAGCGAATGCCAAAAGCTCCTGCGGCAGTTTTGATTTGATTGCCTCCAAATAAGCAGGCACTTCACCGGCAATCACTACTTTTCCGCCAGCCTGGGCAAATTCCTTTAATATTTTCAAGGTGGAAGCACGTATGGTACTCATACCACCCAAAATAACAATCCTATACCTTGCTTCACCAATTTTCAAAATTGGTTTTCTCTCCGTGTCCTGTTCAATTCTATAATATCTGGAGATCATTTCTTCATCTCCATAATCAAAATCAATATGTGCACCTGAGAACCAGCAGAACAAATCCCGATACTGCTCTTCCAGCTTTATTATCTCCGGAGCCTTCGCCTCCAGCATTTTTGCCCATCCAGGATGAACCTGGCTCCAAACGCTTTCTACCGGATTAACCACAAGGACTTCACAACATGGTCTTCCCTGACTCATTAATAGCCCAATCCTTGAGAAATATTCCTCGACATACTTGTATTCCCTCCACCAGGTAGACTGATGAAGTATGCTTGCCGGGTAGTCGCGTTTTGATTCCCCTTCCATGGTATACCAGGACAGATGATGACAGCGCAGATTGATACCAAAAAGCGCCTGCCAATCGCCAACGGCTTTATGGCCTTCAAAATTCATCTGCCAGCCTGTACAGCCATAGAGTTCTGATACCAGCCACTTTTTGCCAAGCTGTCTGGCAGCAGAGGAAAGCTGTTTTACAATCCAGAACGCTTTGTTATCTTCCGTTAGCACATCTACTCCAGGGTATCCCATTTGCTCATAATAGCGCATAACAGAGCCGCTCATAGCTGTCTGCGCAGTCAAGCTGTCTTCATGGAGTACATGTCCGGTAAGTATGATATTGTTTTTATCGCACCACTCATTTATCGGTTTTGCGTAATTGTCAAGAAACATCTGCTGAACGGCCTCAACATAATGCCATTTCACTTGCGAAACAGCATTTCCGTCAAGCTTTAGAAACAACTCAGGCAACTTCTCTACAAGATCATATCCATAATTGTTTTTAAATACTGCAGGAAGCAATTCCGTCCATGGTGCACGCCAAATATCGCTGTCATTACCGGCGCCAAATTCATCCATCAAGGTACCACGGTGCGGCTCATCAGTAAATATTCCTTTTATTGATTTGCCAAGTCTGTCCCCGCAATTTTGCTTATATTTTTCATGAGTTAACTCTATAAATTTCTCTGTAGCTTGCTTGTTTAAAGTATCAACATAGGTATATCCGTTATAAATGCTCTTCTTCGACATTTCCATGAGAGAAAAAGCCAGAATCTGCTTATTTTCCATGCCTTCAACAGGAGTATCCCGGTTGATTCTTTCATATTCATATACCGATAAGCCTTCGAGTCTGCATGTGAAGACAGCTATGAATTCTGTTTCCCAATTAATATCCTCATAATTCCCGAAAACCTCCAACTTAATGGATTTCATTCTGAATTCCTGATTTTCAGTAACCATGCCCCCTGCTATACCGCTGGGCCATCTGTCCTCATCGTATAGCCATGCCTCCAGGCCCAGTTTTTCCGCTTCATCCGCACAAGCATTGATCAGTTCAAACCATTCCTCTCCAAGATACTCAGTCTGAAGACCTGTCCTTGAATGCATGAAAAATCCCCCAAAGCCCATTTCCTTCATTACATGTATTTGTCTTAAAAGCTCATCTTTTTCAAGTTTCCCATTCCATGACCAGAAGGGCTTTCCGCGATATTGTACTGTTGGATTTATAAATTCATTAATTAAGTTATCTTTTTCGACTCCTGATATTTCTTTCACTTACATTACCCCCTTATTTATTAAAAGTGAATTCGAAAACTCCGATATAGTAATTTTAGCGTCCTCAGACCTCTCCAGTATGTTTCAGCAACTCGCTACTGTAAATTAGTTTCCGAATTCACTCTATTAAGTACAGATATGAAAACATACTTCCCAGAGCCCGTCTGATAAACCCTAAATCCATCTACAATTTCATATGATTCGATCTTCCCTCTTTTCATCATAATATTACCGTCAGGAATACAAATTCTTGCAATAGTTCCGGCAGGAATCACAAATCTATATAAAACATTTGCCTTATCCTTCTTCCAGGTACTTACTATCTTTCCCCTAATACTAAAATATTCTGCCGAGACAAAATCAAGTTTATTGTCAATCATTGGCTTTATCTGTATTTTTTTAAATCCAGGTTCAAAGCAGATTATTCCGGCCATATTACGATACATCCATTCAGCTATAGAACCTAGTGAATAATGGTTAAAGGAGTTCATGCCCACATCCCCGAAACCGTTTTCAAGGGTATAGGAATTCCATCTTTCCCATATGGTTGTGGCTCCATTCTTTATACAATAGTCCCAGGAAGGATATGTATCATTAAGTAGAAGTTTGTATGCAATGTCGTTGTATCCATGTTCAGTTAACATAGGAAGTAAATAGCTCACACCCACAAAGCCTGATGATAAATGCCATTTTTTTCTTTCTATTGTCCTTATTAAATGTTTTATTGCTTTTGATATATCCTCTTGTGATAGCAATTTCATTTTTAATGCAAGAATGTAGCAACATTGAGTATCTCCTTTAATAACGCCTTCATTATTAATGTATGCCTTATTATAAGCAGTTTTTATTTCATCAAATAGCTGTCTATATTTTACTGCATTCTGTGCTTTCCCAAGAGCTTGCGCGGTTTTTGCCGTAAGTTTAGCCGCGTATGCAAAATAAGCTGTTGCCATTACATCCTTTGGGGTGTCGTCTTCTATACTAAGCCAATCGCCATAACCAACCAGGCGCCAATTCATAAGTGCCTACTTTCTTACCATTTAGTCTCAATTCATAAATTCTAAAAGCAGTAGCAAATATCTTGGCACTTTTAATATATTTATCCACCATAAAAGTTTTTCTTAAAAATGGCGATGGTGCTCCTGCCTTCCCGCTTGCCTCTACTGATATAATTGTGTGTTTTGTATCCAGACCTATAAACCCGCACATCCAATCTGATTCAAGAAGCATTCCCATGGCGAAACTTGCAATATCGCTTACCAATTCATTTCCGGAATTAGTTTGACATATTACTTTCCACCAATAGGTAGCTTTACTCTTTAGCTTTACTCTTTAGCTTTAATCCTGCATATTCCATCCCTATGCACTCATCGCTGCTTACAATTCCACTATCCCAAATATCGTAATTATTTTCCTCCAGATTTTGTCTTTCGGATGAAACAACTATTCTGTAAGAAGCTTGTAAAACATTGTATTCGTCTGTTGAAATAATCCAACTGAATCTTGGTTTTCTATTGTCTATCACAATAGGATTAGTCAGAAATTCGCATTTTAGATTTTTTATTTGCATGGAACTCTCCTCCAACTCCTTGGGTCTCATTTCACTTCAACAATTACTTTATGAACCTGATTATCTGCAAAAACAGGAAGAACATTACCCTGAATTTTCTCTCCGTCTACTGTCAGCTCAACTGTATTACCGCCGTGATTATGATATTCCAGGAGATAAGTGCTGCCACGGAAAGTACGCTCTGCTTTGACATGGTTCCATTCATGAGATAGAGCAGGTGCTACTTCCAGTCCGGCATAAGTTCTCCGGATGCCCAAAATGCCTTCATAAAATCCCCTTAATGCCCAAGCGGAGGCTCCTGTCTGCCATGAAAAACCTACAACAAGGTGTGCTGATTTATGCAAAAGATAGCAGTTTGTGAAAACATATGGTTCTGTAGTAGTAACACTGCTTGGAGTATGTTCACTATCAGGAATCATCTTTCTTAACGACTGTAATGCCTTTTCTTTCCTTCCAACCTTGCAATCCGCCATAATCTTGAAGCCGCAGGCATGATTGTATATTCCTCCATTTTCATAAACCCCTGGAAGCATTCCTGACATTCTCCCAACCACATCATAATAATTTTCATATGCCGGCTTGCATAGTGGTATTCCATAATCGGTATCCATACTATCAATTGAAGCAAATAGTTTTTCAAGATATTTCTCCGGTACTACTTCACCCAGAATAGCCCACGTTTGAGGATTAATGTAAATATTGCCTCCTGCCGGACTGTTTTTATCCCCTATATTTCCAAACTTGGACAATGCTCGAATATAATAATCACCGTTCCACGCAATCTTATTAATAGTAGTCACCAATTCTTCTCTCTTGCGAATAAGTTCCTTCATAAACCCAATATCCCCAATTGTTTTGGCAAGTGCAGTCAGTTCATTGAGTGCCCAGGACACGCCCATAGCCATAAAAATTGATTCAGCGTTATCATCAGGTATATTAAGTGCATCATTCCAGTCGGCATAGTGTATCCTTTGGATTCCGTTAGGACCTGTACTGTTAATCAGCCAGTTGACAGCCCTTTTCAGGTGCTCGTAAACCGGGGCGCTTCCCTCATCATAGAAAGGTACCTCCAAGTCAAGAAAAGTAATATTTCCAGTTTCCTTTATTACTTCACAAACAGAAAGTATTAACCACATAGGAGGATCCGAATACAGGTGCGGGTCCACACAAGGACTCCATGCAAGCATGGCATGACCATCTGCATACTGATGAGCCAGGCATTCAATCATTGATTTCTCTGCCAATTCAGCATTAAAGTTTAAGATTCCCATCGTAATCTGTGCATTATCACGAACAGCCTTTTTTCCTATACCGCAGAATTCTACCTGCTTTTGGGCCCAGAAATTCATTATATTATTAACTCTGGCGTCTGGAGTTTCAACTCTCAACGTTCCAAATCTTTTTATACCTCTCTCTATCACCGTGCTGCAAAAACTTTCAGCTGTTTTTAGAGCTTCACGGCATTCCCTGACGGCAGTTTTCAGATTATCGCCAAAACCTGCTATATAGTAGATCTCTTTAACCTCACCTGCATCAATTTCAACTATGTTTTGCAGTACTGCACCCCTTTCGCGGACAGTTATTTGCGAATTAGTGCAGTTTTTACCTTTCACCAGAACATCAGGTCTTGCACAATTACCAAGTCCGTTGAATTTCTCCAGCCATCCGTCGTAATAACTCACTTTTTCCGATGCTGCAAGATAACCACTGCAACGGCTATGGGGCTGAAAAGGATTTTTACTCCAATTAATAATTCCGTTTAGCTCTTCTGCAAACAAGGTTTCAGTGGTAGTATGCGGATTGTAATAATAAGGTTGTACATATCCTGACAAGTCGAATTTGATATATGGAAATAAACTGAGAGTCCTCTTTCTCGTGCTATTATTTTCAACAGTTACTTTCCAAATTTCACAGGTACCTGTTTCAGGAACTGTGAACACCCATGAAGCTTTTATCCCCTTATGTTCTGAGGATATCTTTGAATACTCCAAGCCATGCTCACAACGATAATTTTCCACAGGAACCATGCTTGGTTTTATACCTATATTCCAGAAGTCCTTATCAACCTCGTCCCTTATATAAAAATACCTTTGCTCCTCCTGAACCAGAAATACATTTTTTGCTTCCTCGTTCACATATCTGCTCAAACCATGACCCGTATGGGATATCGACATATGATATCCATCTTTGTTCCATAGTTGGTTGTACCAATCTTTTCCCGTTTGCGGATCCGAAATGTTAAATGTACCTGTCTCATTATCAAACCAATATTTTTTTATCATTTTCCCAAACTCCTAAATTTGTATTATTTTTTTCACACTGCTTCAAATACAGATTTTACTCATTAAATACACATTCAAAGCTTCCCTCTATCTCGCTTTCATGCCCTGGAATGATTATTTTTGCTTTTACTCCTTGAGGCAACTTAAGCCTGACAGAGATTCCATTGCCTTTCCGCTCCCAGGAACTCTCAATTATTCCTTGATGACATGAACGATCATCTTTCACCGCATCAACATGCTCTTGAAAATTCAACTGCCGCGAGTACAGCGCTGTGTCACGTTTGTGCGCTTTGTCCAAGCGTGCAAGCCAGGTATTGTCGCTCAGCAGCTTTATCTCTCCCAAATCTCCTGCACAGATGAAGCCAGCCGACATTTCTAAAACCCCGCGACATAAGCCGCGGGGTGTCAGATAAAGATATGAATACCTATATATAAATTCTGAAGTAGAGCATAATAATTTACTGCTCCAAAATCAATTCCACAATCATCCAGACCAAAGCTACAAGCCTTAAGTCACTTCGTGCCGTGCGGTTAGCCTTTAACAGCGCCTGCTGTCATGCCATCAATAATATACTTCTGTACACTCGCATAAACTATAATAACTGGTAGTGCAATGATGACCAGATCTGCATATACCAACTCCCACCTTGTGCCGTACTGGGAAACAAAGTTATACACCGATAGAGGCAATGTATACTTGCCGGTTTTGTTCAAATAATATAACGGCCCCGTAAAGTCATTCCATGTGCCCATAAAGCAAATAATACCTCCTGTCATAAGAATGGGCAGTAATTGGGGAAATATTACGGTAAAAAACATTCTGGGGAGACTGCACCCTTCTACAATGGCTGATTCATCGATTTCTCTCGGTATGTTTTTCATATATCCGGAAAAAAGGAGTACCATGAAAGGCATTCCCCCACCAATATAGGTAAGGAGCAATCCCGTATTTGTGCCGAGCAAATGGATGCTTTTTAGAATCAGGACGGTTGGAATAAGAAAACCCGAAGGAATCAACCCAAAAACAACAAAATTGTAAATCATAGTACTGGTACGAGTAGCTCTTCTTTGAAGGATAAATGCAGTAAGAGATGCAATCAGCAACTGAAAAAATACTGATGGAATTGCAATGTATATACTATTCTTGAAACCATTTAAAACATTTCCCTCGTTAAATACTTTTACATAATTATCGAAAACAAGTTTATTGGGGAGTTTGAAGGAAAGCTCTATTACTTCACCTGGTGTTTTAAGCGAATTGATAATTGCAAAATAGAAAGGTACAATAATCACCAGACTGGCTAGCACCAAAAATATTTCACTAAATAGCTTTGCTTGCTTTTTTGTTGAAACACCCATTATAATTGCACCTCCCTGCTTCTTAATTTTCTTAATATGGGTATCGCCATGAGCACCACAATGATAAATAGTACAACACTGATTGCACTGGCATATCCTTGCGTTTCATTCTTCCAATAATATACAAGAGTGTTCATGGTAAATGCGTAATCAAAAGATTGACCAATCATAATGTAAACTAAGTCAAACATTTTCATAGACCCCACTAAAGTGAGTATGACGTTGGTTGTAATAGAAGGTCCCAGAAGAGGAAGTATCACGTACTTGAATTTATTCCATTTGCCGGCTCCATCAATATCAGCGGCTTCATACATTTCCGCTGGGATTGCCTTAAGTCCTGCCAGATATATGGCAGCAGTAAATCCCAGCCAGATCCATGTATTTACAAAAGCTACCGTGAGAATACAGATCCATTTGTCAGTAAGCCACCCTTTGATCGCCCAGTCCATGCCCAGGAACTTAAGTAACTGGTCAAAAGGACCACCAGAGGATAGTATTGCAGAAAATGAATAACCTGATATCAATAAGCTTAAGGTACTGGGAAGGAAAAAGGC
This sequence comes from Hungateiclostridiaceae bacterium UBA1305, assembly GCA_002307275.1. Taxonomy (GTDB): domain Bacteria; phylum Bacillota; class Clostridia; order Acetivibrionales; family DTU013; genus UBA1305. The sequence continues at coordinate 81,016 of DBTX01000004.1, forward strand.
ACTACGTGCAAAATTAGACATTCTATGCTTGCCATTGAACAAAAGTGCCAAACCTAATGCTAAACCATTTTGTATTGTGATAGCTATAAATGCGATTATGAATGGATTAATCAACGCAGCGCCTTCCCTGCTGTTAATACCATTTTTGATAACACTTTTAAAAAAATTATTAAAGTTAGTCAGACCGATAAAATCAATCGTTTTATTATATGATGTCCAATTTGTAAATGCGAGGCAAATTCCAACCAGGGCCGGAAGCAAAAACATAAGAACATAAAGACCTATACCCGGTATTAAATAAATATAAGAATAATATTTTTTTTTCATTTTGTATATCCCCATATAGATAATGATAAGCGGAGAAATGTTCGCATTGCTCCGCTTTATCATTATCAAATAATAAATTAATTAGAAACCAGCAACTTTGTTATCTTTGCCGGATTTTATGAACTGATCCTGAAGTTCCTTCTGGATGGCCTCCAAGCTCTTTCCATTCGTAGCTGCGGCAGTAACATTATAGAATGGATTTAAACCAGCTGTGAATATATACTGCACGAATATTTTGCCGTGGCCATTTTTCAAAATCTCAGCCATATCAGCAATTCCAGGTCCAAGCTTCGATGTCAGATTAGTATAGGAAGGTACTGTACCCTCAGAAGTAAAATATTCAGTAAGTACGTCATCTTGTGTAAAATATTGCAAGAAGCCTTTAGCAGCATCTACATTCTTTGAATTGGCACCGATACCAATACCCTTTGACATATCAATAGGTATAATTGTATCTGCAGCTGTATCCCAGGGAAGTGGGAACTCCCCAATGTTTGCTGCCATATCCGGGTACGCTTGTATTACAGAAGTTACAACGCCATCATGCTGAATTGCCATAGCAGCTTTCCCTGTACCAAAACTGCTGACAACCGCATTGAAATCGGTTGATGCATTGTTTTTCGGGTAATATCCCTTCTGAGCAAGTTCAATTTGCCTTGAAATAACCTTGGCTATTTCTGGAGACTTAGAAAGATCTATCTTGTTCTCATTTATTTGTTTTACCAAATCAGGATTTTTCTGAACTTCATTTGCAAAACCGATAAATTCGAAGAACAACGGCGGCCAACCATCTTTTGCTCCACCAGTAAGCGGTTGAATCCCTTTTTGCTTTAACTTTTCGCATACAGCTAAAAACTCATCATAGGTTTTAGGTATTTCTATGCCATTATCTGCAAAAATCTTTTTATTGTAGGTAACGCATGCCGTACTAACTCCACCGGACGGAATGACACGGATTTTCCCATCATCGCCGCGTAACCACTCTTCAGTATTTAAAACGGAAGGGTCGATTTTTTTGATAAAGTCTTCGTTGGAAAGGTCTAATAATGTCGTTTCAGCTTTAAGTATAGAAACCAGATTTGTTTTAGAAGCATAAGTAAATACTAGATCAGGCATATCATTTGAAAGTGCCTTTACAGAAAGTGCATCGTTATAGGGCTGCCCAGTAGCAGAAATCTGTAAGTCAATCTTATTACCGGTTTTTGCCTCATAATCCTTAATTACCTTCTGCATACCTGCAGTATTATAATCGTTTTGAGTAAGAGCAGTCAAAGTAACCGGCTTCGGAGCCTCAACAGGTGTGGCAGCTTCAGCAGTTGTCCCGGTAGTCGCCTGAACCGTAGTGCCTGCTGCTGTGGTAGTGGTTTCATTATTAGTATTACTTGAACCACATCCAGCAAGCACCATCACCATAGAAAAAGCGATAATAGTCACCATCGATAGAATTCTTACCTTTTTCATTAAAAAATCCTCCTCGTTAATCAGACATTAATTTAGTATTATTTAATTGAAAATAGATAGTATATAAGATCGATCTTATAAAATAATATTACGCCCTTATACATCTATTAAAAATGGAGAATCTTGAATCGGCGTTTGTATTATTTTGACTGGCTGCATTTGTATTATTTAAACTGACTGGCTCTGAATTCCGTTGGATTCATCCTGACAATTTCCTTGAAGACCCGACTAAAATAGAATTGGTCACTAAAGCCTACCAGTTCGGCAATATCCTTTTGCATCATATCAGGATATGCCAAAAGCAACTCTTTTGCCTTCTCTATACGGTATTTTGCAAGATAATCCATGGGTGACTCTTTCTTATATTTTTTAAAGATTTTGCATAGATAGGACTCCGTAAGCTGAAATTCTCCCGCAATGTCCCGAAGAGATATTTTTTGCATATATTTTTCGTTAATGTAGCAAAGCACCTTATCTGCAACTTGTTCATAGCTGTCTTTCCCGGAAGCTTCTTCTTTTTTCCGGCAGATCTCCTGCATAGCAGCGATGAACTCACTGCGTACTACTTCCATACTGCCGCTGCGACATAAAATGCCCTGTACCAAGCGTTCCGTATCTTCAATATCATTATTCTTTTTAGCAACCAGCCTGGCTATAAACCTCAAATTATCCTCCAATATCCTGCAGGGAATGGAAGCTTCCTCCCAGGAATTTATCAAAAGACGGATCTCCTTCCACAGCAACCGGTACTGGTCGTTTTTTATAAACATCGAAAGTTTTTGCTCTTCAGGCGAATATACAGTAAGCAAATGCAGGAATTCTCTCTTTGGAGAATCCAGAAGTGTCAAAACATGATTGCATCCCAGTCTTGCAGCATCAATAGCCCTTTTACGCATATTCTCCGCTTCTTCCGCAAACCTTTCGAACTCTGCTTCTGTCACAATTCCGCTTTTTACAGCAGTAATATAAATGTTTCCGGAAGTTCCGGACAGAATGTGTCGTTCGATGTCCGTCCATGAAAAGGTTTTTTCCCTGCCGGCAGCAAACACCAACAACTTTTCATTAGGGTACTTCCCATTAATAATCCAGTATTCCGACTCTTTAAACAGTCCAGTCTGCTTAATCCATGAATAGATATCCTTAACTGCCCAAAAATTCCTTATTTCCTCCATATAGTTTCGATCCTCCGGATTATTGCTCAGAGGAAATCCAACAAGCATCTGTATCATATAAAAACCTTCGAAACCAAGGTCCATCAGTCTGGAACCCGGCAATTCATATTTTAGGACACTGCTCAGTATGGAAAACCCTTTTCCCTGTATCGTCTTTTCCAGTTTGACAATCAGCTTGTTCAGCACGGAGTTCAATGTTTCTACAGAAACCGGCTTGATCAGATAGTCCTCGACACCAAGCTTAACGGCTTGTCTGGCATAATCAAACTCCTGATATCCGCTAAGTATCACACATAGCTTATCCGGGTACCTGTACCGGATTTCTTTTATAAGGTCCAGCCCATCCATGACAGGCATCCTGATATCAGTAAGAACCACGTCAGGCTTCAGCCTTTCAATTTCAACAAGAGCATCCTGTCCGTTATATGCACTGCCACAGACGATGAATTCCAATCCGGAGCTTGTGATTTTTTTAATGATTCCCCTCAATATCGGTGGTTCATCCTCTACAATGTATATTTTATATGCCATTTGCGCTTCCCTCCGTAATAAAGGTTTCTGAAAGCCCTACAATAACAAGTAAACCTCCCTCTTCAACATTATTAATATTGTAGTAAAATCTCTTTTTATGCATCAATGCCATCCGCTCAATTGTGCTGATCAATCCAAGTCCTCCATCCGATTCATCGGCAATTCCCCGCAATCTGTTCCTGATGATGCACCGGATTTCTTCCAATCGACCTGTCTCCATCCCGTTTCCATTATCCATAACCTCTAATTGCCACCCGTTCTCGGATATCCTGCCTGTCAGCTTTATTTTCCAAGGTGGTCTGCTGCTTTTAAAACCATGCATGATCGAGTTTTCCACAAGCGGTTGAAGGACGAGCTTCGGCAACATCACTTCCATTACTTCATCAGGGATATCGATTTCATAAATCAAATGCTCTTCATACCTTTTTTGCATAAGTGCCAGATAATCCAGAGTATAATTCAACTCTTTCCTCAACGTGGTCTGTTTATCAGCCGACCGTGTCACATAACGCAGCATATCTGATAACCTTCTGCACATAAAAGATGCAGCTTCATTTTCACCTTCATCACACGCTTCAGAAATGACTGATAGAGTATTAAATATAAAATGGGGGTTCATTTGGGCTTGGAGCGCTTTCCAGTGTGCCTCCGATTCTTTTGTTTTTGCATCAATACTTTCTTTGATAGTGATATCCAAATTCCTGCACATAGCCTTAAAGTCGACGTATACATCCGCAATTTCCTTTGGGGCAGAAAGGAGTTTGTGCTCAACTCTGCCGATAAGGTTTTGCAGCTCTGTACTTCGAATCGTTTTGTGAAGAAGTCGCACCGAACTTGTTGTACTATTAGCAAATGCCAGTGCTACTAAAGCACCAAAAATAAGGATTAGTCCCGCCACCATGAGGAACCATTTCTTAAAGCCATTCAATTGCGCATAAAGTATTTTATTATCTATCAATTGAACCGTTGTCCACCCTGTGGCTTCCGAGTGCACCGATAATAAAGCTGATTTACTTCCGTTAGCCGCAAAATTCAAATACAAATTTGTTTCGCCCTTTGACTTTTTGAAGATTTGCTCAGTAAAGTCTCTGGAATAATCATTGTCGGACTGTACCGGATATATCAGCTTCCCTGCATTATCAAATATAAAAACCTCCCGGTTATTATTTTTGAAGTCCTTATCAACAATGCGTTCAATCAGACCGAAGTCCTGCTGTATCTCAATTACACCTCTTTGCTGGTCATTGTAATCTCCATAAAAGGATCGATAGAATGAAAAAAGAACCATTTCCTTACCATAGAGATCACTTTGAAAAGGAGATTTTAATTCTGTGCGCCCCATTCCTCCACAAAGCTCTTTTATCATTGTATCGGATGCTTTCAGTTTCTCTTCCATGATATCCGAATCAATTGGAAAAGGAGCACTTATATACCTTCCCTGGGTATCATATATCATAATTTCCTTTGCACGGTAACTGCTTCCATTTACAATATTGATGATGGTAGCCAGTGTATCATTGATCCCAAGATAAAAATAATCACTTTCATCCTGTGTCGATAAAGATGGTTCGTCAAAAAAGAGATTTCGCAAATATTTTGATGAAAAGCTATAGCTACCTGCAATATCAGTATCTTTAAACATATTGTAGGTGTTCTCGCTGATCATGGACTTACTTACCAACACATCTTTGGATAACACATCCATATCTGAGACAACTTTGTCCATCTGGTCAGAGGCGGAACCGACCAATTGCTGATAGCTTCCAAGCACTTGAGTTTGAATGATACTGGTGGTATACACAAAAAAAATGCATGCCAATACAGCACAAATTATAATAGCTAACAGAATATGGCTTAAAAATGCCCTGCTGAAAATACTTCGAAACAAAAACATTCCCCCCTGCAGGCTTATTTTAATTATATACTAAGTATAGTCCAAAACAGATCCCCACGTATATCTGTATTCTGCTGGAAACAGAACTGACCTCCCTCAGCAGAAAGCCATTTTATTAACTGCCATCTACTTGGCGGCGCTTGGGATTCGCTCACGATTTACATCAACTGTTAATCGACATGAAATCCTGTGTATCCTTGTCCCAATACTATTACTGCAAGAATCCTAAATGCATACAACAACATCAAAATAATAAGGTTATCCTATCAAAACAAGAGCATTTAGTCCATCATTCTTATTATTCTATATCAAAAGATAAAACTTCTGTATGTATGAATCCGAATGATTTTCATAATTTTCGCACTTTCTCTCTTCTGCTGTGAGCAAAAATTTCCCCCATATTATTCAGTTTGCTTTTATATCCTTACTTGTCAGGAAAGACCGTATGAGTATGGCACATGGGCTTGAGGTCAGAGTCCCTACTGCGACTACAGGCTGGTCCAGTATATGTGGAATATCCCCTGGGAGATGAAAATGTTCGATGACAGAGAAAAAGGCCTCTTAAGGAGAGCTCTTGATGGCATCCTTCCCAATGATGTGCTTTACAGAAAAAAGAGTCCTTATCCAAAGACGCACAATCCGGCTTATGAAGCTATCGTAAAGAACAGACTGATGGAAATAATCCATGATCCCACTTCATCGCTGCTTCCCTTAATTGACAAGAAAACTTTATACAATCATCATGTTGGAACCATCTGACCTTGAGGAGCCCTGGTATGGCCAGCTTATGGCCAGGCCACAGCTTTATCCCTGGCTGATACAGGTTGATGTCTGTATTCTCATTGTTTAAACTACTATTGAAGGCATTTCCCTTTCCTATTTCACAATGATTTTAACAAACCGTTCAATCACCGCTGCTACTTCAGCTCTTGTTGCGTTTCCTTGTGGAATAAAGCTGCCCCCTTCTCTGCCAGTTATAACTTTTGTTTCCTGGCAGTATTTGGCACCGTCAATCGCCCAGGATGAAATGCTTGCGCTGTCGGGATAAGTAAGGGAACCGCCTCCGGACACTGCTTTTTTTAGGAACGATGCAAAGTTAAGCATAATAACTGCCATTTGCTCACGGGTTACTTGCTCATTTGGAGCGAATTTGTTTTCTCCAATGCCCTTGATGATGCCTTTTTCATTCGCCCATGCAACATACCTGGCATAGTAGGCCTTTTCGTCAACATCAGTGAAGGTGCCTGTTCCTGATATGCTGCCGTAAGAACGTTCGTAAAGTCTTCCGATTACCGTTACAAACATTGCTCTTGTCATGCTTTCATTTGGGCTGAACGTATTTTTGCTTGTCCCAAGGAATAGTTCACGCTCTGTCACGAAGTCAATGCTTGGTTTCGCCCATACAATCGTATTGTCCGAAAAATTCTTCGGATTATCCCTGAACGCAACGGTGACACCGGCAGGTGCAATGTATTTATAACTCTTTCCTGCAATCGCAGAAAAACCAATGTATATATTACCTTCATTTTTAAGGTAATATGGGAGTGCGCTTTTCGTTACAAAAACGGCGGTAATGGTGTGCTTTTTGCTGTCTGTAAAGGAGTATTTTTCAATTGCTCCAACGCTATTTCCATCGACGATTACCTCCGCTGTCACATATCCGTCATCAGGGGTAATCGTGGCTGTCTTTTGGTCCGTGCCAATGGTTATTATGCCGCCTTTGCTTTGCTCCGCGGTAATCATTGATGACGCCGCACTGCTGCTTGAGCTTCCGCTTGAATCTCCGCCTGCAGGCGGTGTTGATGGCGTAGTGTATGCAATGGCATAGGTGGAAAATTTTTTAATGGTCAGCTTGATGGTTGTGTTGTTATCAACAAGCTCTATTTTTTCGCCGTCCGCAACCGTTGTGGTAATGCTGTCAACAGCGCTGCCGTGATAACGATACACCGCATAGTTTGATTGGCCTTGAAGTGCGGCAGGGATCGGAATAAAAACGGTTATCAAGCTTGGAAGCTCGGTAAGAATTGAAGACTGTGAAGCGATTTCGTTCCCAACACTGTCCTTTACCGTCTTTAGTACAGACAAGTCAATAAAGATACCCACTGTGTTTCCGTTTGATGATGCGGCAGCTGAAATAGCACTTGCGTTTACTGCCGTGATATCCTTTATCTCAGCAGTGAGCTTGATTTCAACCGAACCGCCGGCAGCAACAGCCGTATTGTCGGCAGCGGTTACTCCCTTGTCGTTTTCTGTTACTGTAGTTGAAAACTGTCCATCAAGATTGCCGACAACAAGCTGAGGGGTTTCGCTGCCTTTTACCTCAAGCACGCTGCTGGTATTTCCGTATGGAAGTGTAATCGTGCTGCTGAGCAGGTTGTTGCTATTATTTATCACAACAATGGTGGTAACGGTAAGATCGTCCTTGCTGACTACCAGATTATAGGTACCGTTTGGAACACCTGCGATCGTAAAGGTTCCGTCTGACGCTGTGGTTACACCATGCGTACCGATTTGCGTGTTACCCTTCATCAGCTTTACGTTTGCATTGCCTGTCGGATTATTTGCACTATCTTTAACCGTACCGGAAACAGAATAAGTATTGTCAGTCCACTGTGCATAAAGGGATACGGTTACCCCTGCTGCTTGGGATGGCACCGTACCGCCCGCCGCATAGGCTGTACCGCTGCCGTTAGTCGCCGTATTCCAGCCGTTAAAGGTATAACCTGTTTTGGCAAAGCCGTTTGCAGCAACTGTCGTTGCTGTGCCGACATTTGTGGTTTGTGCCGCAACACTGCCGCTTGTCGCGCCATTGCCATTATAGATCACACTATAGGTATCAGTAACGCCGGAGCCCGTCCCGGGCAGCTTGGGGTTTTGTATGCCGCCAACGCCTTTCAGGGTGGGCAGCGGTGCTTGATACCACAGCTTGCCAGCCGTCGGGAAATCCCACACAGCGGTATCCGCAGTTCCAAACCATGTGCTCCAATCCTGCGCAGTGTTCTGGGCCACAATCAAATTCTGTCCGTGTTCATTTGTTCTGGTACCATTATAAATAAGCATATCATTCACTTTCATGTCCGACCGTGCATAGGAATTCGAGATGGTTCCATTGCCTTGCGCCACACGTATCGTTGTGTTAGGAACCAGAATGCTCGTCGTGCTAACGGACAGGCCCAGAGAAACGCAGCTATCCAAAGGAACCATCCTGTTAGGAATAGTAGAAATCCACGAAATAACCCAACCCGCTATACCACCAGAACCACTGTAACTGGAGCCACTATAGTTAGATTCAACTTCACTGGCAACAATATTACCAATGTTGTAGCAGCGATACATAGCAGATGCACTGCCGGCAGAAGGATTCATCATAAATCCTACAATGCCGCCCACTGAGGCTAAACCGGATATGTTGCCAGTGTTATAGCAATCCTGTATTATAGTATTACTGCCTTGACCCACAACACCCCCGATATAGTCCATCGTGCCACTGATTTCACCGGTATTGTAACAGTTTTTCACCGTAACGACTGAACCAACGCCCACAACACCGCCGACAGACATATAACCATTGATTTTTGCCGTGTTGTAGCAGCTTTCCACTGTACTAAACCAGGCAAAGCCTATAATACCGGCCGCTCCGCCACTGGAATTCTTAATATTAACGAAGCTGTCGGTCACGCCCAGATTCTTTATTGTTGCGTTAGTGGTGGAGCCGAACAGACCGTAATAAATGGAGCCTGCCTTATCCTTGAGATACATCCCCTTGACGGCAAACCCGCCGCCATCAAAGGTGCCCTTGAATACCGGTGAAGATTTTCCGATGGGCGTCCATTCATGAGCTGCAGTAGTCGCATCGTTCACTGTTATACCCGGATTAAGATCGATATCCGCCGTCATTTTGAAGTATTTGCCGACACTGTAGTCAGTGGTCGTGTTGACGTTCGAGGCAAGCATGGCAAGATCGCAGCTGTTCGCGATCAGGTAAGGCGATTCCGCCGTGCCGCTTCCGCCGCTGTAGGCAAAGCCGGGGTCACTGCCCGGAATGATGCCGTTCCAGTTGTCGGTATCCGCATCGAAGAATGTCATTGCTTGCAATATTGGATATCCATCATTTGCACTTGTGATCTTCCATATATTTGTGAAGTCCCAAGCATTTTCCGGATTTGCAAATCCTGTCTCGTAGGTGCTTTGTGTCTTCATTTCAATTGCTGTTTTTAAATAGTTGTCTTCGTCTACTGCATCCCCTACGCTTCCGCTCATTCCAACCGCATTCATTCCCTCATTTGCTGTTACACTGCTGTCAAAAAAGCAGCCTTTCACCGCACCGGAATTTGAACCGGTGATTTGTCCTGCATATCCTTTACTGTCAGCACTTGCATCTATGGCTGTCACAGCACCTGTATTATAGCAGTATTTTACGGTTTTTACAGAGCGATTAGCACCGCAAATACCTCCAGCCACACAATCCTCTGCCGACACCGTTTCGATTAAAACATCTCCTCGATTATAGCAGTTTTGAATGGTTGATGCGCAATCAAGCAACCCGGTTATTCCACCTGCAATTAGTTGTATGTTACTATTCGCAGCACTCCTCACATCAATATCCACATAGCTTGCGCATTGCTCAACCAAGCCTGAAACGGACTTTGCGCCAGGCACTACCGCACCGGCTATACCGCCTATGTACACACCGCTCTCATCATCCTCATAAATAATATTTCCCGTAATATCCCCTGTTACTGTTATATTTGATATGATCCCGCCCATATTAATGGAAGCTACGCATCCGATGTATTCACCTGATTTTTTTACTGTGAGCGATACCTCCGTAAGCTTCATATTCTTAATACAGCTATTGGGTCCGATTATACCAAATAATCCTTTCGCCTGGTCTGTTCTTTCACTCATTCTCATATTGGTTATTTCCGCATTGTTTCCGTCAAAGGTTCCACCAAATATAGAGTCCTCATCAAAAAGAGCTCCCGCGGATTTCCATTCATGGGCGGCTAGATCTATTGTTGTCACACCCTCTGCTACTTTTATGTATTTACCGGCAAAGGTCTCCCCTTTATTCACCAATACTGCCAGTGCTGCCAAATCCTCAGCATTCCCAATCCGATATGCCTTTGCTTCATTAGACCCATCATGGCCTGCTGCTGCTTCTCCACTCACCCATGTACTATCTGCATAGTCAGCCCAGGTCTCAATCGGCGTCAATAGCTCCGGGGTATCGCCTTCCACAATTCTCCAGGCAGATACCGTATCCCATGCTCCAGCATCCCAATCTAAGCCAAGAAGACTATCTCCATACAGGTTAGCTATATCGTCTATATGTTCGACTTTATTATCCGCGTCGTCGTTGCCGCTGTTTCCCTTTTTATCAGCTTTATCTACATAATAATTGAATTGCATATTATCATATGCTCCATTAAAAAAACCCCCTACAATAAAACCTGCTGCTACTGTTGTTGTTGCTAATGCTGTACCCGTAGCAAAATTATCTGCTATGTCACCAAATTGATTATAGCCACCAAACCCTCCAACATAGTCAGATCCAGTTACATTCACTGTCGAATAGCAATTTTTTACTCCTACATAATAAGAATCATTATATCCTGCAAAACCTCCAGTATAGAGGCCATTCGAATGAACCGTGCCACCTTTTACATAACAGTCAATGATCTGGCCTCCATCGCCTTGAGTATTGTCTTTATTGTAACCTACAAAGCCGCCTGCATAGTCTCCACCGCTATAGATATCAACATTTTCCACGCCGACTTTGGTTATAATTCCTGTATTATAACCAAACAAGCCTTCATAACCATCATTGCAGACATCGTTTGCTGTAAGATTGCTGATAACATACCCATTTCCGTTGAAGGCTCCTGCAAATGGACGATCTGCTTTACCAATCGGAATCCAATTCTTGCCTTGCAAATCGATGTTACTTGTAAGGCATATGTATTTACCACTATAGTCCGTGCCATTACTCACGTTCTTTGCGAGATATGCTAACTGACCCGCTGTTTTTATGATAAACGGGTCTGGCGCTGTACCGGCTCCGTTTCCTTCAAAGCCCTCTGCAACGGTTCCAGTCTCCTGCCATGTACCTGAGGTAATGTCCCCTGCAAAAACGGGCATTGCCATTTTCGGCAATAAACCAATTACCATTGCAATGATTATGAATAAAGATAAAATCTTCTTTCCCTTTGTTTTAGTTTTTTTCATGTCATATCCTCCTCCACTATTGGTTAAAACAAATTATTCTTTTATCTTAAATCATGGCACAAATAAGAGGCAAAAACCCTTTCTGGGGTGATTGCCATCATTTTAGGGGTAATTGCCTGTTTTTGACGAAAAAAACAGCTGTCATAGATGGCTGACAGCCGTTTTGACATAATTAATTGTGGGTTGTTTCAGTTCGCATTGAGTACGATTTGAGTGGTAAATTTTCCATCAGATACCGAGAAGCCCGCCGTACCGTCGTAACGCTCGGCGGTGTAGAGTATACTTTTTATGCCTGTTCCACCACCCTGTTTTTGAGTTACCGGCTGCTCGCCGTCAAAAACGATGTCTTGTCGACAGGTGTTTTCCACTTGAACACGCAAGCGGTTATCTAAAAATTTAACGGTGACTACGATTTCCTTTTCCTCGTCCCTTGCTATATACATCCATTGAAAAACTAATTCATAGCAAATCAGTGATAATTCTTTGCTAATTCCAGTGCCTTTAGGATATTTAATGCACCATAGCCATTCTCTAAGTCATAGCCAACTTCACCCAAATCATTGGCGGCTTCGTAGAGAATGCTTCGTATATCCGATGGACTTAAACCTGGATTTTCCGCCAAAAGCCTTGCTGCCGCTGCACTTACAAAGGCGCAGGCATAGGAGGTGCCGCTTGCATGAGTCATTCTGCCGGAGGCCCTGGCTACCCACAAGTCCTCTCCACTTGTCACCAGGGAAACGGAAGTATTTCGCTGAGAAAATACAGCGACTTTTCCACTTGCATTTAAGGCACCCACACCGATAACTGTGTCATAGGCGGCAGGATAATAGAGGTTTTGGGGTGCTGTTTGATGGTCGTTGCCTACGGCAGACACAATGACAGCACCCTCTTTTTCTGCGTATTCACAGGCATCTTTTAATTCCTTTGAATTTATTAAAATGCCTGCGCTTAAATTGATGACACGGCAAGAAAACACATCCACCGCATCATAGATACACTGGGCAAGCATGGCTGCATCGCCCTTTACAAGGGATTTGTCCTCCACGCTGCAATAAACCAGCGGCACGAGGGTAGCTTCGGGGTAAAATCCCACAAGCTGTCGATCGGGCTTTCCCAAGATGAGGCTGCCGATAGCGGTGCCGTGGTTGATTTCATCCTCGGTGTCGTGATTGGGAAGAATGTAATTTTTGCCTTGAACAATTTGTGCGCTACCCAGTGCTCTGGTAGAAATACCTGTGTCTATGACAGCGATTTTAACACTGTTTTCTGTTCCTGCCGCAAAAGAAGTTTGGCTCAGAAACAGAAAGACTGTTAAAGTTAATGCAAACTTACGCAATGCATCACCCCTTTTAATTGACTCTCCTGTGGAAAGGTTGCCCCCGCCTGTGACAGGCAGGGGCTGTAAGCATTTAGTCTACCATGTCCAGAACGGTTCCGTTCAGGGTAATCCCGTTTAGGATTGTTACTTCATTACAGTCGTTTTTCACGGTACCGGTATAGTAGAGAACATTGGAGCCTGCGCCGCCCACATAAGTCAAGCTTGCCAGATTTGTCCCGCTGAGGGCCGCACTGTTTTGATTGGCGACAATTTCATCAAAGACAACGGCAATGGTAACCGTTTCGCCTACCTTATAGTCGCCTGCTGCCATAGGCGCTATGCCAATTTCACCTGGCTCCGTGGTGTCCAATGGTTGTCCATACAGGTAAATATTTGTGGTATAACCAGCATCGTACCCTGACTCCTTCTGATAATGGACCATGGAAATCATCGGGGCTTCGCCCAGGTCAAAGCGAACATATTGCTTGCTTGTATCCTGGCCGGACGCCCAATTGGCAGCATTCACTGCATAATTTTCACCGCTTGCGCCACTTGCGGGCATCACATAATTGGGAAAGCTAAAGTTTCTGATTTCTGAGCTGTCGCCACTTCGACTGTAATTCGCGTTAAAGCGGGCACCTCCTCCTATGTCTGGAACTATTTTCCCTTCCCCGGATAATGATACGGAGAAGAACTGGGAAGGTGAGATTCCTAATTGGATATAGCGCTGAGCATACCAATTACTGTCTCTGTAATCAAAGGTCGTCCAGACCTTCGCTTTGGATCCGGTATTTTGCAGGTAGGACTGCAAATAGGTATTGTACATACTTAACAGCGTGGCACCTGACTTGGAGTACATGGCATTCTTTCCAGTATCGTTATCTTCCTTCAATTCATATGCGCCAGTATCAGCTAGAAGCGTTTTTTGGGCATAAACGTCTGCTGCCACCATATAATCGCTATCCTTTGCCATCGTCCTCGTTGCCCTGGTGCTGCCCAAAAGTCCTCCGCCAGCTACCTTGACAAGCTCAAGCTGATAGGTGCGGTCAATGTTGGAATAGCTTGTTGCGGTGTTGCCATTATAGGCTCCGGTCACACCATATTCCGTGATGGTAACAGTTTTAGTGCTTTCACCCTCAGCAAAGGTCACAGCCGCTGAACTGCCGCCCTGATGATAAAAATGGGTGCCGCCGATGGCCGAGCCGTTCATTGTACGGAAGTATACGGTCTGCTGTCCCACATTTTGGTCATCATTTATGTTTCCGTTGCCGTTTCGTGTGATGGTAAAGCTGCTATTCCAGTTGTTTGTCACTGTAAATGTGCCTGCAAAGCCCCATTTTGCATACAAGGTCTTGTCACCGAGGGTGCCCTTTATGATGGTTGTCACCTTGCTGCCTGTAAAGCCTGCATTTTCATACCACCCCATAAAGCCATAGCCACCCGCGCGGCTTGGATCATTGAGCGTAATATCATTACTGTCCACAGTGTAACTCAATGGATTGCCGCTTGCCGCAGTGCCGCCGTTGAGCTGGTAGGTGATGGCATAAGTCACAAGGCTCCACTTCGCATAGAGGTTGACAGTGCCGCTTTCAGCAAGGTTTGCAACCACCTGTTTGTCGTTATAGTTTGTGCCTGTGCCGTCGGATATTCTGCTCCAACCGTCAAAGTTGTAGCCGGCTCTGGTGAAAGTATTTGCTGTCAATGCCCTGGCTGCCTCATCATAGGTGAAGCCCTGGCTTACGCTTGTCGTTCCATCTGCTGCATTCTTGTTGAAGATTACGGTATAGGTGTTTGATATCCATTTGGCGTGGAAGGTCTTTGCTCCCGTGTTGCCCGCTGCAATGGCAATGCCTTGCACCTTATTGGTAAATGCAGCCTCTGTATACCAGCCCTCAAAGGTATATCCAGCTTTACCGCCTGGATCTCCCAAGGTAATATTACCTCTTTCGATATTGTAGCTTGATGGATTATCAGCGTGATTCGTGCCACCATATAATTCATAGGTAATGGCGTAATTCACCGCATTCCATCTCGCGGTCAGTGTAAGGTTCTCGGATGGCATTGTGTTAAAGGTGTAGTCTGCGCCATTATCCTGCCAGGCGCCAAAGGTATACCCATCCTTTGTTGGGGCAGCAGGTGCTGTAATTACCGTACCATAATCCTGTTCGATAGATGTGACTCCGGAGCCACCATTGCTGATAAAGCTTATGGTGTATTGTTTGACTGTCCACTGTGCATAGAGCGTTATGGTGCCTGCTGTTGCCAGATTTGTGACCGTTGCGGCATTTGAATAGCCTGTTCCGTTTCCATCCTTTTGTATGTTCCAGCCACTAAAGCTATAACCTGTCTTGGTAAAGCTATTCGCGGTAAGGGACTGGGACTGATCGACGGTGTGGCTTTGGTTTGCCATTGTACCACTGCCGCCATTTGCATCAAATACGATATGATAGGTATTTGCCTGCCACTGAGCATAAAGGGTGTGCTGGCTTGCGGTGCTTACAATGGTTGTGCCTGTGATTCTGTTGCCGCCGCTTGCCGCAGTGTACCAGCCTGAAAAGGTATAGCCCGTCTTGCCTGCGCTGTTTTCCGGCAAGGCTGTGTAGGTGCCGTCATAGGTAACGGTGATTGCTTCAGGTGCTGTACCTGCGCCTGTATTCAGGTCAAAGCTGACTATGTATTGCTTGGCTGTCCAATGGGCGTACAGAGTCTGATTCTCTGTGATATCTACTTTCGTAATCTCCATAACCCTTGTTCCACCACTTGCTGCTGTGAACCACCCGGCAAAGTCATAGCCCGTTCGAACGGGCGTAGCCAAGCCTGCATAGGTACTGTCATAGGTGACCGTTACAGGATTAGGCGTACTGCCGCCGTTTCCGTCGAAAGAAATACTATACTGCTTTGCCGTCCAGGTCGCCGTATAGCTCAAGTTGCTATCGGGCATAGTACTCGCAACGGCCACATTCCAGCCTTCAAAGGTGTAGCCGGTGCGTACTGCAGCCGGTACTGCAATACTTGCACCATAGCGGTAGTCTGCTGTGCTTGCTGTGCCGTCTATGTTCCATGTAACGGTGTGAACCTTTCGATTATAGTAAATTTTGATCCCTGTTGTACCGTCTCCGGCAATCATTTCCTGAACGACATTCTGTGCTGCAAAGCCTGGATAGCTATTGGCAACAGCCGCTGTATAGGTGTCGGTTTCGCCATACTTCACATCACTGCCAACCTGTGTATAGCCATCCCCTTCGATATTTTGCTGATAATGCTGCACGAAATAGGCGGTTGCATCATTGGCTGCCCAGGTTGCCGTAAGCTCATGGTCGGAAGCGGTTCTTACAGTCGTGTCAGCTGTAATAGCAGCACCACTTGCATCTGTCCAGCTGACAAATTGGTAGCCGGCCTGAGTCGTGGCAGGAAGCTCGCCATAGCTGCTGTCATATGTAACTATCTTGAACTTCACGTCCGGCGCCACACCGCTAGTCGCATTGAAAGTAACTTTATAGGTGTTGGCTGTCCAGCTCGCCTCATAGCTGCTGTCTTTCGCAGGCATGGTATCGGGAACATTGCTCCACTCATCAAAGGTATAGCCTGTTTTGTTATCCGGTGTGCTGTCCGGCAAGTTAATCGTCACACCATACTTGACATTTGGGGTGGTTTCATAGACTTCGCTGTTGGCGATCCATGTGATGTTATAACTGTTGCGTTGATATAAAATAGTGGAAATACTGGTGCCATCAGGTTCAATGTTTACTTGGGCATAGTTTGTATTGACTGTGAATCCTTCGTAGGTTTTCGGAGAAGCCGCCGTTTGGGTTCCCGTTATTCCCTTCTTTTCTTCGAGTTCCTGGATAGTATAGTTGCCGCTCGAATCCTCACGGATATGTTTTACAGTATAGATGGTATCCGTTGCAGGGTCCCATGCTGCTGTGAAGGTCTGCCCAGTGATTCCCATGGTTGCGCCAGTGCCCAAGCCGCTCCAGGAGGCAAAAACATAGCCTTGCTTTGTCGGATTGGTCGCGGGTTCTGTGATCATTATACCGAATTTCACCTGCTCTGTCTTATAGGTGTTGCCCTCAGCAATCCAGTTTACAGTGTAGCTGTTGCGGCTGTACTTGATTTCGGCGACCGCAGTGCCATCGGGCAGAATTTCGACCTGTTCAACCGCGTTGCCTGTAAAGCCTTCGTAGTTCTTAGTCTGAGCTTCCGTCCGAGCTTCAGTCGTTCCGTACTTAATTTCGGTTTCCACTAAATCTCCGATTACGGGGTAGCTACCGTTTAGATCCTCACGAATATGCTTAACGGTATAGGCAGTATCTTCCGCCGGCTCCCATTTAGCCGTATAGGTAATGTCCGCCGTACCCATGACAGCTCCTGTGACGTAGCCCTCCCAACCTGCAAAGACATAGCCCTGCTTTGTGGGATTCAGGTTTGGTTGCATTATAGTGCCCTGATACTTAACTCTAATTGTTTTCTTATCTTCTCCATTAGCAGGATCAAAAATTGCATCATGGCTCTCACGCTGATAATTAACCTTAATAATCAGTTTACCGTCATTTGAGATTATGGGCGTGGTTGTGACTTCACCATTTACCGTTGTATCCTTATAGGTAATGCCCTTGTCTACAGAGTAGCTATTGTCAAAGATCGTTTGGATGTCTACTTTACTTCCTGTTATGCCTGTTTTGGTATCATCCAGACTTTGCAGCGTAAATTTTCCGTTTGTCTGCTCCACATAGTACTCCACACGATAAGGGGTATCGTCCGCAGGCGACCATTGTGCCGTAAAGGTGATATCTTCAGCTGGCATTGCTGCATTTTCAGCTATGGCAGGACTCCAGCCAGTGAAGGCATACCCTTTGGAGCTTAAGGCGGGGGCTGCAATTTTCGCGCCGTATTTCAGCTCACTGACAAGATTTTCGCCCTGTGCCTCTCCTGGGTCGAATATTAATGTATACCTCTCTCTGTCATAGTAATATCGCAGAATACCGCTGCCGTCAGGTGCTATGGTGATTTGCCCGCTTTCTGGCGTAACATATCCCACATAATTTTTAGTGGCGGCAGAAACAGTGCTGTCAGTTGTGCCGGTTAGCTCTACAGTGTCTAATATCGCGTACTGACTGCTGCCCAAGACTTCACCGAAATGCTCCACCTTGTAAGGTGTGTCGGTAGCCGGTGTCCACTTTGCATAGACCTCCATGTCTATGTTTGGCATGTTTGCGGGGATGGTATAGCGCTGGGTTAAGCCTTCCTCTGAGTACCAACCGTCAAAGATATAGCCCTTTTTCACGGGATCAGCAGGAGAAACAATGGCTGCTCCATATTTTTTAATCATAATTGGAATGCTGCTTCCGCCATTTGAATTAAATACAATAGCATAGCCATCGTTCAGATTGTCCCAATGCAAATTGATCTTCGTGCTAATTGGCTTTGATGTCCATGCAAGGGGCTGATTGATCCAGCTAACCACCATTTGACCGTCCAGCGTAATATCATTTTCAGCCGGTGTTAACGTCAGCCTGTTCGTGCTTCTGTCATAGCTGAACTTGTCATTGGTCATCTCAATGGTAAAATACGTCTCGGAATCATCATAAATCTTAGTGCCGCTGTCGCCCGTCTTCAAATCAAGGTAGAGCATTTCGAAGACACCGTCTGGCACAAACGTTGATTTAATCGCCTTTTTCATAGAAAGCCCAGGCGCCTCCCTTGCCTCATAGGCAAAGTCTTGTATATTCTCCCGCATACCCGCCGACCATAGCGGCCATTCGTTTTCATAGAGGGTAGGGTTATAGGAGAATGTTCCGGCAAAGGCTTGAGCTTCAAAGGTAATCTCCAGATAGATGCCCAGTTCAAAATAGAGTGCGCCTGAATATTTGCTTTCCTTTCCCGCCGAAGCACTATAGGTCAGTTGATAATAGAAGTAACCATACATCTTGATATAGGCGCCTGCCTCCGCAGCAAAGCCGACGCTTGCGAATTTTTCGGAGAAAAGGCAGATTTTCGCCTCCACCTGTAAGCCCGCGCGCAGTCCCAATGTGCCCATGACGTAAAAAATAAACTCGTATTGCTCTTCTACCAAATCAATGACGTCACTGTTTACATTTCCAGCAAAAACCTCAACATTGTAGGTGTAACGTTTTGCAGTCTTGTACCAGAATTCTGCACCCAGGGATATATTCATGTTGGCTTGGATAACGAACTTGAGCTCAATTTTTATTTCAATAATCATGATGGGTGGAATTTTATATGAATAGCTCCACATCTCCTTCTCCACAAGAGTCACCCAGTCGCTTTCCGTATCCATCATTGCCTTATATTTTTTAATCAGGTCATTGGCCGGGTCCTCTTCCTCTTCCTCACTGCCAAGACCTTCCTTAACCTCATCCACCAGCTTCTTCAGCTCATCGACAACGTTCTTCAGTTCCTCATTTTCAGTCCACTTTGTATCCTCATATTCCTTTGTCACTATGCTTGCATGGAATTTAAGACCTGTATAGTTAAAAAGGTCAATATTGGCGGTTACCTCATACTCGGCAATGTATGGGAAAATAGCCCACCATTCCCAGCGTGCGCCACCGTCGATGTTGATGCCCACATGGACTTCTTCCTCGAATTCACCGGTCAGGGTAATGACGACTTGTGCATCGCCATCTTCTGGGTTTTTGGGTCCAATGGTAATTTTAGCTTTGATTTTCAAGGTAAGGCGCAGGCCGGAGACGCCGTCAAAATGCTGCAGGTCTTTGCTGATGGAGGCCTCCGGCGGATCCACCTCAACTTTAACACTCATTTTACTATCAGCCATGAGTTGAACATCTTCAGGACTTAAGGGCTCGCCATTTTGATTTAATATCTCATAGTTGCGAAGTTCAAAGTCTTCATTGATTTCAGTGAACGCTTTTGTTTCCATTGCCATGGCGGCGAGATATTGACCGGCATTGTCGGCAAAGCCGCTCTCCACTGCCTGCTGTTCAATATTGGTCTCAAAGGCCTCAATATCTAAGTTCTTCAGCATTTCATCGCCATCGACGGGATCGGTGTTGTACATGTCCATAGCCGCGAGCATTTCTTCTGCCGTAACCGTTTCATAGGCAATAATATAGGAGTCGCCGTCAAAAGTCACCTCTGTAATCAAGCCGGAACCTTCCTGCTTGGGTCCATTGCTTCCACTGGAAGCCGCGGTTAAATCGCCGGCGTAAAAGGAGATATAGTCGCCCACATCCACCGTTGTCTGGGAATCAAGCCCTATCGCGGCATACAAATCGTCCGAAAAGTCCATGGCAGCCTTCGCTACTGTGATGGAACTATTGTATGCGTTTCCATCTATGTCCGCATCAACAGAAACAGGCAGCACATCAGGTGTGAACAAAACCTCCTCTGCATCGGCAGTTTTATAGCCGTAGGTTGTCCCGGCAGCAGAAGTAATCTCCACATAGGCGATATTGCCCTTTGACCCTTCACGTGTATCATCCAGCACACGCTCTCTTGGGTCAATCCCTTCGTAAATACTGACGGTATCCCCCACGGCTAAAGAACCTTGCATATAAGCAAAGGTTCCTTCCACTAAATCCCCCGCACCGGAACCGCTTTCGGTTACTTTTAAAGGAGTAGAATTGATGGTGCTGACGTTGGCACCGTTTTCCTTGATATTGCTGATGTCTTCAAATTTAATGAAGTTCATTTTTTCGTTTAGACTCAAATTGAAAACATCTTCTTTTTTAATGGTGAAGTTAAAATCCCGTGCCGCCTGAGGGAAGCCATCAAACATAAGCCGTTCATCCTTCAGGGTGAGTTTATAGCTTGCGCCTTCTTCAAAGCCATTCTGCCCGGCACCATTTTCACCGACGTAATTGATGCCTGATATAATGAAATCAGAGCCGATTTTCTCAATTTTTACCCACTCTTTATCCTCTTGTGAGTTGAAATTTTTGACGGTAACAAGATTTTTAACATCGTCAGCCGACATCGACTGTAAACCTGATATTTTAATAGTAAAATTTTTACTTTGGTCAATTGCACTGGCAAAGTGTGGTGTTTCGGCCTCGGCAAGAGGGACAGCATCACCCCATTTTGCATAAAGGGTAAGATTTCCACGCAGCAAATCATTGCTGCCAACAAGGTTTTTCAGTTCTTTGTCATAATACCAGCCGCCGAAGATAGACCCTTCCTTGTATGGCACGGGAAGCTTGGACAAATTTCCTCCTTCTCGGCGGGAAAAGCTGTCCGCAAAGCTGCCACCATTGCTTTCAAAAGATAGGTTGTAATAGGTAACCGATGAACCAGGACCATCGGTAGGATTTGTGGTAGGATTTGTGGTAGGATTTGTGGTAAGGTTTTGATTAGGATCTTCAATTTTGCCTGTGTTTATATACCACTGCTTAACCTTCTCGTCGATGCGTACGGAAAACACCGCAGCCTCTGCACGGGTTGCACTGTTTCCGGGGTTGAAATTACCCTTCTCATCACCTTTTAAGAGTCCGCTGGACCAGAGCTTCAGGACAGCCTCCTGTGCCCAGGGGGAAACTTTATCCAAATCCTTTGGCAATATCGTTACCGTGTTTTCAGGCAAGGGAATCTCATAGGCATTAAAAAATCTCACAGTAAAGGCTGCCATTTGCTCACGGGTTATTTTGCTGTCAGGACTGAACTGATTATTCCCGATCCCTTGTGTTATGCCCTTTTCCACTGCCCACACAACATATGGTACATAATATGCGCCTGCTTTAAGATCAGTAAAGGAAAAATTATGAGTTGAATACTTGTTATCCACTTGAGCAATGCGACCCATAATTGTTACATACATCGCTCGCGTCATAGAATCATTCGGAGAAAAAGTATCCTTCATGATACCTGAGAAAATATTTTCATTAACCGATTGCATGACTGAATCATAAAACCAGTCATTGGGAGAAATATCTTTAAAGATTTGATTGGTGCTTTGCTCTGAGGCATAAACTAAAGTAGGTACAGAACTAAACACTATACATGCACAAAGCAACATACTAATTAATCGTCTTTTCATTTTGTTTAATATAATCCTTTCTGCTAAGTTAGATTAAGTACGCTCTTTCGCACAAGACAGCCATAATTCCGCCTTATCAGTTTTGCGATCGATTCCTTCACTTTGTACTTTAGCAAAAATAAGAGGCAAAAACCCTTTCTGGGGTAATTGCCATCATTTTAGGGGTAATTGCCTGTTTTTGACGAAAAAAACAGCTGTCAGAGATGGCTGACAGCTGCTTTAGACATATTTAACCATAGGTAGTTTCAGTTCGCATTGAGTACGATTTGAGTGATGAATTTTCCGTCAGATAACGAGAAGCCCGCCGTACCATCGTAACGTTCAGCGGTGTAGAGAATGCTTTTCGTCCCCGTTCCGCCACCCTGCTTTTGTGTTACCGGCAGTTCGCCGTCAAAAACGATGTCTTGTCGGCAGGTGTTCTCTACCTGTACACGTAAGCGGTTATCAATAAATTTAACGGTGACTATGATTTCCTTTTCCTCTTCCCCAGGCATCCGCAAACAGCCCTCCAACGCATTTTCCAAAGTATTCCCAAGCACACAAGTCAGGTCAATGTTATCAATACCAATGCCCTCCGGCACACTTACACGAAATGTCGTCCTGATACCCTCCGCCTCTGCCCTGCTTGCGTAAACGTTAAATATGCTATTTGCAATTGGGTTTGAGCAAAAGGTGTTGGCATTATGTGCATCCAGTGCTGCGTCAAAGCTTTTCATATAGGTCTTCAATTCATCCGTATCCCCGCTTTGTAACATCCCAACAATGACTGTGTTGTGGTGATGCATATCGTGCCGTTGCTGAAAGGCCAAAGCTGTTGTCGCCTTCTGGCGGGCAAGTTCTGATTCCCACAGCTTCTCCTGCTGTGCCATAAGCAGCTGCCGCTTTTCCAATGCATATTTTTCAACAATGGCATTGGCCTGTATATACCAGATGAAATATACTGCCATAAACAGCATGTAGACAGTGACTATAATGAATCTGTACCAATTATTATTATTCCAATTCCAATAGGGCACCGGATAGTATAGCACCATGATCTGGATTATTAAAAACATCAACGGCACCAACGCTGCTGCGCGCCATTCATGATCCAAAACATCCACCAGCCGGCGAAAACGCGGGCGCATAAATTTAAACAGTAATGGAAGAATTGCCAGGTATATTGCCAGGCGAATTACGATGCGTTCAATGATGAATGCGTTCCCATCCGCATGCATAGCTAAAGTATCACTGATATAGCTAATAGACACATAAATATTAACAAAGGTCAGAAAACTAAAAAGCGACACAAAAAAATAATCATCCGAGCAAATCAAAAACCACGAAAGCTCTATCACCAGAATTACAATTATCGCAAAACTGTCTACCGAATTGATGCCCCGAGTATATAATGTATATGAAAGAATACTTATCCCGCAAAGCATCACAAGCAATCCTGCTATTACCCGTTTTTTGACAGGCTCCCGAAAACGCATGGCAGAGGATGACATCAGCGTAAAGCCGATAACAGATTGCAAAAATGAGAAAAATATTAAAAATGCTGTATAAAACATTCGGCTCCTCCTTTCTTAGCATTATCCTAGCACAATACTGCCCCTAAAATTGCATTTGGGGTAATTGCCATCATTTTAGGGGTAATTGGCGCATTTTATTCCTCTGTGAACATTTGAAACCGCATAAACTCCTCTTTGAGTTTCTGATAGGCACGGTAGGGGTAAGCCAGGTGCTCACCGGTATCAAAGGCTATGTTATCCCTGGAAATCTGGCGGATGTATTTGAGATTCAAGTTTATGGAAGCACCGCACCGGACGAAAAATTTGTTCTGTGAGAACAACTCAAAAATTTCCGTGGCTGTCATGCGCACCTGAATCTTCTTCCCTTGAATCGTATGTACAATCTGGTAGTTGTTTCGTCCTGTTTCTGTAAACACCACATCCCGAATCGCAAGGCGGGTAATCCCCTCTGATGTTTTGAGAGTGAGACTAACACGCCTGTCTCTGTTCATACGTTGCATAACCCTATCCAATGCCGCAAAAATCATCACTTCAGCATAGGGTTTGATCAAATATTGTACCGCTTCTACTTCAAAAGCTTCAATAGCGTGATCCCGTGAGGTGGTAAGAAATATTATTTCTCCGTTGTCTCCTCGCTGCCGCAATTCTCTTGCTGCATCGGTGCCCAGCATACCAGCCATATAGATATCCAGCAGAAGTATGTCAAACCCACCATGCTCCGCCACATAAGATAGCATTTCCAAAGGGGCGGAAAAGGAATGTATTGTTATTTCATCTTGTGGATGCCTTTGCATGTATGTGGTAAGCAAGCTGTGAATAAGTTCAAGTTCCTGCAATTCGTCATCGCAGATTGCAATACGAATCATGGATTCGCCTCTCTTCATCTGAAACTTGGCATTGGTCTATGTCATGCCTGTTTCCAGCCTTTTTCAGGGGCCGGATCACATCATTTTACTACTCATTTTCTTGCCCCGAAGTCTTTCTCAAACCACAACAGGTTGCAGTCCTATGATCGCATCCATATCCATGGTTGTCCTTCTGTCCAGTCCACGCATCGCACTAATCAACATAAAAACGGATGCCACCATGATGAAAATAAATATTCTAATACTTTTTCAAATCAAGGTATTCCAACAAAATGATATTCTGCCTTCCTGACGTCTTTTATTGTTCTTTTGTAAATAGTACATCGTTACACTCTTTTTCCATAACAATATTATACCAAAAAACCGCCCGAAACGCCAGAAAAATATGCCGTCAAAGCCCATGAAATCAAGCTTTTTTTATCATTGAACCCATTACATTTTCCTGTTAAATTATGATTTTGGGATGACGTTCTTTGAATGACGTTCTTTGAATGACGTTCTTTGGATGACGTTTTCTGTTCTAGTGCTAACTCTTCACTAAGCCAGCGGAGTTCTTTTAATGATATCTGTCTGAGCTGATCCGACGTATCCGGCCAGCGGAAGTTTCCTTGCTATAATCTCTAATGTCCAAAGCTTTCTATTTTCCATCCCGTCTGAGGAGATTCATAGACCATGATGCAATCCCATGACTGCTCCCCGCTGCCGATGGATATCACCTTTTCATACTGAAGGTCTACTGTTATCCTGAAGGTCCTGGTGTTTTTAGGTTCATTTATCAACTGGGCTTCTATAAGCTTCGCAGACTTCAGGTTACTAAAGTCAGAATCTGTTAATAGCAGACCATATCCCTCATTGAATAATTCATTGTTCGGCATGTTTGAGGTAAGGTTGCCCAACAACGTCTTTTTCGAGATGCAGCTTTTAGCTGTCTGTGCGTCTTTTTCATTCAACGCGGTGAAATATTCTTTGATTATCTGCTCAGGTTCCAGTTTTGAAAGCTTTTTATCGTTGGTATCTCCTTGAACTCTTTCTGCAAGCCATCCGTCAAGCGTTTGACCTGCTGCCTTTTCAAAACTGTTGCCCTTTAGACTACAGGCACTAAAAGTGCTGTGCCGTCCGGCGCTGATGAATGCGCCGATGATTTTACCATTCACTTTTACTACAATACCCCTGCAATTCTGTATCGGATAAAACTCCTGCGGCATACTCTCGTTAATTCTATAAATATCAACATCAATATTTGCAGAGTTGGCGTATCCACTCATGTCTAAACCAATATCCGTTGATAGAACATTATTGTATGCGAAGTAATAAGCATTCGGATTGAAACCGGTCAGGACAGTTATATTATTGAGCTTACTATTCATCGCATTGATCTGATAATCAAGCGTCCATCCATATTTCTTAAACAGAGTTGCGGCATCAGTATCCTCTATTGCAATCCTGATGTCTGTATTCTCCATAAGTGAATCGACATAACGGGCAAAATTGGTATTCGTTTCGGAAAGGCCTCCGTCTCCCGCAATATAGGCTTTGTTATACAGCGTATCATAATAAAGACCGTAGCTGGAGCCGCCAATATGATTAGATAGCAGTATAGTGTATTGGTTGATATAGTTTTTGTCCAGGTCTACCACTTTTTCAGTCGGTTGCCGATTCCGGATCGTTGAATCAATATATGCCACAATTTTTGAAGCTGTCGTCTCAAATTCGTCTGCCGATTTGCCCCCATTCATTCCGGAAGAAAATGTTATTTTTACTCTGTCATAGTTCCAATTATCTGCCGATTCCGGCGTGCCTTCAGCTTCCGCGATTTGTTCCGGCGAATCACTTATAACGCCGGAATCCGGCAAATTGCTTATTCCGCCGGAACCGGTATATATTTTGTATATTTCAACGCTTGCGTTCCTGTCGCTTCGATATATCCCGACATACGGCTCCTCAATATAGTACGCATTTCCCTCAGCATACAGGCACAGCGTCCTTCGCTCCCCCGCAAGGTTAAGCCTGATGATGAGATAGTTTTTCTGTACCGGATAATCGTTTACAGATCTCCGCAACGTTTTTCCTGCTCCAGAAAGAGAGGACAGTACGGTTTTAACATTGCTGCTGTCAGTTATGTTAACGACCCCAAGGGTTTTGTATTCGTTAAATTGCTCCATATCCATGGAAAGTACGGAGGCTGCATCGGGAAGTTCCAGCACTTTTGCCGGGTTCGCCAACAGGAGCAACGTAACGGCAATACACGCAATAACCGTAGTTATGACCATCCAAACTGCAGGCTTCCTGAAGTTCATAATATTCTTGATACGTCCCTTGATGTTCCCCTCGCCAAACGCCAACAGGCTGCCGTTAACCAGCTTTCGTCCTGTCGCAAGGGAGAGCAGGGATGTGGAATATGCCGTCTTAATCCCGCCGCCCATTTGTTTCAGGACACGCTCGTCGCAGGACATCTCCATGTCCTTGACAGAACAGACAAATGCCACCCACACCAGCGGATTGAACCAGTGCATGGCAAGGGTGAGAAAAGCAATCATCTTGACGATATGGTCAAGCCGTCTGATATGCGTCTGCTCGTGCAGGATGATATAATCCTGCTCCTCGGATAATATGGCCGACGGCAGATAGATTTCAGGCCGGAATAAACCTATCACAAAGGGCATTGAGATGTGATCGGCGAGATGGATGTTATCCCGTAGCCATACCGCTCCGACAAGTTTTCTACGCAACTGCATCAAAGATACCGCACTGTATAGTAGCATCGCCATGATGCCGAGCAGCCAGAGCATGGTAGCGGCTGACATTAAGAATTCAAGCGGGTCGGCGGCCAGTTGCTCCCCGCCCTGGGGCATTGTTTTGTTTATGAACTCGCTGACGCCAGGAAGCGGCAAATCCACCCGCGGGTACTCCGTGTGGACAATATCGCCGGGGATATAGGTCATGCTGCTGTAAGCGCCGCTGTCACTCACTGTCGGGGCAGGCGTATTGAAAAGGCCGAGCAGTGAGAATGCCGATGAAAAGGACACGGGGCAAAGGAGCCGGAATAGTACAACAGCCCAGAGAGCATAGGAAAATACCTTCGGCGACTTCCGCAGCGACAGGCGGGCAAGCAGCACAAGGACGATGACGATGCTTGCCGTCAGGCTCATATTGAGGATTTCAGGCAAAAACGTATATGTCCACATCAGAATTCACCTCGCTTCTCTTCGATGAGCCTTTGCAGTTCGTTTAGGTAAATAATAGTTTGCGATTAGTCAGAAGTTAATGTCCAAACTCAGAAGGTCTCACGCAACAACTGATCATCGCCTGATAATTGGCTGTTGTACTTAAAACTGCCTTTATCACAAATGAACAGGAACTAACCAAGGATTTTAAGCAAAATTACCATATGCTTCGGGCAGTTATATAATTGTCGGCATAATAGCCCGCTGTAATATCCGAAATGATAACACAGCGAGTGGAAGTGCCGGAGGAAGCGTGAATGAATTTTCCATCGCCAATATATATTCCGGCATGGTTAATGCTCGTATGACTCCCATTTGTATCAAAAAACACCAGATTACCCGGCTTGAGATTTTCCTTTGCGACCTCGTCCCCCTGTTTCGCTTGGTCAGATGAAGTACGTTCAAGCTGAATTCCCAATTTTTCATACACATAACTTGTAAAACCGGAACAATCAAAACCGTCAGGCGAAATGCCTCCATAAATATAAGGTGCACCAAGCAGGGATTTGGCAAAGTTTATGATCTCATCCACATTGGGGGGTACAGTATTGGTACTTGCGTTAATTGAGCTCATACTGGTCGAGTTTGCGCTTGTTAAGCTCTCATTTGTTTTATCGTTTGGATTGTTGCTTCCTCCGTCGGGGCTGTTAATGGAATTACTCATTCCATTGGTAATATCAACAGAAGATTCCTGAATATTATTATTGTTTAATGTATTGGTACTTGCGTCAATTCCTGTTTCTGCCAAAGGAGTCGGATAAATTTCGTGCTCCTTTACTGCTTCCTTCACAACAGCATCGTTCATTCCATGTGAAGTATTCCCCTTATCAAACGTAATACAGTCCATCCTGACCCAGCCGGAATTTCCATTCTCCCGCCTTACCTCATACCAATTTCCCTTGGTTTGAATAATGCTTACCATTTCACCTTTCGGTAATTTGCCGATAATGGAAGCCGATATCTCAGCCGTACTGCGTAAATTGACAATGAATGAATTAATCGTTCCCTTTTGAGTTTTCTCAACAGCAATAGAAACATAACGGCTTGAAACCCATCCTGTCAAGCCCTTTATATTGACTTTGTACCAATCGTCCTTTTTCTCTGTAATCGAAACCTGCATCCCTTTTGAAAGCTTGTCCAATATTTTCGAAGTTATGAGCGGACTTTGCCTCAAATTCAAAATATCCACCGAAACAATACCAGTTTGATTGCTTGCTGAAAAAGCCGTTTCCGAAAAAGACAGAAATAGTAGGATAATAATTAAAATGGATATGATTTGTTTTAATATTCTGATCATTTTTCCCTCTGCTTGAAGCTCCTGATATAGCTCGACAAAAGGTTTCCTCTTCGTGTACGTGATAAGATTATTATACCTTTTCCGGCGAATTATGTCTACTTTTGCATGTTACCCGAACATTACAATACTGTTAAAATTTTGTTTCATAAAAGCAAGACAATCTTTGACCTAGTCTGGTAAGTAGAAAAAGCATGGTCGAATAAAGCCTGTGATTCTATACAACGTGTTCCTTCAGACTCGGAATTAAGAATGACGAATCACATACTAAACGAGCTCGTACAAAATGAGTTAATAGCGGCATTTGGAACAAGCGGTGTAAAGAGCAAATTATGAAGATACAGCTTAGCCAAAGAGAAAGAATGTTGCTGGAAGATGAGAAAGGCCAGGAAGAAATTTGCATTATCAAGTATAACTTTATTCAAACTAATCCGCCTCAAACAACATCTGTTTCCGGATTTCTTGAAACCCAGCCTCACATACTATATAATTGACTAAGCATCTGGTCGATTAGCATGTATGGAATCCAGGGCTTAAAGCCGGAAATTTCATTGCATTGCTTGACGGCTTTATGATTCATATCGTTTTTGGACTGGATATTGGTAATAAGGATCTTTTGGAAAAAGATATGCTGCATCGATATGAATTGATATAATTGGAGGCCTTTTCATGAACGAAACAAATAAACATAATACATATAACTCTTTATTTCATTGGCACAATTTTAGATTAAAACTGGTATTTGAAGGGATTGCAGTAGGAATCATAACAGGTCTGCTCATTGTTTTATACCGGTTTGCTCTTGAAAAACTAATGCTGCTTCTGGCAGAAATTTATAAAGCTTTATCTGTAAAACCATTTTTGATACCAGTTTGGATAGGAATCCTGATATTAATCGGATATCTTTTAGGTATAATGGTTAAGCGCGAACCAATGATCAGCGGTAGTGGTATTCCGCAAGTTGAAGGTGTCCTGCTTGGGAAAGTTAAAATGAATTGGTGGAAAGTGATAATTGGAAAGTTCTTTGGAGGAGTCCTGGCTATAGGGTCAGGTCTTTCACTGGGACGAGAGGGTCCATCGGTACAATTGGGAGCTGCTGTAGGCCAGGGTTTCGGCAAGATATTTAAAAGAATCAAAATAGAAGAAAAATATCTTATCACAAGCGGAGCCAGCGCCGGTTTGGCTGCTGCTTTTAACGCACCATTGGCCGGAGTGATGTTTGCACTTGAAGAGGTCCATAAAAACTTTTCGCCCCTGGTATTAATTTCAGCTTTATCGGCTGCATTATCCGCTGACTATGTTTCAAGTGGATTTTTTGGGTTGAAACCGGTTCTTAATTTTAGGAACTTATCAGTTTTACCGCTTAACTACTACCTCTTCATTATTGTATTAGGCATTATTATTGGTATACTGGGTATCGGTTTTAACAAGACAATATTAAGCACATTGGATCTGTATTCCAAGTTAAAGTGGATACCAAAAGAGTTTCGAATCATCGTCCCTTTAATCATTTCAATCATTTTGGGATTTTTTCTGCCGCAGGTTTTAGGCGGGGGGCATGATCTTATTGTTTCTCTTGTTAATTCAAGTAATATTTCAATAACACTCCTGCTGACGATATTACTGGTGAAATTTCTATTTACGATGGTAAGTTACGGGTCAGGTGCTCCGGGAGGTATTTTCCTGCCATTGCTTGCTATCGGAGCATTGATTGGGAATGTGTATGGATTTGCAATTGTGCACCTTTTTCATATCGATCAGTCCCTGACCAGTACTTTCATTATTTTAGCAATGGCAGGCTATTTTGCTGCTGTTGTCCGGGCTCCAATCACAGGCACTATTCTTATTACTGAAATGACCGGTTCTTTCAATCATCTTTTCCCATTGGCCATGGTATCCATAACAGCATATATCGTAGCTGATTTTTTAGGTTCAAAGCCAATATATGAGTCTTTACTGGAAAGGTTTTTGTATAAACAGGATCGTGGAGTGATCATAGGTGATAAGAAGCACAAGGCAATACTGGAGTTTGCAATTTGTATGGGATCTGTTTTGGATGGGAAAGAGGTTAAAGCCGTAAAATGGCCATCACATTGCCTGCTGGTTGCAGTCAAGCGCGGTGAACAGGAAATCATCCCAAAAGGGGATACAGTCATGCAAACAGGTGATTATCTCATCGTGCTGACAAATGAAGACAGGGTCTCAAAAATAAACGATTCTCTTCAGAGAATGGCCGGAAGCTGTGAGATCGAAAATTAGGGATATAAAACATACCGGATGCAGAACAAAAAGTAGAATATCAATGGGATATCCTACCTTTATATTAAATAATAGACTATCTAACTCTCAGATCAAGGGAGTACTAATAAAAATTCCAGCTAGACGTTAAGCGCACATCATATAAAAGACAAGGAAGCCTTTCGGCTGCTCAGGCTGACAGATGCAATCGGGGGAATATAAATGTTCCACTGACCAGATAAGTCCTTGTTGATCGGTCTGGCGTAATGGTCATAAAGAGGACTGTTATCAGCAGGGCAAAATCCGGTTTCCCACTGACTCATGTCAAATCTGTTCAGCAATAGTTTTTCAATATTATCCATTTCATATCTCCATTTATGTGAATGAGTGTATCTATCTATTACATTAAACTGACAGCTTCAAGCCATGTCTGCCTTTTTCAAGATTAAAAATTATCAAATGGTTGCCATCGTAAGTTTTTAAATGCTTGCATGCAAAATCTGCTTCCATATGGCTGAATTGCGGTTCTTTCCAGATTACCAGTGCATATGGCGAATCGCAGTTATAATCGTCCTCTACATCAAATAGCAGTTCGATAAATTCACTGCATCTTTTTACTGTAATGGGCAGAACCGGGAAAATGGATTCCTGATAATATCTGCCGTCCCTGTCTTCATACCGTTTCTTGTAATCATATATTCTGTATGGATAATTTCCCAGGCACTTTTTAAAATGAAGCTGACAGCTGCCATCCTCATAAAGCATGACATCCTCTTCCGCATACCGCCAGTCTAAGATCTTCCCACTGTACAGGTATGCATTTGAGCCCTCCGGATTTTCCTCCCTGAAAGCTTGAAAGGCATCCTTTATTGTTACTTTAAGGCAATTTTTCTCCTTCAACCCGATGGCGCTGAAAATCTTGTTTATTACCTTGTCCTTATCATGCCCCTCATCAAAATAGCACCGCACTTCTTCGTGTATCCTGATCATATTTGGAAAATTAAGTTCTGCATTCTTCATCATCTGCAATACGATCTCCGAAAGATACTCTCCCGATTGCTCCTCTGATTGGAACCCTCCCAGTGAAGGCCTTGAAGGATCTGCAGGATCCAGTCCGTACGGTTCCACTCTGTCCAGATGGATTCCTGTGGCAAAATCTCTTGTGAGCCAGGGCATCATAACCAGCTTTTTATTTTCGCGAGGACTCTGGCAGCCCTTGATGTTGTTCAGTGCCGGATAATACGCACCAAAGGGGCACCCCCTCCAACCGGAATCATCGATATGGTTGCCTTGCATCCAGCATGCACCGGCCAGGTTTCCCGCCCAGTCAAATTCCTCTGTAAGCCTGACCAATGCATCAATATCCGATTTCCAGAATTTCAACGACCACACGCCATCTATTCTGATTCCAGCCTCAGAACACTTCCGCTGTGCATAGCGCAATACTTCCTCCGTATTTTTACGATCGACGGGAGAAGGACGCTGTACAATTTCGAAGGTGACCATGATACTGTCTCCTCCCTCCTGAAATTTCTTCAGGAAAGGAAGCGTCCCGTTCAGATTGGTATATTCATTGTCATTGATTACCCAGGTAACCGGCTGTTGATATCCGTTCATCAGTTCCTTCAGATGCAAAAGCGTTTTTACAGGCTCCGTATTGGGGCATTTCCAATGATGCCTGGTTTCAGGCCATGGAATAACCCTTGGCGAGCAATCAATAAAATTCTCATTCATGCTCGGATGCCCGCTATAGGTCAAATCACTCACATTCGAAGTAAAGGTGATCAGTGTTTTTTTCATGAATTGTCTGGTAAGCGAGCCCGTCGCC
>DBTX01000011.1:0-3939 GCA_002307275.1 Hungateiclostridiaceae bacterium UBA1305
GGTGCACGAAAATTAAACGCACCCTCATAATTAATTGCCCTTGTGCAAATACTGCAAATACTGACGCCTTTACAAGTCAGTGTTAACGCGAACAACGCAAATCTTGTCATCGGCATGAGCTCAAGTAATGTGGAATATGCTGTGGAAAATGCTCAAACAACTGATTTGCAAACTTATCTCAATAACCTGAATTCTGTTGCATAATTATTTCAATATCAATAACACTTTTGCTACCCTAAGAGATCCCTCTTCTTTCGAGGGATCTTTTAGGGGCTATTTGATTTCAAGGTGATGATTTTACTATTACACAGGATCAGTCTCGACATATTTCGACAATTTTGAATACATAGTAGTACAATTTCCTCGTATATGTCGCCGACTATTTAGTAAACAGCAGCAAATCAAGTTGCGTAGCTATTGATGGTGATAGCGGAGCGCCTGTATGCATTTCTGAAGGCAAACTCATTAGTTATCAAGGATGGCACAACTCTTGATTCTTCTAGAACAGGTGGGTATACTGTTTCAGGAATTGCACAACTCAATTCCTGAGGCACCCGGTTTACATTCATCTGTTCCACAACGCAATCAAATGTGCTTGAAAAGATATTCCCTTCCAAGGATCAAGCCTTCCTTTACCCTGGCTTCACTTCCTTCATAAAGAGGGTCTTCGTGCTCAATGCTCAAGACACCATCGTATCCGACTGCCTTCAATGCCTTTACTATAGCAGGGAAATCAACCTGTCCCAGGCCGGGCATGCGAAACTGCCAATATCCGGTTCCCTCGCCGTCAAGCTGCTTGTTGAATACGCCGTACCGAGCCAGTTTATCTTCAAAAACTTCGGAGTCCTTCGCATGCACATGGAAGATCCGGTCCTTGAACTCCGCTATGGGCGCTATGTAGTCGATTAACTGGAAACGCAGGTGCGACGGGTCGTAATTAAGCCCGAAATTCTTGTTGGGGACTCTTCTGAACATTTCACGCCACAGCTCGGGCGTAAAGGATATCGTACCTGGTATTCCTTGAATCTGCCAGCCTTCCATCGGGCAGTTTTCGATCATGAGCCTGATTCCTTTGCCTTCCGCATAGGAAGCCAGTTCACCGAATACTATCTCAAATTCATCAAAATTGTCCTTGATACTCTTTCCCTGATTTCTTCCAGCGAAGGTACCGACTGCCGGGACACCAAGCAGTACTGCGGCATCGATACATTTCTTCACATGGTCGTTGATGGATGCCCTCTTTTTCAGGTCATTATTCAGGTTGTTGTCATAATATGCCAGAGAAGTGATCGTCAGGCCTAAGGCTTTGATATAGCCCTTGATTTCTTCTGCTTCCTTTGCTGTGAGTTTTTCAACGTTGATATCGCAGGAAGAGTACTCCCTGTCGTTTTTCTGAGGCCAGCAGGCTACCTCCAGTGCCTTAAACCCATTCTTCGCAGCCCATTCGGCCTTTTCCCGCAATGGCATTTTGCCAAGGCAAACCGTTAAAAATCCAAGATACATATTCATTCTCCTTTATTTTAAATTGACTCCCGTTTCTCCAATTGCGCTACTGCTTTACGGCATTGCCTGTTTTATGCGAGTGCCGTCCTTTTCATCCGATTATTCCGGTTTTCAGCCGTTCCATGGTATTTCCTCCCGCTTATCACCTAATTCGTTCAATCCGATGTATTATGCTTCATGCCCTCGACCAGCATCATCAACACCATCGACTGCCCATAAGGCATGGGACAGACGGTAATGTCCCTGTATTCCTGCAAGGTATTGGAAACCGGCGTTCCGTAGGATACCCCCCGTACCGTGCCGTTGGAATCAATCCGTTCAATGACGCCGGATAAAGCCTTCAAACCGGTATCCAGATACTTTATATCGATATAGCCCTTTCTTACAGCTTTCAAAATGCCATAGGCAAATGCGGCGCTGCATGAAGTTTCAAGGTAGGAGCCCGGATCATCCAGCAGAGTATGCCACAAACCGGTTTCATCCTGAAGTTCCGCAAGCTTCCCGACCTGTGTTTCCAGCGTGGACACAAGATACTTCCTGATCCCTTCGGGAAGATCGACCATATCCATGTAATCCACAAGGCCGGCGGTATACCACGAGTTTCCCCTCCCCCATAATGCCTTTGCAAAATTGTGCCTGCCGCTGAAGGTCCAGCCGTGGAACAGGAGACCCGTTGAGGTATCCGTCAGATACTTTATATGCAGAAGGAACTGGAAGATGCTTTCCTGTACGTAACTGTCCTCTCCAAGAATAACACCCGTGCGGGCAGCAAACAATACCGCCATATACAGAGTATCATCCCATAATTGTCCTTCATTCAGACCGCCGGATACCACATGCTGTATTCCGTTCTCTTCAGTGCGTGGCATTTTTTTCATGAAATGTCCGGCCCACTCACGGAGAAGAGGAAGATATTCCGGATTTCCAGTCTCCTCATAAAGGCAGCTCAAAGTTAGCATCGGGCACATGGTGTTTACATTTTTACAAGGAAGGCCTCCGGCTATCTGATGGTCGAACCAGTGAACCAAATAGTCCAGGATCTTTTTATCTCCCGTCTCCCTGTAATAGTTGTACATCGCAAAAAGCGCCACCCCCTGCGGCCATTCCCAATTCTCCATCGAAACAATGCCAATAGGGCATTCTTCCCGGATGTCCGCCTTCAGATCCTTCAACTGCCTGATGATTTTGAGGGCAATATCGGTTATGTTTTGCAGGTTCATTCTATCTCTCCCCAGTCCTGTACTGTACTGAACGGCATATTTGGTACCGCCGATATCAATTCCTATTACATGTTGCATATGCATCCTCCATACGAATGCCGCTCCCGGTCCGCTCCAGCTTTATAGTTCGATCAGGTTGATTTCCTCCACTTGCCTGCCCGGGTTTTCCGGTATCCGGAAGGTCTTGATTTCACACCTGTCAAATTCCGTATTCCATTTTCTCCCCAGCAGCGGAAGCTCAACAGCCGCTGACGTTTCAACTCCATGCACCTCATAGCAGCGTAAAATATAGCCATTCCCATCCTCCGCCTTTTTAAATACCGTTGCTATGATATTGTCCCTGGAGATCCGCAGCCCTTCATACTGGAGCGGCATCGGGCCGGCATGACAGGTTTCCGCAACCTGGACCGGAGGCACATTGAGTTCAAATGACTTTTTTACCGTTCCGGACCGTCTCCAGTCCCCCGGATGGGGCACAAGCACATATTTGAATTCCTGTACCCCCTGATCCATGAATTCGCAGTACTCATCCGTTTCACCGGAATAGTAGGCATAAACGGGGCTTCTTGCAACCGTCATCCGCAAATCACCGCCTTTTACGTCATACCCGTATTTTGCGTCATTTATGACAGACAAGCCGTAAAGTCCTTCTCCTCCATCCGGAGAAAAGCCGCTTACATCCAGCCATTGCTGTCCCGGTTCTTCCTCCCCGTCCACCGGCCTTTCCATAAAACCGTAGGGAATTTCATAAGTCGCCTTTGGCTGTACGACATTCACAGGAAATGACAGCTTCAGCATTTTATGCTTTTCCCTCCAGTCCAGCCTGACTCTGACTTCGATGTCGGGCCTGCCGGCATACAGGATAAAATCCTGCTGCAGTACTGATTCATTGTATCTTCCGGTAATTCGCAATCTTGAGCGTACCGGTCCTTCTTCCAGCAGCTTCAGCTCCGCATCGCCGAATCTTCCCGCTTCATTCCTGAATCCGGCAACGCCATGCGCCCATGTGTCACAATGGCTTTCATCAAGTACAACCGGAACAGCCGCTCTTTCTTTTATCACTTCTGTATTCAATCTTTTATCGAACAGCCTAGAAATGTATCCCGTATGCTGTTCAAACTCCAGCAGCAGGTAATCGTTTTCGAGTTTTGCAGGTCCGGTCGGCAGCTTGCTTCCGTTCTCTCCGAAGTCATTTTCTCCGGTGCCATTTTCCCCG
>DBTX01000011.1:4203-30839 GCA_002307275.1 Hungateiclostridiaceae bacterium UBA1305
TGCCATTTTCCCCGGTGTCATTTTCCCCGATGCCATTTTCTCCGGCGCCTGATTTACTGCCGATGCTGGCCCAAAATACTTTGTACCCCATGGCCGGTATATTACCGATAAACAGAGTATCCCATCTGTCATGCGAATTAGTCCGGGCTGCGCGCACCTTTTGCAGCAGAAGCGGTCTTCCTTCGTCATCGGTAATTCCGTCGGCCGGCTTGTTGATCTGAACCGGTACGTTCACAGTCCAGGAAAGTGGGTTGAACACTACCATCGGAGTACCTTTTCCGCCGCATTCCCACCATTTCCAGTCCTTTTCCTTGTCCACGGCTATGGTTTCGCCGCCCATGGTGTTGATGGCCCATGAGATCTTCTGCAATGCGCCGTTCAGAATTTCAGAAGACAGGCTGAAGGATTCCCCATACGTTTCCCCGGCATCGCGGCAGGCTTCTTTTATGCTGCAGCCGCCGATGATATCATGGAACTGGTTGAACAGAATCTTCTGCCACGCCCTTAGGATCTTTTCATCCGGATACCCGAACCCCAGGAGGATATTTGCCGCAGCGGTGAATTTTTCCGCTGTAATAATACCGTGTTCCGCCCTGCGGTTATTGGCCTTTATCTCCGAATGGGCGGAATAGCAGCCGACGGCATGGTGCTGAAGTTCGTCCCGGATTACGGGAATATCCGGTTTTTCCATAGCCATCGTTTCAAAATAAACATCCGGCGAACTATGAAAAATACGGTCTTTTCCCCATTCCACCCGCAATTTGCGGATAAGCTCCAGATTTTTGATTGTCGGTCCGCCGCCGTGATTCCCAACCCCATAGAATCCCATGACGTCGACTCCTTGTTTCTCTGCGAACCTTATTATCCCTGCAAACTTTCTTTCAAGAAAATACGTTGCATGGAACTTATCCCGCTCATCAGCCATATCATCCATATCCCCTTCAAAACCTTCGTACCCGTGGGAATAACCGAAGGGCAGCCGAAAAGCCATCACCCTGCTTCCGTCCGCGCTCTCCCACCAGAACAGATTGGACGGCAGGCTTTTCTCCTTTGCGTCAGGCCTCATGAAAACATAATAATCCATTCCACTCTTTTTCAGGATCTGTGGCAGCATACCGCTGTGACCGAAGGAATCCACATTGTAGCCTGTCCTTGCGATCCTTCCGAATTTTTCATAAAAATATCTCTGGCTATACAGGCCGTGGCGTACGAAGGATTCACCGGAAGGCAGGTTGCAGTCGGGCTGTACCCACCATCCTCCTGCGATCACCCACCGCCCCTCCCTTACGCGTTCCTTGATCTCCCCGAACATTTCAGGCGCATTTTCCTCCACCCATTTGTAATACGAAGCACAGGCAGAGGTAAAGATGAATTCGGGAAATTCCTTCATACGATCCAGCGCGGACCGGAAGGTCGCTTTGATTTCGGCAAACCCCTCCTGCCACCTCCACAGCCACACCGGATCAAGGTGCGCATTACCTATCAGGTAAAGTTTTCTGTTTCCAGGCAGTTCAGTCATATCAGTTCTCTTTCTGCCGGACAAACAAGGCTTCCAGACATTCTTCCGCCAAAGTTTGCGAAGGCTTGAACAAGTCGCTGTCCATATACGCCAGCAGGCTTTTATAGAGCTGCCTTGCCTCCGGCCTTGACTTCAGAAGGGCCGGCAGGTCGAACGAACAGACCAGAAGCCTGCCTCCGTTCACCTCCGCTTCAAAAATATTGCCGAGCTTGAAACTGCGGTCCGGATGGTCAATGGTCTGCACAATCGGCTTGAAGGAAGCTTCCGTTCCGTCCAGTATGATAGAGCGTGAGTTTTTCACCAGGTCGTACCACTGCCAGTTGCTGTGGAAATCCGTCGGGAATCCCGACAAAGCCGGATGCGCCGGGTCGATCAGCAGGCCCAGTGAATAGGAATCGCATTTGTCATAATAATGGAAGGCTTTGCTCCAGAAATCGGTCATGAATTTAGAAGAGACACTTTTTTCCGTATTAAGCCTGGAGGGTTCCGGAAGAAGGAGCACTCTGTCTCCGGCGGCAAGCGCTTTTTTTGCGGCTTCATCATATACGCGCGCCGTGTATATGCCTTCCGGGACCGAAAGATCGGTTTCCTCCGGATAGGCCCAGATGAAATAGGAAGTATGGATGGGCGTATTCCCGATCCCGATCTCAAGCGTCAGCTTTTGGGATATTGCAACATTACCCAGCGGTGCATTGATTTCCCCAAGCAGCATCAATCCTCCTTGTGGTATGTCAACTCTTTCCAGCATGCCTGATGAGAGGGTACAGCCTTTTCCATCCTTCAGGGACCAGAAAGGAACGACACCATTCAAAGGACCGGCACTATAGTTGGCAGCCTTTATTTCGGCGGCGAAGTTCTCGGCGTTTGTCCAAACGTATTTCGGCATCGACGCAAGCAGAACCGTTTCGGAATTCCATCTCCTGAATTCTTCCGGTTTCACAATGTTTTTTAAATCCATAAAGGAATCGTAAAATCCGACCAGAGCCGTCTGCTGACCGGGGAAGTCCTGGAACGACAACAACTGATAACCGGCAAACTGTGGAGTCCGCAAGGCGGCTTCCACTTCCTCGCGGTACAGAATGGCGGCCCATTGCCCCGAAGCTTTATGAAAGTCCTTGTATTGCCCAAGCATTCCCTTTCTTTCGAGCAAATCCCGGAAATATTCAAAATTTACCGGCCTGAAAACCGTGTCTTCATATTTGGCGATTTCGTCATAATCGGGATAAATCTGATATTGGCCTATTTCATGGCTGATGAAGGGTTTTTTCATTTCCGATATGCTTCTGCCGAAATTAAACTCCGTGGAAGGAGGATTCGCTTCATAATAGAACTGCTCCCTGCAAGTTCCCACACTTGTAGCCATTGCAGTGCGGTAATCTCCTATGTACCGGTCGCCTTCCGCGTTATCCCAAAAAAACGAGCAAGTGCCTTCCGTATACAGCCTTCCGGGGTCTATAGCCTGAAAATGCCGGTACAGGTCGATTTTCCGCACATCCTTCACAGCTATTTCATTCCCGAAGGAAAGCATCACGAAGGATGGATGGTTTGCGTAGGCGGCTAAAATCCTCTCTCCCTCCTCCTTCATATAGGCATAGGTGTTGTAGGTGGCAAAAGGATCCCTCCCGGTAAATCCGAACAGGTACAGCTCGGGCTGCATGTACATGCCCAGTTCATCCGCAGCCTCAAAAGCGGCCTGCGGCGGACACCAGGAGTGGAACCGCAGGAAATTCACACCGAAAGCCCTGAGCTTTAGCAGGAACTCCGTCCAGCCCTCCTTGTCCATGATACAGTAGCCTGTGACAGGAAACACGTTGCAGTTGGCCTCCCCACGCAGGAATGTGGTCAGGCCGTTTATTTCAAATTGCTTTCCCTTGCCGCCGATCCGGAAATCGCGCAGTCCGAAGGAAATAGTCCTGCAGCTTTTAATCCGGCCGTTTTCCGCAGACAGCCCGGCGCTGAGCCTGTACAGGACCGGCGTAAACTCCGACCAGAGCTTTGCTTCCCGTCCGAAGAAATAGTCGAATTCGATGAAAGTCTCCGGGCCGTTTGCGTGGAAATCCACGCTGATTCCGTCCGGATCACGTATTTCGTCATGATTCCGGCTTGCACCACGGAAGGTGACCGTGACCGTACCGTCCGTCATGATGGAGCTCCCGACGGCCACCCTGATTCTGGCCTTCCTTTCGAAGGCCTGCGGACTTACTGAAATGCTTTTGATAAAAACGGGACTTTCGGCAATTAACTGTATTTTCCCTATTATACCGTTCCAGTTTGTTGCAGTTTCCCCGGTCGCCATATGGGAGTTAGTGATCCAGTCACCCGACTCGCCGTTTGAAAACCACTTGCCTGCGGAGTAATTACCGTTATCCACCTCGATGGCTATGGTATTCTCGCATCCCGGAACGATCAGACCCGTAACGTCGAAAGCCTGGGCGGTTCCAAGGGCATTCCGCCAGCCGGCATAGGTTCCGTTGATCCAGACCCTTGTTTCCCGTGTGCGTTCCAGCAGAAGCACAATGCATTTGTCCTCCCAGTCTGCCGGAATCCGTACGGTTTTGGCGTATACCGCCTTGCCGGTGTACTCATACCTTCTTTGTAATTTTTGAGTCAATTCCTTTACATCCCCATTCAAATCCGCAGAAGTATTAAAGACGCCCTTCCGGTTTGTGTCCGTCGTTCCCGGAAGGATCACGGTTTCGTTCGGTTCCTCCTCCGGGAAAGCCCCCTTTGCGGCCCCCCCTTCCGTGGCAGCATCCTCCATGGAGCCCCCCTTTGCGGAATACTCCTCCGTAGAACCCCCTTTTGTGGAATACTCCTCCGTGGCAGCCTCCTTCGGGGGATACTCCCCCTTCCTGAACTGCCATTGACCTTCAAGAGATATTACGATGGCATCGTCCGTATGTGAATAATAGTCGCGCATAGAGCCCTCCGTAAAATAGTCAGATTTTCAGCCGTCCTGCATGACATGCTGTCTTCCTCCCCGGCTTCAAGGGGTTAAGGCATTTATATCCGCTGCTCCTTTTGACGCCGCAAGCATGCCCGTATCGTCTTTGTCAAACTCGGCAACAACATTGTAATTGCCTGCCGATGCACCCACCGTATATGTCAGGGATGCCGTTCCGTCATCGGATGTAATCGCGCTTCCGGCAAATATGCCGTTTACCGAGAAGAACAATGTCTTCCCCGCTACAGGAGCGGTGCCTGCGGCATATTTCGTACCGGATGTGAGCTTTGCGCTCAGGACCGTACTATCCCCGGTATGCAGCTGATCAGGAACCGTTACATCGATAGCGGTAATTTCATATGCATCCCGGGCAATTGCCTGGTTGCTTGTTACGGACGTATTGTCACTCTGGTCGTTCATGAATGTCAAAACCGCACTGTCATAGGAGTTGTTGTCTGCAACCTGGCCGTAATTGCATTTTGTAAACGTTATACCGGCTTTGAGGTTTGATAGCGAATTGCCTTCGACGACCGTATTTGTGGTATCGCCCGTACCCGTTCCGTCGCTTGTGGTTGAGTAGCCGTATGAGCTGATATATATTCCGCTGTACGGCGGCGCTTCGGTTTTGCCTCCCTGTGCGTCAACAGTATTATTTCCAACAATCGTGTTGCCGGTAATTTCTGTGGAGTAGATACCGGTTGCATAAAACGCAGGGCTGTTGAACCTACCTGTATAAAGGCCTATACCGGCCTGATCCGACCTTCTTGATACGCCTGTCACCAGATTTCTCGTGATTCTTACAAAGTTGTCGTTGGAATCCGTACTGACACCTCTGGCAGTGAATACAAATACTCCGCTGCTGTCTATCGTCGTATTGTCCGCAACAACAGTATCGCTTTGGTTTCCATAAGCCCATATGCCTTTTGCGTTATTTTTCAACAGATTTTTATAAGCTGTAAAATTTTTGATCTGGGATATCAGCGTAAATTTGCCGTTGCAGTCAGGAATTACGTCAAAGGGCCTGTCAACGGTAATTGTGCCAGTCGCCTTATCAATATTGGTTACCTTTCTGGACTGTCCGAGACCTCTTCCATTGGTGATAACCAAAGTCAGATCCCCGAATGTTTCAGCTACAGGGTATTGGAGCGCTGCCGCCGGCGCCGCCGTTATTGAAGTTGAATCGGCCTTCAGAACCTGTCCGAAATTGAACGTAGCTCCCGGCATTTCGGTACAGATTCCTTCTCCGTCGTTATAGGCATCCGACGCGTCGCCGGCGCCCTCTACATAATTATTGGCCATATATGCGTCGGATCTTCCAAAAATCCCATGCGTATCCTGGTTATATTCCGGGTGTACGATCACATAATTGTTTTCATAGAAGGAGTAGGATGTCATGGAATGCACCAAACCGAAGGAAAATTCGTAATAATTGTTTTTCAGCGTAAGATATTCGTTTGCGGCAGTAAGAGGATTGGTTGCATACCAGCCGGAGAAATGATTATTGCAGAACAGGACTCTCTCCTTTGCTGTAAAAAACAAGCCCATCCCCCTGCCCGTTCCAGCAGCTCCGGCGGTATCCAGCGGATAGTCCATATTTACATTTTTAACAAAAA
This sequence comes from Hungateiclostridiaceae bacterium UBA1305, assembly GCA_002307275.1. Taxonomy (GTDB): domain Bacteria; phylum Bacillota; class Clostridia; order Acetivibrionales; family DTU013; genus UBA1305. The sequence continues at coordinate 10,280 of DBTX01000011.1, forward strand.
TCCTGTTTGCCGTCCTTTTCGTTTTATCGTGAAAGGCACTGCCGTCAATCCATTTCTGTCCCAGGGAAAGAAACATATCGGGTCTCAGATCGGGGTTGGAAAGAAGAAGGCTCAGCTTTGCCACACCCTGCAGCTCCGGCACCCCTCCCAGAGAGTCAGCGTCCCTGGAATCTATAAAGTTCTGGATATTGCTCGTATAATAAAGCTTGGTGGCATATTCGTCCTGCCCTTCCAGAACAACACCGGCGCCGAGCTTAATCTGGCTTATATAGTAGCTTCCGTTGGGGAAGTATACGACGCCCCCGCCACTTTGTTCAGCCGCGTCAACCGCCGCCTGGACCGCCGCCGTATCATCATTGGCGTCGTTTGGATCCGCCCCGTAAGCTGCAGCTGTTACATCAAACACATTGTTCCAGTTAAAATCCCTGGCCCATGCTACGCCAAGATCAAGCGGGTCATCTCCGGGAGCAACGATTTCCAGTTTTTGACCGCTCGTGGGTCTTGACCAGTTGTTCCCGTTGTCATTTGAAACCTCCACGAAATAATTCCCCGGATCCTGATTTCCCACCGTAAACACCACATTATAGGGATTAAGGCTTTTTACGGGCATTTCGCAGATTTTTCCGCAACCGTCGTTAAGCCTTACTTTTGTCGAGGTTGTCCCTCCAAATTCCTGCTGGTCGAAGTTTCTTCCTGCAATTTCAATATCAAGACCGTTGAATGCCTGGTATTCCGACATGAACAGCGCTCTTGCAGCATTCATCTTATACGGTGCGCTCCAGCCGTACTCATTTGCAACCCAGATGTTGTATATTCCGGGCGCTGCTCCGTCAGGCATCCTTGCTACAACAAAATTGCCGTCTTTATCCGTCTGGATGATCTGAAGGTGCGTTGCCCCGTTTGCAGGCGCTGCCGGTGATGCGCCGGTAGTATCCTGTTCTATGGCAATATCCACGGTATCTTTATTAATGCCGTAACCGTTTATGCTGAAGGGCTTTCCCGCCGCAACGGCGTCTGAAACCTTGAAAACCACAGGCGCCGAGGTCCAGGGAATTGTATTTACCGTAAGTCCTGCGGGCGTCGACACCGCACTGCTGAGTAAATTTGCATCGTCGTACGCAAATACGGCGGTAACGGTATAATTGCCCCCATATGCACAGGAATAGCTGATCTCTGCCATTCCATCCGCATCCGTTACAGCGGATCCCATATCTGCGGGGATTTCCTCCCCAAAGCTTGTACCGTCGCCCACATGGCTCCCCTGGAGGCTGAAGGATACCGTTTTCCCCTGCAGCGGTGAATCCGTCCCGTTTTCCGACTCTTTCAGCCTGGCGTGGATGCTGATAACCTCCCCGACTGTTGACGTAAATCCGGCATCCGGAATTTCCAGAGCAGTTGCCCTGTAGGCCGGTATGCTGATCTTGCTCTCCGGACTGGCATCCGAGTATCTCAGATTGGTCACGCTTCGCAATTTATACAGGTATGCAGTACCGCCATCCAGATTCAAATCGGTATATGCAGACACGTTTCCATCGACTACGGCGACTTCGGTATATTGAGTATCTCCGGATTTTTTCCTCAGAATGCTTGTTTTATTTGCGGGATCCGAGTTGTTCCAGTCTATTCTGACCGATCTGGGAGCAATGTTGGAAAGTGCAATGCCGGAGACCGTGTTTACAGGTACGTCATCGAAAAAGAACCCTTCCGTATATGCCGCATAACCGGATATCTTTGTTGCTCTTACCTTAAAGCTGCCTTTTACCAGATAGCTTATGTATACACCCTGATTTATTGTGCTTATATCTCTTGAATCAATTACATTGTCCTGAGAATCCAGAATTTCAAACCTTTCGGTAACCGATTCCACATTTCCATAGTCCGTGCTGTATATTGTGAAGGTATGTTCACTGTTGTCGGATAAATTGAATACATAGTAATAGCTGGTTCCGCTGTATATACTCAGGCTTTTTCTCGGATAAGCCGGATCGGGAGTCCGCAAGGTGCGTACATCGGAGGACGGATTGGCGTTCACCCAGTAACCGGTTCCGTATTGCGAATATCCGGATACATAGGACGGCAGGCTTGACAAATCCGCCGCCGTGGTATTCCCCGTTATTGTGCTGTCCATGCCGGAAGCCGCCTGTACTTTATAATAGGGCAGAAGATATCCGTCGCTCCCGTATACGCCGATCCAGTTTCCCTGTGTGACACTGTTCCCGCCCAGATACTGTACAGAGACAGGCGTTGTTGCGGGTACAGGATCGGGATCCGTTGTTGGATCCGTTGTTGGATCCGTTGTTGGATCCGTTGCAGAGGCGTCCTCCGACACTGCGTCAACTTTTATATTGTCCCAGTCAATGACCATCGGATCCGTACCTGAACCTGAAAAATTTGTTATCCTCAAATCAAAGGTAGTAAACGATCCGGCTACGAATTCATCGTTAATTCCGTTATTATCATCATTCGATACGTTTGCCGAAGCAAAAATCCTTATGGGAACCGTTGCCGAATAGTGCGCAAATGTATTGTCCCCCAATACCGCCGAGCCGGAAGGCTCAAGATAGGTGTTGTTCAGAATCGTACAGGAGGAGTTGGCCTCTCCGTTTGCCCCATTTATCCCGAAAATGCGGAACAATACGCATGGAGACCTGACATCATTCCTGTCTGCAATGTCGTAATCTGCACTGAAGGTGATGTTCCAGGTTCCGGGTGTCAATGTGTTGAGCACGTTTCCGGAGTCTGCAGCTGTTGCTGATGCCAGGTAAATGTTGTTGACAACCGTCTGGCCGGCAACCGCCGAAATTCTGGCAAAGGTTCCTGAAGCGGAAGCACCGGTGCCGTTGCTCTTGCCCTCTTCGGCAAACTGCAGTCCGGAAATACTCAGCTTATCCGCGGAGGTATTGCTTAAAACCGCAGATGGTGAATGAACCCCTTCAAAATCAAGATTCAGCAAAGCAGCCATACTTGTTCCGGCATTGGCAAATTGCATTCCGAAATCTGTATTCAACAATCCGTCCAGTGTAATCGAACCAAATAACAAAATAACGCTCAGAAAAACCGCGACAAACTTTTTAACCATAATGTCCCTCCTTAAAAATATGATATAGCGGAATAATCCCCCGGATCGGCAGATTCACCGGTAAGCCCTCACCAGTTCGGTTATCCTTCTGAATTTCTCCAGGCTGACTCCCGGAGGGCAACTGTCGCTGTTTCCGAGAATAAACCTGGAGCCTTTCATTTGATCAAGCAGATGCAGCACATAGTCCTCCAGTTCCTTCAGTTCGTACTCCTTGAAAACGGTAGGTTCAATCCCGCCAATCAAGGCAACGTTTTCCGGGAGCTTTTTCCGTGCATCCCAGAGCTCGATATTTCCCGTGGGCGGGGGTGAAATGGATTCGATGCAGTCGATCCCCGCCCTGGCCATATGTGGGAGAAGAGCGGACACATGGCCGCAGGCATGCTGGATGTAAAGCTTGCCTGCGTCGTGCAGCAAATCGCACCAGCTTTCGATTTCCGGCAGGATATATTTCGAGTAGTATTGCGGTGATATATTCGTCGTGGAAGTATCTTCAAAAGTGAGGAATGCCTCGGCTTTAGACCCTGCAGAGATTCTGACCGTTTCCAGGTTGACCCTCTTCATCGCTTCAAGCGCTTCTTCCACAACCTCCGGATAATCGACCAGGGCGTAGGCTATTTCCTCCGTACCCACCCAGTATTCAACCATGGACTGGAATCCCGACTTGGCAAATGGGCAAAGCAGAGCAATAAACAGGGAATTCTCGCCATATTCCGCATATTTCTCATTAAAACGCTTATAGTCGGCATCCACTTTGATATCATCCATCAGACAGGCAAGTGTTTTAAAGTCCTCTTCCGTCTGTACGCCATGCTTTTCCAGGAACCAGGTGTTCCCTGCAAGCGAATAGCTGTAGACAAATTTCAATTTTCCTACAGGAGTAACATATTCCAGAAGCTTTTTCTCTCCCTGCATACTTTCCCTCAAGCTGCACCTGTTGTATTTTATCCCGAACAGGGACATATTCTCCCATGCCCGTCCATGCATGGGGTAATGTCCTCTGAAAACCGGATCGGCGCCTATATCGACAAGAAATTCGTATTCGCCCTTATTTACGAATTCGTCGTTCTGGGCCTCCCACCAGTATGCAGGGTTCGGAGACCAGCAGACGCGGTCCGTCTCCATTCCTTTTAATGCTGCTATGATTCTTTCCTTCGGTTTCATCATTTTCCTTCTCCTACTCTCCGGGAAGCCGGAAGTTTGCTGCAATACTTTTTATAGCAATCCGTCATGATTTCGTAATTCTCCAGCGGAATTTCGCTGAAGATGATATTGCTGGAGCTGTAAATATAGCCGCCGCCCTTCGTTCCGTGTTCCAGGCAGTATTCAGCGGATTTTACAATATCCTCCGCCGGTCCGGTCTGGAGGAAACTGCACTGGACATTACCCATCAATGCCAGCCTTCCGTATGTTTTCTCCTTCACCTCCCGGATGTCCATCCCCGCCATCGGATCAACCGAATGCAGGAAATCCACCCCCATATCCATAATCTGATCCAATATTTTCATCAGGTTACCGTCCGTATGGTACCCGATTCTGGCACCCTGCTTTTTCATCCTGCCGGCCAGTTCTCTGACATAGGGCGCGCAAAATTCGGCATGCTGGGCGGGAGACAGGAACGGACCGCTGTTGAAAGCGGAATCATTGGCAATGACAATGCCGTATACCCCTGCGTCAATGGATCTTTGGGCATGCTCCCACGCAGCCTCCATCATTGCTTTAGCCCACTGGTGGATTTGTTCCGGTTCCTCCATGAGCTTAACGGAAAAACTCATATAATCCTTAACGGTTTCAAGGGAGACAAAAGAATCCCAGATATGATTGAGTATAGGAAAATCATCCCCCAGATATTTGCGCAGGAAGCGGATAAAGCCGTACTGGATCTCATCCCTGCCTCCGGGAAACCATATTGTGGCGGCATCCCATCCGTATTTCCCAATAATTCCTTCATAGATTGCCGCACACCTTCCATAAAGCTTTTCCCTCTCCTTCTCCGACGCACCGTACAATTCCTCCTGTGAAGGAAATTCCAACCCCAGAGCCTGCTTTGACAGCTCAAAGCCGTTTTCAAAATGAGGCGGCCTGTCAGGCTCCTCAAACCTCAATGCCTTATCAAGTCGTTCCCTTGGTTTCATTTCGCGCCTCCTCCGATCCTGAGCCCCTTGTGTTCCGCTTATAGTTCCCAAGTGTCCTGAATGCTTCAATACAATGCCTGTAATTTTCGTCCGGCATACCGATCGAACCGTATTCTTCCACGTATCCGAGCAAGCCGCCGTTAAAGCGGCCCAAATGATCCACCAGCTTTTTTACATCGCCGAAAATATCTTCCCTGGTACCGGAGATTGAGGTAGTCTGGTAGCTGACCGGGCAGACAAAGCATACCTTCCCCCCGAATTCCCTGCCGATATCTTCAATGTCGAACAGGTTCGGCTGGCTTATGTTGAGCATGTCCACTCCGATTTCCAGGAAATCCGGTATAATGTCGCAGATACACCCACAACAGTGGAAATATACATCCAGGCCTGACTGATGAGCGAGATCAAACTGCTTTTTATACCTGGGCTTGAAGAATTCCCTCCACAAGCCGGGCGAAATCAGCAGGTTCGACTGTGTGCCCCAGTCGTCGAAAAAGGCCACGCCGTGAAACCCGTAGCTCTTTAATTGTCTTATAATGTTTTCTTCAAACCCGAATACGGCATCAGCCAGCTTTTCGGCATATTCCCTTTCCAGATAGAGATCCTCCATTATATTGGAAAAGCCTCTCATAAAACTCATTACGGAAAAACCGGTCAATACCAGGCTGGCCAGGTAGTACCTGTCGTTTCCGTACATCAGCCTGTTTTCTTCAACCTTTGAGAATCTGCCCGGGTCAAAGGCATCCGGCATTTTCAATGTGCGGAAATCCTCCCATTCCTTAATCACTTCTTCTTCCGGCTGTCCCATGGTTTCATCCTTCCGCTCCCACCGGAAGCCCCATTCCGACATATCTTTCTTCTGCCCCATGAAATGCCTTACCACGTCGATCATGATAAGGTCGGACTGCTCCCTGTCCTTGTTAAAAAACAGCACCGGCACATAATCCGGCCCCTGCATGTGTATTGCCTTTTTGACCTGTTCTAACCTGCCCACTGCATAATCCCCTTTATCATTTTCTTGCAGCCGTCTCTGCATATGCCGGATATTGGCTTTCCGTATCCGGTTGCCGGCTTTCCGCTCCTATGCCCGACCACAGCTTTCCATATCCGGATTCGACATTTCAATACATAAACGGAAGCCTGCCCTCGTCAAACCCGGTAATATGGAATTTGGGCTGTTCAAGCGCTTTTCCGTTGACCGCCATGGTTTTTATTCCTTCGCTGACCGGACTGTATTCACACTCCAGCACAATTCCTTCCCTTGCATAGCTTGTTTTTCGTGTAAAGGTATGCCTGGTATGAACCGATGCCTGCAGCACATCTTTGATTTGATACGCGCCCATTTGTTTTCTGAAAGCCTCGAAGCTGCCGGCTTCGGCCCGGCTGCCGATCTCCGCGGCAAATCCGTTGCCTGCGAGTAAAAACCCGCGGGCAGCGAAGTCTCTCGCACTGCCTTCGTAATTATAAAATGAAATCAGTATGAACTGATCAATATTCTCGATCCGGACTGCCGCTTTTCGTCCAAGGTCGGTCAGTATTGCGGGATGAAACGCCATATAAACAGGACCGTCCTTGACATAAACGGAGCAGGGCTCCCTGCTTTCCCCGCATTTCTTCTCCAGCCGCGTTTCTCCGAGCCAGATTTCCTCTACCTTGCCATATGGAGCCGGAAGGATTACGGAGCATTTCATGCTGCTTACGCCATGCCGGCGGGAAATCCTGGGCTTATATAAAACCATGGCTGTGTTCTTTTCCTGAAGCCCGATTTTTCTTCCTTCATCCTCAAAGGAAAAACTCGTAAGCTCCGGCTGTCTTTCATTGATGATATACCTGCAATATACGGTGGCAATGTCCTTTTGAAAAACCGCAGGTGCATTCTTCCTGTATATAATATGAAACAAATCCGTCTGAACTCCGTTGTGAAATTCGTTGGTGGCAACTCCGACAGCATAGTCCTCCGTCATATAAGTAGATACTCTTGCACACCCGGCCGGATATTCATATGTGTCCTCTTCAAACGCCGGGTCTCCTGCCGGCTGGTCGGAGGCGGCGTCCGTGGAAGAGCTGTATTCGGTTGTGGCGATGAATTCATAGGGATATTTCTTGTTTAAAGCCAGCTCAACAAGGTGTTCCGGGCAATGGTAGACCGTATCCGCTACCCATGCGGCGGATATTTGCTGAAAAGGAATGTTCTGGTGCAATACTTCCCCCTCGTGCCCTTCTTCGGACAGGAACAGGGTATTTCGCACATTGACAGGCAGTTCCTCTCCCAGCAGCACATACAAGGCATATCTCGACTGATGCGTATGCCCTGTGGAATCCACGGTATACGCTCTGGAATAGGGACCCGCCGTTTGGGAGGTCTCCCTATGCAGATGTCCCAGAAGATCCGCCCATAGACGTTCCTCACACCGGAGCGCCAGCCCTCTTGCTTCCTCATCTCCGGTCAGATTTGCAATTTCAGCAATTGCGAGCAATTGAACCGCCGAATAGGTAGGGCTGTTGTATTCGGATGCAAGGCCTCTCCGCCAAAACAGCCCCTTCAATTGGTCAAGCCGTTCCTTTCCCCTTGCATATAACTCCGGTTTATGAAACCTTTCCCCACCGATGAGTGACACAAAGGCAGCCATACAAGGAAAATTGTCATTCACGCCGATAAAATCCAGCCCGGAGCCCAAAAACTTGTCCAGCATTTCCTCCGCATAATTCGTCAGCCCGGTCCTCACATCCTCGTCAAGCAGCTCCGGGTATTTGACCAGCAACTGGATGGACAGCATGGGAGAAAAGTGACAGAAACAGTAGTCAATTTTTTTCAAAATTTTATTAGCCAGCTTGATTGCATCTTGCCGGCCGCTTCTTAAAAAAGCAATCGAAAAAAACAGCTTGTCCCGCAAGCCCGGTGAAAATATCCCGCCAAGCCATTCTCCGTCTTCAGAAAATTTTCCTGTCAAATACTCCGTTGTCAAATCGCTGATCAATTGACTTCTATCACGCTGTCCGGTTATACCGTTATTATGAATTTCCATTCGTTCCACCCGATCTTCCTGATTCATCCTCATTTCAGAAGAAGCGTATCATAGCGTATGTAAGTTTAGCCATCCGCTGTGATACGCTTCGAACCTTTACTACTTTATATAAATGCTTAATGTATTCCGTTGCTTATTTGTTGAGTTGATCCATCACATTGGCATTTCCCGTACTGAACAGCTTGTTCATTTCCTCCAGGGTAGCATCCGTGCCGCCGTTCTTTTCGGCAGTTTCCAGGAAGCTCTTGAAAAGCTGTTCGAATTGGGTATCGCTTGAAGCAGCCATTGTCTTTTTCAAAGCACTTTCAAAAGATTCTCTGGCTTTCCAGAACCTGTCCACTTCGGTAATCAGCGCCGGATACCTGTACATATCGCAGCTGTAGCCGGGATTCAGGAAGACGGTATGGTCCTGTGCCGATAAACCTTGAAGAGTCGCCGGATTGAATATGTTTTCCGCATCCGCCGCACTTCTGATCCTGTCGTAAGTGTACATCGGACTCAGCTTCGAACCGGCGGATCCCATATAGGTCGGATAGCCCGGCCATGCCGTTCCCAATCCCATAGTCTGGGCGCTGGGAAGAATCAAATTATACAGGTTGTACTGCAGGGCTTTGTCGTTATCCTTTCCATAAACCATGCAGTCTTCCAGTTCCTTGTCCTTATAGACCCGATTTCCGTCCTTCTCCTCAAAAAGTCCCGCGCTTCTCGGACCCCAGTAAGTGAGCTTTTCTCCTACGTCAGACATCATATAATTCAAATAGGTCAATACCTGCGGCAGGTCCTCTTCCTTGACCTTATCCTTGAATATTGCAATTTCATATCCGGGCATGTAAGGAGTATTCGTTGAAACAAACTTGTCGTCCTGATAAGTCTGGTCCAGCCACAGTCTTCTGTACCTGTAGGTTTTGCCCGCTTTTTTCAGGGCCGCTTCGTCAGGCTTATAGGAGTAAGTGATTGCATATTGCCCGCCGTTCAGCAGTTGATTAAACATAGCATCGTTGTTCAGCAGCGAATCCTGTCCCATAACGCCGTCGCGAACCAGCTTGTTGAAAAGCTTCATGTCGTTCTTGAAGTAATCTTGTTTCCATGCGTATTCCAATTTTTTTGCCGTCTTGTCATAGTAGGTAAAATAGTTGATATTTCCAGGTATCCCGGCAAAGCTGCCCAGGAAATTGTTCAGCAGGAACCAGTTGTCCCCTCCAGTATTGGCATATGTGACCTGCACCGGCTTGCCGTTCTCCGTAATTTTTTCCTTTTCTACAAGCGCTTTGATGTCATACATGAACTTAACAAATTCATCCTGGGTTTTCACCGGAACATCAAATATTTCTTCCTGGGTGAATTTACCGTTATCCAGGTATAATTTTTCGATTTCATCCTGCGATTTTGCATTGGGATACAGCTTTTTCAGAATGTCGTCCCTGACATATACGACCGTATTCATAAGACGCGACTGCTTGGGCGCTATAAACGCAAATTTGCTGGAATCGGTGGAAGGGTCTATATCATATTGCAGCATCGGATTCAACTGCATGGGAATAAAATAGATCTTGCCATCCTTTGCATAGGTGCAGTTGTTCTTCACTCCCGTAAGCTTGTCAATCGACATTTTTTCCCAAAGATCCGGGCAGTACTTCGGCAACAGTTCTGTCAGGTCATAAAGCTTCCCCTGGTCGATCAGCGGATAAAATTTATCCGGATTCGAAGATGAGGCAAAAGCCAGATCCGGCCAATCGTTCGTAGCGCTCAGCAGACCCATTTTGACATCCACCGCCTGGCCGCCGTTATCAAAGGATTTATCCTTGTCAAGCTCTACGCCGGTAACCCTTTTGATTTCCGGAGTCACTACATCCTGCGGGGAAGTCGCACGCTTCATGACACTGGTGCCATGGCTGTACCAGGTCGTCAGCTTTAGTTGTTTTCCGGCCCAATCCGGAAGGTCCGAGGTGTCATCCACACTATCCAGCGAAGCAAGGCTTCCCTGCGCCTGACCGACTGTCCCGGATTGTTCCGCCGGCTGCGTCTGTCCTGATGTTTGCGTCTGAGCGGTCTTCTCCTGCGAGCTGTTCCGGGTTCCGGTACATGCGCTGATTGACAGCGAAAGGAAAGTGCAAACAAGCACAACCGGCAGCACCTTTTTCCACATACGGTTCATAAAAATCCTCCTCTTTATTTGCTTATATAATACCAATGGCATCCTATCAACCGGGATCTATTCTTTCACCGCTCCGAGGGTTACTCCCTTGATAAAGTATTTCTGCAGGAAGGGATACACCAATATGATCGGCAAGGAAGTAATGATGATTTGAGCGGCCTTTACAGTATCGGGGGTTACGGTCTTCCGCGCATTCGTGCTGATGGAAAGATTGTTCTGAGAAGCCTCCTGCATAAGTTTGGTTATGCTTTCGCTCTCTTTGAGAACCTTCATGAGGATATACTGCAATGTATATAAACCTGAGTTGGTAGGTACGAAATACAAGGTAGTGGTCCAGTCATTCCAATGGCTCACCGCAGTCCATAATCCCACTGTGGCAAGAATTGGTTTTGACAGGGGCAGGATGATTCTCAGCATGACCACCATATCGTTGGCTCCATCAAGCTTTGCCGACTCTTCCAGACTCTCCGGAATTGTATAAAGATATGTCCTTATAATGACCATATTATACAGGCTGAAGGATACGGGCAGTACATACACCAGAAAGTTGTTCAGCAAATGGATTTTTGCATATAAAATGTAAACGGGTATCAAACCGCCGCCAAAATACATGGGTATCATCAGATAAATCAGCAATACATTTTTCCACTTCAGCGTCTTTTTAGTAAAAACATATGCGCATGAAAACTGTACGATCAAGGCGAAGGCCGTACCAAGCAGCAGCCTTGATACCGATATGCCGGCAGCTTTGGCAATGTTGCTGTTGCTCAGAAGCACCCTGAAATTTTCAAAGGTAGGCACTCTGGGATAAAGCGTAATCCCTCCTCTGGCTGCATCCAGCCCGTCATTCAGGGCGTTGGCAAGTACATTGATATAAGGGAAAACCATAATGGCGGAAATTATTATTAAAAAAGCAATATTGACGACCTTGAAAACCTTAATGGAAACTGTATCTGTATTCATATGACGACTCCCTACCAAATACCGATGTCCGATACTTTTTTCGAAATTGTGTTTGAAACGACGGTCAGAACAAAGGCGACAAGGCCTTCCATAAAGCCCAGGGCGGCAGCCATGGAAATGTTCCCCTGCTGAATGCCGCGCGTATACACTATGGTTGAAATGACGTCATAATTGATATAAGCATTCTGCAATCCGTAGACCAGTTCAAAATTGCTTTTGAACAGGGTTCCCAGGTTGAAGATCAGAAGGATTACCGCCGTTACCTTAATACCGGGCAGAGTGATGTATATCATCTGTTTTATCTTGCCGGCGCCGTCCATCACCGCCGCTTCATATAATTGCGGATCAATGGATGTTAATGCGGCCAGATATACGATCGTTCCCCATCCTACTTCCTTCCATACGCCCGCAAGCAATACAAAAGGTATGAACAAATTCTGCTTTGACAAGAACATAACTCTTTCTGTATTCTCCCCGAGGAGCATGATCCGTACATCGTTCACAGGCCCATACGGAGCAAATAAAGCATATATGATGCCAACTACCGATATCCAGGATAGAAAATGGGGCAAATAGCTTATGGTCTGAACCGTTCTTTTGAAAATGCCGTTTTTCAGTTCGTTCAACAGCAGAGCCAGAATGATCGGTGCCGGAAAACCGATGAGAATGGTCAGTACGCTCAATTGAAAGGTATTTAATATGGAATTCAACAGCTCCGGAACCTGAAAGATTTCCTTTATATGCTTCAGTCCCACCCATGGACTGGCATATAGCCCCCGGAACAGGTCATAATCCTTGAAAGCCGCCAGTATTCCAGGCATGGGCAAATAAGCAAAAATAAAGGTAAGGATTACGGACGGAAGTATTAAAATATACAAAAAAGAATTTTTGCGAAAGCCGCCGGATAGTTTCCTTTTTCCGGTATGTACGGCCGGATTACCGCTCAACATCTGCATCTGTCCGCCTCCAACATTCTATGTTTATCATAGATTTATTCTAGCCTCTACAGTTTGTGTTGAATAGTAAATATCCGGTCGTAATATATCTCAATCAGGCTTTTTATTTTCCTATTTCATCCTGTCCTGTATATCACTGTTCAAATAGCCCGGTATTGTCAAGACAACAGTGGTGCCTTGTCCGGGTGCGGTTTTTATTTGAAGGCTGTAGTCCCCGGCATAGAAAAGCTCCATCCTTTTTTGCACATTTCTTATTCCATAACCGCTGTAAAGCCTTTCGGCCCTATCGTTCAGCAGGTCGTCAATTCTGGCCTGCTCCATACCGTTTCCGTTGTCCGACACTTCAAAGACTATTTTCTCATTGTCTTTCCGGCAGCCGATCGTTATCATCCCGCCCGATTCCCGTTCATTAATGCCGTGCAGCACTGCATTCTCCACAATCGGTTGGAGCATGTGCTTCAGAATTTTGTTGTCTCCGATGTCTTCCCCAACATCGATTCGGTAGTCGAAAACATACCCATAGGCGAATTTTTGAAGCCGCAGGTATTCTTCGATCATTTCAAGCTCCTGTAATATGCTGACGATACTGCTCCCTTTGTTCAAAGCTATTCTGTAATATTTTACCAGTGAATCGATGGCATTCAGCACTTTGCCGTCGGAACAGATCCATCTCATTGTCGACAGGGTATTATACAGGAAATGCGGATTGATTCTTTCCTGTAAAAGTTCTGTCTCCAGGATCTTCCTTTCAAATTCGTATTCGTTGATTCTCCTGTAATAATCCTTGATCCTTTGAATCAATTCATAAAACCTTTTGCCTATGGCCCCGAATTCATCCTCCGCCTGATAGGTTTGCAGCCTGTCGTCGTCTATCAGTTTTTCAACATTGGTATTCATATCTGTCAACAGCAGCTGAAGCTTTTTAGTCAGGGAAAAGGACGCCAGTTCCACAGCAATGACAATAAAAACGGCGACAAGCATAAAGACGGCCGCCATAGCCATCCAGTACAGCTTAAGCTCCTGACGGACATAGTTCCCGGGTATATACATGCATACGCTATCCATCCCTGATTTCAGCTCTCTGTTCAGAACATAGCAATCTGCCGCCGGTATGCTATTGGCATCCGGACCTGCCATTTCATCCGCCGGGTGGAAATCCTGCTTCCTGGACATAATGATCCTGTTACGGGTGTCATTTGGATCCCCTAAAGCTATATAGCTGCCCTCGGGTAGTTCGTACCGGAATATATCCGATATCCGGCTCAGCGGGATACGTATTTCAATGATTGCCAAAGGCTTATTGGCAACCACCACCCTCTTGTACAGGCATAAACAGCCGGTTGCTTCTCCGTCGGCGCCCTGGAATTTCTTCAAATTTCTGAACTTCCACAGGAGCTTGCTTCCCCCGTATTCCAGAATTTCATCCTTCAGGCTTGTACCGGTTTCGGTTTCGGCTCCGATTCCGGTTTCGGTTTCGGCTCCGATTCCGGTTTCGTTTCTGGCTCTGGTTCCAGCTCCGTTTCCGCTTCCGGTTTCGTTTTGAAATTTGTCAATTCCTTTCAAACGCCCGCTATCATAATTAATACTGTTCATTGTGTAAATTACAACATCCATGCCCGAATTGCCGGCACTCATGGCGCCCAGGACACTTTTCAGGTATTCGTCGAAGGATATGTCACCGACCAGGTTTAAATCGATATTGGTTTCCAGGAAACTCAGGATATAGTAATTGCTGTTAATATAAAGAAGCTTCTCCGTACAGGAATACAACAGGGTATCGACCATACTGGCACTGTTCTCCAGCTGCGCTTTGTTCCGGGATATGATCCCGTCCACCTTGCCGTCCCATATTTTATTAATTAAAAACATGCTGAGTATTACCATGGGCAGCATGGTAAACAACAAAATTACAGCCGTAAGTTTATGCCTGTATTGCATTTTTTTGAGTGAAAGCATTTTGTGACCTCCGCACATTAGAGAATAGACCTGTTTTTATATTCGGCAGGTGTCATACCTACATTTTTTTTGAATGCCAGACAAAAATAAGATGTGCTTACATACCCTACAGCCTCGGCAACGGCAGCCACTTTGCCGTCCGGCTCCCTTAACAGCTTTTTTGCCTTTTCCAGGCGGTATTCCATCAGGTAGTCGAAAATCGTTTTGTCCATTTCTTTCTTGAATATGCTGTTCGCATATCTGGGGCTCAGGTAAACTGATTTTGAGATCTCATCTATTGAGATTTGCTCGCTATACCGGTTTTTTATGATATCCTTGATCATCTCGATGGTACGCATGCTTTTTGTTCTGCTTTTTTCGGACAAATGTTCCTTGATCATCTTGAAGATATTAAAGGTCCACTGTTTTATATCAACAATCGTTTCAAACTGATTCAGCTTCTTCCAAATCAGGATGTTATCCCCGAAAATATCCTTGAAGGACTGGTTCGATTCCATTAATATAATACTGGCCATCGTTACGGCAAGCGATATGAAGCTCTTGGCATAATTTTCATCGGGCATGAAGTCGCGCGGGTTCAGGTTTTTCTCTATGAATGCCCTGATCTCTCCATCGTCCTTATCCTCTCCATAGTTCAACAAAGCTTTCACGTCCCGGTAAACCGATTCCAGGCTTGGTATCGCTTCTAAAGCTCCTTCGGACCGGTCCTCAATCTCTTCAAACAGGATGATCGGGTTGCTTCCGCTGTAGAATCTGGTTTCCACCGCCTTACAGGACTGCCTGTACAGAATGGGGATGTCCGCCATCTCAACGGAAAACCTGCTGATGCCCATAGTTGTATTCAATTCCAGCTGCCTGCCGACCTCCATGTTGATTTCGGCAGCCGCATCCACGACATGTCTCCTTTCGTTTAAGACGGCATCCGGCTCGTTAATGTCCAACCTGCTGAAAAAGACCGCCGCAAATTCGTGGTTTGATATCTGAACGGGTAAAATTGCATGCATGTCATTATTGAATGTAGCGACAATGTTTTTGATGGAATAGGATATAAAGTATGAATCCGCCACACTAACCGCATGAGCCATTTCTTCATGCTCATTGACACTGATGAGCATGACGTGAATAATACTTTTTTCTACCGTACGGATTTTTAAAAAGTCGATTCTTCTCCGGATATCTTCATTATCGTGGAAATTTCCCAGCAGGAGCTCTTTCAGGAACTGCTCCTGAACCATGGGCAGCATCTCCTCCATTTGCTTCATCATTCTCTGCTTTTCCCGGTACTGCAGGTCCTGAAGCCTGTATTCGTCCAAAAGCTCTTTCACGGCGATTTCAAGCTCATGGGATATAATGGGTTTCAAGACATACCGGTACACGCCCAGGTCGATTGCGGACCTGGCGAACTGGAAATCGCTGTGGCAGCTTATAAAAATGATGCTTATATCGGGATGGCTTTTCCTGATGTGCTCGGACATTTGAATACCGTTCATAACCGGCATTGCGATATCGGTTATGATGATATGGGGATTCAATTCGTCAATTTTTCCCAGTACCTTCGCACCGTTGGAAAACGCACCGACAATTTCAGCATCCAGCTTGCCCCAGTTTATGGATTTGATGATGCCGTCCCGTTCATACCTGTTATCGTCGACAATAACTACCCTGAACATGGTCAATCCCTCACTTGCTGTTTCATTTGTGCATCTGTGGCTTCGTACATTACAGAAATTTATCCGATAAACCTATCTATGTTGAAAAAAAGATTTTGACAAGGAATAATTATACTTTTTTCAGCAAGGCTCCAAATGTACTACAAGTAAAAATTTGAGAACCCAAATCTTTTTTTTCATTGTATATAGAATATCTATTTTATTGAAAATTTACAAGAGGGGATAATAAGCCTCTTCAGCAGAATAATACACCTCATAAAATGACCGGTTCCGTATCCCCGCGGTCCGATATGAAGGGCTTAACATTTCCGTTAAATCAGCGTATTCCGGAACTCATTCGGCGTTAGGTTAACACATTTTCTGAATGTATTTACAAAATTCGATCCGCTTTTGAAGCCCACCGCAAAAGATATTTCTTTGACGGTCAGCCTTGTCCTTTTCAAATACTCCCTGGCATGGTCGATCCGCGTTTTAATAATATACTACCCGTATGAATACTGGAATAAAGAAGAACAGGTTGGACATGCCATACTGTCGATGAGGCACGCCGCATATCTGGCGGGTTTAGGCTCTTTAGGCAAAAACGCTCTTTTGACAAATATGAAACTCGGTAATATAATTCAGATAGGTGCAGTACTCACCGATACGGAGCTTGACCCAGACAAACCGGCAGAATACAGCATGTGCCCGGATAATTGCAGACTTTGCATTGAAGCCTGTCCTGCAAATGCTCTTGATGGGAAAACAGTCGATCAAAAGCTATGCAGACCTTTATCGAATTTCAGGAATGAAAGAGGCTTTGTTTTAAAGAAATGTAATATTTGCAGAAAAATATGCCCTAACTATGCAGGTATAATACCAGGCTTTTAAAAGTCTGCGGTGGATCCTGCAGGGCGGAATTGTGAGTTTACTTCATGAAAGTAGGCATTGGTCAGGACAGTCATGGATTTGATTTCGAAGATAATGAAAAAAAACTGGTGCTTGGAGGGATCATCTTTGATAATGAACCTCCACTCAAAGGCAACAGTGATGCCGATGTGATTCTGCATTCCATAACCAACGCCATATCCAGCGTGACCTGCGTCAACATACTCGGCGAAGTCAGCGACGACCTATGTCTGAATCAGGGAATCACCGACAGCAGTGTATACCTGCGAAAAGCATTGCAATATCTGGATGATCATAGAATCGTACATGTTTCTATTTCTATAGAATGCCTGAGGCCCAAAATCACCCCGCGAATAGCCGACATCAGGCAGAATCTTTCCATTTTGCTCGAGATACCTGAAAATTGTATCGGAATAACAGCCACTACGGGCGAAGGCCTCACCCAGTTCGGCCAAGGCCTTGGCATACAGGTATTGAGCATCATTACAGTGATTTAAAGGTAAGGGGACACACCTCAACAAGAAGTATGGCGATGTAGTCTGAGGAATGTCCCCTTTTGATTGGGTAAGGGGACACACCTTTCAAGGTCCATTGCAAAGGAATGTCCCCCGGCTAGTTGCTGAAGTTTCAGTTCCTGAACATTATTTTCTCCTGCTTAAACAGAGAAGCAGCTGGCCATAGGGAAAGGGCATTACAGCCCCATGCCGGCAATTGCGGCGGCAATAGCAATATCCTCTCTGGTGGTTATCTTTATATTGTAATAGCTGCTCATCACAAGCCGGACCTTCAACCCCAGCCTCTCAACAAGAACTGCATCATCTGTTCCGTCAAAGCCTTCCTCCTGAGCTTTTCTGTGTGCTTCCACAATTAGCTGATAATGGAAGGCCTGCGGTGTCTGTATTGACCAGAGGCTGCTTCTGTCAAGAGTTTCATCCACAAATCCACATGCATTGGCACGCTTGATCGTATCCTTTACAGGTACCGCCGCTATTGCAGCGCCGCATTCTGCCGCCGCTTCGATACATGCCTGTATGCTGTCATTATCGATAAACGGTCTGGCTCCATCATGGATTAATACAATGCTGCAGTCCGCACTTGCATTCTTAAGCCCGATAAATACGGATTGCTGTCTTGTAACGCCGCCGGATACGACACACCTGACTTTCCCGAATCCATATCTGCTTGTAATATTCTCCCTGCAATACCCAACTTCCGCTTCATTGGCAACAACAATGATCTCATCGATCAAGGCGCAATCCTCGAATGCCTGTATTGTTCTGGCAAGTAGAGGCTTACCCGCTAATTCAAGGTACTGCTTGTTCTGATCCAGGCCCATTCGCGTACCTTTGCCTGCTGCCGCGATGACCACGCTTACTCTTGCATTTTCTTCACTATACATACATACCGTATCCTTCCAGAGTCTGAGCTTTTATGACCACTATAACGAGGTGCAGGATGTCCCCCGCCTCGTTGAAACGCAGCAATAGCGTTATAAAAAAAGCGGGGTAATATTTCCCCCGCTATAGTTACAAATTTCAAATCACTCTTTCTATCGTATACTTGGGCTTTGCAAAAATCATACGGCCTGCTGCGGTTTGGAGTATGCTCGTTACAGTCACGTTGAGGCTTTCACCGATATGTCTCCTGCCGCCGTCGATGACGATCATCGTACCATCATCAAGATAACCGATGCCCTGACCGTTTTCCTTGCCATCCTTGATGACCTGGACCGTCATGTCTTCACCAGGTAGCGCAATAGGCTTTACCGCATTTGCCAATTCATTGATGTTCAGCACCGGTACTCCCTGGAAACTCGCCACCTTGTTCAAATTGTAATCAATCGTAAGCACCTTGCCGCCCAGCTTTTGCGCAAGCCTTAACAGTGCGCTGTCCACCTCGGAATCGGAATTTACCTCGGCATTTTCTATTCTTACCGGAAACTCAAGTTCCTTTTGAATCATATTCAACACATCAAGTCCACGCCTGCCTCTGTTGCGTTTCAAAGCATCCTGCGAGTCGGCAATGTGCCTGAGTTCCTCCAGCACAAAGCTTGGAACGACAAGTTCTCCTTCAATGAAACCGCTTCTGCATATGTCAACGATCCTGCCGTCGATAATGACACTTGTATCAAGTATCTTGGGCTCAGGCAGGCGTACTGCTTCTTTACCCCCTGAAACCCTTCCCTGCGCTGAATCAAAAAGATTCTCATTCTTTTTGCCGACCGCTACAGCAACACCCAAACAGCTGAACAGAATGTTGGCTGCGATTGAGATCGGCGTACCTATGATTGCAATATCTTTTATCGGAATAGTTACAAGATTGGCAATGACAAGGCCTACGACAAGGCCTATGGAGCTGATTACCAGTTCATACAGCGTAAGCTTCTGTACAAAAAGCTCCATCTTGTCCAGACCCGATACTACAATTTCAATTATCTTATTTCCGGTCGAATAGAATAAAAGCGCCGCAGCCAACGATACTATTACGAACACGGCTACTTTGAGCTCCGGCGATGTACCCGGCAGCTGATAAATAAAAAATGTTCTTGTAAGGGTGATTCCAGTAAAGCATCCTACAGCTGCAAACGAGAATTTGATCACATTGTTCAACACATTATTTACTCCCCTATAAATAATATTCCCCGGTCATCTGCGGTTATTATAACGCATCGGTTCAAAATAAAATTCTTCGATTGTAGAAAAATTTTATTCCCGCTGCTGCGTTTCAACGAGGCTGGTCGAAAGCAGAGCTTGCTGCTCGCCTATGCATCCTGAAAACCAGATCAGTACCCTCCACATAGGCTTTTTTACGAAGCAAAAGAGCCATTGAGGTGGGGGACATCTTTTGCCTCGCTATATTTGTAGAAATATTTCATTACTGAGGACCAATTAAATAAATAAGATAAGTGAAAAATCCTGCTACTTCATCGTTTCTGCATTATCTATAGTTAAATTCTGAGGAAATCATTGATAACCATTTCTATCTCTATTTGATCAGTATCTCCTGCGAGTACGAGTTCACTTATCAATATCTGCCTTGCACTGTTAAGCATTTTTCTCTCGCCTGTGGACAGCCCTTTTTCGCGTTCCCTGATCATAAGTATCCTGACAACGTCAGCTACTTCATAGATATTACCGCTTTTGATCTTTGACATGTTTTCCCTGTACCGCTTGTTCCAGTTGTTTGTGACATTTACATTCTGATCCTGAAGTATTTCAAAGACCTTGTCCACGTCACGACTCTCTATTATTTCCCTGATACCTATTCCGGCTACGTTGAGTGTCGGAATCATTACCTTCATATCACCAACAGGCATTTTCATCACATAATAGTTTTGCTTGTGACCCAGGATCTCCCTTTCCTCAATGGACTCGATAACTCCGGCTCCGTGCATCGGGTAAACGATTTTATCGCCTACATTAAACATATCAATTCCTCCAAACGAACCCCATAAGTATACACTTCACAAATGTGATTTGTCCTTTGTAAGATATCGTTCGGCGAATCAAAAGGGTTCAGCCTGCTGTCGTCTGGAACGATTAAGAAAAAATAATCTGATAAATAAAACTCCCATATGATAAATATAAAGGAAGTGTTTGATGGTATATCTCGACCCACTTTTTTTAGTATACTACAAACAGGATTTAATGTCAAAGTAAATCATTCTATCACCCGCACTGCTGCTGTGTCAACTCATATTTCCCGCATTCCCACGGCAAAATCATGAAGGCTAGT
>DBTX01000077.1 GCA_002307275.1 Hungateiclostridiaceae bacterium UBA1305
TCCTTCGGACACGATATTGAAGGCAGCTGGCTTTTGTACGAAGCTGCCGAAGTTCTGGGGAATGAGGGAACTTTAAAAAAGGTCAGGGATATTTCTATAAAAATGGCAGAAAAGGTTTATGAAAAAGGTATTGACCGTAAATATGGGGGCCTGTATAACGAAGAAGAACAGGGTGTTCTCCCTGGCGAAAGCAAAGACTGGTGGCCCCAGGCCGAGGCTGTAGTCGGTTTTTTTAACGCTTTCGAATTGACCGGGAAAACTTACTTTATGGATGAAGCCATGAATATTTGGCATTTCATCAGCAGCCATATTATTGACAAGGTATATGGTGAATGGTTTTGGAGTGTATCGGCTGATGGCAGAAAAGTGTACCATGATGAAAAGGTCGGCCCCTGGAAATGCCCTTATCATAATAGTAGAATGTGCTTTGAAATAATGCACAGGGTGGACAGGATAATAAATAATAAAGAAGCATTTTGAGGTGAAATGATGGATAAAAAGTGTTTTGATGAAAGGCTGCTATTTCTAGCAAATGAATACAATAAGACGATCACCAGAAAAAACGAAATACAGCCCAGTATCAATGGCGTATATAACCGGTATAAATATCCTGTAATCACCAAAGACCACACTCCCCTGTTCTGGAAATACGATCTGGACTACAGGACCAATCCATATCTGATGGAGCGGCTGGGGGTAAATTGTGCCTTTAATCCGGGAGCCATAGAGCTGGATGGGAAAATTTTTCTTGTAGTCCGTGTTGAAGGAGCAGACCGCAAATCCTTTTTCGCAATAGCAGAAAGCGATAACGGAATTGATAACTTCAAATTCTGGGATTATCCTGTTGTAATGCCCGAAACCGGTGACCCGGACATCAATGTCTATGACATGAGGCTTGTAAAACATGAAGACGGCTTTATATACGGACTCTTCTGCACTGAAAGAAAAGACCCGGATGCCCCCTTTGGCGATACTTCAAGTGCAGTTGCCGCCTGTGGTATTGCCAGGACAAAAGATCTTAAAACCTGGGAACGTCTCCCCGACTTGAAAACAGCTTCTGCACAACAACGTAATGTAGTACTTCATCCTGAGTTTATCAACGGAAAATATGCATTATATACACGCCCTCAGGATGGGTTTATAGAGACCGGAAAGGGCGGCGGGATCGGCTTCGGGTATACCGAAAGTATGGAAAACGCCTCTATTGATGAAGAAATCCTCATGGAATGCAAGGAATACCATACAATAAAGGAAGTAAAAAATGGTCAGGGACCTGCTCCCATCAAAACCCAAAAGGGCTGGCTGCATATTGCCCACGGCGTTAGAAACACAGCAGCAGGCCTTCGTTACGTAGTATACGCCTTCCTGTCCGACCTTGGACATCCGGAACAGGTCACTCACCGTCCGGGTGGGTTTTTGATTGCTCCTGAGGGTGAAGAAAGAATCGGGGACGTATCAAACGTAATATTCTGCAACGGCGCAGTTGCCAGGAGTAACGGTGATATTCTCATTTACTATGCATCCGCCGATACACGCTGCCATGTAGCAACTACAACTGTAGACAAGCTGCTGGATTATGTACTCAATACTCCGGAAGATCCTCTCAGATCCCATTCATGTGTCCGGCAGCGTATTGAATTGATATCAAAAAATCTTGAGTTGATAGCCAAAGGTGAATTTGTATTACCGGTTGGTCGGTTGTGACAATAACCGATAACAGCTAAATGCAGCTAAATTATGACAATATTATTTCCGCAAAAAATGTAGGGCGGCCATTGGCCGTCCGCATATGGCTTGCTCTGTGGCAGATAGTTCTTCGGGGTGAACCCCGTTCCATCAAAGATAAACAATGGAGGAACCTTTATATGACATTAACGCATGGCGATATGCCAATGGGAGAACTGAAAAAATATACGGGAAGCAGCCCATGTCCTCCTGATATTGATGCTTTCTGGGATAATGCTCTCGCGGAAATGAAGTCTGTGGATCCACAGATTGAACTGGTGCCCAGCGAATTTCAAGTACCTTTTGCAGAGTGCTTCGACCTTTATTTCACAGGAGTAAGGGGCGCAAGAATACATGCAAAGTACTTGAGACCAAAGAATGCAGGGAAACCGCACCCGGCAATTTTAAAATTTCACGGGTATGCCTGGAATGCAGGGGATTGGTGTGATAAACTCGGTTATGTGGCAATGGGAATGTCTGTAGCAGCACTTGACTGCCGCGGTCAGGGCGGCAGTTCCGAAGATACAGGCTGCGTAAAGGGCCCTACTTTGCGCGGTCATATCATCAGAGGTCTTGATGACTCTCCTGAAAATATGGTTTTCAGACAAATATTCCTGGATACGGCACAACTTGCCGGCATCGTAATGAATTTTCCCGAAGTCGATGAGACCCGTGTGGGAGCCACAGGTGAATCCCAGGGAGGTGCGCTGGCTCTTGTATGTGCTGCCCTTGAACCGCGTATCAGGAAGGTAGCTCCGGTACACCCGTACCTTAGTGATTTTAAACGGTATTGGTATTTGGATTTATCAGAAGAGATAAAAGAATTCTTCCGTTTTTTTGATCCCATGCATTTGAGGGAAGATGAGATATTTATGAAGCTGGGCTATATAGACATACAGAATATCATCGGGCGTATTCGCGGAGATGTACTGATGACAACTGGCCTGCTGGACAATGTCTGCCCTCCGTCGACTCAATTTGCCGCATATAACAAGATAACAGCGCAAAAGAATATGTTGTTGTTCCATGATTATGGCCATGAATTCTACCCTGAGCTTTATGACCAGATATTTAATTTCCTTTGCGGCCTGTGAACAGCCTATCAGATTTAAAACAGCTTGGAATATTGTGACATTACTAAGCCAAACCTTTCTACAGACAGCAAGTTCAGCTGTTGTTCATGTGAATCCTGTAATACGCTTTTCTGTATTCCCCAGGCGTTATTTTTTCATGACGCTTGAAAAGTCTGAGAAAGTACTTGTCATCTTGAAAGCCCAATGCTGCGGCGATTTCCTTTATACTCAGGTCAGATTGACAGAGAAGCTCCCGGGCTTTTGCCATTTTCATACGATGGATATATCCCAGCATGCTCATTCCCATATGTTTTTTAAAGTAGCGGGCCAGGTATTCACGTGTATAGTTGAATTCATAAGCTACCTGTTTCAGAGAAATCTCCCAGGTTAAATGGACGCGTATCCATTCAAGTATTTTAGACAGATTCTCCGGAGGAATCCCACGATTACTTTCATCAGACGCTTGTGCAATGGCCTGTTCTGTAAGTTCGATGAGAAGAGATGTTAAAATGTAGTCCACACCAAGGCCGGTATAATAACGCGATTCGTTTATGTGCAGCAGCTGACGGGATAGAATGCCGATCCTTTCGATACTGGAGGTATGGAAGCAGGAAGGAAGCAGGATCATGCCATTCAATCCGTTGAAGTAGGGGTTGTTACCGGCAAGGTACATCTCTTCCGCAGCACTTTTCTCGTCAAGGACACTGCAGGTATTGTCCCATTTAAAGTGTACCCAGTAAAAGGAGGTACCTTTCACGGAAGTTGCATAGCCTTTGTGTATATGGCTGGGGAGCAGGAGCAGGACGTCGCCTTCACCAATCTTGTATTTTTCATCCTCCTGCTGGATAAATACAGTTCCTTTGGTACAAATAATAATCTCAATATTGTCAATGACCCTCTGTACGTGAGTCCAGTCTTCATCAGCAGTAAAGCTGCCGGCAGACAGAAAACACAGTGGTTTTTCGATACTGGTTTTGAGATAAAACATAAGTCAATATCCTCCACCTTATATATTCTTTCGCTACCGACAGTTTAAAAAGTTTATGTCATACTGGTATTGTAACGTCGTTTATATGAATGTGCAACTGTATGACATATTCCAAGGAGTTTCCGAGCAGACTCTTAATAAAGGAGAATGAAATAGATGAATAAATTAAAGGCTTTACAACCGGTTCCGTTAAAAAATGTGCGTGTTTCAGATGCGTTCTGGTCAGACTATATTGAGTTGATACGCAATACGGTGATCCCGTATCAGTGGGAGGCTTTGAATGACCGCATCCCTGATGCCGAGCCCAGTCACGCGGTAAAGAATTTCAGGATAGCTGCAGGTCTGGAAGAGGGCGAATTTAAAGGGTTTGTATTTCAGGACAGCGACATTGCCAAATGGCTCGAAGCAGTCGGATACACCCTGGAGGTTCATCCTGATCCACAGCTTGAGGCACTGGCCGACGGAATCATTGAAGTCATAGAAAAAGCGCAGCAGCCTGACGGATATCTGGATACGTATTTTATCCTGAAAGAGCCGGGAAAAAGGTGGACAAATCTGGGTGAATGCCATGAATTATATTGTGCAGGACATATGATGGAAGCTGCAGTTGCTTATTATAAGGCAACAGGAAAGAAGAAGCTGCTGGATGTGATGTGCCGGTTCGCTGATTATATCGATTCGGTTTTCGGTACCGAACCGGGGAAAATCCAGGGATATGACGGGCATCAGGAAGTGGAGCTTGCATTGGTCAAGCTATATCATGCAACAGGAAATGAAAGATACCTGAAGCTTGGCAGATACTTTATACAGGAGCGCGGCAGGGAACCTAATTTTTTCATCACGGAATGGAAGGAAACAAGGAAAGAGTTATCCCATTGGACAAAAGCCAAGTGTCCCGAGCCTGATTTGAAATATTTCCTGGCTCATAAGCCGGTGTATGAACAGGAGGTCGCAATCGGCCATGCTGTCAGAGCGGTGTACATGTATTCGGGTATGGCGGATATTGCAAGAGAAACAGGGGACGAAGAATTGTTCAAGGCTTGTAAAAGACTTTGGAACAATATTGTCACACGACAGATGTACATTACAGGCGGAATTGGTTCCACCCACCATGGAGAAGCATTCTCCTTTGACTATGATCTCCCCAATGACACGGTATATGCAGAGTCTTGCGCTTCCATAGGTCTGATTTTCTTTGCGCATCGTATGCTTCAGATGGATCCTGACGGTACCTATGCAGATATCATGGAAAGGACGCTTTATAATACTGTACTGGGCTCCATGTCCAGAGACGGCAAACATTTCTTCTATGTCAACCCGCTTGATGTGTGGCCGGAGGCTTCCGAGAAAAATCCCGGGAGACAGCATGTAAAACCTGTAAGGCAAAAGTGGTTCGGTTGTGCATGCTGTCCGCCGAATATTGCAAGGTTGCTGGCCTCTTTGGGGCAGTATGTATATTCCTCCGATGAAGATACTGTATATACACATCTCTATATCGGAGGAACGGCAGACATGGAGATCAGTGGTGGCAAACTGCGGCTGATCCAGGAAAACAATTATCCCTGGGAGGGTAATGTAAAGATCAAAATAGAAACACCTGTTGAAAAAAGCTTTAAGCTGGCATTGCGGATACCCGGATGGTGCAGGAAATGGACCGTCTTCATAAATGGCACAGAAACAGCGCAGGAAGGCAGACTGGTAAATGGTTATCTGACACTGGACAGATGCTGGAAGACCGGAGATGAAGTGGAGCTTTGCATGGAGTTGTCCATAGAGCTGCTTCAGGCCAATCCGAAGGTACGGGCTGATGCAGGCAGGGTAGCTATCCAGAGGGGCCCACTTGTTTACTGTCTGGAAGAAGAAGATAACGGCAGCAATCTTTCTGCTCTCTCCATTGCAAGTAATCCCGATTTTAAATGTGCATACGATAAAGATCTGATGGATGGCGCCGTGACGATACACACTACAGGCATCCGCACCGTAGACGACTGCTGGGGAGATGAACTTTACAGGCCTGCTTTGAAGCAGGAGGAGTCTGTAGAACTGAAGGCTGTGCCCTATTTCATGTGGGGGAACAGAACGCAGGGAGAAATGCTGGTATGGATAAGACAGCATTGATGATTTGGCCGTTTAAGTGTGTATGAGAAAAACAACATAAGTAATGTGGATGGTATGGGGACGTGTCAAGGGGACAGAGTTTCGACGCACTATTTTAGATGGGGTGCCAACTACTCCGTCCCCTCGTCATAGTATAGCGCATACGTAGAAGTATGCGCATTCGTTGAGGTATGCGAAGTAAACAGGCTAGATATGTATTCTGTAGTGATGGACGACCCTGTCCATCTACATTGGTAGAACTGCTATATCGGTATTTTTGTAGCTAAGTGTGCAAAATTTTAAATAATGTTCAAAATATATGGGAAAAATTCAAAATAATCTGCTCATTAATTAAATTTTTGCACAGTTTTTTTGTTGGAAGACTGTTTTTATCGCAAGATATCTACACACTACTTAAAATTTTGCACACCTCGCAGCAAACGTGTTGGAGGATGGTCCTCTGACACGCTTACGC
>DBTX01000094.1:0-19473 GCA_002307275.1 Hungateiclostridiaceae bacterium UBA1305
GACTGTTTCTTATGCTTGCCTTCCACCTTGACCTTCTTTTTAACGGTTTCCCTGTATGGAACCTTCGGGTCAACAAGATTGACAGATACGCCAAATTTCGCTTTCAGCTTGCTTACAATCACATCCAGATGCTGTTCTCCAACTCCTGAAATAATCGTCTGATGTGTTTCAGTATTGAGGTGTACCTTAAAAGTGGGATCCTCATCCTGAAGTCTATTTAGTCCGGAACCGATCTTTTCCTCATCACCCTTTGCCTTTGGCTCAACTGCCAAAGAAAGTGCAGGCTCCGGAAATTCTATCTTCTCAAGTACGACAGGTTTTGCCTGTTCACATAAGGTATCGTTTGTATTGGTATACTGCAGCTTGGCAACAGCGCCGATATCGCCTGCGATGATTCTGTCAACCGGTATCTGTTTCTTGCCCCTGAGCATGAATACCTGTGCAGTTTTCTCCGTCTTCTCTGCTGTTGAATTATATACAACAGTATCAGTCTTGAATGTTCCGGAATAGACCCTGAACATCGAAATTTTCCCAACGAAAGGGTCGGCGATGGTCTTGAAAACCAGTGCGGACATGATTTCATCAGGAGTAGTTCTGAGCTCAATTACTGTATCCGTTCCCGCCTTAACGGCCTTGATTGTCGGTTTGGCGTTCGGTGAAGGCATATATTCAATAATTGTATCCATAAGCGTCTGTATTCCCTGATTCAGAAGAGCTGATCCACAAAGGACCGGCACGATTGCACCGTCTGCAACACCAATGCAAAGTCCTTTTTTAATATCCTCTGCGGTAAATTCCTCACCGCCGAAGAACTTCTCCATCAGATCCTCACTTGTTTCAGCAATCGATTCGTTCAGAGCTTCTTTGATCGCCGATATCTTATCATTTAAACCGGCAGGAACTGCTGTGTCGACCAGCTTATCCTTGTCGAATTTTTTCGCCGTCATTTCAAGGACATCAACAAAGCCAATAAATTTATCATTTTCAATAATCGGGAGTTGGAATGCGATGACACCCTTTCCAAAAGTATTGGTCAATTGACCGAGAACTTCAAAAAAGTTGGCATTCTCTTCATCCATTTTACTTACAAAAAACATTTTGGGGATTCCCTGTTCTTTTGCATAAGCCCAGGCTTTTTCAGTACCGACAGCTACTCCGCCCTTTGCAGGCACAAGTATAACTGCACTGTCCGATACCCTGATTCCCTGCTTTACTTCTCCGACAAAGTCGAAGTAGCCGGGGGTGTCGATGACATTGATCTTGCAATCCTTCCATTCACATGGAGCTAATGCAGTGCTGATGGATATCTTTCTTTTAACTTCCTCAGGATCGTAGTCCGTTGTGGTGGTTCCATCGTTAACCTTGCCAAACCTGTCCAGGACACCGGTGTTGAATAACATTGCTTCAGCCAGTGTCGACTTTCCAGCTCCGCCATGTGACATGAGGCACACGTTTCGGAGCTTATCCACAGTATAATCCTTCATATGAATTCCCCCTTGTTATAATACCAGCATATATTATATTTCCTATATAATAGCAAAATCATTCAAGAGTAATGGGAATTATTTGACACAATGTATATTATAACACACATTGAAACCAGTTCAAGAATTTTTCTCAAAACGTTAATCTAAACAATTATTTGAAATTTTTACTTTAGTCGAATAAATTAGCATGATATTCCTGACATATTTATTCAGTTCCTGCATATAAAGCAGACTGGTTGTGTCAGCTCACGGATTGAGTCATTTCAGCCCTGTTGCGTCCATTGTTCTTGGCTCTATAAAGAGCGGCATCCGCATTTTGTATCATGTCTTCAGCAGTTATGTCCTGGTCTGGACGTTTTACACATATACCCATGCTGGTTGTAACCGAAATGGTGTCACCTCCGATCAGAAATTTACTTTGCTCAATAATTTTTCTGATCCTTTCGCAGAAAAGTAAAATATTATCTGAATCAAGCCGGGATAAAATCAAGCTGAATTCATCTCCTCCATATCTGCCGATAATATCACTCTGCCTGACAGAACCGGCAAGAATGCCGGTGAATTCCTTCAATAATGTATCCCCAGCCACATGTCCATATGTATCGTTAATTTGCTTGAAATGGTCCATGTCCATCATCACAAAAGCAATATCAGACCCGCATCGCTCCTGCCTCGAGAGCTCCTTCTCAAAAAGTTCCATTAGTATTGCTCTGTTAAAAAGCCCTGTAAGACTGTCCTTTGTTGCAAATTCAAGTAATTTATTCTGCTGCTCCCTATAACGGATAGCCGAATAGATCCTTGCTACCACTTCAATTTCATCAAAAGGTTTTCTGATGTAGTCGAAAGCACCAATGTCCAGAGCCTGCCGTATATCGTTCCCATCCGTTTTTGCAGTTACCATGATGACAGGAATATCCTTCACATCCGGAGTGTTTTTCAACAGTTCGCATACTCTAAAGCCATCAAGCCCTGGCATCATAATATCCAGCAGGATTACATCCGGCAACAGTTCACGAGCCATTTCGACAACAGGCAGGCCGTTATCGGCCATATATACTTCAAAATTCTCATCGATTAGAATGTCCCGCAATAACCTTATATTTAGAATGTTATCATCAGCAACCAGTGCCTTCAAGCTCATATAGTCTTCTCCTGACTCTCTCCCGGATAAATTACCGGGTCATAAATTATTTTTGCAATCCGTTTGTTCTTCAAATCTGCATTACTTCCATTTATATTTTATATAAGTGTATTATCTTATACATTTTCCGGTACTATAAACGGGAGAGTTACAGAAAATCTGCTTCCAACTCCTGGTGTGCTTTCTACTTCAATTGTGCCGCCCAGCAACAATACAAGCCCTTTGGTGATGGACAGACCCAGTCCCGTGCCGCCGGCTTTTCTGGTATACGTGCCATCGACCTGCCGAAACTCGTCAAATATGTCCTCAAGATTTTCTTTGGCAATACCTATGCCATCATCCTTTACTTTTATACAATAGGAATTGTTCATTGCATTTACAGATAATTTAACATTGCCCTTTTCTGAGTATTTAAATGCATTACTTAACAGGTTTATCAGAATTTGTTTAATTTTTATCCTGTCACTTGTGATCTGAATGCCTTCATCAGTATATAATTCCTTTTCAAAGGTAATCGGTTTTCCTTCCATAAGTGGTGCAGTTATGTTGTATGCCTCATTTATCACTTCCTCCATGTTGAAGGTTTCAAGATACACTTTCATTTTACCTGCCTCAAGCTTGGAATAATCCAGCAAATCATTAATCAGGGCCAACAAATGATCTCCTTCCGACTTGACAATTTTTAAATTTTCCAGTTGGGAAGGCGGTAATATTTCCGCACTCTTTTTTATCACACGTACAGTAAAGCCAATAATCGAATTGAGGGGGGTACGCAGTTCATGCGACATATTTGCGAGGAACTGGCTCTTAAGCCTGTTTGCCTCATCTGCTTCCTTCATTTTCACTTTAATTGCTTCATTTTTTCTTTTAAGCTCCTCTTCCCTTTCCTGAATGGCTTTTTGCATATTGTTAAAATTCCTGACCAAAATACCGAGGTCAACATCGGATTCGAGCATGATCGGCTTATGATAATGCTGCTTTGTAATATTTTCTGCGGCACGGATCAGCATTTTAATAGGCCTGGTAATGGATTGGGAAAAAATAAACGAGATCAGCAGTGCAAACAGAGCGGCAATGATTGCACCAAGTAATATTGTAAGGTAGGTTTTTGCCTTAATATTGTCAAGGCTGTTCCGTTCCAGTTCCAGCTGTTTCTTCTGCTCCCTGTTGATTTCACCAATTATGGCTTGTAGTTGATCCATCCCGTCTTTCCCTTTTCCTGTCCGGATCAGGTCGGCCGCATTCTGAGAATCCAATGGTATACTGTTGTATGTGCTTTCAGTGTCATTCGCAGGATTATCCTGTGGCATGTCTTGTGGCATGTCTTGTGGCTTGTCTTGCGGCGGCTCGGGTGTCATTTGGGGAGGCATGGCCTGTAAATTGTCTGCATCCGGCTGATCCACTTTTATGGAAGCTTCTGTGGAAACTCCAACAAAAGCTTCATTTACCTCCTGCTTTTTCCTGTCAAGTACATTCATTTCATTTTTCAGCCAGTTCTCGTAAGCTGAAAAAAGCTTATCCAACCTCTTGAGTTGATATGGATTACCTGAGACAGACAATTTCATCAAGTTGAATTGTGTAACGAAATTAGCCTTCCCAGTATAAAACGGTTTAAGATAATTTTCATCATTTGTGATAGTGTAGCCTCGCAAGCTTGTTTCCATGCTGACCAGACTGTTCAGTATGGCATCTGATTCCTGCATGACTTTGTAAGCCGACAGATTGGCATCTACTACACGAGTTACCTTCTGAAAGTTTATATACGTATAGCCGTATATTATCAATATGATTATAGAAAATATTCCAAAACCAAGGTATAATTTTTGGCTGATTTTCAGCTTTCTTAAAAACATTGTACTCCTCCTATAAACAATTCTTATTTATTTGGACATATTGCTTTTAAATAGTCAAAACAAATTAAGTTGCCTTGGTTTACATAATAATATATCTGCTGACATGAGACCATTTTGTAGTTGGTTTGCATCTGTTGAATTGCAATCAGTTTTCCTGCAATAGAGTTATCGACAAAAGTCAATAAAGTATTTACATATTTCTAAATCCGTGATATTCCAATTTACCCTATTATACCGCAGCTAGGTGCGTTTCAACGAGGCTGGTCGCAGGCTTTGCTTGCTGCTCGCCCATACATCCGGGGCGGGAGATATGCTCGACGCCAAAAAACCAAATTGATACCCGCCACCAAGGCTTTTTGCGAAGCAAAAGAGCTATAGAGATGGGGACATCTTTTGCCTCATTATATCGTCAAAGTGCTATCCTCTTCAGAATTTTTTCAATAAAAGCCCATGACTTCAAGTTTGATAGAAGTCTCCAAGCGAATTCCTATGATAAGATTCAGCCGATCGACTTGATGTAGCTCCGTCTTCTCTTGTGCTGCCTTGAGTCATAATGCTTCCAGAAGGCCTGCACCTTGAGATTGTCCTCAAGCTCACCACCACTCTCAACCTTGAAGATGCCGTTTCTGATGCAGGCCTTGTTGACCTCGGTCATCAGGATAGCATTGATGCCTTTATTCTGGAGGTCCGGCCTCACGGCAACAAGATACAGGTCCAGACTGTCATTCTTTTTTAACGCTTTTAGTATATGCAGGAAGCCGAAGGGGAAAAGGTTCCCTTTCGCCTTCTGGAACGCTTTTGAAAGAGAAGGCATGGCAATACCGAATGCGGCGATCCTGTCGTTTTCATCCAGGATAATCTTGATATATTCCGTACTAACATAACTGAAATATTGTTTGATATACATATCTATCTGCTTATCAGTCAGCGGAACGGCTCCCTCAAGGTCCTTGTAAGCCACATTCAGCAGTTCGAAAAGCTCCTTGCCGTATGGGAGAAGCTCTTTGATCTTTTTAGTTTCCGCGATCCTGAGTTTTGATCGTTTCAGAACAACCTCCCCGATCCGATCCACTCTCTCCGGTATTTCCCGGGGAACCATCAATTCGTATTCAACCCAATCTATATCCTTTACATATCCCGATTTTTCGAAGTGCTTCATATAATAAGGCAAATTATAAAGCGTTGAAATCGTTCCGAGTTCCTCAAAGCCTTCCACCAGAGTTCCTTCCCTGTCCATCCCACAAAAACTCAGCGGTCCGCAGACGGTGGTCATTCCCTTTCCTTTCGCCCAATCTTCCACCTTGTCCAGCAAGGCCGCTGACACTTCTTCATCGTCAATAAAATCGATCCACCCGAATTTCGCAGTCTTCTTATCCCATATTTCATTATATCTTTTATTGATTATCCCAGCGACACGACCGACGATCTCATTTCCACGATATGCAAGCCAATATTTTGCTTCGCAGAAGTCAAAGGCAGGATTCCGGTCCCATCTCAGGGTATTCATTTCATCAGTACGCAGCGGAGGTACCCAGAATTTATTCCCGGAGTATAATTTGAACTGGAAGTTTACGAACTTCCTCAAACCCGCTATTGTATCGACTTCAACCATTTTAAGCATTTGAACAACCATCCCTTCATCTATATATAATGCAAAAAGTACTTAAGCCAATAAGCTTTTTGCATTATATAACCTTAAGCTTCTGTTGCAATAATTTATTTATCTGTATTATTGCAACTAGTTCAGAGAAAAATATCTTCTAAAAATACTATATTATACCTGCCGACCATTTTCAATCTTTTCCGGCAACCCGTTTCCCTTGACATTTAAACAATATCATTGTAAATTTATATCAAAACCGGCCTGAACCAGTTTGTCAGGTATCGAAAAGGACCGGTTTGTAATATGGCAGAATGGATAAAATAGTTAAAACAGATTGAAAACGCAGGAAAGAATAATACAATCGGAATATTGCATGATCTTTAGAAAAACGGCAGAAAGGAAGATTTAAATGATTATTGTAATGAAACCCGGCACACAGGAAGCGGAAATACGTGAAGTGTCAAAAGTCCTTGAAACGCTCGGCCTTGGTGTCCACATTTCCAAAGGTACCGAAAGGACAATCATAGGAGTCATCGGGGATAAAAGGTTGTTGAGCGATATCCCTTTGGAGCTTATGCCCGGCGTTGACAAGCTTGTTCCGATCATGGAGAGTTATAAGCTGGCCGGCAGGACATTCAGACCCGAGCCAAGTGTAATTGATATAAAAGGTGTGAAGATAGGCGGCAAGGAGCTGATCATGATGGCAGGCCCTTGTGCTGTCGAGAGCCATGATCAGATTATGACCGCAGCTGTGGCTGTTAAAAAATCGGGCGCAAAATTTCTTAGGGGAGGCGCTTTTAAACCGAGAACTTCTCCCTATTCATTCCAGGGTCTTGAGGAAGAAGGCCTGAAGCTCCTGAAGGAAGCCAGTAAAGCGACGGGACTGCTTACAATCACAGAGGTGATCAGTGAACGATCCGTTGAGATGGCGGACAAATATGTGGACATGTTCCAGATTGGTGCACGCAATTCGCAGAATTTTGACCTTCTAAGGGAAGTCGGACGTTCCGGCAAACCCGTACTCTTTAAAAGAGGTTCCGCCACTACGATAGATGAATGGCTGAACGCCGCGGAATATATCATGAGCGAGGGCAATTACAATGTTGTACTTTGTGAACGCGGCATCAGGACCTTTGAGACAGCAACAAGAAATACGCTTGATCTCAGTGCGATACCGGTCGTCAAAGGCATTAGCCATCTTCCGATCATTGTTGACCCAAGCCACGCAGCAGGCAAAACGCAGTATATTCTGCCCCTTTCTAGAGCAGCTATCGCTGCAGGAGCCGATGGTCTGATTATCGAGGTCCACCCCAACCCGAGATCTGCACTGTCTGACGCAGCACAACAGCTTTCACCGGATGCTTTTGATAATTTATGTAAAGATATCGGAAGGATTGCCGAAATAGTAGGCAGAGAATTCAATCAATGAATTTTGAAAGAATAACAATAATCGGTTTGGGGCTGATAGGTGGTTCACTTGCAAGAGCGCTTCGTGAAAAGCTGGACTTCCATGGAATAAAAGCTGTTGATGCCGATGAAAGGTCACTTGAGTCAGCCTTGAATGAGGGAATCATAGAAAAAGGATTTACAGGACTCGACAGCAGTATCTATGACTCTGAACTCATTTTCATCTGTACACCTGTTAAGCAGGCGATTCGCTATATAGGCGAGCTTTCTCCCAGGATAGGGAAAACCTGCATTTTAACAGATGTCTGCAGTACAAAAGGTGAAATAACCCGATATGTGGAGGCATTGCCAAACCCGCCTGTTTTTATCGGCGGACATCCGATGGCAGGAACTGAGAGATACGGGTATACAAACAGCTTCGCACATTTGTTTGAAAATGCATATTATGTTTTGACTCCCTGTTCTTCAACAACCAGGGAATCCACGGATATTCTGAGTACTATTGTTGAAGGCATAGGCGCCATTCCTTTATTCATGCAGGCAGAAGAGCACGACAGGGCGACAGGCAGTATAAGCCATCTTCCGCACGTTATCGCCTCTGCGCTGGTCAATCTGGTAAAGGAGCTTGACAACGGCAGCGGCAAAATGCAGACACTTGCGGCAGGAGGTTTCAGGGATATTACCAGGATCGCTTCCTCGAGCCCGGTCATGTGGGAAAATATTATATCCAGCAACAGGAAACAAATCCTGGAGTTGCTGAATATTTTCGAAACAAGGCTGGAGGAGATCTGCAAGAGTATTGAAACAGGCGATTCCGAAGCAGTATATCATTTTTTTGAGGAAGCCAGGCAATTCAGGGATTCCATATCGACTCAGACAACAGGCTTGATACAGCCGATTAATAGATTGATTGTCGATGTTCAGGACAAACCTGGAATTATTGGAGAAATAGCAACAATTATTGGCAATAACAATATTAATATAAAAAACATTAATGTTACAAACAGCAGGGAGTTTGAACAGGGTTGCCTCATCATCTCACTGCCAGATACGACCAGTGTAAATATTGCCTTTGACTTGCTCGTAGATACAGGTTATAAAGTATTTAAAACCAAATAGCCTTGTACTTTTACGGCAGAAAAATATATTGTTTTTGGAGGGAGAAAAGTGTTAATAGAGAGCAGAGACACACTTAGGGGAGAAATTGCCGTTCCCGGAGATAAATCCATATCACACAGGGCTATCGTAGCGGGGACTCTGGCAAGAGGGACCACTGAAATAGACAATTTTCTAATGAATGAGGACTGTATCAGTACAATTGAGTGCTTCAGAAAAATGCAGGCAGGGATCGAAATCCTGCAGGATAATAAGGTTCGGGTTCAGGGTAAGGGGCTATATGGTCTTAGAGCTCCAACCGCACCACTCAATGCGGGAAGGTCAGGTACTGCCATAAGGCTGTTGCTGGGCGTACTTTGCGGACAGCCCTTCAATTCGACAATCGTCAGAGATGAATCGGCTATGAAGAAGCCTGTCGGGAAAGTGGTTAGCCTGTTGAAGCAAATGGGAGCAAGCATCTCCGGCAAGGAAGACGGAAGTCTGTGCCCGTTGCTCTTATCACCGGCGAAAATCAAAGGCAATAGTTTTGACCTTTCCTTACTTGAAACCAATATCAAATCGCCACTTTTAATTGCAGGTCTTTATGCCGAAAGTGAGACCATCGTAAGAGAAGCCATTAGATCAAGGGATCATACGGAGTTAATGCTGAATTACTTCGGAGCCAATATCAAGACCAATGGCCTGGAAGTGAAATGCCATTCGGTAGAGAACCTCTATGCACAACATGTATCCATACCTGGTGACATATCAATGGCTGCCTACTTCATCACTGCGGCGCTGCTTGTAAAAAATTCCGACATCCTCATAAGAAATGTAGGCATTAATCCCACAAGAACAGGCATTCTTGACGTATACAAATCCATGGGCGCAAAAATCGAACTTTTAAATGAACGTCTCGAAAGCAATGAAAAGGTAGCTGATATACATGTTGTAACTTCACAACTTACCTGTACAAAAATCGACGGATCACTCATACCAAGATTGATTGATGAACTCCCGGTCATTACAGTCGCTGCCGCATTAGCAAAGGGAAGTACGGAAATAACCGGACTTTCAGGTTTTAAGATCAAGGAATCGGGTAAAATGAAGGCACTGGCCTTTGAACTTCTAAAGATGGGTGCAAAAATATCCGAAAACGAAGACGGTCTTGTGATTGAGGGAAGAGAAACACTCAGAGGTACTGTTGTAGAAAGCAACAACAACCACTCGCTGGCGATGGCCCTCTCCGTTGCAGGCCTTGCTGCACAGGGCGAAACGATGATCAGGAAGTCACAGGCAGTGGACATTGTATACCCAAGCTTTTACCAGACGCTAAACAAACTTTAGAAAATCCTTGAACAAGAGGCGGGTATATCACCAGCCTCTTGTTTTTATTTTTTTTTAACTATGATTATTGCTTTTTGTCATTGTATCTAGCTGTGCGATGATTATCTTTCCATTAAAGCAAGAACAGTTGATTTATTGTGTATTACCAGCTCTCCATTACAGGTGCAGGCAATTTCACCAATAGATAATGCACCCAGGACTTCATACTGAAGACACTGCTGAATATTTGCAAGTTCCTCCTCAAAGCGGTCGTCTAAAAACATTGCACGGGATATGCAATCAAACAGCATTGGAAAATATCTTAACGGAGCGCTCTCCTTAAATACCTTCGCTATATGCAGGGAAGAATCCAAAAGTGTATCGACATCACCTTTCAGCACATACACGTCAGAGCCTTCAGGAATATTAGCCACACAGATTATTTCTTCCTCGTCATTAAAGGAAATCGGGTCCCGTACAATTAACGTGCCGTCCTTCTGCTGGATGCCGAAGGGATGCTCCCTGGCATAAGTAAAAAAGTCTTCCTTGCAAAGTGTCAGGTTTTCCTCTTCTTCAATAACATGCTTATACACTTCAAATGCTTTATACAAGTCAAGTTCCGCTAAAACATTATCATAAGACCTTTTTACGTAAAACGGCCCTTGAAGCCTGTTCCATCCATGTTCGACTTTCAGTTCCGTTTTGTTTCTCAAAATGCAGATATAAAGTGCATCCTTATAGATGCCCGTATTGTTAAATATGCAAGGTCTCTGCTTCATGTCATAAAATCCTGCGCCGCCCCCTACGTATGTAACATTCATTCCAATTTTTTCATAGACGGTATCGGTGAGATCCTTCATTCTGCCGGACAACCCGTCTACAAACACAATTGCCGTGGTTCCGCAGAATGTATCGGAATCAGCAGTAACGCGCATCATAAAAGGAAATACAAGCGTCGAGAATATAGGATTAACTTTTTTCGCAATGAATCCTTCCCTCTTGTTACTGCTGCCAACAATAAGTCCGGCAAATATTCCGCCAAAAAAGTTGACTTTTTTTTCATTCAAATATTTCACGAGATCATTTACTTGATTTTCAGATTTATCTCCGACCATAATCATCAATTGCTCTGATGGTGTAAAGGATGATTCATCAACGTAGTTCTTCAATTCCAATAAATTTCTGAAATACATTTGGATCCCTCCATTCTTCTGTATAAGTCCTATTAAAATATATCAATACCTATCCTATATTTTACTAGAAGTAACTGATAGATTACAAGCATTATGTGAATTAATCCAGCAATTTTTTTGCAGAATTGGCTGGAGAAACATGTCAGAAATTAGCAGGGCACACTCATATAGCTATTTGTCCAGACTTGCTGCGCCAAATAGCTATAAAAATAAAAGAACCTGACTTAGTCAGGCTTTTCATCATATCTTTCCTTGATTCTATAACCTAGCACCATAAGGCTGTCGCTTAGATGCACGTTTTCAATTACCATTTTATGAGGCAGCTTCAGATCCATCGGGGAGAAATTCCAAAGGCCCTTGATCCCCAGGCCGGCCATTTTCTCAGCCAGCCCCGGTGTCTGTTCGTAGGGTACGGTTAATATTGCTATGTCAACCTTGTTACTTTTTATAAATTCATCGATCAAGTCCATATGCAGGATCTCTATTTTATTGACCTTTTTGCCCACCAATTCAGGATTGATATCAAAGACTCCGATGATCTCAAAGCCCCTTCTCTCAAAATTGCCATAATGGGCAAGGGCTTGTCCCATATTGCCTGCCCCGATGATAACCGTTTTAAACCTGCTGGTGACACCCAGGATATTGCCGATTTCCTTGTACAGGGACTCGACATTATACCCGTAGCCCTGCTGGCCGAAACCGCCGAAACAGTTCAGGTCCTGCCTGATTTGTGATGCGGTAATACCCATCCTGGTACTTAATTCCTTGGAAGATATTCTTGTGATGTCCACTAGAAGCAAATCCGACAAATATCTATAATATCTGGGAAGACGTCTGATTACAGCAATAGAGACCTTCTTCTTTGAAGCCATTGTTTGCCTCCCTTTGAATTGCTTAGATAATAAAATTATACTTCTTTGATATTTTTTTGTCAATATTGCCCGCAGCGTGCTTTTTTGTTAAAATAGTCCCTGTGTAAGTATTCTACGGGAATGCGGTGCAATAATGATTATTTTAGCTTGCAGCGACCTGTGCCTGTCTTTCGGCACAGATATGATACTGAATAAAATCAGCTTTAACATACAGCAAGGCGAAAAAGCCGGATTGATTGGAGTAAACGGTGCCGGTAAATCGACGCTTTTTAAGATCATTACGGGGAGCCTGCAGCAGGATTCCGGCGAGGTCTTTCTATCAAAAGGCCTGCGGCTTGGATATCTGGACCAGAATTCCGGCCTGGAATCCAGCAACACCATATGGGGGGAGATGCTGACCACATATTCCGCATTGACTTCAATGGAAGCCCGCCTGAAGCTGCTTGAAAAGAATATCAGCAGTGAGAAGGACGAAATGCGCATCCATTCAATGGGCAAGGAGTATGATACCCTTCTTGAGCGGTTTTCACGAGAGGGCGGGTACGAATACAACAGCAGGATCCGGGGAGTACTTCGCGGACTTGGCTTCGAGGACAGTCAGTTTGAACTTCAGATACATGCATTGAGCGGCGGTCAGAAGACAAGGCTGGCCCTTGCAAAGCTATTGCTGGAGGAGCCTGATCTGCTGCTTCTGGATGAGCCCACGAACCATCTTGATATTGAAGCGATCGAATGGTTGGAGGATTTTTTAAAGAATTATAAGAAAGCTGTTCTTATCATATCACACGACAGATACTTTCTTGATGCGGTCACAATAAAAACGATCGAGTTGGAAAACTGCGAATGCACAACCTACATCGGCAGCTACTCCGCATATGCGCAGAAAAAGGCCGTAGACAGGGAAATCCAGCGGAAGCATTATGAGCAGCAGCAAAAGGAAATCTCACGCATGGAGGCATTTATCGAGCAGCAGAGGCGCTGGAACAGGGAGAAGAATATCGTTGCAGCGGAAAGCAGGCAAAAGGCCATTGACAGGATTGACAAGCTGCATGCGCCGAAGAACCTGCCCGATAGTATTAAAATCAAGTTCCACAGCAGTATTATCAGCGGTAATGACGTTTTGTCCGTGGAAAATCTTACAAAGAATTTTCCAGGGAAAAACTTGTTTCATGATGTCAATTTCAATGTCAAACGAAGTGAACGCATTTTCATTCTCGGGCCAAACGGCTGCGGCAAGTCTACGCTGTTAAAAATCCTTGCAGGCAGGCTATCTCAAACACAAGGTAATTTTGAATACGGGCACAAGATCGTTTTAGGCTATTACGACCAGGAGCTTCAGGGTCTTGATGATGCACATACGGTGATTGAAGAAGTATGGAATGATAATGAGAAGCTGACACATACCCAGATACGTAACGCTCTTGCACAATTTTTATTTACCGGCGAGGATGTATTTAAGACGATCGGCGTTCTCAGCGGCGGCGAGAAGAGCAGGGTCGCGCTGACGAAGCTGATGTTGTCCGGTTCCAATCTTTTGCTGCTGGACGAGCCCACCAACCACCTGGATGCCAATTCGAGAGAGGGGCTTGAGGAAGCGCTGCAGGCCTTTGACGGCACTTTGATCGCAGTCTCGCATGACCGCTACTTTATCAGGAAGCTTGCCTCAAGAGTCCTTGAAATGACCAATAGCGGCCTTGAAGATTATCGCGGCGAGTACCAGTATTATCTTGAGCATCGAAGAAAGACGAGTGAAGGCGATGCGGATGGAAACGGCCAGCCTCTGTCTGCTTCCAAGCAGGAGCGGCTTGACATCAAGGAAGAGCGGGCAAAGAGGCGCAGGCTGGAAAGGCTTATTTCCACCTGTGAAGAGGATATCGGCACTGTTGAAGCA
Source organism: Hungateiclostridiaceae bacterium UBA1305 (assembly GCA_002307275.1). Lineage (GTDB taxonomy): Bacteria > Bacillota > Clostridia > Acetivibrionales > DTU013 > UBA1305. The sequence goes on from DBTX01000094.1 coordinate 13,869, forward strand.
AGACTTGCTGCCATTGCTGCTGAAATGTCCAGCGAAGCTGTGCAGAGCGACCATTTGTTACTGTCGGCTCTGCACAGCGAGCAGTTGGAACTGGAAACCCGCCTGGAAAAACTGTACGAGGAGTGGTCAGCATTTACAGGGCAGATTGAAGAAATCGTCGTTGAGTGAAAAAGGATGCAGGATAACCCCTGACCGGATGGTTGAATCCCGCTCAGGGGAATACGGTCATATATGTAAAGATAAACAAGCTAATAACAAGTACTGACAGTATTTTTAGTCTCATTAAAAGCACTCCTTTTAGTTTACATAATGTTGTTACCATTATATAATAACAAGGAGTGCTTTGCATACGGTAAATAATTCATCCGTTGCCAAGAAGTGCATTTCATTTGAAGTAATCGTCTATTCCGCCCTTAATCGCATCGGCAACTTTTAATTGATATTCATCGGTTCTCAGCTTGCTTTCCTCTGCCGCATTCGAGAGAAAGCCGCATTCTACGATCGTGGTTGGTGTTTTCAAATCGGTGAGAATGACGATTGGGTCCTTCTTTTCCTGGGGTTGTCGCTTGTTCTCATTATTCAGCTTCCCCTTCAGTGAGTTCTGAATACTGTTTGCAAGCTTCAGGCTATCAGGTGAATTGGGAGGGTAAAAGGTCTGCGCGCCGAAATATTTCGTTTCCGGGAAGCTGTTCAGATGGATGCTGACTACAATAAGCGCTCCGCTGTTATCCATGATTCCTTTTCTTCTTGCAAGATCCTGTTTTCTTTTTTCATATATGTTGGTGGTACCTTCCGTGTAAACAAGTTTATCTTCCTCACGTGTCATAATGACCTTGTAGCCGTCACTTTCAAGCAATTGCCTGACCTTCTGAGCAATTTTAAGATTCAGATCCTTTTCCTTCAAATCACTGTAGCCGCTTACCTTTCCAGGATCTTCTCCCCCATGGCCGGCATCAATGACAACCGTCTTTGGGATCTCAGTTCCGGTGGCCGAAGCCTGTGTATCAATATTCATATTCAAGCTGTAAATGGCTAGAAGTAAAGCAAAAATAAGACCTATCAGAATAACATTGGACTTTTTCATTACGATTATCATTCTATCCCGTCCCCCTGCATGAAATAAAATCTCATGGGCATCGCGCCCCTTTGATTTTGGCCGGATTTGCTGTGCAAATGGCATGAATCATTATAAGATATTCACAGAAGGGTTGGACATATTACAAGCACTTTCGATTGTACAACCGTTATCGTTATAACGCATCGATTCAAAAGAAAATTTTTCGATTGCAGAAAAATTTTCTTACCTCTGCTGCGTTTCAACGAGGCTGGCCGCAAGCTAAGTTTGCTGCTCGCACATGCATCAGGGGCAGGGGGACATCTTTTGCCTCGTTATTAATAATTTTGGAATTTGAGGTCTGTTATATTGCCGCCAAGTTTTTTGATAGCAGAAAGAATTTCGTAAAAGGTTTCCCGGTCCAGAGATTGGCCGTTCTTATCGATATATCCCCTCAGCAGAGGTATTGCGCGGCCGTCGCCATAATCACCCAGACAGCTTGCAGCGATGAGCTTTTCAGGCATTTCCACAAAAGCCTTCTTTATTTGAGCATATACTTTATCTGATCTGTTATTTTTGCCGATCCCGGTAAATGCCATTAGAAGATACTCTCCAGCCGTTTGTGTATGCTTTCCCGATTCAAGCGCCTCGGCAATATCATCAAGAGCTGGAGAACCAATGTCTGCAAGCGCTTCCTTTACAGTTTCAAACATCAGGTCGAACATTTCTCCTTCTGTATCAAGAGACTTGATCAGCGGTATTGCAGCTCTTTGAACCTTCCAATTTCCAAGCACCTTTACAGCCATAAGGGGCGAGAACAAGGAGTCGTCATTTTTACAGATATCACTGTGAACAGCCAGCTTGATTAATGCGTCAACAGCATTTTCACCATAGCTTTTGAGTTTTTGTAAATATATTTCAGGCAGAACGTCATCACAAATGACTGCGCCTTGATTGAACATTACCATCATGTTATCCAGGCCGTCAACAGATTCCATATACTCTACGGGTGTTTTACCGTCAAGCTTCTCAATAGCCGTATTTAACCACTTTTCGTATTCAAAATCCAGATACAGCCTGATCTCGTTTTGAGCACCGCAATCCACTTTTGGCAACTCACCGCCGACTATTTTCAAATACGCCTCATATGCTGCTTCAACAGCCATATTGTAGCTTTCAAAAAATATTTCGGAATATCTGATCAAGTTAATTCCCTCCGGAAGTTTTTTTCGTTCCGCTCTTCTTTTTGCCTGTCTTCTTTGCAGGAACATTTGACGGATTCCATGGACTCTTGGTAAAGCCTTTTCCTGCCAGGACCTTTTTCTTTTTTAATTTACCCGTAATATTGAACCCGTAATGTCCGGCAAGATAACCGAGCATGGCAATCAACGGAAGCAGCAACAATCCAGCCGCATAGCCAACAGGGGATTCATCGAGCCATTTGATGAAAAAGTACATCGGTCCCAATAAGCAATTTATTGCAAGGTGTTTGATCCGTTCAAGATCCCCTAAATTGATAAGTGCAGCAACCCCGATCATCAACGCAATGGGTGCGGTACCTATCAGTCCATATACCAAACCCTTCAGGGGATATGGATTCATATTGTTCTGCGGCTTTTTCTCCTTGATTCCCAACATTTCCATATCAGAGTAGACGATTAGGAACATGAACAAAAATATCAAAATACTGTACAAGGGAAGATATTTACCGAAGTTATCCTTTGTTATACTTAGAAATACATATAAAAAAATAATAAAGACGATCAAAGACATCGCATAGTTAAATAAAACCTTGGCGCCGTTCCTGATGTAGTTGCTTTTCATAAGATTCTCCTATAATTACTGTGTTCGCCTGTCTTTCAGATAAACACTGCCTTGAATGGATTTAGCCCTCTTTTTCAACTCTGCTGCAATTTCACTGACATGTATATGATTGAGCAATTCTTTGTGTTCATTGGTCACAACTGCGATAGACAACGTCATAATGGGATACTTTGTCATATAACCCCTTCTGTTGGTGGTATATATGAAGCCCGCTTCCTTATCCTCCTTGGAGTAAAGCTCCGGAATCTTTTCGCCAAACTCCTTTATGATGATTTCACATAGAACGTCGGCGTAATCCGGAGTGGTGATCACTACATAATCATCTCCTCCTATATGTCCGATAAAGTCACCTGGTGCACCGAAAGTATGCACCATATCTGCAAGTATGTCTGCTATCATTTTAATTGCACGGTCACCGCGCGCAAAGCCATAAGCATCATTGTAGGATTTGAAATTGTCCACATCCAGATATAACACTGCAAATTTCAGATTTTGAGCTATCCTCTGATTTATTTCCGACTGGATCTCTATATTTCCCGGAAGGCCGGTCAATGGATTCGCCCATCTGTTTCTGTCGATCCTGAGCAGTGTATTATGGACTCTGCTGATCAATTCCCGTGGATTGAACGGTTTTGTAATATAGTCATCCGCACCGAGTTCAAGACCGGTCAGCTTATCATCCTCATTGCCCTGGGCCGTAAGTATGATAATCGGCATCAGGTTATTACTCTCATCATCTCTGAGCAGTTTACATACTTCAAATCCGTCAAGCCCGGGCATTACAATATCCAGCAGCACAAGGTCTGGCTTTTCGGCGGCAACCATTTTAATACCGTCAATTCCATTATGCGCGGACACAACCATATAGCCCTTATCATTCAAAATATCGGTAATAAGCTTGACCATTAGTTCTGTGTCATCAATAATAAGTATCTTCTTTTTAAACATTGCGCTCTCCTGCATATGTATTTTTTAGCAGGTTAATACTACATATTCATTATAGATTATATAATAAATTTCTGTATTTGAATATAATAATTAAAAATTCATAATTTATTAATTTTTTCTATGTGTTTATGTTATACTATGGATTAAACACTTTTAACAGAAACCGATGCCAAATAATAAGAAGGAGTGATTTTATTGGCGGAATTTTGTGAATGCGGCTCATTAGTTATAGACAGCCGCTGTTCCAACAAGAACTGCTCGCTCAAGGGAAATGCAAAACCAGTGCCCGCTAGAAAATCTACCAGGGCCAAGGCAGCTGTGAAAATTACGGATGACGCCAAGCCGTCCGTTAAGGCTTCAAACCCAAGAAGAGCATCAAAGATGATTACCTATAATTTATACGAAGTACAGGAAAATGAACCTGAAAGCTAAGTTGTTTCAGGTTATTTTCTTTTTTACCGGGGACGCCGCAAGAAGACAAATGCAGGAGTGTAAGCCCATCGCAGCGATTTTCACGTTTCGGGGGCTTGCAGCTTAGCTGCGATATGGTGCAGACGGCACAGCTGTCATTTCAAATTATTTCTGTTTATAATTCTGGTATCGAAGCTTCCGTCTTCCATATTTACAAACCTTGCCAATATGGAAACCCTGTTGTCTTCATTCAATGCACTCCAGTAATAGTGAATCGTTTTATCAATATCATCAAACAATTCAAGTTCATATGGGTCACCAATGAAGGAGGGGAGTGGGTTTCCATCGTTTGAATACGTGTGGATGCAATGTCCGACTCCCTGGATACCCTTTTCGTAATTGAAATACTGGCGCAGGCACGAAGCTTCAGTATTTCTATAGGCTTTTACAATAGAAAGCTTATACGCGTATCGGTCACTGCCCAAGCCAATGATTCCTGATATCCTCGGTGTGAAATTCGGTCCGTCCGGTTCATAATATCGTGTATCAAGTGCGTCCTCAAAGCTTCCGCTCTTTTTAAGCATCTCGAATATCGTATCCGTCTGGTCTCCGTTTGTGACGATATGTCTGCCGTTCAGCTGCTTTGCAGGATAATATATGATCAAGGATGGGTCCGTCATTTTACTTTCATCAAATGCCCTTGTCCTGATGAATCCGTTATCCTCTTCAAATATCCTGTTTCTGCTGTTTTCACTTCTGCCCATGATCCAATAGACCTGAACCAGTTTTTTTGAGTCGGGGGTCAACCCTATAATAATTCCTCTGCCAGGATAGGTATTGTTTTTCAGCCTGGAATAATTCTCTTTCAAATATGAGTTCTGCATAAAATCAAGCTCCTTTGATTAATTTGCAAGACTCCCACTTCTATAAGCGGGAGTTCTTCTTCCAAATATAAGTGTAAGTTCCACTTTCAAACCTCCTGTGGAGCAGCGTCTCCGCCTGAACCCCCAACGTTCACCTATAGGTGATAAAGCTGCTATTTCACTTATAGCTGAACGAGTTCACTAATGGTGAAAAAGTCTGACTCCGGTCAGGCACATTACCATGCCATACTGATTGCAGGCTCCGATCACGGAATCCTCACGAACTGATCCACCCGGCTGCACAATATATTTTACACCGCTCTTGTAAGCACGATCGATATTGTCCCTGAATGGGAAGAAAGCATCCGACCCGAGTGTAACGCCCCTCAGCCCCTTCAGCCAATCCTCCCTCTCCTTTGCCGTGAATCTTTCCGGCACCTCTTCGAGGAACTCATCAAGCAGGCCCAGTTCAAAATCCGTGGTATCCTGCCTTACAAACAGATCC
>DBTX01000094.1:19789-44488 GCA_002307275.1 Hungateiclostridiaceae bacterium UBA1305
AAAACCTTCGGATGCTGCTTCAAGTACCATATATCCGCCTTGTCCCCTGCAAGCCTGGTACAGTGTATCCTGGACTGCTGTCCTGCTCCGCAGCCGATCACCTGTCCACCTGCCGTATAGCAGACTGAATTCGACTGTGTATATTTTAAAGTGAGCATTGCAAGGATCATATCCCTTTTAACCTCTTCAGTCAGTTCCCTGTTCTCCGTCACGATATTCTTCAGGTCCTCAAAGGTAGGGATGAAGCTGTTTTTCTTCTGAATGAACTCAATACCGAAGATGGACCTTCTCTCGATCTCCCCTGCTTCATAAGCCGGATCGATTTTAATGATATTGTATTTACCGCCTTTTTTCTGTTTGAGGATTCCCAGCGCTTCATCCGTATAACCGGGTGCAATGACACCGTCGGATACTTCCTTCTTCAGAATCTGTGCCGTTGGCTTGTCCACAATATCACTGAGTGCTGCCCAATCACCGAAGGACGACATTCTATCCGCACCTCTCGCACGTGCATATGCAGCTGCAATTGGTGAAAGCTCAATATCCTCAATCAGATATGCCTTTTTCAGTTCCTCCGTCAGCGGGATGCCAATGGCCGCCCCCGCCGGGCTCACATGTTTGAAGGAAGCTGCCGCCGGCATGTTCATGGCCGCTTTCAATTCCCTGACAAGCTGCCATGAATTCACCGCATCCATAAAATTAATATATCCCGGGTTGCCATTCAAGACTTCAAACGGCAGACTGCCGGTGATAGCACTTATTTCCGCAGGTTTCTGATGTGGATTGCATCCATACTTCAATTCAAAAGTTTTCATATACACCCTCCTGTTATTATTACATTATGCTCAAAAAACAGCAAAAACCGCCCCGGGAAATATGCTTTACCCAGGCGGTCGATAACTTTCTTCTCCTCATGCTTCCTATTGTTCGTTCAATTTATCCGCCAGTTGCATGAGTACTTTAGATTTTTGCAATTAAAAGTATATGTTATTGCAAATATGCTGTCAAGACTCCTTTTAAGTAATTAACTGTTTCTGATTAATACCTGCTGATTCTCTTCAGGATGTATCGTATCAGTGCAGCAATTTCATTCGTATTGATCGGTTTAACAATAATGTCCAGTGCGCCTGCTTTTAAAGCCTTTTCCCTGGTCATTGCCGTACCGTCGCCCGAGCAGACCACCGCCGGTGTCAGAATCCCTTGTGTCCTTATACGGTCCAGCGCTTCAAAGCCGTTGACACCCGGCATGTACAGATCGACAAGAAACAAACCCACAGGTACTTCCATCAATATTCTTTCGGCTTCTTCATATTCGGAAGTGATATAAACATTTAATCCATCTTTCTCAAGAGCCCTTTTAACGATCTCCAAAAATGGCTGGTCATCATCCAGCATGAGAATGCTCTCAGCAGGTTCACTTTCCGGAACGTCCGGTATTGCGCTTCCATAAACTGAGCCCGCCCCACTGGAATCTTCCCCCTTCACTGCTGCCCTGTCCAACTCCTCCTGATTCCCGTCATACCTGTCCAACTCCTGCTTGACCGCACTAAACCCTTCCTCCAGAACTTTTATATATTCTTCTTCTTCCGCATCCCTTTCAGCCATCCGGGTCAATCTCATATCATACCGCGTGCCAATAATGCCCAGCCCCTTAATATGCAAAGTCTGGGCAGTACCCCTCATCGTATGGAAATAACGTCTGAAATCATCTATTTTTTGAGTACTGCAATTCAGTGAAAATTCATTCAGAAGCTCTTTCATTCTCATGATATTTTCTTTCAAATTAGCTATGTATGTTTCCCTCTGCTGCTTCATGATACATTCGATCATTTCTGCCTTATTAATACTTACACGACCTTTCTATCCGGGACAGTCCGCTTTTGGAAGCTCGAAAATAAACCGGCTCCCCTCATTCACCTTCGATTCCACCCATATCTTCCCTTTATGGGCCTCCACGATTGATTTGCAAATGGCCAGTCCCAATCCGGTTCCGGTTACCTTTCTGTGAAGCAGGGTATCCACCCTGTAGAATTTAGAAAACAGCTGCGGTATGGCTTCCTCAGGTATCCCAAGTCCTCTGTCCACTACAGTCACCCGGATATTCGGACCGGTCACCTCAGCACTCAAATAGACCGCCTCGGTTTTTGGAGAATATTTATATGCATTTGAAACAAGGTTCGTTATCAACCTTAATATTTTGTCGTAATCGGCAAATACATAAGATCCTTTATCGTTCCTGCTAATGATAAGCTTATGGGTCTTGTTCGGTTCGAATATGACCTTGACTTCATTCAGGATACTGCCGATGTCGATTACTTCCTGCTTCAGAATCTGATCTATATCATTGCCGCTGTTCTCAATGCGCTGAATATCAAGAAAATCATCCACAAATTTTGAAAGTCGGTCAGCTTCCTTACTTATTGTCACAAGATATCTTTGATTTTTTTCCGGATCAAGCTTCCTCTTCAGCATCAGTTCCGAAAATCCTCTGATACTGGCAAGCGGAGTCCTGATTTCATGGCTTACGATACTCATCAGTTCTGATTTCATCCGGTCTGTTTCCTTCATTTCAGTAATGTCCTCGCCAGACAGCAGGACAGAGGTCAGATTCCCCTCCGGATCGGACAGAACAGAACTGTGCCAGATAAAAACCCTTTCTATTGAACCCTTCCCGCAAAGTACGACGTTTTGGAAATACTCCGTGTCATCACGTTTCCCATTAAATATTTTACGAAACAAATCATCTGCCATTGCTTGCTCCCTTTCCGGCAGAAAATCATCGATCCAATTAAGCCCAAGGATTTGATCCCTTTCCATTCCCAGAAATCTGCAGCCCTTTCTGTTGATAAGCTGTATGCGATTTTCACTATCGAGCATAAGCATGAATACCCCTGCAATATCAAAACAGAGCTGTGCCCGGTCGCGTTCCCTTTTGAGCTTTTCTTCACAGGAAGTCAATTCGGAGACATCAGTAAATATGGCGATAAATTCCACCTGAGCGGATTCAGCCAGACTGCATCGCGATACTTCTACAAATGCACTGAATTGCGTCTGATCCTTTTTCTTACACAGGATCGTTCCACTCCATTTATTATTATCCGTCTCCAGTGCTGTCCATAGATTTATGGTTTTTTGAAAATACGACTCATCAGAATAAAAAAAGGTTATAGATCTGCCAAGCAATTCATCGGAATGATACCCCGAGAATTCCAGCAGTCTCGAATTGGAATGCCTTATCAACCCGTCAATATCAAGAAAAGCAATCATACAGGGGATCTGTTCTGCGGCAAGTACAGACACAGAAGCAGCACAATCTTTCATTGTACGTTACTCACTCTCCCAATATTTCCTCTACCAGTTCCAAAAGTTCAATCGGACTGAAGGGTTTCTTCATAAAATAATCGACACCACAACTCAGTGCCGTGATTCTATCATTTTCATCCGTGTTGGCAGTCAACATTATAATTATCGGCTTGTTTTCACTCGAAGATAAAGTTCTTGCTACTTCAATACCCTGCATTTCAGGCATAATCGCATCAAGAATCAGTAAATCAGGCCGGACTTCAGCTGCAGCAGATAAGGCTTCAATACCATCGCTTGCCTGAAAAAGTTCATAACTATTCAACCCGAGAGTCTCGGAAATTAAAAAGCGAATAACCTCTTCATCATCGACAATCAGTACCTTACTCATAAATGTCCTTTGCATAATCCGCCACAATGGAGATGTGGATTTATCATTAAAAACATGCATTTGCCTCAAATGAAAGCCGGACGAGGATGACAAACAGGCTGTAAAACCTGATGCAAGCTACTCCTGCAGCTTGTTCTCATTATACATAAAATGCTTATTCTTTACAATAGTGCACCGAGCGCCAGGAATAATATAGCCGAAAAACAAAGAATATGTCATAAAAGATGAGATGTTCATCCCATATGCCGTGGAAGGGAGACTGTAAATACGGTTCCTTTATTTAATTCGCTTTTAACTGAAATATTACCTTTATGAGCATCAACTATCGCTTTTGATATGGTTAAGCCTATCCCGGCCCCACCGGTGGATCTGTTTCTTGATTTATCCGCACGGTAAAAACGTTCAAAAATATAAGGCAGGTCCTCAGAAGGGATTCCCATGCCATTATCTGATATGACGATATCAACGTTATGTTCACTGCCTGAAACATTCACTTCAGTTTTACCGCCTGCAGGGGTATATTTCAGCGCATTCGAAAGCAAATTAACAATGACCTGGCTGATTTTATCACTGTCTGCGTTAATTTTTTGTGCTTCTCCGTATAAATCAACTGTGATATCTTTAGTGATAAATTCAATTTCACTCGACTTTATGATACTCCTAATACGGTCGGTGATATCAAATTCCGATTTATCAAGGTTCAGATTCTCTCCCTCAAACCGGGCAAGTCTTTCAAGATCGCCTACCATGCGATTTATCCGTATGACCTCATCATGACAGCTCTTCAGCCTTTCCAGATCAGCTTTCCAAATACCGTCGATCATTGCTTCCAGGTGGCCCTGCAGAGCAGCGAGAGGCGTCCGCAGTTCATGGGCGACATCTGCTGTCAGCCTCTTTCTGAGCACCTCCTGATTTTGCAGGGTATCTGCAAGATCGTTTATTGTACTGGTCAACTGCATGATTTCCTTTGTATTGCTCGTCCCGGCAATCCTGTCAGAATAATATCCCTTCGAAATCATCCCGGCAGTTCTGATTACCCTTGAAATAGGCAGGCTCAGCCTTTTTGCCATAATGATTCCAGTAATCAGGGCGAAAGCCATGGAAAGTATTCCAGCTCCGAGCAACAGCTTATTCAGTGTATTTATGAAGGCCAGATCATTATCATTATAAAAGTAAGGTCCATAATAGCTTATCTGAACCTTTCCTACCTCTTCAAACGCATTCTTCACAGGAAATTCCACCGATACATACCCTCCTTTTAATTCAGGATAGCGATCGGCCATATTACGTGAAATATGAGAAATCATTTGCTCACAATAACCGTTGTTATATTTCATAGCGTCCCAGACAATGCTGCCTGATTTATCTGTGACTTTCACAATCATGCCGCTTTCAAGAGCGTTGACCCCAATGCTCTCTATTACATTGCTCTGCCATTTTTCATTTATCATGTATTGCTGGGTTATTTGCGAAACAATCGCTTTATCTTTACTATCCTGATTTTTTATGGTGTATTCCTTAAATTGTTTTTCCAGCAGTGCATTTGAAAATAAAGTGATCAGCGCAACACAAACCAGAGCAACAAAAATATAGGATATGGACAATTTTGTTCTCAAGCCGTATTTCACGCCAATCACCCTCTCAGTATAAATTCTTTCCTGATAAAGTCATTCCTTGTTCCTGATCCATTTTTGATCCTTCCAGTCTTCCAACTTCGCCTGCTCACGTCTGCCTGTCGGCTTAAACCTCTTCAGGCTCAGGGAGTTTGAAACCACGGACACCGAGCTGAAAGCCATTGCTCCTCCTGCAATCATCGGATTCAGAAATCCCAGTGCTGCAAACGGTATGCCAATGATATTGTAGAAGAACGCCCAGAACAGGTTCTGCTTGATTTTTCTCATCGTTATTCTGGATAGCCTTATGGCGGCCGGTATGGTTCTAAGATCGCCTCTCATCAGCGTAATGTCGGCTGCCTCAATAGCCACGTCGGTGCCGGTTCCGATCGCCATGCCTATATCAGCCGTTGCAAGCGCCGGAGCATCATTGATACCATCACCCACCATCGCAACCACCTTGCCTGAGCTTTTGAGCTTTTCGACCTCCTGCGCCTTATTTTCAGGCAGCACTTCCGCCATAACGTTGGTTATTCCCACCTGTTTCGCTATTGCATTTGCAGTTCTCTTATTGTCGCCTGTGATCATATATACTTCTATGCCCATGCTTTGAAGGTCTTCGATCGCTTCCCTGGAATTCTCCTTCAGCGTATCGGCAACAGCAACAATTGCTTCAAGTTTATTGTCAACAGCCATCAGCATTGCGGTTTTTCCATCGTCCTCAAGCTTCACCAGCAGATGCTCAATGGAACCGACATCCATATTCCTTTCGATCATCAGCTTTCGTGTCCCTACATAGTAAGTCCTGTTTTCTATTACTGCCTTGATGCCTCTTCCCGGGATCGCTTCGAAGCTTTCCGGATCCCGCAGGGTACCGAATTCCTTTTTGCCATTCTCATATATAGCGACACCAAGCGGATGCTCAGAGCTCTTTTCGGATATCGCAGCCAGTCTTAGAATCTCGTTTCTGTCCATCGTGCCCAGGGCGATGATGTCTGTTACTTCCGGCTGACCCTTTGTAATCGTGCCTGTTTTATCCAGCACCACTGCGTTGAGCTTATAAGCAGTTTCAAGGTGTTCGCCGCCTTTGATCAGGATGCCGTTTTCCGCGCCTTTGCCTGTGCCCACCATGATTGCCGTGGGCGTAGCCAGGCCCAATGCGCACGGACATGCGATGACCAATACCGCTACCGCGCTGACGATCGCTTTCGTGAAGTCCCCCGTCACAAGCAGCCAGATTAGAAATGTCAGCAATGCTATCCCGATCACCACCGGCACAAAAATCCCTGAAACCTTATCGGCGATTTTCTGTATGGGCGCCTTGGAACCCTGTGCGTCTTCCACCATTTTAACGATCTGAGATAATGCGGTATCCTTGCCTACCTTTGTGGCCTCGAATCTGAACGTGCCAAATTTGTTAATGGTTGCACCGATACACTGATCGCCGGGCTTCTTTTCCACAGGCAGGCTTTCGCCTGTCAGCATGGATTCATCGATTGAAGAAGCGCCCTCAAGAACCTTTCCGTCTACCGGTATCTTTTCACCGGGTCTCACAACAACGACATCTCCGACCTCGACCTCCTCAATTGGAATATCCTCTTCAATACCGTTTCTTAAAATTCTTGCCGTTTTCGCCTGCAGCCCCATCAGTTTCTTGATAGCCTCGGAGGTCTTGCCTTTGGCGACAGCCTCAAAGTATTTGCCCAACAAAATGAGCGTAATAATTACAGCAGCCGCTTCAAAGTACAGATCCTTCATTCCGCCCATCCTGGCCGGTTCGAAAAATACATTGTACAGGCTGAAGAAATAGGCCGCCGATGTTCCCATTGAAATGAGGACATCCATGTTTGCGCTCCCTGATCTGAGTGCGTAATATGCATGCTTGTAGAACCTGGATCCGATCACGAACTGTATCGGAGTCGCAATGATCAGCTGAAAATATGCGTTGTGGAGAAACGGCACATCTATTCCGAGTATGGACAATATCATTGCCAGCAGGAGCGGCGAGCTCAGGATGATTGAACTCGCCAGTGTCGTTTTCAGCGTTTTGATCTCCTTCTCCCTCTGCTCCTTCTCACGGTCCGCAGTTACCTCTTCAGCTCTATCTGCGCCATAGCCCAATGCTTTCACTGCATTTATCATCTCAGAGACTTTTATCTCAGCGGGATTGTATTCCACTGTAGCCTTCTCTGTCGTCAGATTAACATTGGCCGAGCTCACGCCGTCCAGTCTGCCAAGCTTCTTCTCTATCCTTGCAGAGCAGGCTGCGCAGGTCATGCCGGTTATATTGAGCACAGCCTTGTTCCCGGCGTTTTCCTTTTCTTTTATAATGCCATAGCCCAGTTTACTGACAACCTCCTCAAGCTTCTGCGGGCCGACCTGTGTATCATCAAACTCAACCGTAGCCTTCTCCATGGCAAAGTTCACATTCGCCGAGCTGACGCCCTCCAATTTTCCCAGGCCCTTCTCAATCCTTGCAGCACATGCCGCACAGGACATTCCCGATATTTTTAAAGATTCCTTCCGAACCATGTGATCACATCCTTCTTTTACTGACTGTCCTTTTACAGCATCCATTGCAGCTATTGTCCGGGCTTTACCCGAACACCCCTTTAACCGGGCTGTTCCATTTTCAAATAGTCGATATATATCCGATTCAGCCTTTCATCTGTTTGTCAGTTTCCTCTCATGTTTGTCAATTTCCTTTCAGCCCATCATCCCACAGCCTCCACTGCCGGAACTTCCGTCTGCAGGCTTGTAATCCTGTATTTCCTTCTTTATTTTATCAAGATTGATGTCATTTATATTATCTACCACTTTTACGTATCCATGAAGCATATTCATTCCACACTGGAATGTAAAATCATTATCTGCCGGAAGCAAAGGGGTCTCCTTCTGGCTTGACAGATCAAGCCGGCCGTTGAATTCAGGGAATACGACCGTTGAATTGCAGCCGTTTAACTGTTCCGTATTGAATTTGACTTTAACCTGAACCCCTTTCTGTACTACAAAAGCTGCCGGGGTATAACCGTTATTGTTTACGGTAACGGTTATCTCCTGCTGTCCGTTTTCCACTTTGGCCACCTGAATATCATCAGTTGGTATCTTTCCACCTGCAAATTGCGGAGGAGTCGCACCACAGCAGCCGCCTGCACCGTCCGGGCCGCCTGCGCCGGTAATCCCGCCGCCTGCTGAAGTGCCTGATTGGGTTGTATCGCTGTCCGAAACCTTTGTCACATCCGCTATTACCTTAATATTACTGCTAATCATGCCCATCCAGCAAGTATAAGGGATGTCCCCTTCCTCCTCCGGAGTGAATTCTATCTGGTTGTTACCGGGTACAAGTTTCTGCGTGATGCCGTACTTCGGTATCGTCAGTGTTTCGTTACACCCGTTTATATCACTTGCGGACGCAGTTATCGTCCATTTGACCGGAACTCCCTTTTGTACGGTAATAGCGGGGTATCTGCCCGATTCCAGCTTTGTCGTGAGAACCTGTGAACCGCCTTCTATTTTCGCCACATTCTCCGGGACCGATGATGCATATGCCGCGCCGCTCAGGTTTACCCCGGAAAGGTTCAGACCCCTGTTAAGCATGATGACGCCAAGAACCATGACAAGTACAGCGCTTACCTTCATCATCTTTCGTGTAAACTTACCGCTTAATAATGAACTTATGGCGCCAAAGCCAAACATCAGCGGCAGTGTTCCAAGGCTGAAGAAAAGCATCGACGCAGCTCCTGCAAGCGCACTCCCCGTACCAAGCGCATATATCTGCATGGCCTGGAGCGGTCCGCATGGCATCAGTCCATTGAGAAGACCTACATAGAACGGACCGTGCCTGCCATTATCATTGCGGGCTTTATTTCCGAAGAACCCTGGCATCCTGGGATTCAGCCTGCGAAGCAACGGGAACAGGTTCAGCATGTTTAGTCCCATGATCACCATGAAAACGCCGGATAAAATTGCGATTACTCCTTTTGCCGCACCTGAAAAGCTCACAGCCGAGCCAAGTGCTCCTGTAATACCGCCAAGTATCGTATAGGATACAACTCTTCCGGCATTGTACATCAGGCTGGGTTTGAATTTGGCAAGTCTGTCCGTCTCACCCTCGCCGGATTTATAGGAGATACATTGTGAAAGGTTGATTCCTCCGCACATTGCGATGCAATGGAGTGATGTGATAAGACCTATTGCAAAAAGTATGCCATAGCCCATATTTTGATTTACCTGTGGGATGAAATTAAACCCAACGGTGTTGTTTATGATTACATAAGCGGCAAAAATAATGATTCCAATGCCAAGCAATTGAGTGATTGACAATCTATCACTGTTGTTTTCTTTACTGTTGTTTTCCCGGCTGCCGGGTGCCTGGTTAATGTTTTTATTTTTAACCGTATAATCGAGCTTTTCTATCTCATCGATTATTTTGTCTATCTGAATGATATTTACATCGTAAGTAACGTATACATTTGAGCTGCTGTATATCGCCTTTGCCTCAATGATACCATCCAGCTTCTTAAGCTTGTTATCTATTCTCATTTCACAGCTTGTACATGTCATCCCCTCAATTTGAAGGACCTTGCGCAGCAATCTCTGTTCCATTGTTTTCCCTCCGAATAGGCCGTCGGTTACTTCTTCCAATTACCAAACAAATCCTTGTTCTGCGTCAGATAATCTCCTGCTATCACTATATTTGATCCGTCATCTGCCTTATTGTCTTCGAGAATAGGCACCGGATTACAGCCGCCTTTGATTTTCTCCACCTGATCCAGCTTGAATATGTTGCCGCAATTCTGGCAGACCAGAGTGTCCCCCTCCTGCTCGTAATAACCTTTACCGGAGTTATAGCAAACCTGGCAGGTGTTGAAAGCTGTTCTGATGGTACCATCACTGGCTTTGACAGCAAGCACTTCCATCTTTGTACTGCCTGCTTGATAAGGATAAAATATGGCTGTCTCACTAATCTCGCTTTTCTTTATCAAAAGATCACCGCCTGCAGTGACCGTATCGCCGCTTCCACCTGCAAGCCCTTTAATCACCAGAATTCCTGCTATAAGAACGATGACCGCAGCAATTGCCGCATACAGCCTCATTGATACTTTACCGCGTACAGGTTTTGAACTCCTGGTATTCTTCCGTACATTACCCATTATTTGAATCCTCCTCAGCATTTCTTGGATTTATAATACCAAAGGGTTGTGTAGATTTTATGTAGATAAAAAAGCTCAACAAAAAAACAGGGACTGAATGATCAACTGAATGACCAGTTCCCTGTTTTATGGACTTGCAAAAAGGGCCGGTATTTCCCTATGCTCTATATTCTCCGGCCATCCTTGGAAGCATTGAAAGCTTTTCAAGTGCCTGTGTCAGTGTTTCCTTCTTCTTGGCAAAGTGGAACCGGACAAAATCATTGACATCTTCCCTGAAAAAGCTGGATCCTGGAACAGCCGCTACACCAATTTTCCTGACCATCCATTCTGCAAAATGGTGGTCGTCTTTTACCCCGAACTGCGATACATCCGCCATCACATAGTAAGCTCCCTGTGGTGTCGAATACTTCAGTCCGATTTCCTTCAGACCATTTAAAAATAAATCCTTCTTTTCTGTATAACAAGCGGCAAGTTGATCATAGTAGCTTCCATCGAAATTCAAAGCCGTGACAGCTGCTTCCTGCAATGGTGCCGCGGCACCCACAGTAAGAAAGTCGTGTATTTTCCGCGCGCCTTCGATGATCTTCGGTGAAGCAATGATATATCCCAAACGCCAGCCTGTGATGGAATACGTCTTGGATAGCGAACTGCAGGAGACAGTTCTTTCGGACATTCCGGGTAGAGCGGCAAAATAGGTATGCTTGTAAGGTTTGTATACGATATGTTCATAAACTTCATCCGTTATGACATAGGTATCGTATTTCTCCGCAAAACCCGCGATGATCCCAAGTTCCCCTTCAGTAAACACCTTTCCTGTCGGATTGGCAGGATTGCAAAGTATCAGTGCCTTCGGATGCTGTTTGAAGGCTGCCTCCAGCTGGTCGACATCAAAATCGAAGTGCGGAGGTTTCAGTGGGACAAAAATCGGCTGGGCTCCGGAAAGGATCGCATCGGCAGCATAGTTCTCATAAAATGGCGAGAATACGATGACCTTGTCCCCCGGATTGCAGACTGTCATCATCGCGGCCATCATCGCTTCCGTACTGCCGCAGGTGACTGCGATCTGTGTGTCCGGATCAATTTCCATCCCCATGAATTTAGACTGTTTCTTCGCCAGTGCATCGCGGAAGTTTTTTGCGCCCCAGGTCACGGAATATTGGTGGATGCTGCCAAGCGCAACGCGTTCAAGTGCCTGCTTGAGCTCTTGCGGAGGATCGAAATCCGGGAACCCCTGGGAAAGGTTGATCGCATTGTATTCCTGTGCAATTCTGGTCATTCTTCTGATAACCGAATCCGTAAAAAATCCGAGTTTGCTGCTTAGTTCCTTCATATCCGCCTCCCAATGATACATGACTTCAGGAGTCTGCACGAAAACTTACGCATACATAAGTTCCCGGCCAGACTCCTAAAGAGTATATCGTGCCGCTCACCTGAATACTTTATTGATAATTAATGGAGACTCTGCTCTGGAATTTTAGTAGAGGAACTCCCATTTATAGAAACGGGAGTCTTGAAACTTAATTGTATACAGCCTATAACGGCAGTTTTCTCCCGATTCCCAGTTCCAATGCCCGGTCAAACAGGACCCGGACCACCATCATGTCTTCAACAGCCATTCCTACATTGTTGCAGACAATGAGTTCCTCCGCACTTTCTCTGCCCTTTTTGATCCCTGCCGCCACCTCGCCCATCTCTCCGTATACAACCGGTAATCCGTACGGATAGTAACCATAGCCGATCAATAGATTATGTTGTTCGATGCTGTCCAGCAAATATTTATCTGCACGCTTCATGGTTGCATCCTCATAGAGAGAGTGGCAGTCACACAAAAGCAGCGTCTGACCTTTTTGGATCCATGCATCCTTGATCTTCGGCTCCGGTTTTCCTGTAATGATGGTAGCTGAAGCCAGCACCTCGGTACTTTTTGCGATTTCCTCATAAGACCTGGCCTTGATGATTTTTGCCCTGATTCCTGGTTGAAGATCGCTGATGAGCTTATCCATGGCAGGTTCATAGGTATCGTAAATATAGATGCTTTCAAGCTGTGGAAGAACCTTGCTGATATTGGTCACATGCTGTCTTCCCTGAACACCGCTGCCAATCATACCAAAGGTTTTGGTATTCCTGCCTGCCAGATACTTTGCAGCAACATAGCTGACTGCAGGCGTCCTCATTTCCGTCACATAGATGCAGTCCATGATACATAAGGGGCAGCCCGATTCATGATCATTGAATATGATCAGACCGTTTGCCTGGCTGTAACCGAAGCGTTCCCTGTTTTCCGGATAGCAGGAGCCCCATTTAATACCGCAGGCGAATTCTTCCGGGATATAGGCGGGCATTGCATGGAAAAATGTGTCCTTCAGCGGGTGGATGCCGATTTTGGCCGGCATCTCCGCTTTTTTTGTGCTATACGCAATCAGGGCTTTTTCCGTTTTATCAAGTATCTCCTCGTGGGTGATTGGTATCTTCCTGCATTCATCCTGTGTCAGGTAAAGGACATCCTTGCTGATTTCAAGATGCCTGGATATCCAGGCCCGATATTCCAAACTGTTCATTTCCTTCTCCTTTTAAAACAGAGTTGTATTCGGTCTAGAATACCGGTATTACAGCACCTTTATATTTTTCATTAATGAAATCCCTTACTTCCGGAGAGGTAATGACTTCATCGAGTATTTTGATCTCTTCCCTGTTTTCGTCGCCTGTACGGACGGTAATAATATTTGCGAAGGTTTTCGCTGCCAACGAGTCCTTATCCTCTGCCTTCAATGCATCCGTCGCGGCATTCAATCCAGCTTCAATTGCGTAGTTGCCATTGATGACCGCAAGATTAACATCCGGCAGGGACCTTGATATCTGAGCTGCTTCCAGTTCCTTGATCTGTATGTTCTTCGGATTTTCAACGATATCCTTGACAGTAGTTTCAAGTCCTGTACCTTCTTTGACCTTTATGATCCCTGCCGACTGCAGTAAAAGCAATGCTCTGGCTTCGTTGGTCGTATCATTTGGTACGGCTATGGAATCTCCATCCTTCAGTTCTTCCAGCGTCTTGGTTTTCCCGGGATACAGGCCAAGCGGCTCGAAATGTACCGCAACTGTAGCACTGAGCTGCGTATTGTTCTTTTTGTTGAAGTCCTCGAGATAAGGAACGTGCTGGAAATAATTCGCATCCAGTTCCTTGTTCTGAAGCGCCAGATTCGGCTGTACATAATCAGTAAACTCAACGATCTTCAGATCAATCCCTTTTTCTTTTAAAATGGGAGTAATAAATTTTAAAATTTCTCCGTGAGGTGTTGGGACAGCCCCAACTGTCAATACCTTAAGTTCTTTTTGTTCGGGTACGGTGGATGCTTCTGCCGCAGCAGCGGTTGATTCCGTTTCGGTAACCACCGCAGAGGATGCTGCCTGGACCGCCGTACTCGCTGAACTGCTATCCTCAGTCTTAGTACCGCATGCACTCAGCCCCATAGTTAAAAGCAAGCCAACCACCAATACAATTGCTGTTAATTTTCTACTCTTCATAATAAATGACCTCCTTAAAATATATTATTTATTTATTTTTCTTGTCAATTTTTCGTGACAAAAAATTTCCGACGCTTTGGATAAATTGGACAATGACTACTAAAAGTATGATTGTCAATATCATGAGATCCTTCTGGTATCTGTAGTAACCATATCTGATGGCTATGTCTCCAAGTCCCCCTCCGCCCACCGCACCGGCCATGGCGGAATAGCCGACCAGCGTGATGGTGGTGATGGAAACTCCCAGAATAATCGAGGGCAAGGTCTCCGGGATCATGACCTTCCTGATGATCTCCCAGGGTGAAGCGCCCATGGACTGAGCCGCTTCAATCGTACCCCTGTCGATCTCCTTCAGGGAGGTTTCCACCATACGCGCTACAAAAGGGATCGCCCCAATGACCAGTGGTACGACAGATGCTGTTGCTCCAATGGTGGTGCCCACGACCAGGCGGGTAAAGGGTATTATCGCTATTAAAAGTATAATAAACGGTACGGACCGCATCACATTGATGACACCGCCCAATAACGCATTCAGCTTTTTGCTTGGAAGTACATGGTTCCTGTCCGTAATAACAAGTATCACGCCAAAGGGAAGACCAAAAAGGTACGCAAAGGTTGTTGCAAGTACGACCATATAAAGGGTGTCAATGGTTCCCTTCCCTAACAGGCCTGCATATTCCGCAAGGATTTTTATATCTATCATGCACTCAACACCTCATATGCCAGATTTATTTTTTTGATATATCCAAGTGCATTCCGAACGGAAGTTTCATCCCCCGAGAGCTCCAGCACCAGCTCTCCCAACGGAGCGCCCTGCACATAATCGATATTGCCGAACAGAATATTTGCATCGACTCCGTATTGGCGTACAATGTTGGAGATGACCGGTTTGAGAGCGGATTTGCCGGTAAAAGTCACTTTAATACGGATGCTGTACTCCACACCAGGTTCCTGCTGAAAATCCAGTAACGGAATTTCCTTGCCGGAGTATCCGAACAGTCTCCTTGAGGTTTCCGATGCCGGTGTTGAAATGACCTCGATAACCGTCCCGACTTCAACAATATGATTGTTGTCAATAACAGCAACGTGATCGCAAATTTCCTTGATCACTCCCATTTCGTGTGTGATCAAAACTATCGTCAATCCCAGTTTTATATTGATATCTTTGAGTAAAGCAAGTATGGACTTGGTAGTCAGAGGGTCCAGTGCCGAAGTAGCCTCATCGCACAGCAGAACCTTGGGGTTGTTGGCAAGTGCCCTTGCAATGGCCACCCTTTGCTTCTGACCACCGCTCAGCTGGGCAGGATATGCTTTCTTCTTATCGGACAAACCAACAAGTTCAAGCAATTCTATCGCGCGAGTCTTGATATCTTTTTTAGAAACACCTGCGATTTCCAATGGGAATGCAACATTGCCTTCAACAGTTCTTTGCATGAGTAAGTTAAAATGTTGAAATATCATGCCCAACGAACTTCTCAGCTTTCGCAGCTGCATTCCCTGCAGTTCCACAATTTCCTGCCCATCAATCAGTATGCTTCCGGTTGTGGGCTTTTCCAGCAGATTCATGCATCGGATCAAAGTGCTTTTACCTGCACCGCTGAGCCCGATAATTCCAAAAATTTCTCCTTTTTTCACTTCCAGATCGATTTGATCCAATGCTGTTATTTGACCTGAATCATTTTTGTAAACCTTTTTTAAGTTTGTTATTTTTATCATCCATTTTCACCACCATTTTGTGTTCAGATCATCAAGCCGTATGCTGTGTCTGGAAGAATGCAGGATATTATCACTTTATACGCGTACCAACATATTATCAGTTATAGCCTAGTAAACTTATATGTATAGTCGGTTATTGAAAATGATTTTAGCACCTTTTATCGGTAGTGTCAATACCATATCATGATTATTATTTATTAAGCCCATATGTTTTGTATAATTAAATATTTTGTGTTATTGGAGACATGAAATTAATGACTCTTCGTGAAAATCCTATCGCATTTCACTGGATGCACTTAATTATCGTGCTTAAAAGTCCTGGAAAACGCTTGTCCAACTCTTCATAACGGATCGATAAATAACGCTGCTTGCCATCAATTCTTACATGAATAAGCCCGGCTTCCCTAAGCACCTTAAAATGGTGTGAAAGCGCAGACTTGGGCAGATCAATGTTACAACAGGCACAGGTGGTTTCACATTGACCTGCAAGACTTCTCATGATTTTAAGCCGAATCGGGTCACCCAGGGCATTCAATATAGTTGATAAGCATAGCTGTTCGATATTTGGATGAAATAATTCTCTCAATGACTTACCCTCCATTTATATTTCCTGAATTGTGTAAAAGTTATAAAAGTTATACTTGAATGATATCATAACTCATGATATATTAAAATAGTTCAATTATTATTGAACTATTGAACAGAAGGAGGTTCATTATGAATGATGTACTAAAAACAATCAAAAGCCGCAGGAGTGTCAGAAAGTATAAGCAGGAACAAATAAGCCGGGAAGAATTGGATGCGATCCTAGAAGCCGGCATGTATGCCCCAACAGCACATAACGAGCAACCCTGGCACTTTACTGTTGTCCAGAATCAGGAGCTGCTGTACGATATCAACGAGAAGGTAAGGAAGGAAATGGCCGCGTCCGATAACGAATGGATCAAAAAGACGGGTTCAAATCCAGCTTTTCAGGTTACTTATGACGCACCCACACTTATTATTGTTTCAGGAAGAAAAGATGGGATGGCCTGGCAGGTAGATTGCGCAGCTGCCATACAAAACATGCTGATTGCTGCCGAAAGTATGAATATCGGATCTGTATGGCTGGGTCTGCTCCGGTTCTTTTTTCAGAAAGATGAAGAGGTAAGTAAACTGGGGATTCCTGAGAATTACGAGCCTTTTTACGGTATAGCATTCGGCTACAAGGCAAATGAAGAGGAGCAGGTTGCTCCAAAGAAAAATATGGATGTAGTAAACTATATCAGATAACGATTCATCCCCATTTTCACTCTTGCTATTGTGAGCAATTAGTTTGGTATAGAGGTAGGAGACTTCTCACAACTTATGGTTCAATGGAAGGTCACTGGAATATCACTTAAAAACAGCTGTCAATTTTAGTAATGACAGCTGTTTTTTTACCCAATTTTATCGCATGCGACAATCCGGGTGCTGCTTATTCCAGGGAGATTTTCGTGATGAACAGGATCAATGATATCACACGTCTTCAATATCTTAAGGTTTGATGCTTTCGAGGAGTGCCTTCAGGCTGATCCGGACAACCTCCTCCGGGCTGACGCCGTATTTCGCCGTCAGTGTATCTACCTGCCCGGACATTCCTGCAACAATACTGATGGCACTGTAGGTGACTGTGACAGCCGTTGTCTTCGGATCCAGAGATGCCTTCACCGTACTATCATGAAAATCCTCCATTAAAAACCGTACGGTGTCTCCCGATCTGAAATCGTCTGCAGCATAGATGCTGTTGTAAAGGATGTTGTCTTTTAAACTTGTAACATTCTGATAAGTATTGTTGAAAAGTCGGATAAATAAGAAGAATTTCTTATCATTCACAAAACCCTCACTCAAAATATCCAGAAACACCTTATAACGATCAAATTTAGTACCTCCGGTGGTATTAAACCGCTCAACGAATTTGAGGGAAAATTCGGTGGTTTTTCTCCGAACAATATGCCACAGCACCTCGTCCTTGTTCCTGAAATAACGGTAAAGGGTAGAGCGCATGATGCCGCACTCGTTGGAGATGTCTGAAAAATTTACCTTTTCAATCCCTTTTTCCACAAAGAGCTTTTCTGCCGCTGCCAATATCATTAAAAACTGCTTTTCACTGTGCTTTTGGTATTTATAGTCCTGTGACGATTGATCCATAATTCACACTCCTGACAAATCGAATTTAGCATATATGCCTGCTTCTTACAATTCGAATTTGATGTATGTGAAGTAATTTATACCATATGTTCAATTTTGTACATAATGTATATTTTACAAGCACTTAACGAAAGCTGCATAGATACGTTGCCAGCCTCATGTTAGTCATTGTCGCCGATTACTCTGCAAGTGCAGCCAACATGGAATGTTGGCTTGCCCGGCAGAAGCAGTTGCTCCGACAGGAGGGCATCCTGCTGCCGGACTATCTGTTTGATTCGGAGCCTGATGACATGAAGGCTACGCTTCGGCATTTGCAGCAGAAATACTCCGGTGCGGAGGGCTATCTGAAGTTCTGCGGACTGGGCGAAGAAGAAATCAGCAGTCTGAAAAAACGCATATGCTCCACTACCTCTTTATCTTTCTGCAACAGCTTCGATTTCTATTAAAACATCCTTGGGAAGCCTTGCCACTTCGACACAGGATCTTGCCGGATAAGGCTCGGTAAAATACCTGGCATATACCGCATTGATACTTTGGAAGTCGTTCATATCCTTAATATAAACCGTTGTTTTGATCACCCTGGATAAACTGCTGCCTGATGCCTCCAGAATATTCTTCAGATTTTCAAGCACCTGTTTTGTTTGCCGTTCTATGTCCGACGAAACGATTGTACCAGTTTGAGGATCGATCGGAATCTGGCCGGAGGTAAAAATCAAGTTTCCGGTGACTATAGCCTGTGAATAAGGTCCTATAGCTGATGGAGCCTTACTTGTAGAAATTCTTTCCATATTATGTACCAGCCTTTCTTTTAAACTTTATTATTCCCAATGTCACTTACTCATTCTCGGCAGCCTGGCCCGGTTCACTCTTTAGTCCGATTTCCTCTGCAACCTCCCGCATCCCGATGATCGTCTGTTCAATGATAAAATCAATTTCCATCCCCAAAAGCCTTGCTCCGTCCTCAATCACTTCACGATTGACGCCTGCTGCAAAACCTTTCTGCTTCCATTTCTTTTTAACAGACTTGACAGTCAGGTCAAACAGGCTCCGGCTGGGCCTGAGGACAGCAGTAGCCGCGATCAGTCCTGTCAGTTCATCAGTAGCATAAAGTACCTTTTCCATGACATCTATCGGCTCCACATCATTTACCAGCTTGTAGCCATGGCTCTCAACAGCATGGATATATTCTTCCGGCCATCCAGCCTGACTAAGTATATTTCTGGCTTTGAAGCAGTGCTGGTCAGGATACAATTCGTAATCGATATCATGTAATAGCCCAATGATGCCCCACTTATCTTCATCACCGACATTTAAAAGGCGTGCAAAATGCCGCATGACTGCCTCAACGGTAATTGCATGCCGAATAAGGCTCTCCGCTTTTACATGTTCATTGAGTAGCTCTACTGCTGCTTCCCTGTCATTGGTTAATTGATTCAATGTACTACCTTCCTTCAACATCCATTTATCTGATCGAATGGGCTTCCCGGAACTAAAGCTTTTTATATACTTGCCTTCCTACTTGGGGTAAAGCTCACTTAAATATCTTACCACTTCGCTTATATCAGTTTCAAACATGATTTTAGGCTTCAGACCTGATTCAAGGCTGTTTGCTCTTTCCTACAGCAGTTCTTTCCGGTCATCGTTCAATTAATCGGTAAACACCACCAACTCAGCCAGCCAAGGTCATCCTTCATCCATACCTGATCTGCTGATTCTGCCAATCACGAGACGTCATCATTTTTTGCCGTTTGCACCATTGCGAGGAGGTTTTCCTGTGGAACAGCAGGCGGCAGGTCACACCCCGGCATCAATATGTAGCTGCTTCCGCCGGCTTTTCTGATGCATTCCCGACAGGCGGCAGCCACGCCATCAGGTGTCCCATTCTGCATAATTGCCACAGGATTCATATTACCTGAAAACGTCATTTTCCCGCCTAATATTTCTGAAGCTTTCTTCAAGTCCACCTTATAATCCAGTGAAAGGTTTTTTGCACCGGTTTCAGGAATCAAGTCAAGTCTGTCGGCTATATTCCCACAGATGTGAATGCTCACTGGCACACCGGCATCAGCCAGTTTACCCGTTACTTTTTTGAGATAGGGAAGTGAGAATTCCCTGAACTGCTCCCTCGAAATAAGGTCGCCTGAGGAAGTTGGATCAGCAACGGAAACAATTTCAACACCTGCATGAATATACAGCTTCAGATATCTGTAACAAAGTTCGGAGGTGAAGTCCAGCACGGCATGAACTGCTGCCTTATCCCTGAAGATGCTTCTCATCAGCCTTTCCACGCCATATACATGTCCAGCCAGCGTAAAGGGTCCCCATTGGCTTGTTCCTACCAGCGTCTTTTTGCCAATAGCCCTGCTCAGAATGGCCGTTGTTTCTGCCAATGTGCCGATGTCCGCGTCCTCCTTCAGACCGTCAAGATTTACAGTATCCACATCCTTTGCTTCTTTCAGCAGTTCTTCCTGAATGTCCGGCGTTCCTTTTGCACGGAATTTAATTTTACCGCCGATGGCACGTATTGCCAGGTTGTGGTATCCCGAGCCAGGCCATACAATGTCCGAATGGATGAGCTCATTTGTTTCTTCAAGGATTTGGGCAGCATTTTGAGCACCTATGGACAAGGTATCCTCAAGGGTTAACCCTTTCCTGTTGAAGGTCCACGCGCCCCCTGACAATATGGCTACAGGAAGTCTTGGCGTTTTCTGAAGGTTTAAAGTTTTCAAAATAATTCCCCTGGAATCCAAATGATCAACTCCTTTATGGAAGGTATCTACTTTGCAGTGATGGACGCGACCTTGCGGCTCATTTTACTATCCTTAATAAAAAAGGCCAAGTTCATCATACAATTTCGTACGAACTCAGTCTCCAGTTTTCTGGTCAATTTTATAAATATCTCATTATTTAAATAGATATACCATAGTATTCCTATTGTTTTTATTAATTTTAATATATTTTCCTACCTTTGTCAAGGAAAATGCGTAAAACAAATTTTTACGGCTTATGACCATAGCGGCAGCAACGGCTGTGATCAGATCAATTTTTGCTCCTCCTGCGGAAGCCGGTTAAACCGTAGGAGGGAAGGCGGAATCGAAAGATCTTGTTGCCTGGCCTGCGGCTTTATTGTGTATAAAAACCCCTCTCCGGCAGTCTCTGTCCTCATTATCGAAAACAACTCAGTCCTGTTGGGAAAGAGATCCGGCGGCAGCTTTGCAGAAGGAAAATGGTGCCTGCCCTGCGGATATATTGAGTATAATGAAGACTTCCTGACAACTGCAGTAAGGGAAGTAACAGAGGAAACAGGACTTGAGATCAAAATAGACGCTGTTATCAATGTTTGTTCAAACTTTCTATCGAAAAATATACATAGTCTTGTCGTCGTGTTATCAGCTCATATTACAGGCGGAGAGGCACAGCCAGGCGACGATATTGCCGAATTGGGCTGGTTTTCACATGAAAAGCTTCCCGAGATGGCATTTGAGGCAGATACTCATATCATTGAAAGGTATTTCGATGGCGAGGTATCCTATTTACCTGTTGATAATGATTTGGGAAGCGGTCTGTAATACTTCAAACTGTAACAGACCGTTTCATACACCATATATCTTCCTACTTAAAGCCACGTCCCGTATGGGGAACGTGTAACAGCCTTTTTGCATCGGGCACGATCCTATCCCCGGGAACCGTATCTTGATAATCCTGGGAAGCGAACGCATCAGATTTGGCGAGATCATTGATAAACCTGTCTATCAGTTCTTTGGTGACATGTTCCATAATGAAGATGTGTGAATATTGACGTCTTTCTCCATTGACATAAAGCGTCTCCCCGGATAGGGAATAGCGGTAGATCAAAGCTGGACTAGCCTCTTTGAATCGAATCGTCAGTGAAAGAGGAGAACGATCTACCCAGAGGTCTACTCCTATCTTTTGAGAAAGTATACGAAGCTGATTTTCGGCATATGAGGCGAGAACCTCCAGATTTAACGCTTTTTGCACCAGGCTTTCATACGAATGTTTAGCCAGATAATCCCATAGAATCAGAGCTGAAAATCCGTTGCGCGATCCGGCAAAAGTGGTATCAAGTGAACCGATATACTCCGGATTATCCGGTGGCTGAAGCTGGTATTTTACTTTTGTCATAAAAACTCCGCAAGGCCAGGGAGCTCCTATCCATTTGTGACCGCTCATCACAATGGAATGAATTTCTTCTATCCTGAAATCAAAGACCGGGAATTCATAATTTTCGGGTGCATCCAACCGTCCTTCGTTCAGGGCCATCTCAATATGGCATATAGGCGGCGCCAAGAGCACCATCCACATGAAACCAGAATCCATTGCGAATATCAAATTTAGTTTTGTCATTCGGATCGTAATAAACCTTGCGCTTATACAGGTCATATCCCTGAAGAATCGGGACCAACGTATCCACAGCAGCTTTGACATTGTCAAAGGCACCCTTGAAGGTTGTGCCGTAGTTGAAGCTGACAAGAGGCGGGTAGCCCCAGTACGCAAATTTGTCCACCAGCTTGGCAAGCGCCGGTATGTATATGGAACCGTCTTCATTGGAAGGGACCTCAAACGGCCAACCATTACTTTGATCAATATATTGTTTGGAGAAATTGGGCGGGTAATCCTCGGGATATTTCAAAGGAGTCGGTAATTTCTTATCCACTGCGATCTCATAGAAGGTGGAAATATTCAGAACACGCATAAACTTGATAATGGAATAATGGGTATCCTGTGAATAAAACGCTACCGGTGAATATTCATTGGGATTGTCTTGAGCTGCATATGCCTGATAATAAATCAGACGGCGCTGTACGGATGCCGCTCTGCCGGTTTTGCTGGCTTCTTCGGCGATATGCTCCACCTCCGGGTCTTCAAGAAGGAACTTGCCGGACAGGTAATCCCTTGCGTTCCAGAGTCCGTATACATTCCCTTCGGAAGATCCCATGGAAAGAACGTAACCCCAGTATGAATCCTTCCATTCCTCATAAGGAAGTTGTGGATCGTTCTCATGAGGCCAGCGTGCATTCCAGAGTGAAGCGAAATAGTCCAGAACCGCCCTCTCGACAAACTTGCTGTTTACTGTGAAATTACCTGACTGGAAGGGGTCTCCGATATTGTTGATGTGGTAGTTGAGGTATTGATGCAAATCCGAATCATAATCAAGCTTCTGGTTTGCCTGATAGCCTAAAAAGCTTGCTTTTTGCACTGATTCGTAATTGAGAAGTTCGGCAAGAGCCTTATTTATTTGCTCTTGTGGCAAACCTTCTGACGAAAGCTCAAAGTCCTTGAAGTTGATCCCGGGAACCAGTGGATACACTTGGTCAGGATCTTTTGTCGGCGGTGTTGCACGAACATTGCTTTTACTCATAATCTCAACCTCTTTTCAGTTCTTATTTTTTCTCCCAATGGAATATTTAACTTTTTTATTTTCTTAATTCCCAGATAAAGTTAAAGGCGATATTCTTTTATATTAGAACATCGCCTCTGGTTAACCAGTCGGTCACGGAAAATTTCAATAAACCGAAACTATATTATCACATATATTTACATTTATCAACATATTTTTTAAATATTACAGTTTGCTCTTTCTTCATTTCTGTAATTCAGGTGGATCCTATTAGTTGCCGGTCTTCCACGCAGGCAGTCTGTCCATCATGTTTCGAGCTGCAGCATCAGCAACCTGTTTATCCAGTCCCTGTGTCCTGATAATGAAAGCTGTGAAGGAACTCAGTTTTTCCTCATAGGATTGCATCGTTCCATCAGGTCGTGCGCAATGTACACAGTAATCCTTTTCCGGATCACCCATAGCAAAATCGACAGGTTCCTTCATTGGCATTCCACATGCAATACAGATCTTCACTCTATTCACATCCTCTCTTATATTTCACTCTGATCATATACATCAAGGGCAGCAGAAAGGCAGGTTACAACGCCTTTTATCCCTGATACCGTCAAAGTCAGTAAAATAGTATCTTTCAGTTCTTCCCGCGTAGCTCCATCTTTTTTTGCCATTGGCGTATGGGCAACAACTGCAGAAGTATCTCCCTGCATTGCTTTCATTCCTATATAGATCAGCTGTCTTGTTTTTGCGTCCAGCCCCTTCGTCGCGGAAAGTACGTTGATCAGATTCCCGAATGCTGAAGCAACCTCAGGTGCTTCATTTTGAAAAACTTCCATTGGATTTTTTCCCATTTTATCCTGCCTCCTTCTATTTCCTATTTAGTCCAGGTTTACTCCCAGCCTTGATTAAGCACATATAATGCTCCAGCAGTTCCCGTCCATAACGTTCCAGAACAGATCCTTCCGGCGCAAAAAGATCATTATTCTCCAGATAATAGTGAATTAATCCGATCCAGGTATTAAAAATCAGGTGAATCGGATACGGATCAATCGCACCTTTTTTTATCTCCCTCTCTGCTGCTTGACTAAGGTGGAAGGAGATTGTCGATTGAATGATTATGAAGGCATTTCTGGCACTCTCCGGAAGTAACCTGTTTTCTATCACCAACCTTGTATAAAAGGACTCGAACTCCGCCAGGCCCCTAAGATGTGCTGCAAGCACATCCCTCAAGCTGTTGTTGCCTGCAGCCAGTTCATGAAGTCTGAGGGAAACGCTTGCACCAAATTCTTCAATGACGGCATTGAGCAATGCCTCCTGCGTTGAAAAATGTGCAAAAACTGTCCCGTGAGATACTTTTGCAGCTTTTGCAATATCAGCAGTTCTGGTAATAGTAAAGCCCCATTTGGCATACTGCTCAAATGCAGTTTTAATGAGGAGTTTTCTCGTTTGCTCCTTCTGAATCTGGCGCAGTGTCCTGGACTC
>DBTX01000074.1:0-4688 GCA_002307275.1 Hungateiclostridiaceae bacterium UBA1305
CCGCTGACCTTGCCGATTATGTCAAGATAAGCCAGTGCCGGCTTCATCATCACGATATCGGCGCCTTCCTGAATATCAAGCTCAACCTCCCTCAATACTTCCTTCCCGTTGGAATAATCCATCAGCCAGGTTTTCCGGTCTCCCTGGACCTGCTTTGAAGGAACAGCCTTCCTGAATGGTCCGCAAAAGGAGGAAGCGTATTTCGCACTACAGGCCATGATTGCCGTATTGATGAACCCTTCCGCATCAAGTGCTTTCCTGATGGCACCCACTCTTCCGTCTATCATGTCGGAAGGAGCGACCATATCAGCTCCGGCCCGCACATAGCTGACTGCCGTTTTACAAAGCAGCTCCAGCAATGCGTCGTTGTACACTTCTCCCTCATACTCCGGACTGCAGTGTCCATAGCCGGTATTTTCGCACAGGCATACATCCGCAATAAGCAGCAGTTCCGGGAATTCACTTCTCGCAGCACGCAAAGCCCTTTGCATGACGCCTTCCGGGTCACAGCCACCAAAGCCTGCCTCATTCCCGCTGCCGGGTATGCCGAAAAGCATGACACCCGGAATGCCTGCATCCTGAATTTCATCCAACTCTATCAGCAACTGGTCGATTGACAGATGAAAAACGCCCGGCATGGAAGAAATTTCTGTCCTAATCCCACTGCCTTCCGTTACATACAAAGGATACACCAGGTCCTCCACGGACAGTCTCGTCTCCCGCACCAGCTTTCTTATTCCGTTACTGCTCCTGAGCCTTCCTGATTTTTTAGCTAATTCCATTTTCACCCCTCCAAAATCAACGCTAAAAATAACAACACCCCTCAACTAATCGTTGAGAGGCGATCCGAATGCCAAAATAAAATGTACTGCATTCAAAATCACCCTCTATCTCTCGTAGAGTTTATTGGTGGTATAAACAGGCAGGTCTTCTGGCTTCAGTGTCATCACTTCTCCAGCCTTCCCGGTTTCCCAGTGGCCTTCCTGAAGAAGCTCCTCTATTACAGCGGCGGGACCGCGTGGGATTCAAACCCACTTCCCTTTTAACCGGCAGCACTCGTATAAAGCACTTCCGGCACCTGTTCATTATTTAATTATATGTGATTAATATAACTCATTTGTCGGTTTTTGTCACGTAAAAACTTTTATCCCAATACTATACTTTATACTACACTTTATACTACACTTTTAAGAATAAAGCTGATGATATTTTTTACTGAGAATTATTAATCCTGTGATTCCATAAGCCCATATTTGATTTTAATCCGATCCAGTTTTTCAATCATGGTCTGAGAAATAATATACAGGAAGAATACTGTCGCAGCAGCATGCACCATATCAAACCAAAAGCCTGAAATATAAGTGGCGAGTAAGGCCTCACATGAAAACCGGGACGTAAACATGAACAGCGAGCCAATATTGATAATACCCCCATAAATAAAAAAGGTTGTCAGCCCGCCAAAAATACATAAAGCTAACTTTGTTTTTTTAAGAATCCCTTTTTTATAAAGAATGCCCGCCAAAAACCCGATGATACCGAAACAAAATATTTGCCAGGGCGTCCACGGTCCCTGTCGGCTCATCAAGCAGCAATATCCGGGGCTCCAGCAGGAGTATCTTGGCAAGAGCCGCTCTCTGCTGCTCCCCTCCGCTCAGGTCATACGGATGCATGGAAAGCAGATCCTCAAGTTCCGCAGTATTCTATGGTTATGGGCTTAATCCTTTTCACATCTCCGAATATAATCGGCGGCTTTACCCCTTGGTCCCATAAGATTGGACCTATCTGTTCTGTGACAAAGTTCCATATACAGACTATGCATTACGTCAAAAAGTGTTTGACTCTGTCTCTTTCCTCAGCCTTTTTTGCATCATTGAAGCGGTCAAGAGTGCCTACAAGATATCCTGTAATTCGCCTTATCCTTTCAAACTTATCATCGTCCTCTTTTCTTCCGCACTTTGGGCATTCGTCTCCAATAATACCCGTGTAGCCGCAAACCGGGTCACGGTCGACTGGGTGATTTACAGCTCCAAAACCGATTCCGGCTTCTTTCATGCAACGGATGATTTTCTCAAACGCTTCCAGATTCTGCAGCGGATCTCCGTCCAGTTCCACATAAGTTATGTGCCCTGCATTGGTCAGTTCATGGTAGGGCGCCTCCAGACTTATTTTTTCAAAAGCGCCAATATGAAAATATACAGGTATGTGAAAACTGTTGGTATAATATTCTCTGTCGGTTATCCCTTCAATACTGCCGTAGATTTCCCTGTCCATCTTGATAAAACGCCCTGAAAGTCCTTCAGCCGGAGTTGCCAGAAGAGTGAAATTCATTTGATATTTTTGACTTGCTTCATCCATACGTCTTCTCATATGACTTATAATATTTAGTCCCAGTTCCTGCGCCTCATTCGACTCTCCGTGATGTTCCCCCGTCAAAGCCTTCAGGCATTCGGCAAGTCCGATAAACCCCATGGATAAAGTTCCATGCCTAAGTACTTCCCTTATTTCATCCTCCCAGCCCAGCCGGTCGGAATCCAGCCATATTCCCTGCCCCATAAGGAAGGGAAAGTTTTTTACCTTTTTTTGTGCCTGAATTTCAAACCTTTCCAAAAGTTGATCAACGACCAGCTTGATTTTCCTGTCAAGCTCTTCAAAAAATGTATTGATGTTCTTATTACTTCGCAAGGCAAGCCTGGGAAGGTTTATAGTCGTAAAGCTCAAATTCCCTCTCCCGTTGATGATCTCCCTGGAAGGATCGTATACATTTCCAACAACTCTTGTCCTGCAGCCCATATAGGCAATTTCGGTTTCCGGCTTTCCAGGTATATAGTACTTAAGGTTATATGGTGCATCCTGAAATGAGAAGTTGGGGAAAAGCCTTTTCGCACTCACCCTGCATGCCAGTTTGAATAAATCATAGTTTGGCTCTCCCGGATTGTAATTCACACCTTCCTTCACCTTGAATATGTGAATCGGGAATATGGGAGTCTCCCCGTTTCCAAGACCTGCTTCGGTTGCAAGCAGCAGATTCTTGACAACCATTCTTCCCTCCAGGGAGGTATCCATGCCGTAATTGACCGAACTGAACGGAATCTGCGCTCCGGCCCGGCTATGCATGGTGTTCAGGTTATGTACAAATGCCTCCATGGCCTGATAGGTATTCCTGTCGGTTTCAGTTCCGGCTTTTTCCGCAGCAAATTCCTGTGCTTTATGAATGTCGGCTTTATTTTCAACAATGCTGCTTAAGTATTCCGCTTCTATCCCGAAGTATTCCTCCATTCTTTCTAGTTTTGGGAGAAGCTCCTGCTTTTGTTGTATTTCGAGAAAAATACACTTGATCTTCGCTTCCAGTTCACGGTCTCCCGTCAACAGTTCCAAACTTTTCAACAGATTTTGCCTATAAAGCTTGACAAAGGTTTTTGCCACGCCCGGCGCCATACCATAATCGAAATTAGGT
This sequence comes from Hungateiclostridiaceae bacterium UBA1305, assembly GCA_002307275.1. GTDB lineage: Bacteria > Bacillota > Clostridia > Acetivibrionales > DTU013 > UBA1305. The sequence continues at coordinate 3,455 of DBTX01000074.1, forward strand.
ATACTCTGTCCTCCATGCTGGTCGTTCTGATTGGATTGAATGGCGATACAGGCAAGAGCAGAGTAGCTCTGAATGTCATTCGGCTCCCTCAGAAAACCGTGTCCGGTACCGAACCCGCCGTTGAAAAGCTTTTCAATATCTATCTGGCAGCAGGTGGTCGTAAGCGTCAGAAAATCCAGGTCATGGATATGTATGTCACCTTCTCTGTGAGCTTTGGCATGCTCTGGTTTCAGGACAAACATCTCGTAAAACTGTTTGGCTCCTTCGGAACCATATCTCAGCATGGTTCCCATTGCGGTGTCGCCGTCGATGTTGGCATTTTCACGTTTGATGTCATTATCCCTGGCTTCCTTGAAGGTCAGATCCTCATAGATCTTCATCAGCCGCATATTCATTTCACGGACACGGGTGCGTTCTGCCCGGTAAAGGATATATTCCTTGGCGGTCCGGATATATCCCGCTTCAATCAGTACTGTTTCAACCACATCTTGAATTTCCTCAACACCGGGGATTTTTCTGTCGGAAGCCTTCTCCAGACACTCTATCACTTTTTCCGCCAGAGAGAAGGCCTTTCCGGCATCCTCTTCTCCAGCCGCACGCGTAGCTTTGGATATGGCATTGACAATCTTCTCGATATTAAAGGCTGCTTCCCTTCCATCCCGTTTTCTGATCTTCGTTATCATGGCAATCCCACTCTTTCTTATGTATTCCTAAAAACAATAAAACCTCCCGATAAAATGTCAGGAGGCTAAAATATTTATGTTCAGTTCTATTCAAGCTTCCGGCATACCCTATCTCTCGTAGAGTTGGCGGTATATCACACAGGCAGGTCTTCTGATTCAGGGTTCATTTATACTTCCAACCTTCCCGGGCATTCCCAGTGGTATCAGCTACAAAAGTATATCTCCCAATACAGCGGCGGGACCATGCAGGATTTACACCTGCTTCCCTTTTAAACTGTGTCATATAAACACAGTCACCTGTAAAATTCAATATTTAGTTGTTTAAATAATATCACGCACTACATATTGTGTCAACCGGCGTTGATTAATATAAAGTTTGTTTAAGAAATTGACTTTAGCAATTGTGTACATAAAGATGACTGTGTTCATATCCCTCATGCCTATGATAAGATTCCGCTATCAGGTTAACCCTTTATACCAGGCCAACATTTTCCAACAGCTTTCCGGAAGGCAAATCAGATACAATAGGTTGACTTTCGGCAAAAGAACTA
>DBTX01000074.1:4949-24041 GCA_002307275.1 Hungateiclostridiaceae bacterium UBA1305
TATAGTTTCATGTTTTTTCTTTCCTGCATTGGTGTATACAGTTTTGCAAACTTTTCCCAGAACTTTTTATTTGTATTTTCTTTATCCATACTACCTTATAGCCTTCTTTCTTAAAAACACAAATTAATATTTATTGAGTTGTATTGCTTCCGGCATATGTCGTTTTAACCTGCAATTATGTCATTAAGCCCGGTAAAGCATTTTACCGCCATCTTGCCCGTCTATTACCTCAATTCTCATTTCTTCCCTCCATCAAGAACATAAGGTTATTTATCTCTTGCTTTTTTTCTTAACCATTCAATAAAACCAGTTAATCCTTCACCCGTACTGCAGGATATTTCAAAGACAGGTGCTTTTTCATTTAAAGTTTTTATCCCTTTAAAAAAAACATCTCTATCAAAATCAATGTAGGGAAGGATATCAATCTTATTGAGAATAATTGCATCTGCAGCTTCAAACATTGGGCTATAAATTTGGTTTTGAAATCATATCACAAAACCACCATTCGGGCTTATTACCTGACCGGTAATAAAGTCAGCATTTTCGGAAGCCAGAAACAACGCACAGGCAGCTATGTCTTCTGACTTTCCCAACTTCATAAGTGGTGTTGCTTCCTTCAATTCATTTAGTTCTTCTTCTGAAAACGAATTAATCATATCGGTTTTGATAATTCCGGGAGCTATGCAGTTCACTTGTATGTTTGATGGGCCAAGCTCCTTTGCAAGTGCTTTTGTAAAGCCTATCACTCCGGCTTTTGCGGCAGAATAGTGCACCTCACAGGCTGCTCCAACCATACCCCATACAGAAGATATATTAATTATTTTCCCTTTCTTTTGCCTTAACATGTATTCCAATACACTTTGGGAGCAATTGAAAACTCCTTTTAGATTAACATTGATCATTTCATCCCACTCCTGTCCTGATATATCGGTAAACATTTTTTGATGGGATATGCCGGCATTGTTGATGAGTATTTCCACTTTTCCAAACCGGCTAACACAATTTTCCACCATTGCATCAACCTGTTCACGCTTTGATACATCCGCCTTAAATAAAGCTATGCTAATTCCTTTCTCCATTAATCTATTGTATAATTCATGTGCTTCGTTTTCAGAGTGGTTGTAGTTGATAAACACTTTATAGCCTTTTATGGCAAATAATACTGCCATTGCTTTTCCAATACCTCGCGATGCTCCTGTTATGAGAACTGTTTTTGATTCCGATATCTCGCTCATTTTCTTATTCAGCCGCTCTTTCCAGCGTAACACGTAAATTTGCAAGTGATACTTCTTTTATTTTTGCCTTGATATATTTTCTCTGGGAGAATATGTTCTCAAGACACAGCCCACTGCCATTGGGTGTAATTTTATCGACCGACTCAAAGATCAACTTTTCTTCCCCTTTTTCATCAACCAGGTATACATTGGCTTCACACATACGTTATTACTCCTTGTACAATTTTTTTGTAAATATCGATATCATCTTGCTTAAAATACAGAATAATCTCATGAGTAACTTTTCATATGTAAAACCTCTGTACCATGGCTTCTCTCAATAAAGCCCGCTTTTTCCAATACCAAAATGATATTTGGAAGCAGCACAAGTTGAATAATTATGCCGGGCAGAGGTAACAAAGGCTCCTGAAACAAATATCGCAAAAGAATATTTTCCAACCGAGAAGATAAGTGCATTCAAAACACCATACACTATTCTTCCAGCCAGCATGGTCGTTTTGTTTAATTTTTTTTCACATTATCCTCCTTTGAAACATAAAAAAGCCACGTAATAAACAAACTCTGCTTCATACAGATATCTGCCTTCGTGGCTTTTTTTAAACACAATAATTTCATGTTAAATAAAAAAAAGATCATCTTCTTGACGATCTTTTTTTTATTATATATTCAATGTTAAATGTTGTCAATCGTAATAAGCAGCATTTCCTCGTTAGTCGTAAAGTCGTAAAAGCCCATCGTTGGTCAGCCTAGCCTTCGTGGCTAAAATTTCAGTTATTCCACATGATATGAAAAAATCTAAAAACACTTCCGGTCTTCTTGACCGGATATCTTAAAACATTATAAAAGAAGGCTTACGAATTGGGTATCAACTTTTTTGACACTGCGAATGTGTACGCAGGAGGTGAAGCAGAAAAAGTTGTCGGAAAAGCTCTGGGAAAATATCGACGGGATTCTTATGTCCTGGCTACGAAGGTGTTCTTCCCCATTTCCTTCCCCTGCAGTAATGCGTGAAACCATATTGACATACCATAGCTCTGTATGTAAAATAACCTTAACAGATATGTCAAAACCGTAGATTAAGAAGAGTAAGTATATGACTTGAAATTACAGAGAACTGCTATTGGTGAGAATGCAGGTTTTCAACATATACCGAATGGGCTTATGAGGGCAACCCGAAAAGGCAGGCAGAGTAGGCGTTGACGGAAATCCTAACCGTTATGATGGAAGCATATGTTTGTATGTAACTTATTGCATTGGTGGCAAATAAGAATTAAATTCTTATCCTATGTTGGATAAGAATTTTTTATTTTGTAGAAATAAAGCGGAAAATTAGGAGGTATAAGATGGAAAGAGTTATATTAACAGGCGACAGACCGACCGGAAGATTGCATGTCGGTCATTATGTGGGATCTCTGAAACGAAGGGTCGAATTGCAAAACTCCGGAGCATACAATAAGATTTTCATCATGATCGCCGATGCCCAGGCACTTACTGATAACGCGGATCATCCGGAAAAAGTCCGTCAGAATATTATTGAAGTGGCATTGGATTATCTTGCCTGCGGTCTTGATCCCGCCATGTCTGTCCTTTTTGTACAGTCGCATATTTCAGAGCTCTGTGAATTATCCTTTTATTACATGAATTTAGTAACCGTATCACGGCTGCAAAGGAATCCTACCGTAAAATCGGAAATACAGATGAGAAACTTCGGAGAAAGTATTCCCGTAGGCTTTTTCACTTATCCAATCAGCCAGGCGGCGGATATAACCGCATTTAAGGCAACGACGGTTCCTGTTGGCGAAGATCAGCTTCCCATGCTGGAACAGACAAAAGAAATTGTAAGAAAATTCAATTCCGTATATGGCGAAGTACTCGTAGAACCTGAAATATTATTACCGGATAATAAGGCTTGTTTAAGACTTCCCGGCATTGACGGAAAATCGAAAATGAGCAAATCGCTTAATAATTGTATTTATTTATCAGATACTCCTGAGGAAATTAAGCAAAAGGTAATGAGTATGTTCACTGATCCAAACCATTTGCGGGTAGATGATCCCGGTACAGTAAAAGGAAATCCAGTATTTACTTATCTGGATGCTTTTTGCAGTAATGAGCATTTTCAACATCACCTTTTGGAATATAAAAATTTGGATGAATTGAAAGAGCATTACTCCAGAGGAGGTCTTGGCGATATGAAAGTAAAGAAGTTTTTAAATGCGGTTCTGCAGGAAGAACTCGAACCCATCCGCATACGCAGAAGAGAATTTGAAAAAGATATCCCGGAAGTTTATAATATCCTGCAAAAAGGAAGCTGCATTGCCAAAGAAGCTGCAGCAAATACATTGTCAGAAGTAAAAAGGGCAATGAAAATAAATTACTTTGAAGATAAGGAATTAATAATTAATTGCATGCGACCATAAAAAACGAACATCGACCTCATATGAACAATTTCCGGTTCATACCGCCACAGAAAGATGCTGCTTTTGTTGCCTGCATGGAACATATACGAGGATACTATAACGAGGTGGGGGGACATCTTTCGCCTCGTTATAAAATCAAGCAGACACCGCATCGGTATTTTAATCAATCCCCCCCATCTGTATACCCATTACTTCAATGAAATTATTCTTTCCACGATAATATCCGCCAGCTTGTCATCGTCTCCGATATGTCGGCTCATTTTAATTTTCACATCAGGGTACTTCGATTTTATTTCATTTAATTCATTTGGTATATCCTGCGTCACATGAATACCGTCAAATAAAAACATAGGTATGATTCTGATGCTGCTTGCACCCTTTTCCACAAGGAGGTCAATACCCCTTTCAAGGTTTTGCTCCGAAAACTGTAAGAAAGCGGGGTAAACATGTTCTTCACCTGTTTTGACTTTTACCTTTTCTATCAGAGAATTCAGTATTTCTTCTGTTTCCTGTCTTTTACTGCCATGCGCAAGTATCAATATTCCATCCATAATCGTTTTTCCCTTTCCGCAATTTAAGCACCGTTAAAAACAACTTTGTATATTTGCCGATCCTTTTCACAATCTTCCAAACGCCCCGTCTATAGCTTTAGCTGTTTCTTCCAGATCTTCCGCACTGTGTGCCCTTGATACAAACATTGCTTCATATTGTGACGGAGCAATATAAATACCTGCTTCAAGCATGTAAGCAAAATACTTTTTAAAGATTTCGGTGTCCGACTTCATTGCCGACTTAAAATCGGAAACCTTCTCCTTTGTAAAAAATGCACTCAAAAGAGAACCCAACCTGTTGATTGACAAAGGAATGCCATGCTTCTCCGAGGCTTCAATGAAAGCGGCCTCAAGCTGTTCCGCCTTACGGGCAAGGTCTTCGTAAATCAAGGGATTGTCCCTTAGGATTTCAAGAGTCTTTATTCCTGCAGCCATTGCCACCGGGTTGCCTGACAGGGTACCTGCCTGATATACCGGACCATTGGGAGATATGAGGTTCATGATATCCTTTCTTCCCCCATATGCGCCCACAGGCATTCCTCCGCCGATGATCTTTCCGAATACCGTAAGGTCGGGAGTAATGTTGAAATATCCCTGAGCTCCGCCATATGCCAGCCTGAAGCCTGTGATAACCTCGTCGAAAATCAATAGTGCACCGTATTCCCGGGTTAGTTTCCTCACTGCTTCAAGGAACGCAATGTCCGGTAAAACCACGCCCATATTGCCGGCCACAGGTTCAATGATCACTGCGGCCAGTTCTCCGCCCGATACTTTGAACATTTCTTCAAGTTCCCCGCAGTTATTGTATACAGCCGTCAGAGTGTTCCTTACATAATCCAAAGGCACCCCTGCACTATCTGGTACTCCAGTTGTCAGCGCTCCTGAACCTGCTTTTACCAGAAGGCCGTCGGAATGGCCATGATAGCAACCTTCAAATTTCAGGATCTTGTTTCTTCCCGTAAATCCCCTTGCAAGTCTTATCGCACTCATAACAGCTTCTGTACCGGAGCTAACCATTCTGACCATCTCTATGGAAGGAACCGCACTGCATATGAGCTGTGCCAGTTTGATTTCCTTTTCCGTTGGCGCGCCATAGCTTGTGCCTTCCTCCGATGCCTTTTTAATTTCTTCTATGACCTCAGGGCAGGCATGTCCAAGAATCATTGGACCCCATGAACCGATATAATCAATGTATTCATTCCCATCCGCATCAACTATTTTCGATCCCTTCGCGCTCCTGATAAAAGGCGGATTCAAGCCCACCGATTTATAAGCCCTTACCGGACTGTTCACACCGCCGGGTATGATTTGTTTCGCGATTTCGAAAAGCTCTGCTGATTTCGTTCTGTTCATAGCGAATCCTCCTTTAGCCAGGCTGCAAGCTGCTTTGCAAAATAGGTTATTATTATTTTCGCTCCGGCTCTTTTAATTGCTGTAACAGCTTCAAGAACAGCACCTTTTTCATCGATCCAGCCATTTGCCGCGGCAGCCTTGATCATGGAATATTCTCCACTTACGCTGTAGGCTGCAACCGGAACATTGGAATACCTGCTTACTTCATTTATAATATCAAGATATGCAAGTGCGGGTTTCACCATCACGATATCCGCGCCCTCCTCAATATCCAGCTCCACTTCGCGAAGGGCTTCCCTTGCATTCCCATAATCCATCTGGTAAGTCTTCCTGTCTCCAAATGCAGGTTTTGATTGGGCAGCATCTCTGAAAGGGCCATAAAAGGAGGAGGAATATTTGGCGCTGTAAGCCATGACTGCAATATCCGTGTAGCCGTTTCCGTCCAGAGCCGATCTTATCGCCGCTATCCTTCCATCCATCATGTCAGAAGGTGCGATGATATCCGCTCCCGCCGCTGCATAACTGACAGCTGACTTAGCTATTAATTCAACCGAGCTGTCATTGAGAATTTTCCCGGCCTCAACGACTCCGCAGTGACCATGACTGGTGTATTCACACAAGCATACATCAGCAATTAAAAGCAGGTTCGGGAAACTGCTTTTTGCAGCTCTCAAGGCTCTCTGTATGATGCCGTTGTCATCGTAGGCCTGGGAGCCGGCTTCATCCTTCCTGTCCGGAATACCGAAAAGCAGCACCCCAGGTATGCCAAGCTTTTGAACCTCGTCCAGTTCCATCAGAAACATATCGATCGACAGATGAAACACTCCGGGCATGGAGGGTATTTCCTTTCTTATTCCTTCTCCCTCAACGATAAACAACGGGTAAATAAGATCCTCAACTGTTACTGATGTCTCTCTTACAAGCTTTCTTATTTCTGCGCTTACGCGCAGACGTCTTGGTCTTTTAATCAAAGCAGTCATCCTCCCCTGGTGATTTGCACCAATTTATCAACAATACCTTCAATTGTATAAATGTCAGCCATTGCACTTACATTCAGCCCCAGTTTTTCTGCCGCTTCCATCGTTACAGGCCCGATACAGACTAGTTTTGCACCCGAAAGCTTATCAAGGTTTTCTGCGCCAAGAATCGAAACAAAGTTTTTAACTGTGGAGGCGCTTGTAAAAGTGATGAAATCAATTTCATTTTCTTCCAATCGCTCCAGTATACCCTGTCTGTCGGAGGTTTCCAGAGAGGTGCTGTAAACCGTAAGCTCTTCAAAGGCTATGTTGTTTTTCGTCAAGCCCTCCGACAGCTCCTCGCTTGCCATATCAGCCCTTGCCAGCAAAACCTTTTCACCAGGTCTGACATAATCCAGCAAGCCTTTGAGCAGCTCCGAGGAGGTAAAAGCCTCAGGCCTGTAGAAAACCTCAAGCCCAAGCGCCTCCAATTCTTTTGCAGTCGCTTCCCCAACCGCACAGAGCCTTATTCCCCAAAGGCGTCTTATGTCTACTTTTATCTCCTTCATTCTCATAAAAAAGACTTTTACACCATGAACACTTGTGAATACGATCCACCTAAATGCATAAAGATTTCTTAATATCTTGTCAAATTGGAGATACTCCTGCGGCGGCTGAACCTTGATAGTTGGAAATTCAATTGCCTCTCCGCCAAGCTGTTCGATTGCATCCACCAGCTTTCCCGCTTGCTCTCTGGTTCTTGTCACGATGACCTTTTTGCCGAAAAGGCTGCCTTTGGAGAACCATTGAAGCTTGTCGCGCAGTTCCGCCACACCGCCTATGACAGTGACCGCAGGAGACTTTATTCCCGCTTCCCCAACCTTTTGCGCAATGTCCTTCAGAGTTCCGGAAACAACCCTTTGGGATACCGTAGTACCATTTTCAATGACAGCGGCAGGAGTTGTCCCTTTCTTCCCGAATCTTATAAGATTACTGCAAATTTCCGCAATATTTTTTATTCCCATCAGGAATACAAGTGTGCCCTCAAGTTTGGCCAGAAGTTCAAAATCAATAAAGCTCTCTGCCTTACCGGGTTTTTCATGGCCTGTTATAATATGAAGTGAGGAGCAATAGTCTCTGTGCGTAACAGGTATTCCAGCATAAGCCGGTACGGCAATAGCGGAGGTCACGCCGGGGATAATCTCAAACGAGATTCCATGCTCAGAAAGAGCTTCTGCTTCCTCGCCCCCTCTTCCGAACACAAAAGGGTCGCCTCCCTTGACTCTGGCAACCACCTTTCCTTCCAGAGCCTTCTTTACCAGAATTTCATTGATCCCCTCCTGGGGGACTGTATGAAGATCCGGCAGCTTGCCTGCATAGATCAGCTCGGCATCCTCTTTGGCAAAGCTCAATATCTTTGTACTTACGAGCCTGTCATAAACAATGACATCCGCTTTTTTTATACACTCTGCAGCCTTTAATGTAATCAGCTTATAGTCACCGGGCCCGACGCCCAGTATATACACCTTGCCATATTCAGACATTATATGTTCCTCCGCTACCGGAATGAAGCAAATAATAAATTTCACTTTCCAAGTGGCCTTTTTCTGGCAATACAGCGTTGCCGCCGGTTGCAATAAACAATTATTGCGCCTTGCTCCGCCTTGTCCTGCCAAAAACCATCTTTCTTGAAAATTGTGCTCTATTATTTACATATTCCTCAATATTCTCTCCGCGAGCTTTTCGCCCAAGGATGCCGCATCATGTTTACCGCCCTCAATCCAATCCCGGCAGGTTTCCGTTTTATCCTCCGATGCAAGGAAACCGTAAACCTTCATCCTGTTGCCTTCAATGACAGCATGCGCAGCAATGGGAGTGCTGCAGTTCCCATTCAGCTTTAACAAATAGGCCCTTTCAGCACTGACCGCCAGAAAAGCTTCCTCGTCATGAATACTTTCAAGGAGATATTCCACATCCTCTCCCTTTCTCGTTTCAATGCCAAGAACTCCCTGTCCCACTGCAGGAATCATCTGGTCAATCTCAAAGCACTGGACGCATTTATTTTCCAGGCCAAGTCTCTTAAGCCCCGCCATCGCAAGAATAATTGCATCATACTCCCTGTTTTCAAGCTTGTTGATTCTTGTCGGAACATTACCTCTCAGCGTTTTCATTACCAGGTCATGGCGTAACTGCTGAAGCTGGACTTCCCTCCGAACACTGCTGGTGCCCACGACTGCCTGGCTTTCCAACTGATCCAGCGTTTTACCGTCCCATGAAATGAGCGCATCCCTTGGATCTTCTCTTTTTGAAACTGCAGCGATAGTCAGCCCCTCCGGTAATTCGGCAGGCATATCCTTCATACTGTGAACTGCCATATCAATAGTATGATTGAGCAGGGCGTTCTCAAGCTCTTTAATGAACAATCCCTTCCCGCCTATTTTATCGAGTTTTTCATCAAGTAATAGATCACCCTGTGTCTTAAAGCCTATAAGTTCAAATTCATAATCCGGAAATTTCTTCTTAATTTCATAGATAACCAGATTACTTTGAACTATTGCAAGCTTGCTTTCTCTCGTTCCAATTCTAATCCGTCTTTTCATCATTCAAAACCTCACAAAAAATTCTTTCTGCGATCTGCTGCTTATTTAATTCTTTATCACAAAATACAGCTTCCTCCAAAATTCTGTTTAGAAGCATAGCTCTCATATCTTCATTCTCTATTTCTACAGAAGCCCTTTGGCGGTACTCCCTCAATAGGCTCATTACATCATCGTCCAGATTTGCCAGAAGACTTTCGATCTTACCCCTGATGCTCTTTGACATTGCCGGATAGCTTCCGGATGTTGTTATTCCTATTACCAGTTCATTTTTCTTTACTACTGACGGGAATATAAAAGTGCACCTCCCGGGATTGTCAGCAACATTGACAAATATGGCTTTTGCATCTGCCTCGTCTGCAATCCTTTCATTTACTTCTCTGTCCGGGGTAGCCGCTATAACCAGAAATGCTCCTTCCAGATCGCCTTCCGAATAGACTTTCTCCAAATGGGTCAAAGAGCCGGTTTCCCTTAGTTTCACTATCTTATCAATGACCACGGGGCTTATCACCACAATTTCAGCATTAAAACGAATCAAGGTCTCTATCTTGCGCGCAGCAATCCTGCCTCCACCCACCACCATACATTTCCTTCCCCTCAGCTCGATAAACAATGGAAACCTTGACATGTTGACCGCCATTCCGCCGTTGTGCTCCGGCTAATAAATAAACTAACACACAACATTTATGTCCGTTTGCATCTGCTTCCTCACAAATTCCACAACCTCATCAATAGAGCCTGCCATCCGGGGATAATTGATGTCGGGCCGTTCCACCAATACGACAGGAATCCCCAGCTTCGCAGCTGCATCAAGCTTTTGATCCGTCCCGCCTGTTTCTCCGCTTTCCTTGGTGACCATCACTGCCGCTTTGCAATACTTCAGCATTTCAATATTCATTTCTTCAGAAAATGGCCCCTTTATTGCAATAATTCTCCCCGCAGACAAGCCCGCCTCTTCACATCTTGCAACCATACGGCTGTCCGGTAGAATTCTCGCATACAGCCTCGTTTTAAAGTCGGATATTCCTTTCGTAAAAACACGAATATGGTTACTTCCGATTGTCAGAAAAATGTTCCCATCGAATTTAGCGGCTGCTTCTGCAGCCGCTTCAAAGCTTTTTACCCGTATCACCGTATTGTCTTGTGCAGACGTATTTTTGCGTTCGAATCTCAAATAAGCAGATCCTGTCTCCTCACAGGAACGTATGGCATTCATGGATACTTCCTTTGCAAAAGGATGGGAGGCGTCCACGATACAGGATACGTTATTCTTTTGAACCAGTCCTGTTATTCCTGAAAGGTCAAGTTTTCCCTCATGCACCCTGATTCCAGGGCCGGTTTCCAGCAATTCCCTGCCATAGCTTGTCGTGACGGTAGCCAGCACATCCGCCTGCATTTTTATCAGCTCACCGATAATATCCCTGGCATCTTTCGTGCCTGCAATCACCATGATACGGTTCAATCTGTTCAATATCTTCGCCCTCACCCTCACCTTACATATTCCTTCAAATCATACCCTCTTGGCGTAATTATTCTGCCATTATCCATATAGGTTTTCGAGTTTCCTATTACCACAACTGTAAACATATCAATTTCAAAATCAAGCATATTGGATAGAGTAGCGATGTCATACGCTTCCTTTTCCCTGCCGGCATTCCTCACAATCCCTACTGGTGTCTCCGCCTTCCTGTATTTAAGAACGATATTCCGGACTTTATCTATATAGTCGGTCCTTTTTTTGCTTTTGGGATTATACAGGCAGATGACAAAATCTCCTTCGGCAGCACATTCCACTCTCTTGTAGATCAGTTCCAGCGGAGTCATCAGGTCGCTTAAGCTGATGACTGCAAAGTCATGCATAATGGGAGCGCCAAGAATGGCTGCCGCGGCACTTGCCGCCGTAATTCCGGGTATAATCTCCACCGGTATCCCGCTTCCCGAACGGTTGACAACCTCCAGCATAATTCCTGCCATCCCGTAAATTCCGCAATCTCCGCTGCTTATCAGCGCAACGGATTTACCCTCCAGCGCCATTTGAAGAGCCAGCTCGCACCTTTCAATTTCGCGTGTCATTCCCGAGCTCAGGAACTCCTTGCCTGGAAAATGCTTGCCGATAAGCCCGATATAGGTACTGTATCCAATAATAATGTCTGCATCCTCAATTGCTGCTTTTGCCCGCGGCGTCATATCCGCCATGCTGCCCGGGCCTATGCCTGTTACAGCTATTTTCGACATGTTTTAGCGTTCTCCTTTACAATTGACATGTTCTAAGAGTTCTCCCTTACAATATTTTCTAAATATTTGAAATAAGTCTTTATGTCCTCTTTACTTCCATTTTCCCTAATGCTGTATACAAACCTGTTCATCATTTCATTTACGGTATTTGTGATGGAGATTCTCACCGTTTCCTTGTCTTCCTCGCTTGCACATTTTAATTTTCCTATGGCAGCCTCCGCTTTCTCTCTGGATAGCGCATCGGCATACCTTTGGATATCTTTCACAACAGGAAGAGCCTTCCTGAATTCATACCATTTCTCATATGCAACGACATATCCGTCAATCATTTCTCCTGCTTTTACTGCTTCCAGCATTCTCCTGTCAAGATTTTCATCCAGAAGTGATTTCAAATGGTCCATATTGTAATATTTCAAGCCTTCAACCTCATTGACGGACTCGTCAATATCCCTGGGTACCGCCAGATCAATGAATATCCTTTGCTTCTGCTTCACAACGGCTTTTTCAAGCATATCCCTTGTGATCGTATAGTGGGGGCTTGCCGTGGAGCTGATCACAATATCGCATTCATCCATAACCGAATACCTTTGTTCATACTCAATCAAATGGGCTTCATGATACGGTTCTGCCAACTCTTCCAGTTTACTGTGAGATCTGTTTGTTATGTATATCTTTCCAATACCTTTTGAGCACAAATCTTTAAATACAATAGAACCGATTTTCCCTGCGCCAATGACCAGCGCACATTGATTTTCCAATTTTCCGCTGCACAATTTCAAAACACATTTGACGGCAAGTGAGCCTATGGAAACTGAGTTCTTTGACAGTTCCGTGCTTGTCTTGATCTGCTTGGCTGCAGTAATGGCATCCCGGAAAAGAGTATTGAGAACGGTAGAACCCGTTCCAGCCTCCAGTGAAGTATGATGGGCCGACTTTACCTGCCCCAGGATCTGATCCTCGCCCAATACCATTGAGTCCAAACCGCTGGCTACCTCAAACAGGTGCCGGACTGCATTTACACCACCGTATGCATAAAAATATTTCTTGAGCTCATACAGATTCTCTCTTTTTACGTCACACAGTATTTTTTCTACTGCCATGCTGTCAAAGTCGTCCTCCACGGAATAAACATAAACTTCTGTTCTGTTGCAGGTTGAAAGCATCACACATTCCTTCACCAGGGGAAGTGATCGGATTTGGGCAAGTGTCATTTTTTGCTCTTCCGGATCAAAGCTTAGCTTTTCCCGCATTTCCAAAGGAGTTTTTTTATAGTTGATACCTGAAATTGTTATTTTCATAATGAAAAAACCTTCTCCTCTTCTGCCAGTGCAAGAGTAATGCCGTTGTAAACCGTTTTCGGACAAATCAGCTTTGGATTGCTGCCGGCTGGTCGTTCCGCTTTGCTCCACTGCTCGCCATGCATCCCGGCTGGTCGTTCCGCTTTGCTCCACTGCTCGCCATGCATCCCGGCTGGTCGTTCCGCTTCGCTCCTCTGCTCGCCATGCATCCCGGCTAGTACTGCGCATGCCTCAGATACGCATCCGACTCCGGTTATCTTTTTTACAAAATCCGATGACGGGAACCGGTGCTCTACTGTTTTAATTTTCTCCACAGAAAATGTTTTAAAGGAGATGTTTTTTTCACTGCAAAAGTCCAGAATTCCTCTCTCCTTTGCTTTTATTGAAATAGATGCAACACATTTTACAGAGAGCATGCTTTTACTATTCTTTTTCATAAACTCCATCACGGCCTCTTCAATGTCCTGTCGTGTCTTCCCCTTCTTGCAGCCGATACCGATTATCAGGTTCCGGGGTCTCAAATAGAGTATCCTGTCAGCATCTATCGGTGCCTTTGTGGAATTTGTCACTGCAACAGCAAGCTTGCAAAGCTGACCGGAAACAGCTGCTTCAATATTGTGTGGAAGAACTCCGGCTGTCCTGTAATCACTAAAAAAGCTCACCTTACCTCCATTGACAAGTTCAGAGCTTATGTATTTCAAGTCTCCGATGTTCTCAATGGCACAGTCATTATCGGCTGCCAGTTCATCAAACGCAATCATACCGTTAATATCCGTCGCTGTGGTAATAATCGGAATCCCTCCCATAAGGGCGGCGACCCTTCCGGCAAGACGGTTTGCCCCTCCGATATGCCCGGATAACAGACTGATGGCAAATCGCCCCAGTTCGTCTACCACTACCACTGCAGGGTCAGACTGCTTATCCTTTAGATAGGGTGCAATGCTCCGGACTGCAATTCCGCAAGCCATGATAAAAATCAAGGCATCGTAGGTATGGAATATCTTTTTAATCATCCCGTGAAAATCAACAGTAAAAGGATGAATCATAAAAAGGTCTCCATTCAGGATCACCTTTTCAATGAAATCATTTTTCAGGTAGAGATCTGCATCCAGATCCCGCCCTATTCTTCCGGCCAGCTCAATACCGTTTTTTGTAAGAGCAATCACTGCTATCTTCATTCCTTTGCACTCCTGAACTCATGTGTAAAGCTTTTATCATAAAGCTTTGACAGTTCGTATTCATCTCCGAGAAAATCGCCGACAGCTACCAGAGCTGTTTTGCTAATACCTTCTTTTTTAACCATTTCTACAATGCTCTGAAGCGTCCCATACACGATTTTCTGTTCCGGCCAGGATGCTTTATATACGACTGCAACCGGCGTATTTTCTCCATAGCCGCATTTAAGCCTGTCCACCAATTCATCCAGCATGCCGGTACTTAAGAATATAATCATTGTCGCGTTGTGCTGAGCCAGAGCTTCTATTTTTTCTTTGGAAGGCACTTCAGTCCTTCCCTCCATACGGGTTAATATCACTGTCTGAGTCACCCCCGGCAGAGTATATTCCTTTTTCAACGCAGCAGCAGCAGCCAAAAAAGAACTGACTCCAGGGATGATTTCATATTCAATCTGTTGTTTGTCCAGCGAATCCAGTTGTTCACGGATTGCCCCAAAAATCGAAGGGTCTCCCGTATGAACCCTGGCAATCTTTTTCCCTGCCCGCGTTCCTTTCACCATCACATCCAGTACTTCTTCCAAAGTCATGCCGGCGCTGTCATGGACCTCAGCGTCTTTTCGAACATTGTCCAGAAGCGCCTTATTCACAAGAGAGCCTGCATGGATGATAATATCCGCCTCTTCAATATGTCTTTTCCCCTTAACTGTTATCAAATCAGGATCTCCGGGTCCTGCGCCGATAAAATAGATCATTTCTTCCTCCATGTCCAGGCTGTGCCATGATTCAGCCATATATCCAGTTTTCAAAGCTGCTTTCTATATCACTTTCTATTCTGCTTTCTATCCGGTTTCTATCCGGTTTCTATCCGGTTTCTATCCGGTTTCTATCCGGTTTCCTATTCCAGCCCGCTTTTCTTTACAATCACAGTGGTAAAGTAACTGATTTTCTCAGCGTCTGTCAGGCTTAAGCCGTAGTCAATCTTTTCATCCTCCAGCCCACATCTGCTGACAAGAACGGATTTTTCAAGCAAGCCTTGCTCTTTTAACAGCTCCTTCAGTTTTGGAAGGCTTTTGGAGGCCTTCATTAAAACGATATTATCAAACCTTTGCAATACCTCTTCAAGGTGTTCACATTCGTAAGCAGAAGGGATAACCGCTATGGTTTCCCTGTTTTCCCCCAGGCTTACACCGGCTCTGGCAGCCGATGCGCAAAAGGACGTAATGCCTGGAATAATCTCTGTGGCATACCCCTCCCGGTGAAGCTTCTTATGAATATACATATAAGTACTGTATACCGTTGGGTCACCCAGCGTTATAAATGCAACACTTCTGTCCATATCCAGCTTCTCCCTGATTTGCCCAATGGCCTCCTTCCAGCTCTTTTCCAGAACTTTTTCATCAAAACTCATCGGGAAAATCAATTCAAGCAGTTCCTTCCCTTTTTCAAAGGCACTTTCCGCAATGGTCTGTGCCATGCTTTCCTTTTCCACTGCAGTTTTCGGAACTGCAATCACATCCACCTCCGTGAGAATCCGCTTTGCCTTGATGGTAATCAACTCCGGATCTCCCGGTCCTATTCCTACACCGTAAAGTTTTCCCGCCACGTTTACTCTCCTTAATCATTTCACTTTTCCGCGCTGATGATATAAATCGGATTCAGCGCCTGCATCAAATGCTTCTTTCCGGCCAAACGCCCCTTCGATACCGAAACACCAGTAATGTCAACATCTCTGAATCCCCTGGCATTCAAGCCCTCAAGTGCTTCACAGGCTGTCTCGACCGCTACTGCGTTCACAACAATTCTGATGCCGTGATCCATTTTAGCCGCCCAGTCCAAAATGCACTCCATCCTGCCATCCGTTCCTCCTATAAAAATTCGGTCCGGCCTCGGAAGCTCCGTCAGGATATCAGGTGCCATTCCATTCACTATAGTGACATTGCCGGGCTCAAACTTCATCACATTTGCTTTGATGAGCGCGAGGGCCTCCTGTTCCTTTTCTATAGCGTATACCCGCCCTCTTTTTGCTATCAGTCCGCATTCTACGGAAACCGACCCCGTACCTGCTCCGATATCATAAACTACCGAGTCTTCCCGGAGTCTGAGTTTGGATAAGGTCATCGTTCTGATTTCCTCCTTGGTCATGGGTACGTCCCCCCGGACAAAAAGCTGATCCGGTATACCCGGTGTTTTATACTCCCATGGCTGAGAGGCTGTTGTAAACTCCCCAGGCTGAACGGCTGCTGCAAACTCCCCAGGTCGCTGGAGAGCTGAATCCAGGGATGGATTCTCCACCAGCATGATGGAAAGGCTGTCAAACTCCAAACTTCCGATTTTATCCGGTGACCCTGTTATAATTCTCTCTTCCGGATAGGAGAGCTTCTCCCCGACTGTAATTAAAACATCTCCCAGACCATTACGGATAAGCTCCCTGCATATGCCGGCAGGTGATGAACTGCCTCCTGTGAAGAGGATTACCTTGCCATGTCTTTTTACCACATCCGACAGGTTCTGCAGTTCCCGTCCATGCAAACTTGCAATGAAAGCATCCTCCCAGCTTTTGTGTATCCTTGCACATAAATATTGAAGCGAACTGATTCCGGGATAGACCAGCATTTCGATATCGCCAAGCTTGCTTTTCAAATATTCGGAGATGCTGAAAACTCCAGGATCTCCTGAAGCAAGTACTGCCATTTTCTTTTTATCGATATTCTCAAGTATGTATCGTTCTATGTCTGCCAGTTTATTTTTTATAAGGACTTCTTCTTTTTCAAGATGAAGAAAAAGATCCAGATTCCGCCTTCCACCAATCAATACATCACTTTCTTCAATCAACTTCTTTGCTGCAGGATAAATATAGTCTTTGTCCCCCGGTCCCGTTCCTATTATATAAAGCTTATTTGCCATAGCTGCTCCCTGCCTCATCTAAAATTTTTCGTGCATTTTCATCCATAGCGAGCGCTATATTATCCTGGTGGAAAAGAATGCAGCCGACCTTTATTTTATTAAAAACGTATTCCATACATCGTGTACATACGTTAGATACAATTCTGTCATAGACACCCTGCAATCCCTTCTGATTAATAATCTCTGCAGCCGCTTCCGTGGTGCGGCATTCATATACCTGGGAAACGGTTATGGTCGATGCCCCCTCCAATGCTGCATATGCAGCCATAATTTCCATTCTTGCATCTGCGACCCTGCTGTGAGTATGAAATATCCCCGCAGCGACTTTAACAAGCTTTCCAAGATGCCCTACGATTAAAATCTTTTCCAGCCCGCACTCCACCGCTTGATCCAGCATAAAGCCCATAAAATTGCTGATCTTTATCACATTCTCTTCATCCAGACCCAGGTTTTCAGAAACAAAGTCTTCTCCGTAATTTCCAAAAATATAAACTGCAAATCTCTTCCCTTTTGCCGCCAATACCTTGAGTTCCAAAGCAAGCGCTTCCTTCCACGCCTCTTCCGACATGGGATTGACAATCCCGGAGGTGCCCAGGATTGAAATACCACCAACGATACCAAGCTTGGGGTTATATGTTTTAAGGGCTGCTTCCGCCCCTCCCGGAACGGATAATATGATTTCCACGCCCACCTCTTCCGGCAGAACTTCTCCCACTTCCTTCAAAATCATCTTCTCAGGTGCCGGATTAATCGCCGGTTTACCCACTTCAACCTTTAACCCGGGCAAGGTGACAATTCCAATTCCTTCTCCTGCAAGGATTTCAATCCCGGCTTCACGTTTTTTTCTTGCTTCTGCAAATATTTTCAACCCCGTTGTATCATCAGGATCATCTCCGCCATCTTTCACTACGGAACAGCGAACATAATCGGGAGTAACGGAGACATCCGTTACGGGCAATGTAAGTCTGACACCTGCGGGGGTATCAATACATACTTCACCAATGGCATCTCCTGAAAACAGCATCATGACGGAGGCCTTCGAAGCAGCTGCCGCACAGGAGCCTGTCGTATATCCTTTTCTAAATTTTCTGCCGTTTACAACAACATACTCTTCCATCATCACCAATTCACCCGTTGTATCCGTTAGTCCCTTAGCATGATCAGTATTGCATTCAGGATTGCAGCAGCAATATTGCTTCCGCCTTTTCTTCCTTCCGAAAGGATGTAGGGGACTCCCGCTGTCTTCAATAATTCTTTGGATTCCACTACATTCACGAAACCAACCGGCACTCCAATCACAAGAGAAGGTGAAATTACTCCTGCCTGAATCAGCTCTGCCAGCCGGATTAATGCAGTAGGAGCATTCCCTATGGCAAAGATTTTGTTATTCCCGTCCTTCGCCGCTTTTTCCATACAGATCGAAGCACGTGTAACGTTTCTTTCCTTCGCCTCCGAAGCGACCGTCTCATCATCCATATAACAGACAATCTGCCCGCCAAACCGGGAAAATAATCTTCTATTGATCCCTGCCGAAGCCATTTTTGTGTCCGTCACAATATTGCAGCCTGATTTTATAGCTTCGAAAGCCTTAGGAACAGCCGTATTACTGATTTTCAAAATTTCCGCAAAATCGAAGTCCGCAGTTGTGTGAATGACTCTTTTAATAATGCTTTCATGGAAAGGTGGAAATTCCTTTTCACCCAGTATTTCAGTAATCATTTCAAAGCTTCTTTTTTCTATGTCTTCCGGTTTCACAATTTCAATTCCGTCCAGCATGCTTCAATCCTCCTTTTCACTCTATTCCTGACACTGATCCAACGTACAATCCAATATACACCGGCTGAAAACAACAAAAAACCTCTCAACGACAATCGTCAAGAGGTTATGTATATCCGGCTAAATTCCTTGCAGGCATACGCAACACCCTCTATCGCTCGTAGAGTTCATGGTGATACAAAACAGGCAGGTCTTCTGGCTCAAGCATCATCACTCTCAAAACCTTCCCGGTTTCCCAGTGGTATATCTCAGAGAGTTCAACTTTTACAGCGGCGTGACCGCGTGGGATTTTACCCAACTTACCTTTTCACCAATTCATGGTTTTGCCAACAAAACCCGAATCGGCACCTGATTCGATTATTCAGTTTTCAATTTGATTATACGCTAATGATGCAGTGTAAACAAGCCTCTTGTACTACTAATTTAGTCCGGACTTTCTCTGATTTTCTCTTTACTTTCTCTCGACGACACTATTCAGAGGTTTCATATATAAGAACTGTTACGCAATATAAGTATGCGCAATGAACACAAGGAAACCGACCCTTTGTATTGTATTGCAACATATACAAAGTATGCGCAGCGGGGTGAATAG
>DBTX01000022.1 GCA_002307275.1 Hungateiclostridiaceae bacterium UBA1305
TTGCATTTTCTTTGTCAACTGAGCATATGTATTTTTATGAATGATTCTCTTAGTTTTCACTTGCAAATCGGATAAATGAGATTTATAATAGACTAATTGTAAAACGACTTTATTCAGAAGAAAATATATTTCAGATGTGTGCTTTAAAATGTGAGGTGCGAAATGGCGAAGGTTACTTTTAAGGAAGAACTCTGCAAGGGCTGCAAGCTTTGTGTGTCTGTATGCCCTAAAAAAATAGTTGTAATGGATGAAGGAAAGTTGAATCTGAAGGGATTCCATCCGGCAGGGGTGAAGGAAATGGAGAAGTGCATCGGCTGTGGCTTCTGCGCTACCATTTGTCCCGATTGTGTCATAGAAGTAGAGAAGTGATAGGGGGATCATATAATGGGTGAGAAAATTCTGATGAAGGGCAACGAGGTAATCGCGGAAGCAGCATTGAGAGCAGGCTGCAAGCATTATTTTGGTTACCCGATAACACCGCAGACCGAGATAGCACATTATTTTGCCAAGAAAATGCCTCAGTACGGGGGCACTTTTGTGCAGGCAGAAAGCGAAATTGCTGCGATGAACATGGTTTATGGAGCGGCAAGTGCGGGAGCAAGGGCGATGACTTCATCCTCAAGTCCTGGAATCAGCCTGAAACAGGAAGCCATTTCATATACGGCATGCGCCGAACTTCCGGCTGTTGTTGTGAATATTGTCAGGTGCGGACCTGGTCTTGGCGGCATACTGGCGGCACAGTGTGATTATTTCCAGGCGACCAAGGGCGGCGGTCATGGAGACTACAGACTGGTAGTCCTGGCGCCGAGCAGCGTGCAGGAATTGTACGAACTTACTGTTGATGCGTTCAATATAGCTGACAGATACAGAACCATCTGTATGGTCATGGGTGACGGCATGCTGGGTCAGATGATGGAAGCCGTTGAATTCAGAGATACAGAAGAGAAATTTGAAACGGACAAGAGTTGGGCAACCACTGGTTCCGGTATGAAGAGAGAGCATAATATAGTGACCTCGATATACATCGAACCGGAAATACTGGAGAAACACAATCTCAAGCTGCAAGCCAAATATGCGGAGATCACGAAAAATGAGACACGCGTTGAGACCTTCAACTGTGAAGATGCGGACATTATCGTTGCAGCATATGGTACGGTAGCCAGAATAATAAAGAATGTTATTAAAACAGCCGAGAAGGATGGAATCAAGGTTGGTCTGATCAGGCCAATAACACTTTGGCCGTTCCCGACAGCTGCTTTTGAGAAATATGCAGAAGTCCCGAAGGCGTTTCTTGCGGTAGAGATGAGTGCAGGCCAGATGGTTGAGGACGTAAGACTGGCGGTAAACGGAAAGAGGCCGGTACACTTCCATGGAAGAATGGGCGGTATGATTCCTACTCAGAAGGAAATCCTGCAAAAGATCAAGGAAATTTTGAAGTAAAGGGGAATGACAATGGCTACAGTATTTAAAAAACCTCATGCTTTAACGGATCTGCCGATGCACTACTGCCCGGGTTGCACGCATGGAATCGTCCACCGGCTTGTTGCAGAGGTCATAGATGAATTAGGTATTGAAGGCAGTACAGTTGGTGTTTCATCGGTTGGCTGCTCTTACAACAATTATTTGTATTTCAACTGCGATATGGTGCAGGCAGCGCACGGAAGAGCGCCTGCCGTTGCGACAGGTATAAAGAGGGTACACCCTGAAAATGCCGTTTTCACCTATCAGGGTGACGGTGACCTTGCAGCAATAGGTACTGCTGAAATAGTCCACGTTGCTGTCAGAGGTGAGAAAATCACCACTATATTTGTAAACAATGCAATTTATGGTATGACATCAGGTCAGATGGCTCCTACGACACTGATAGGGCAGGTTACAACCACTTCTCCGTTCGGCAGGAAGCCGGAAATACAGGGTTATCCGGTAAATGTCTGCGAAATGCTTTCAACACTTCCGGGAGCTGTTTTCGTTGAAAGAGTTTCCACCCATGATATCAAGAATATTAACAATGCAAAAAAGGCTATTAAAAAAGCCTTCCAGGTACAGCTGGCTGGACTTGGCTTCTCAATAGTCGAAGTACTTTCCACCTGTCCTACGAACTGGGGACTGGACCCCATCCAATCGCTCAAGTGGATAGAGGAGAAAATGATTCCACAGTATCCTCTTGGCAATTTCAGAGGAAAGGATTTGGAGGTATAATGAAATGGCACAGCATGATATGATCTTTTCAGGCTTCGGCGGCCAGGGAATACAGTCTGCAGGCATGTTGATCGCATATGCGGGCATGCTGGAAAATAAATTCGTCTCGTTTCTTCCTTCCTATGGACCTGAAATGAGAGGTGGTACATCGAACTGCCATGTCATCGTATCCGATGAAGAGATTGGGTCACCAATCCTGAACAGCGCAACTGCCCTTATGGCTATGAACAGGCCGTCACTTGACAAATTTGAGAGCAGTATCGTACCTGGAGGCATTATCCTGGTGGACAGCTCACTGGTCAACAGAAGCTCAGATAGGAAAGATGTAAAAGTGTTTGAAATACCGGCTTCGAATATTGCTTCTGAAATGGGTAATCTGACCTATGCCAATATCATCATGCTTGGCAAGCTGCTTTCCGAAACAGGCGTTGTATCATTTGATTTCTTCGAAAAGGCACTGAAGAAGGTGCTTCCGGAGAGAAGACACTATATGATCCCTGAAGAAATGAAAGCGTTGGAAATTGGAATGAAATATTGAACTCTATATCAGAATTTTCATGTACTGGCGGTCTCTTGCCCGCCAGTTACGGTTATCGGTTAAACGATCCTTTTTAGGCGGCACAGAGGCTTGATACATATCGTTATAACATATTCAGGTATAAGAAATCCCGGGGGTATTTGCGCCTCCGGGATTTTAATTAAGCTATTTGTGAAGCAAATCCGGTTAAAATCGGGAGGACTGGATGCCCTCTCGATTTTAATGCAACGAGCTTTATTATACCCTGAACAGCAGGTCGCCGTAAACAGGCATCGGCCAGTAATCGGAACCGGTGATGGTTTCCATCTCATCGGCGATCTTTCTGAGGTCGCCCATCTTCATGAAGGTGTCATATCTGAAGAAGTATGCATGATCGTAAGTGCTGCCGTGCATTGAATCCGCTTTTTCGAGCGATGCTTCCAATGTTACGATGCCTTTGCTGAAGGCTGCAAGCAGACCGGAGGTCTTGCTCAGCAATTCAGCCTGTACTGAGGTATCTGCACTGATGCCGGTTGCTTTGATTGTATTGATTGAATCAGCCAGATCGGAGGTGTAATTGATGACAGCAGGGATTATATCGCGTTTTGCCATATCAAGCATGGTCTGAGCTTCAATATTCACAACCTTGATATAATTTTCAAGTGCGATTTCAAATCTGGATTCCAACTCGGCCCTGGTAAATACACCATGCTTTTCAAATATCCTGACGTTCTTTTCATCTATCAAAGCTTTTGAAGCTTCAACAGTGGACTTTATGTTGGGAAGGCCGCGTTTTTCAGCTTCGACAAGCCATTCTTCCGAATAGTTGTTTCCATTGAATATGATTCTGCTGTGATTTGTAACGATTTCCTTCATGATCTTCTGAACTTCTGTATTGAAATCAGATGCTTTTTCAAGTTTGTCAGCGAACTGTGAAAGTATTTCTGCAACGATCGTGTTCAATGTATAGTTCGGTCTTGCAATGGAAGCTGAAGATGCAACCATTCTGAACTCGAATTTGTTACCGGTGAATGCGAAAGGGGAGGTCCTGTTTCTGTCTGTTGTATCCTTCGGGAGTGCAGGCAGGGTTGTGACGCCGATCGTTAATTCTCCGCCCTGCTTGGAGCTCTTCAGCCCGCCATTGGTGATCTGGTGAAGGATATCTGTCAATTGATCTCCAAGGAATATGGAAATGATAGCCGGAGGAGCTTCATTTGCACCAAGGCGGTGGTCATTTCCAGGGTTTGCAGCAGAGCATCTCAGCAGTTCTGCATATTCATCTACAGCTTTGATGATGGCACAGAGGAATACGAGGAACTGAACATTTTCGTGGGGTGTCTTGCCTGGTTCAAGAAGATTCATACCGTCATTCGTGCTCATGGACCAGTTGTTGTGCTTTCCTGAACCGTTAACTCCTGCAAACGGTTTTTCATGAAGAAGACATACGAGTCCATGTCTGAGAGCGACTTTCTTCAACGTATCCATTACGATCTGGTTGTGGTCGGTGGCAATATTGGTGGTGCTGAATATCGGTGCAATTTCGTGCTGAGCCGGTGCAACTTCGTTATGCTGGGTTTTTGCTGCAACGCCCAGCTTCCAGCATTCTTCATTGAATTCCTTCATGAACGTCTGGATTCTTTCCTTCAGAGATCCAAAATACTGGTCTTCAAGTTCCTGACCTTTTGGAGCCGGAGCGCCAAACAGTGTTCTGCCGGTGTAGATAAGATCCTTGCGCTGGTCGTAGAGTTTTTTGTCTACGAGGAAGTATTCCTGCTCCGGTCCGACAGTTGTGATAACCATTGAGGATGTAGTATTTCCAAATAATTTTAATATACGGACTGCCTGTTTTGAAAGTGCTTGCATTGAGCGGAGCAACGGAGTCTTACTATCCAGTGCTTCACCGGTGTAGGAGCAGAAAGCTGTAGGAATATAAAGTATTCCTTCCTTGTAGAATGCAGGTGAGGTGCAGTCCCATGCGGTATAGCCTCTTGCTTCAAATGTAGCCCTGAGACCGCCTGAGGGGAAAGAGGAAGCATCAGGTTCGCCCTTGATTAGTTCCTTGCCTGAGAACTCCATGATGACTTTGCCGTCGCTGGTCGGGCTGATAAAGGAATCATGCTTTTCTGCAGTAATTCCGGTCATTGGCTGGAACCAATGCGTGTAATGTGTAGCACCCTTTTCGATAGCCCATTCCTTCATCACATTTGCTACTACTTCAGCTACATTCGGATCAAGCGCCAAACCTTCGTCTATGGTCTTTTTTATCGACTTGTAAGTGGCTTTTGGCAGACGCTCCTTCATAACTGCATCATTAAACACGTTGGAACCAAAAAGTTCTGTAATATTGCTCATTTAAATCACCTTTCCTTATCATAATTTTATTATTCCGTATTTGAACAAATAAAAAAGGCGCATCAAAAAAACTTGAAACGCCTTCGTTCACCTTATTACCCATTATAATAATGGTTTTACAGTAAAAATGCAAGATGTAAATTAATAAAATTCAAAAAAGTTTTCAGGAACAGCTCAAGGAGAGCCACAACGCTCTTTTTGAAATTATTTCTCGGGATGACAGCTTCTTAGCGGCCGAAACTGACAGCTTGCTTTGATGAATAATAAGATATGTCCTCAAAGGTATAACCCTTGAACTCATGTTCATGCAGGTTGTTGCATTCAAGGAGGCCTTCCATTCTGTGAATATGCCCGTTATCAGTCTTTACAGGCATGCCTGTGATTCCGCTGAAATAGTGTGTATGGTTATCATAAGAGGAAACACCATAAAAAAAATGAAAATGAAAACTGCCAACCCCGATCATATTTCCGGCATAGCCGATCAATCTATGACAGTGGCCTTTCACACTCTGGCATTCAAATTTGTATTTGTGCAAGTGAAACCTCATACAAACCTCCTTTTGAATTTTCAACTATATTTTGCACAATAACGGCATTTATTATAGATAATACATAAGTGATGTGATGTTTTTTTTGTATTGGGAGTTTCCGAGCGGACCTTACCTATTAAATATTTTGTGAATTTTGAATTGATTGTTAATATTAACAAAGTTGTGGTAATAATATTTCTGTGAAATAAAGGAATTAAGAAGGAGGTAATCATGAACAGTCTGAAAGGAACTAAAACCCTTGAGAATCTTATGAAATCATTTGCAGGTGAGTCCCAGGCGAGGAACAGGTACACCTACTATGCTTCTATTGCGAGTAAGGAAGGCTACAAGCAGATTGAAGCGATTTTTACCGAAACGGCAGATAATGAAAAGGAACATGCCAAGAGGTTCTTCAAGCTTGCGCTGGAAGGCATGGGCGGCGAAATTCCCGCTGATATTGATATAGCTGCAACTTATCCTTTAGCTATGGGAACCACTGCTGATAATTTGAAATATGCCGCTGCAGGTGAAAATGAAGAATGGACAGCCTTATATCCTGAGTTTGCCAGGGTGGCCGAGTCCGAAGGATTTCCGGAGGTTGCGGCAGCATATAAAATGATATTAAAGGTAGAACAGCGTCATGAGGCAAGGTACCTCAAACTTGCCGCAAATATTGCAGGGGGGACGGTTTTCAAAAAAGACGAATCTGTCTTCTGGATCTGCCGAAACTGCGGTTATGTACACGAAGGCTTGAGTGCTCCAGAAAAATGCCCGGCTTGTCTGCATCCCCAAGGTTACTTCGAAGTATTCAAAGAGAACTATTAATAATGGACTTTATATCTTCTTAACGTAGACAGGATGCCTAATGCGGGTATCCTGTCTTTTCTGTAATTGTAGTCTGAACCCGAATTTGACAGGGTGACATAAATCATAAAAAATGATATGATGTTTTATTGTAACAAGTTGAGTTGAGTTTAAAATACTGATAAGGGAGTCATTTTATGAGACCCAGAGTTATCGCTTTGCTGGGAGCAGTACTTGTTCTTATAGCAGTTGGCGCTTATATCCTGTCGGATTATAATGCAGACAGTCATTCTGTACAGGCGATGGCTCAAGGTGACCAGACGCAGCAGAGTACGACAGCGGCATCTGCAACCTTCAGAAGCAGCCAATCCGGGAGTGGTATCACATCACCCGATACTGCAGCAGTGGATCCTGCGCCTCAACCGACACTGTTGGCAGAACAACCCGCAGAGGATCCTGCACTCCGTTTCATTGCGGTGGGAGACATCATGCTTGGCCGTGGCGTGGGTATGCGACTTCAGAAATACGGCAGTTATGAAAGAGCATTTGATAATGTCTCATCCATTTTAAAGCAGGGCGATGTGGTTTTTGCCAATCTTGAATCTCCTCTTACAGGAAGCACGCACAGCCTGGACAGCAAGAGAAAAATCGTATTGAAAGCAAAGCCTGAAGCAGTCAGTGCATTGACAAGCGCAGGTTTCAACCTTGTAAGCATTGCAAACAACCATATGATGGATTATTATGAAACTGGTCTTTTTGATACAATGTCCATATTGAATGCAAACCATATCCTGTTTGCGGGCGGCGGTAAAAATATTGACGAAGCGAGAAAGCCTGCAATCATTGAAAAAAATGGTCTTAAAATAGGCTTGCTGGCATACTCGGATATGGCCGAGCTGGTATTTGCAGGGGACCCTTATCTCAGGTATTCAGCTGACAAGGATAAATCAGGTATTTCGCCGCGAAAATATGAAGCAGTGAGGGAGGACGTCCTGAAGCTCAGAGGAAAGGTTGACCTGGTTGCAGTTTCACTTCACTGGGGAGTGGAGGATAGCTTTAAAGTAACCGACGCGCAGAGAGAATTTGCACACAAACTGATTGACGACGGGGTTGATCTGATTCTTGGACATCATCCTCACCAGTTCCAGGGGATAGAGGTTTATAAGGGAAAGCCGATTTTTTACAGCATGGGTAATTTCATTTTCGACCAGAATGAATCAGAAAACATGGAATCATTCATAATCGACATGAAATACAAAGGTACTGAACTGACCAATTTATCCGCTATACCGGTGAGGATTCTTGACAAATCGTATGTTGAAATACAGACGGGAACAAATGCGGCAAATATTATATCCAGACAAACCGAACTTTGCCGGGAACTTGGATCACCTCCGGAGATCATTAATGACAGGCTCGTATTTCTCCAGTGATAATATGAGATTGATTTAAGTACATCAGAACATTATGTATATAAATAAATGACAGGGGAGCAATTGATGAAAATAATAAAATGCTTATTTTGCAGCAAAACTACCACTATTCACGTGATAGATGCTCACAAAAAGATAAAGGGCAAGATCGTCACCATCACCAATGCGCCGGCCTATTATTGCGACCAGTGCCAGGAGACCTTCCAGTCGAAGGAAGTGCAGGACATCTTCAGGTTCATACAGGATCGAAGTCTGGAAGAAAATAATCTATTTTTTAGTTATGAGGAAATGTCCAAAAAGGTTTATTAAGTCCTGATTTTGGACAATACAGGCAGTATTGACGTCGATGACAGTGCCGCTGCAGAGAACAAAATTGCATCCTTGATAAAGTATGGCAGATTCACCAACAATACATAGTATAATCCAATTTGAGCATTACCAAGATATATCCTTATAATGAAAAGCATATAGAATATACCGATCACATATATGGCAGACAAACCCGCCATTACAGCTTTAAGACTGTTTATAAAGGTGGGCTTTTTCATTTTTGAGGACATTCTTCCTATTATATATGCACCTGCAATGAATCCAAGTATAAAACCGAAGCTTTTATTGAAAATATAGCTGAAACCGCCGCCCTGGGCAAATACTGGGACACCTGTCAAGCCGAGGAGCATGTATATGACCATTGACAGAGCACCCAGTCTTGGACCCAGTATGAGCCCGGCCAGTGCACAAAAAAAAGCTTGAAGTGTAACAGGGAGCAACGGAAAAGGGATCCTGACAAAGGCGCCGGCAATCATAAGGGCAGTAAATAGTGGAACGAGCATCAATTCGCGTGTTGTGAGCTTCATTTAGTGACCATCCTGTTAAATTTTTTTAATATATTTAGAGGATATCTCAAATCGTTTTCATTGTCAACTCATTTGTGAGAACAAGTTTACAATTGATTTAATTTCTTTGGGAAATATCTTGAACTATAACGATGAATAATGTAATATTATATAAAAATTTGTATTATGGGGTCAAACAAATGAATAACAATTTACAAAAGCTGAAAGAAAGACTGGACGCATTATTGGTGAATTGCTCGCCGGATTCACAGGAAGCTCTATGTCTCAGCTGGGAAATAGACAAACTGATAGTCGAGTACTATCGGAATAAAAAGAAAATTAAACAATATAGTTGATTCTGCTATGAAACACTGGAATATAGCAATCAAGGATGATATAATATCAAATGACAGGTAACTGATGGGGCATTGGCACAGTTGGGAGTGCACCGCATTCGCATTGCGGGGGTCAGGGGTTCGAATCCCCTATGCTCCACCATTTTTTTGCCTATAACATGTAATATTTTTACAGTGTTTATAATTTGATGAATATGGACAGGGCTTTGGCTATGAATACGATTATATTGACCGGCGGTGGATCTTCAGGGCATGTAACGCCTAATATTGCCCTTTTGCCGGAATTAAAGAGAAATGGTTACATCATATATTACATTGGATCAAAAAACGGGATAGAAAAGCAGTTGATAGAAAATGAAGGAATTCCTTACTATTCTATAAGTACAGGCAAGTTGCGAAGATACTTCGATTTAAAAAATTTTTCAGATATTTTCAGAGTCGTCGACGGTTTTCGGCAGGCATTCAATCTCTTGGGCAGACTAAAACCATCTATCGTATTCAGCAAAGGTGGCTTTGTTTCCTGTCCTGTCGTTTGGGCTTCCTGGCTCAGAAAGATTCCTGTAGTCATTCATGAATCAGATATGACACCCGGGCTTACAAATAAGTTGTCGATGCCATTTGCACGGAGGGTCTGTTATACCTTCCCGGAGTCGAAGCCACATATTCCGGCAAGCAAGGGTGTCAGAACCGGTATGCCGATCAGAGAGGGCCTGCTCAGTGGAAATCGCACAAGAGGGAAGGCAGTCTGCGGTTTTGCCGATGCAAAACCTCTGCTTTTGGTAATAGGGGGTAGCCTTGGCTCCGAAAAGATAAACAGTGTTGTGCGAAGTGTACTTGATAACATGTTAAGGGAGTTCAACATTTGCCATATATGTGGTAAAGGAAATTTGAAGTCTAATCTGGAAAAGAAACAAGGCTACAGGCAGTTTGAATACATCAGTGAAGAACAGCCGCATGTTTTTGCAGCTGCAGATATTGTGCTTTCAAGGGCAGGCGCTACTGTACTCTTCGAGCTTCTGGCACTGAAGAAACCGAATTTGCTGATTCCTTTATCAAAAGCAGCCAGCAGGGGAGACCAGATACTCAATGCAAAATCCTTCGAGAGACAAAATTACAGCATAGTTCTGCAAGAAGAAGAGATGAATGAAGAAACACTGGTCAAGGCAATTTTCGAACTATATCATAGTGCAGACAAATACAAGAGTGCAATGAATAAAGATACCGAAGTCAGCGGTGTCGCATCGGTAATCAAAGTGCTCGGTCAGGAGTTGCGTACCTGAAAGCCTGGAACAGGTATTACTGGACAATATTGATATTCGTGCGGAATGAAGGATACGAAATACCGTTTTCATTTTTTGAGATAAGAGAGTCACATCTGCCTAAAATATCCAATGCATTATTTCTCTCAGCTTCAGTTGCAAAATTATTCAAATTCTCCAACAGAAACTGTAGTTTATTCTCTGTAAAGCTTATGAACTCATTGTACGTTATCCTTTGTATGCTATACATTTCACATAATAACTTCAGCATTAGTACCGTACATTCAGTTAATAAAGCCAACATATTTTTACCTCTTTTAATTTCTAGACATCATTAAACTATCATGAATCAAGGCAGATGTCAATAAATGCAATAATTTCCCAAAATTATTGCCTAAGAACCAAGGGGACGGTTCCTCTGGTTTGCGACCGTGACAGGGGGACTGTCCCTTGTCACGCACAATGGCCGCTCCTGCATTACATCCCGTTTATTGCGCATACTTTTTATATTGCACACTTTTCTAAATGCGTATCATTTCTAACCCAGATATGCAAAAATACAAAGCAAGAATTGTCCCCGCTTTGAGTTTCTGAGGATACTTTATGATATATGAAACATCTGAATAGTTACAAAGTACATGAAACTGGTCTGCCCGTTACCTTATTAGGATTTGAAGCATATCGGTAATATAAAAAGACCTCGCATTTTGTTGAATGCGAGGTCTTTTGGTGCGCCATCACGGACTCGAACCGGGGACACCCTGATTAAGAGTCAGGTGCTCTACCAACTGAGCTAATGGCGCGTTTCTCAAGGGCACTTACATATTATAATCGGAACATGCGATGATGTCAACAGCATTTTCCGCGTAAAATATAAAACTTTCTGAAACTTTCTGAAACTTTCTGAAAATATTATTACTCTATTTACAAAAAATATATCAATTTGAAGACAATAACAAAGGATTTCATAAAACTAATGTAGAATAAATAAATGTTATGTCAAAATTATGACGAAAGCTGAAAGGTCTGGGTGGATTTCTTGTCTGTCAAAAAGGTAGATGTGAGCAAACTTGATAAAATAGTTAAGAAGGCCATTGAAGCAATTAATAACAGCAAAACTGAAATATATGACATAGCTGAGAGCTCGCGCAGAGAATGCAAGCGATTCGAGGATGAGTTGGTCTCGCTTAAGCAGCAGGTCAGACAGCTGATCGAGGAGGTCGAGGTACTTGAAGAGTCTCTGAAGGAAAGTAAGCGTAAGCTGATGCTGATCAACAAGAACTTCGCCAATTATTCTCAGGAAGAGCTTAAGGAAGCTTATGAAAAAGCCGATAATCAACGTGTTGAGCTTGCTGTGAAGAGAGAGATGGAGCAATTTCTCATCAGACGGAGAAATGACCTTGAGATTCGTATAAAAGATGCTTTAAAAACAGTACAGAAAGCTGACAACCTGATCACACAGGTAGGTACGGCACTGGGATATCTTACAGGCGACCTGCTCGAGGTGAGCAGTCAGCTTGAAGATATGCAGCAGAGACAGCTTCTGGGAATCAAGATCATCAAAGCCCAGGAGGAAGAACGGCAAAGGGTGGCCAGGGATATTCACGACGGACCGGCGCAGTTGATGTCAAATGTCGTGCTGAAAGCAGAGATTTGTGAGAGACTGATTGATGTAGACCTGGATAAGACACGTGAAGAATTGAGAAACTTGAAGAAGATTGTAAGGGACAGTTTGCAGGATGTCAGGAAAATCATTTACAATCTAAGGCCAATGTCTTTGGATGATTTAGGTCTGATTCCCACCTTGCAGAGGTATATCCTGACATTCCAGGAAGAGTCGGGTATCGCGGTTTCCTTCCAGACAAGGGGTGTTGCCGTAGATGTCAAACCCGTCATTTCCATTACAGTGTTCAGGCTTGTACAGGAAGCAATAAACAATATTGGGAAACATGCCAAAGCCCATAGTGCCATCATTATTCTGGAGTTTACCCGCAATGAACTGAGATTATTTATAAATGATGATGGTATCGGATTTCAAACAGATCACTTAAAGCAAAAAAGCGAGGATATCAGCAGCGGTTTCGGACTCTCCAGCATGAAGGAGCGGGTCGAACTGTTAAACGGTGAGATGAGTATCAACACTGAACCGGGGAAAGGGACCCGGATTAATATAGTTCTACCTTTTATGCAAGATGAGGGGGTAACAAATGATAAATAAGATTAGAATATTAATTGCGGATGATCATTCTTTGATCAGACAGGGGCTAAAGCAGATTCTTGAGCTTGAAGAGGATATCGTGGTCATTGCTCAGGCCGCAAATGGCAGCGAAGCCGTTCAGTTGGCAAAGGAGCAAAATCCGGATATCATCCTTATGGATATCAATATGCCGGGTACAAACGGTTTGCAGGCAATAAAGGAAATAAAGCAGGA
>DBTX01000023.1 GCA_002307275.1 Hungateiclostridiaceae bacterium UBA1305
GTTTCTGGTATCTGATCTCTGGTTTCTGGTATCTGATCTCTGGTTTCTGGTTTCTGATCTCTGCTCTTTCAGTGTCCCCTTACCTATTATACCATAATATGGATAATGTCATATTCCATTTCCCAGCCTAATTTACCCAAGTACACTATCCTGTTCGCTGTAAATAGGGTAAGAGCCGAGGAATTTGAAAAACGAAGTTTTCCTTCTTACCATGGTCAATGCGTCCTTCAGGTCTTGATCGTCCCTGTGTCCGATGAGATCGATAAAGAATATGTACCTTCCAAGCTTGTTCTTTGCGGGCCTTGATTCAATCCTGCTGAGATTGATGTTCCAGAGATTGAAAATATCCAGAATCCTGTAAAGACTGCCTGGCTCATCCTCCGTGGAAAATGCGACCGAAGTCTTGTCCAACCCTGTTCTCTCAGCATCCCTGCTTCCTACGACAACGAACCTTGTATGATTGTTGTCATTGTCCTGTATGTCACTTTTTATGATTTCCAGGCCATAAGCCTCTGTTGCCGCTATTGAACCAATTGCTGCACAGTCGCCGCTGCCGTTTGCTACTTCCAACGCTGCCGCCGCAGTACTGTAAACCGCCCTGATCTCCACATTTGGCATCTGTTCCGTCAGAAACCTCCTGCATTGTCCCAATGGCTGCGGATGTGACATGATATATCTGATGGATGCAATATCCGTCCCCTTCTTCACCAACAAATGATCCCTGATCAGCAGAATAAATTCCGCTTTTATCAGCAGATCCACTTCCAGTGCTATCATGTCAAGGGTCGCACTTATTGCGCCTTCTATGGAATTCTCCATCGGCGCGATCGCCTCATCTATAGAACCTTCCTGCACAGCCAGCAGAATTTCAGGTATAGACGGAAAATCCACGGCGATGTGAGGTGTTTTACCGATATATTTTTTTAAAGCTTCCTGTGAAAAAGTCCCTTTCGGGCCAAGATAACCTATCCTTAGCATTAAACCCTCATTCTGAATACCAGAACAGTGTAAGTATACTGGTTTTATTTGCGCCTGAAAGCACAAATACATCATAACACTAAAATCTCAGTTTTCCAATAAAAACGTTGCTTGAAATTACTGAATTCGACATATATATCACTTGTAAAATTTTTTAATATTTATTGTTTAGCTCAGCTTTACATGGGTAACTATAAAATACAACCCGGGGTTGATAAAATAATTACCGCGAAAGGGATGAGTCCAAAGAACATCTTAAGGAACTCAGAACAAGGGTAAGGAAAGCAAGAGGAAAGTTAGTTGAACCAGATTCAAAACCTTGACTGCTCTGGAAGAGCAGGG
This sequence comes from Hungateiclostridiaceae bacterium UBA1305, assembly GCA_002307275.1. Taxonomy (GTDB): domain Bacteria; phylum Bacillota; class Clostridia; order Acetivibrionales; family DTU013; genus UBA1305. Next base: position 1,321 of record DBTX01000023.1, read on the forward strand.
TAGCGACCGGATTAATAAGTTAGACATCCGGTCGTTTTACTGTCCGGGAATGTTTTACGAGTGGGAAAATTAAAGGACCGGAATAATCCGATCCTTCATTTTTATTAAATCTATTCTGTTGTATATGGGAGCAATGCAACGACTCTGGACCTCTTGATCGCCGTTGTCAGCTGACGCTGATGCTTGGCGCAGTTGCCGGAAATCCTTCTGGGAAGTATTTTGCCCCTTTCGGAAACATACTTCCTTATCTTGGAAACTTCCTTATAGTCTATATCAGTAACCTTATCAACACAGAAAGAGCAAACTTTTTTCTTGGCCCTTCTCATCCTCATGCCGCCTTTGCCTTCGCCCTTGTCGTATGAGTCTCTGCTGCCGCCGCCACCTTTATTATCTCTTCTTCCACCTGGCATTATTAAACGCCTCCTTTCCATAATTCAATTCTGCAACTTCTAAGTTATCAAAATGGAAGTTCATCATCCGCATCCATTGGGTAGAAACCGCCGTCCGACTGTCCTCCGCCTGAGGGCGAAGCAGGTCCTGAAGAGCCTGCGGCTCCCGTCGGTCTGTATGAAGGCGCTCCGCCTTCAGCACTCTTGCGGCTCTCAGCGAAATAAACTTCATCTGCTATAACCTCGGTGATATAATGTTTTTTGCCTTCGGTATCGTCCCAGGTCCTGTTTTGCAGGCTGCCTACAACAACCACCTTCAAGCCCTTGTTGAAATATTTTCCACAAAACTCTGCCTGGTTTCTCCACGCGACAACATTGAAGAAGTCTGCCTGCTTTTCTTCGCCGGGCTTGGAGAATCTCCTGTCAACGGCTAAAGAAAAACTGCATACTGCAGTATTGTTATTGCTGGTATATCTCAACTCAGGATCCTTTGTCAGTCTACCCATTAAAATAACCTTATTCATACAATCACCTTATTTTTCTTTATTGATAATCATATACTTGATAATTCCATCTGTGATCTTGTAGATTCTCTCAAGTTCACGCGGGAATTCAGATTCTGCGCTAAAATTGGCAAGTACATAGTAACCATCATTCTTGTCGGCAATAGTATAGGCAAGTTTCCTTTTTCCCCATTCATCAATACTTTCCAACTGGGCTGAAGTTTCAAGCAGGGTCTTGAATTTTTCTACAAGCGCCTTGATATTTTCTTCTCCAATGTCGGGATTGATGATGAATATGGATTCATACTTGTTCATCATTTCGACTTTCACCTCCTTCTGGACTAAACGGCCCTGTAACTTGGGTACAGAGCAAGGATTCCGAAGAGTCATTCTATCACAACACGATGAAATGTGCAAGCACTAGTACACAGTAAACTATAATTCCTTATGCCAGCTCCGATTAAATCTCTGTATGACAGTATAGCTGTCATTTGCATCAATGCTGCCAGAAACCGCTGATTTCCTCTCTGAAACAGCAAACTAAGGTATTCTAATATTACCAGACATATTATATGTATGAAAAGTTTATGTAACTTCTATTTTCCAAAGCCTACATAACCTTACAGACAATTAAAATGAAAAATAAAACAGCAATCATAAGGAGACAATTGATCAAAACGTTAATCGGGATGCTGAAACGGAACAATTTCAACCCGGTACGTCGATGTTTTCTGGATGTCACCGTCAATCCATTTTCCCTTATATACTGATTAATAATACTTTCCGCTTCCTTCAGGATATAATCATTCCCTGCATTGGAACTGCACTGCGCTGATTTTTCATTTTGCTCAACTGCTTTGGAACCAGGATCGTTCTTCAAAATGAGGATAGCCTCCTCAATAAGATTTGATGAAATGTTCTTTATTACAACTATTCTTTTAGTATCGCCGGCAACCATAATACCCTCCGCATTATTTAGTTAATGCATAGTTTGCGGAAAACAGCCGAATTTATACAGAATTGATTCAAAATGGCTTTTCCCATACTTTCGCCACCAGCACCGTTAAATCATCGCATGGCTTGTTGTCGCAGCACTTGTTTGCTTCAGCAAGGATGCTGTCTGCAACCTGCTGCGGATTAAGACTTTCAAGCTCCTGTATCAGTTTCATCAACCGTCTTTCTCCCGGCTCATCCCCTGTCAGACTGTCTATCACGCCATCTGTCACCATGATCACCATATCACTGCCTTCAACCTTCCTATGCGCCAGCTCTGCATCAATCCCGGGCAATATCCCCGCAGGCAGTGATGCAGATCTGATAATGTCAACCTTTCCGGTTTTTTTTAAATAGGTAGGTGCGGCTCCGATTTTTATGAATTCCACTTCACCACTGAATAAATCGATCGTAGTCAAGTCTATCGTACATGATGAGTCCTCTTCCGATTTGAGAACAAGCACGGAATTAATAAGATTAACTGCCATATCTTTGTCAAAACCTGACTCAAGCAGACTCTCCAGCATATTGACAGTGGCCTTGCTCTGGGCAGCCGCCCCATATCCTGTTCCCATTCCGTCGCTCAATGCCAGCATATATCTTCCATTCCCGCTGTTCATGAATGTAAAGCTGTCTCCTGAAATATTACTTCCATACTTCGGAAGCTTTGCAATGCCCGTGGTAAGCTTAAGGTTCTCTGCCTCCACATATTTCAGGCAGCAGCTGCCATCCCTGCTGCGGGTACATTCCGCACTCCCGCGTACCATTCTCCTGCCGACAGCATCCGTTACCACTCTGTCAATGATGCTGACACAGCTCCTCGCACCGCCGCATGCATTATGCAATACACTGATTTCATACTTGCCCCAGGAATTCTTATATGCCGTAGTCTCTTTGGCTTTAACACCCGCATTATGCAATGCAGCAGTTATTTCATCCTCGAGCGGGCTCAGGAAACTGACTTCCTTATCGATCTCTCCGGCAAGCCCTGTAATCATCTTTGACATGCCTTGAAACTGTCTTCCTATAACATCCCGGCTCTCTTTCAATTTGCCCTTCCACACGACCCCCACCCTGAACAACTCATACATATTGTTTACCGCATTAACAAAATCATTGATCCGTGCACATTTATCAAAGAAATAGCGGGGTATATCCTTTTCTTCCACTCTTCCTTTGGATTCAAGACTTTCAACGATCTGGAACATGACCTGATAGGTATCGTAAAAATTCCTTTCCCAGCAGTGCATGCAAAGACTGCAGTCACTGCATATCCTATCAGCCACCCTGTCAAACAGCACATTTATGTCCTGTCTCTCAACAGGCATTTTTGTCTCGGCTACTTCTCCGAAGGCTTTTGACAGTTCACTGAAAGCTTTCGAGAATTTCTCGAGTTTATCTACTGTTATATCTCTTATCCTGCTGGAATAACCTCTTCTGTCTGCCATCAGAGATAAATCTCTTTTAAATGGACCAGCCAGAAATTTAATTAGTTTGTTCGGTGTCAAAAAGAATAAAACGACAGCACCAAGTACCTCTCTGAGGTACAGCATCGATTCAGCCGAACCATTCAAATAAGCAGCCAGAATCATATTGCCCATCACAAAACCAAGAGCTGAACCCGTTCTGCCAAGATTGCCCAATATGCCCGCAAGCATTCCGCACAAAGCATATGCGCCGGTTATTGCAGGCGTTGATTCCTTTGTGATACTTGTTATTAGGCCTATAGCGACCCCGGCTGCTGCTCCGACGCCCGCTCCGCATTTGAAGCTGAAAATAAGCAGTAAAGTGACACACAACATGTTTCTTACGGAAAATCCAAGTATTTGAAGTGCTCCTATACCGGATAATACAAGCGCTGCCGTTATGGCAATGCTGATGGCTTCCTCCCCTGCAAACAAAGCTCTTTTGACAGTGCCTGAAATGACAGGTATGGAAAGCCCGAAAATAAAGAATAAAGCAAAAGAGATGAAAGAACTAAAAACTGCTTTCATCACATCATACGCGAGAAAGCCCTGCATAACTGCAAGCAACAGCTGCGGCAGCAGCATTGAAATAAAAAGCAGACATGCTGCCTTGATATTCAGTCTGGATGCCACTTCCTTCAGCGGTATGCATAAAACACTGAACAGCAGCATGCATGCTGCATTGATATATACCAGTTCAAGCGAACCCTGGAAAGAAGCACCGATCAGTACGGCAAATGCCATAAGCAGCCTGTTTCCCGCCACCCTTGAAGCCGCCGCAAAAAAGGCGGCTCCCAAGGGTAAAGCACCACTTGCGATATTGCTGCTCCCCAGTAAAAATGCACAGAGAAAAAGCAGGAAGCTGTTCTGGTGCAGGAATATCTTCCTCAGGAAATCGACGGTAAAACCGCCCTTACTCATTTGTGCGGCAACAGTTTTCATCTTTTGTAACCCCCCCTTGTACACAACGATTATAACGGAGGGGCAGAATATAATTTGTCACTTTGTGCCATACCTGAATGAAATGTTTTGACACGGATTATCAAGAAATGCCTTGTTCAAATCATTCTAACCATTTGATTAAGTTTACCTGAGATGAATTTATGTAATATATTGTTAAATGCAGTCATAATGTTTTTGTAACCAAGGGGACGGTTCCTCTGGTTTGCGACCGTGACAGGGGGACTGTCCGAGATTGCTGAAAAAGTCAATTTTTTCTGAAATTTGAGGCTTGAAACCCGCATAACTTCGTTGGCATTTTTCCAAAAATAGTACTTTTTCAGTGGTTTCGGACTGTCCCTTGTCAACGCACAATGGCCGCTCCTACATTACATCCCGTTCATTGCGCATACTTTATATATGTTGCAGGAATAAACGCAAGAGAACACGTCCTCCTGCGTTCCTAATTTCCATACTTCCTGACCCAAGCATTATCACGTTTGCCGGTACTCAGCTCATTGTCGGAGTTATCCTGCACAGCGGAATCCTTGCCTTTCTTTTGAAGTCTGTCTTTATTTTGTGAAATATCTTTTTTAGCTTTTTCCTGATTCGTCTTTATATTGCTGTTTTTCTCCTGTCGCTTTTTATTGCTCCGCTCCTTTTCCTGCAATTGTACCTGATCAAGGAGTTCATCCTTTAGTTTTTGCCTCTGTTTTTTTTCCTCTTCCAAAGCAGAAGCGTTGGCTTCTTTCTCTTGCTGGGCCTTCTTCAATGTCTGGGTCCCATTCCCTTCCAGTGCCTTCTTCTCTTCTTGAGCCTTCTTCAATTCCTGGGCCCTTTTCTCATCTAGCACCTTTTTCAATTCCTGCGTTTTTTGGGCTTTTTCCTCTGAAGGATTTAATGAACCATTCTCCGGCACCTGAATATTATCGCCGGTCTTTTCCTGTTCTATTTGGGTCTTTTTTGTTTCCTGAGCCTTTATCAATTCTGCTGCTTCCTGTCTGGCTTTATTGTCTTCTGCCTTCTTTGTTTTCGCTTTTTTGACAAGATCGGTGACAGCAGACTTTTTTAATTCCTCAAGTTTTAGTTCGGGCTGGTCCTCCATTGCATCCTCTATCAGTGCCAATTTGCCCGGAGTGACCCCCATTGCCCTTGCATCATCACGCTGCTGAACACTTGCTTCACATGCCAAGACATTCGAATTGATATCGCTCCTGTCCAACTCTTCAGAAGCCTTCTTGACAATTTTCTTCTTTAATTTTGCGGATTTAACCGCATCAGTGCTGGAAACAGTCAGGAGTACGGCATTTCCCGCAACAGTTCCTGTTGATGGATCATCCTGTACTTCCGCCTTATTATCATTACCCGTTTGTACAGCACCTGGCGTCGTATTTCTATTGTCATCGCCCATAACAGAGTCTGCTTTCAGATATCCCTGTTCCACCGCGATATTGAGCAGCTGCGATACACCGTCACCCAAGCTTGAATTTTTAAGATTATAGCCTGTGAGGAGCTTTTTAGCATCCTCATTCAAAGCCTCGACTTTTATGATCCTGTCATAAAAGTTAGCGGTCAACTCCACACTGGGGTTGATGTCAACATCGACATAACTGTATGGCAATGTATAGCAATAGGCTCCATAACTTACTCCGACTGCGAACAGGGCTGCAGCGGCAATGGAGGATACCCGTGTCACAAGGCTGATAACCTTTGTATTGGCGGCGGGCTGATTTAAATCGACTTCACTGCCTATTGTCATATTTGCCGATGCTCTTATCTTCCGGAAGGTTCCATCCTGTGCCAGTATTACAACTTTTTTACCATTTACCTCTGCAACAATTCCCCTCATTTGCCAGCCCCCCTTCTATAATTTAATATAGTCTCTTATGTATTCGTAATCGCCCACTGCAATTATTACAACAGTTATTATATACTTTCGAAAACGCTCAAATAATTTTCGGGGTACCTTCAAGGCTTTTTCTATTTCGGCCACAGGTAAGTATTTCTTTGACATGATTTGCTGCAATATATCCGGTCTCGATAATATAAAGCCAGCAATATCACTGCATTGTTTTTTTGTCTTTTCATGTCGCGGTGACACCTCCGCCAAATCTGAAAAGGATATTTTCCAGTCTGCAAGCTCACTACCAAGCTCTTTAAGTTCAAGCTTTCTCAGTTCTGCCAGCTTTTGCTCGGAATAGATCCGGAGAGAATCTCCCATACTCAGGTCAAACTCTTCCTCCTGGTCATTTATAAACATATTAAGTGAAATTACTTTACTATGACGCTGTTCACTGCGGTAATAATCGATCAGTCTTCTTTTGATGACATTCCTTGAAAAGGAGAAGAAATTGCCTTTTGACAGGTTAAAAGAATTAATCGCCTCAACAAATGCAATCATTGCAATGCTAAGTTCGTCGTCACGCCCATAGGACATGTACCTTCCCGCTACCTTTTCAGTGCACGCAGCAATATAAGGCTTGTACTCCTCAACAAACCCGTTCAGTTCATCCGCATTCTTCCGAATATTCTCTATTTTGGCGTTAATGGCGGTAAACTGCATTTTCCCTCCATCATGAATATGTATTATTATAAGAAAATTATAGCACAGCAGATACCTCTGCAACATTCGATGGAAGTGAAAGTAATTTATATGTAATATCCATGTAACAAAGGCGCACCAAATACAAAAACAGCAGACACTGCCAATCTGCTGTTTTTCTACTACCCTTCTTCATTATTCTCTCCTGCCTACTGCTCCATCTGTTTTCCAAGAAAACCTGCAGCTGTTTGAGCAAGCTTGGCTTCAACCTCGCCCATTTTGCTGTTGGTATCGGTAGAGAGAAGGATTACTGCTCCAATTGGATCTCCTTCCGATATAATAGGGGATACAACCTGTGAGACATATTTCTTGTCAGAGCCCTCTTCTGCTAATATTGAAATACTCTTTTCATCGGAAGATTTGACCACCAGAGTGGCTTTCTCCTCAATGATCCGCTCTACTTCCGTGCTGAGCGACTTCTCAAGAAATTCTTTTTTAGATGCACCCGACACTGCAATAATGGTATCCCTGTCTGCTATACATGTAATATGCCCGACCGTCTTGTGAATAGAATCGGCATACTGGGTTGCAAAATCGCCCAACTCTCCAATAGGTGAATACTTCTTTAAAATCACTTCTCCTTCTTTGTCGGTAAATATCTCCAGAGGGTCACCTTCTCTTATTCTTAAGGTTCTTCTGATCTCCTTGGGTATGACTACCCTGCCAAGATCGTCTATTCTGCGCACTATTCCCGTCGCCTTCACGTCCATACCTCCTTAACTGGATTGTTTCTTATTGCCTTTTTAGTATTAATTGTTTAGTGGAGTTTTATGCATATGAGACGAATTCTGAAAATTATAGAAGTCTCAAGTGTATCAAGACGTCGAGACTTTTGATGATAACTTTCCATGCCGGGCGCGCACAATAGATAAGGACTTCCCTTGCGGGAAGTCCTATCAAATATACGCTTGTTCACTTACAGACTCCAATAGATATTTTGTTGTTTTACGATATGGAATCGTAGGTTGCTGTGTTTGTATTCAGTTCATATTTGGGGTCCTTATCCCATTCGGCGACCTTCTCCATGAATAGCTTGTATTTTACAAATACAGTTCCATATTCATAATATTCCTCTGCGCATTTCAAGCTGACCGGCTGATCCTTTGCAAACTTTTCTTCAAGTCTGATGATATGGTAACCGGCTGTTGTCAATACGGGCGTTTCAGTCATCTGACCGGGGCTGAGCGCAAATGCTGCTGTCTCGAAATCAGCGTACATCTGCCCTTTACCAAAAACATAGTCGCCGCCTCTGGTATTGGAACCGGTATCTCCGGAATTATCCTTGGCAAGAGTGGCAAAGTCCGCGCCAGCCTTAAGCTGTGCTGTGAGATCTTCTGCCTTCTTCTTCGCAGCATCCTTATCAGCCTGTGTAGCATCCGTAGCCACCGTAATCAGAATATGCCTGGCCCATACTGCTTCCTCGGCGCCTATCCTGAATTGTGTATCTTCCTTGAACCATTCAGGATTGCTTTTATAGTATTTCTCTACACTGGCGTCTGCATCTTTAATTTTGGTAATTTCTGATGACTGATACTTTTGAACTGTATAATTCTCTATCTGAGCAGCCCTCAGATCATCTATCGAAAATCCGTACTGTGTGACAAATGCCTTGTTGGCTCTGATTTTATTGCCAGTACCTGCAGCATTATTATTTTGAGGATCCATCGCATCGATAATATTAGTCTGAATACTGCTGTCAATGCTCTTTATTTCATCAGCAGTCAGCGAAATCTTGGCTTCCTTCGCTTTAATATACTGTATCTTCACATCTCTGTTGGCATCGAGTGCTTTTTGCTTTATGACCTTGATTGCGTCAACTCCACCTATCTTGGTTGACAGAAATGTCTCCATGGTGATATTGGGATCCGCTTCCTGCGCACTTGTAAGCATTGTTTGCTTCTGTACCTGCAGATAATACTTGTACTCGCTTGTTTTAATCTTTTGTCCATCAACCGTGGCAACATAGCCGCCGGCTATATTGAACCATATGAATATGCCCGCAATTATTACAGCAATAATTGCCACTGCAATCAGACCATATTTTACAAATACAGGCAGCTTCCTCTTATCTTCAATATCATTGAGCTTGTCCATCTTTGTACTCCTAATATTCTTATTCAAAGCAATCTCTCCCCATTTTATTAATTATATCCATTATAATAGATATTCACTGTACTTCAAAGCTTTTTAAATCCTGTAACACAATTTTAATATTATCCAGAAGTTTTCCCTTCTGCCCGGGCAATATTCTGTATGCCAGATACGGGTTCGTACCGGCATTGAAGAGCAGTTGACGCTTGTATTTATCCGCCGCCCTCCCTATTGCTTGTATGTTTATATTTTTGGCATTGGCCAACTGGAATGTAACGGTATCGTTTTTTTCAGATACTGACGTGAAGCCAAGAGAAGCAGCAATTGCCTTTATATGTGCTATATTGATCAAATTGCGGACCGGTTCCGGCAGCTCACCGTATCGATCCATCAGTTCATCCTCTATATCCATGGCATCCTGGGAATCATGAAGTGAAGCGATTTTCTTGTACATCTCTATTTTCTTGCCTTCTACGCCGATATAGGAATCATCGATATATGCGCTTATGTTTATGTCGATGGTGATCTCGGACTCTTCCTTTTTCCTCGGTTCGCCTTTCAGTTCACTGACCGCTTCATCCAGCAGGCGGCAGTACATGTCATAACCAACTGACTCCATATGGCCATGTTGCTCAGGACCAAGCAGGTTGCCTGCGCCCCTGATTTCCATATCACGCATGGCGATTTTGAAACCGGAGCCGAGTTCCGTGAATTCCTTGATCGCCTGAAGCCGCTTTTCAGCTATCTCAGCAACAACTTTATCCTTCTTGTATGTAATATACGCATATGCAAGTCTGTTGGAACGTCCTACCCTGCCTCTCAACTGATATAGCTGCGCAAGTCCCATCCTGTCCGCATCCTCGACGATGATGGTATTGACATTGGGCATGTCAAGTCCCGATTCTATGATCGTGGTACATACAAGCACATCATATTCACCCTTAATGAAGCTGTACATGATGTCTTCAAGCTGCCCCTCATCCATCTGCCCGTGAGCCACGGCCACCCTGGCATCAGGAATCATCGCCTGTATCTCGGAAGCCTTTATATCTATGGTACGGACACGGTTGTAAAGATAGAATACCTGGCCCTTCCTGCCAAGCTCCCTGATTATGGCGTCCTTTACAACATCCCTGTTGTACTCCATCACATAAGTCTGAACAGGATAGCGCTCCTCCGGCGGATCTTCGATCACGCTGATATCGCGGATACCTACCAGTGACATATGCAGCGTCCTTGGGATTGGTGTAGCGGTCATTGTCAGCACCCCTACGCCAGGCGTCAGGTTTTTGAGGCGCTCCTTGTGTGTAACGCCGAATCGTTGCTCCTCATCAACAACAAGCAGTCCCAGGTCCTTGAAATGGATATCTTTTTGCAGTAGTCTGTGCGTACCTACCAGAATGTCCACATTCCCTGTTTTAACATCCTTGAGGATGCGCTTCTGTTCAGCCTGCGACCTGAATCGGCTTATGACCTCGACAGATACGGGGAAATCCTTCAAACGCTCGGTAAAACTGTTGTACTGCTGCTGCGCCAGTACTGTGGTCGGCACCAGGTATGCCACCTGCTTTCCGTCCATTGCAGCCTTGAAAATAGCTCTTATCGCAACCTCAGTCTTACCATAGCCGACATCTCCGCAAAGAAGTCTGTCCATCAGCTTGCCCGATTCCATATCCTCCTTGATTTCCTGGATGCATTTCAGTTGATCATCCGTTTCCTCATAGGGAAATTGTTCCTCAAACTGCCGCTGCCAGACCGTATCCTTTGAAAATTCAAAGCCCTTTGTCGCTTGCCTCTGTGCATACAGCCTGATCAGTTCGGCAGCCAGATCTTTCAGCGATTCTCTGACTCTGTTCTTCGTCTTGAGCCATTCCGTTCCGCCCAATTTATTAAGTTTAGGCAGCTTTCCTTCCGAACCGATAAATTTTTGGATTAAATCCAACTGATTTGTGGGAATGTATAAGTACGCGCCTTCCTGATAGCGTATCTTCAGATAATCCCGTTTCACGCCCTCCACGGATAACTTCTCAATACCCATATATTGGCCTATTCCATGTGCCTGATGAACGACATGGTCGCCTATGTTAAGCTCCGAAAAAAGATTAATCGGCCTTCCTTTATGTTTGCTCGAAGTTTTAGCAGGCTTCCTGTCCTGTCCAAAAACCTCCTTGTCGCTGACTGTCACAAACCCGATCGTTGGATATTCAAAGCCCTTGTGCAGACTTCCGTGTGTAATTATTACCTGTCCCGGCAAAACGGAGGAACTGACTGCGTCCAAATAAACCGATTCAATTCCTTTGGCATCCAGCGTTTCACGAAGTCTCTCCCCACGTCCTCTTGTTCCTGAGAGCACCAGCGTCCTGTTTTTATTCTTCTTCCATCCGGACAGGCTGTCACAGAGCATTTCGATATTACCCTGAAATGAACCCATCTGTCTGCATGGAATGTTATAAACCTTTGTGTTCCCTGCTGCCAGATTGTCAGCATTGATCGTATTTAAATAGAATACCTTTTTCTTCTCCAGCTTTGAGTAAAGATCTTCGTAATCGAAAAACATACTTTTGCTTTGCGGCAGCAGCTGTCCCTTTTCAAACAAGCCTTTGCATAATTCTCCATGTTCGAGCAGCAGGTTATCAAGTCTTTGCTTCTGCCGGACAGGTTCATCCAGGAAAATGAGAACCTCCTCGCCCGCATAATCAGCAAGAGAGGACGGTACGCCGGCTATATACGGTATGTACCTGTCGATTCCCGGGAAATACCAGGTCTCGTTCAGCCGCTCAAGATCAGCCTCGATTCTCTGAGTAAGACTGTGGTTCTTCTTGCCTGCATGCTCAAGGTCACTTCTCACAGCCTTTACGATATCATTCTTGCTTTCTTTGGTATAAATGATTTCACGTGCAGGAATGATCCGGACACGATCAATCTTACCAGTGGAACGCTGGGTATTCACATCGAAACTGCGGATTGAATCGATCTCTTCTCCGAAAAGTTCGAGTCTTACCGCACTGTCAGAGTCTATTGAAAACAGATCGACAATACCGCCTCTGATTGCGAACTGCCCATGCCGTTCAACGGAATCCACATGCTCATATGCCATCATGACAAGGGACTGTGCCAGTTTTTCCAGATCAATACGACTGTCGCTGCCGATCTCGATCCTATTTTTATCAAACAGTTCGGGACGAACTAGTTTGTGAGAAAGCGCCTCCACAGAGGTCACTACAAAAGTGAAATCTCCTCTTAATATCCTGTCAAGCACCAAGAGCCTCTGAAAAACAGCATCATTACTTTTAGCTTCAACATCGTAAAGCATGATTTCCTTGGTTGGATAAAAGAGGACATCCTCGCCCATAAAAAAGGTAAAGTCCTCATAGAACTTTCTTGCCTGCATTTCATTGAAAGCGACATAAATGCCCTTTTGACCGGAATGGCTGCAGAGCGCATGACAAATGTGGGCCTTCTGTGATTCAGAGGGCCCTGTTATGTTTACAGGCCTGGTATAATCCTTTGCAGAGGATAGCGCCTGTCTGTATTCCTCCAGTTCAAGGAGCGGATCAATGATATAGCTCATAAATCAACGTTCACCAATCAACGTTCACCATTATATGCATTCATAGCCACGGTAACCCCATCCGTTATGATTGCTGCTGCGGCATCGGCTGCTCTTTCAATACTCTGACGGATAACCTTTGCATCATCTCCTGAAAATCTGCTCAATACATAATCGGCAAGATCCCAACCCTCGGGGGCCTTCCCGATACCGATCCGTATGCGGGGAAATTCATCGGATTGCAGCTGGAATATAACGGACCTCATTCCGTTATGTGTGCCGGAACTGCCGCTGGGCCTTATCCTGATCGTACCCGCAGGCAGGTCAACATCGTCATATATCACTATAAGGTTATCCATTGCAAGCTTGTACCATTCAATAATGTCCCTTACGCTCTCGCCGCTGAGGTTCATGAAGGTCTGCGGCTTAACCAGTATAACCCTGATGCCCTTTATATTGCCGTCTCCAACAAGTGCCCTGTGTTTCAGGCGGTCAACCTTGATACCGTACTTCTCTGAAAGGATATCTATTGTACAGAAACCAACATTATGCCTTGTATTTTCATATTTATTTCCTGGATTTCCCAGACCAACAATAACCATCAACTTGTCCAACGAGGTTCCTCCTGCCGATAATCGTATGGCCCGACATCAATCCCTTTGCGTAAATAATGTACTGATCGATATGTCCCCGTAAACTCTTTCAATTGCCTCTGCGAATATTGCTGCCACGGACATGGAGGTTATCTTGGCAGTAGGCTTGTCCTTCGGCAGCGGTATAGTATTGAGCATTACCAATTCCTTTATGCAGGAGCTTTCTATCCGTTCACAGGCCGGGCCGGAGAGTACACCATGCGTGCAACAGGCAAATACCTCCTTTGCGCCCATTTCCATCAGCGCATTTGCACTGTTGACAATGGTTCCACCCGTATCCAGCAGGTCATCAATGAGAATTACCTTTTTATTGGCCACATCGCCGACCACGTTCATAATCTCACTTACATTAGCCTTTGGTCTTCTCTTGTCAACAATGGCTATTGGAATGTCCAGCCGTTCCGCAAACTTTCTTGTACGCGTTACACTTCCTACATCCGGTGATACAGCTACAACATCGTCGAACCTGTCGAATTTATCACTGAAGTAACTTGCCAATATCGGCACGCCAACAAGATGATCGACCGGGATGTCGAAGAATCCCTGCAGCTGGGGGGTGTGCAAATCCATTGTAAGTACCCTGTCGGCTCCGGCTACCGTTATAAGGTTTGCCACAAGCTTTGCGGAAATTGGATCTCTTGCTTTCGCCTTTCTATCCTGGCGTGCATAGCCGAAATAGGGCATAACGGCAGTAATTCTGCCTGCAGAAGCCCTCTTTATCGCATCTATCATAATTAAAAGCTCTATCAGATTATCATTTACAGGAGTACATGTCGATTGAATGACAAAAACATCCGAGCCCCTGACAACTTCTCCAATATTGATTGCAGATTCACCGTCGCTGAACTTTCCCACCGTTGCGACGCCCAAAGGCAATCCGATCTTCTCTGCAATTTCTTCAGCGAGGACCCGGTTTGAATTACCAGCAAATATTTTGATATCTTTGCCATGCAGATTCATTATTTTGCTCCTTTTATTATGTCGTATCTATCTCCGGTACATCATTTACAAATACGGGCGCCAGGGCCTATTTCCGCCCCATCGTCTATTGTGCATCCATCTATGATTGAACAGAATACAGTACTGCCTTCTCCAATAATTGCATTTTTTACTGTACTGTTAGGACCTATGGTACAATTCCTGCCGATTTTTGTGATTCCCTCGATGACCGATCCGGGAAGAATAACCGTATCCGCTCCGATCTCAACGTCGGCATCAATATGTGTAAAGCCCGGGTCGACTATTGTAACACCCGATAACATAAATGCGGTCATAATTCTTTTCTTTAATATTGAAGAAACCTGCTGAAGCTGAACCCTGTCATTTACGCCAAGCACTTCATCACTGTCGGCTGCTTTGTAAATACCGGTCTTATAACCTTTTGACAACATGATCTCCAGTGTATCCGTCAGATAATATTCTTTTTGTTCATTGTTGTTGGTCAGCAACTTTAAAGCTTCCGCCAATTCTTTGGCTGAAAACACATACATGCCGGAATTTATTTCCCTGACGGCTTTTTCGTCCTCGTTCGTATCACGCTGCTCTACAATTTTAAGAAAACTGCCTCCGGCATCCCTGATAATACGTCCATATCCAAAAGGCTCCTGTACATCCGCCGATATTACAACAGCCTTATATTCACCCTGCTTCATATATTCAATCGCATTCGTAATTGTTTTTGAAGAAATTAGCGGCGTGTCACCATACAACACAAGAATGGTTCCCTCCCCGCTATTGAAGAAATGATGAGCCTGCTGTAAGGCATGCCCGGTTCCAAGCTGATTTTCCTGAAGCACATATTCAACTTTATTCCCCATGCACTCCATGATCTGATCAGCCTTGTGACCGACAATCGCTGCACATCTTTCAATCCCTGCACCGCGTGCAGCTTCGTACACCCACTCGATCATAGCCCTGCCGCAAAGTCTGTGTATTACCTTGGCCTTTTCGGATTTCATCCTCTTACCCTCGCCAGCTGCAAGAATGAGAGCGGTTACCTGTGACATCTGTGTGCTCCTTTATACTTTCCAGCATATATTTTCTCACTTTTTATATTATTTTTCAACATAAAAAAGA
>DBTX01000001.1 GCA_002307275.1 Hungateiclostridiaceae bacterium UBA1305
GATAAGTTTGAAGGTTATTATGGAGAGATTGTTAATGGATTAAACAGACTTATTGATACTTTTGTAGCCCCAATGGATGAAGCGGGTAAAGTTTTGGCGAAAATGGCGCTAAATGATTATACAACAGAAATGACCGGACAATATAAAGGTCAGCTGAATGAATTTGCAGAATCCATCAATCTCGTCCGCAAAAGGGTATTAAGTGTGCAGGATGCGTTTGAACGCGTCGGGAAAGGGGATTCAAGCAGATTGGAGGAATTTGAAAAGTTAGGCAAAAGGTCAGAAAACGACAGAATGATGCCTGCTTGTACCGCTGCGCTGAAATCAATCCGCGGTTTGATAAAGGAAGCGGAAATACTTGCAGGTGCTGCAGTAAATGGAGACTTAAGCGTGAGAGGAAATGCGGATAAGTTTGAAGGCGGCTACAAGGAAATCATTTCAGGTATGAATAAAACGATGGAAGCCATTGTCAAGCCGATAAATGAAGCTTCTGCCGTCATGCAGGATATGGCAAACGGTAACCTGACTATTGGAATGGATGGAGAATACAGCGGAGATTATGCAAAAATAAAAGCCAATCTTAATTCTACTATAGAATCTTTCAATGACGTGCTCAATGATATAGACATCGCCGCATCACAGGTAACATCGGGATCAAGGCAGGTATCCGACTCTGCCCAGGCTCTTTCACAGGGTTCTACCGAGCAGGCAAGTTCGATTGAAGAGCTTTCTGCTTCTATAGAAGAGATTGCTTCTCAGACCAGGCAGAATGCTGTAAATGCCAATCAGGCAAACGAACTTGCTCTGGCGGCAAAAGAAGGTGCCGTGGCTGGAAATGCTCAAATGAGGGAAATGCTTAAAGCTATGAACGATATTAACGAAGCATCAGCCAATATCTCCAAGATTATCAAAGTTATTGATGAGATTGCCTTCCAGACAAATATCCTTGCGTTAAATGCCGCAGTGGAAGCTGCAAGGGCCGGGCAGCATGGGAAAGGCTTTGCCGTAGTAGCCGAAGAAGTAAGAAACCTTGCCGCAAGGTCCGCGAATGCTGCTAAAGAGACAACCGTATTAATAGAAGGTTCAATTAAGAAAGCAGAGAATGGGACCAAAATAGCAAGTGAAACTG
Source organism: Hungateiclostridiaceae bacterium UBA1305 (assembly GCA_002307275.1). Lineage (GTDB taxonomy): Bacteria > Bacillota > Clostridia > Acetivibrionales > DTU013 > UBA1305. The sequence goes on from DBTX01000001.1 coordinate 1,130, forward strand.
CAAATGCACTTAATAAAATCGTAGATGGTGTCACAAAGGCGACATCCCTTGTAGGTGAAATTGCATCGGCTTCCAATGAGCAGGCCTCAGGTATTGAACAGGTAAATCAGGGTATCTTGCAGGTATCACAGGTCGTACAAACCAACTCTGCCACATCTCAGGAAAGTGCTGCTGCAAGTGAGGAGCTATCAGGGCAGGCTGAAGTGTTAAAAGAGATGGTAGGAAAATTCCAATTAAAAAAAGGAAAAACAACGATCAATAAATTTGAGGACATAAATCCGGAAATTCTGAAAATGCTGGAAGGTATGGCGGAAAAGAAAAAAACATCAATCAGGAAGTTCACGGGCGCAAAAGACGAAGCATCGGATTCCAGACATAAAATTTCATTGAGTGATAATGAGTTTGACAAGTATTAAAAAGCATTGTGTGCTAATGAGAGTCGAAAGGCTTTCATTAGCACACAATTTTTTCGGAGAGGTGTATGCAGACAATTACAGACAAGGAATTCAAGCTATTGGCTGCTTTTATCAAAGCCAACTATGGCATTAACCTAAAAGAAGAGAAGCAGGCCCTGGTCTATGGAAGGCTTCAGAGTGTGCTTGTACAAAAAGGTTTTAACAATTTTTCCGAATACTATAATTATGTTATAACTGATAAAACAAATGACGCTATAGTAACGCTGATAGATAAAATTACAACGAACCACACTTTCTTTATGCGTGAAGCCGACCACTTCCATTATTTTAAAAATACTGTGCTTCCTTATCTTGCTAATGCAGTAAAAGATAAAGATTTACGGATTTGGAGCGCGGGGTGTTCAACAGGGGAAGAGCCCTATACGCTTGCAATGATTATTGATGAATTCTTCGGTAAGGGAAAAATGCTGTGGAATGCAAGGATACTTGCATCAGATATCTCAGGAAAGGTTCTTGAAACAGCTAAAAAGGGTGAATACAACAATGAAAGTATTGCATCCATACCTGCCAGTTGGAGGCTGAATTACTTCAGACGGCTTGAAGCTGATAAAAATAGATTGATTGATGAAATAAAAACCGAAGTCATATATAGGAAGTTTAATCTGATGGAAGATACTTTTCCATTTAAGAAGAAGTTTCATGTGATATTTTGCAGGAACGTTATGATTTATTTTGATAATGTAACAAAAATGGACCTGGTCAATAAGTTCTATGATCTGACTGAACCGGGAGGTTACTTGTTTGTCGGACATTCGGAATCCCTGATACGTGAAGCAACAAAGTACAAATATGTAATGCCTGCCGTCTACAGAAAGGAATTTACCAAATGAGCCAGGGCAAAAAGATAAAAGTGTTGGTATGGAAGATCAGGTTTCATTGGATAAAATGCCTCAGCTGATTTCCGCTCTGTCATATATCCCGCGGGACGTAATTCATTGAGATTGTTTCGAAGCTGCCAGCTTTCTCCTGAGCCGATCCCTTCTTTTTCCGAGTTCTTCGAACTGCCTGCTGCCTTTCAGTCCGGCTGCCATACAGTTCTGCACAGCCTTTTCAACAAGAACCAGTGCAAATTCAATGTCCCTTATCTTATGCTCATAATATTTAGCCATTTCGATCAGATGAAACAATTCAAAGCCTGTGTTTCTGGATTCCATCCTGTTCCAATGTTCAAGTGCCTTGTCGTAGCTTCCATTCCTTTTATAAACATCCGTAAGCCGTCTCACTGCCTTTGAACGAATGACGTACTCTTCAGAGCCGGTACAAGCCTCCAGGCATTCCAGCATATTCACGGTTTTCCCTGAGGCTTCGAAAATCCTGCCAAGGCCAAGCAATTCATATCCCATATCAGTATTTGAGAACGGATTCTGCAGCATTGAAGAAAGCTTGCCAAGCAATGTGACCATAGATAGGATATCCAGTTCGTTATGACGGATAACTCTTTTAATATCGGAGGCATTCCTGTCTTCCAGGTATTTGAAATAAGCGGATGGTATCATTGCACCAGGAATGTCGTCATTTCTAAACTCACCGAGAATATTTTCCTCCAGTGAACTTAATCTGCAGTTTTCGAGCTTCAGTCCCCAAACCCTCCGGGACGGATACAGCAGATCCAGGTTGGGTTTATCCCTGAATTCCGGCCTGAGCCTGTTTGAGATGAATCTGCCCAAAAGCAGATTGATGTCAAACGCCTTTCCATTGAAAGTTACAAAGCCCTGAAACCTTTTGAAAAGCTGCTGTAATTCAGTCAACATGGCCGTTTCATCATCATAATCCCTCATGAAATATTGCCTGATGATGTAGGCTTCATCCTCAAAAAAGCCGACGCCCACAAGAAATGCTACAGTTCCGGCTCCTCCCGATAAACCGGTGGTTTCGGTATCCATATAGATCAGATTGCCCGCCTGTAATCCCTCACAGTCGGGTCCGCCAAGAGCAGCAGTTATGTCACCTCCGATCATCATCGAGTCTCCGAGGCTGATGCCTCCATGAAGCCATGATACCGGATAACGGTTTTCAATGACAAAACAGCTTCCGTTTTCATTACTCTGAACATTTCCCGGCACAAGGTCCTGAATATCCAACCCCGTATCACGTACCGGGGCAGTTACTGGCTTTTCCATATTCTCCTTGTATAATCCCAATTTACTTCGTATATCCATATAAATCCCAATCTGCCTTCCCGATTTTTTCATTTCGTATCGGTATCATCCCGAACCGGTTTTTTCCCAATCCGACAACATTCTTTATCGGAGTCATTCTTTATCCGGGTCATTCTTTATCAGCAGCATCCCTCTGATTTCATCCCGAACCGGTTCCGCCACTTCGTTGGTAACATCTGAGGCTAGGAATGCTGCGAAAGTATCATTTTCATCAGCCTCAACGTCAGTTCCTTCGGGCTGCCTTTCCCCGTGAATTCGTTCAGCGGACCGACGCAGGATGGACAGCCCTCCTCACAGCTGCAATGCATCACCATGTCAACTGCAGTTGTGAAGAGCTCTTCGTGCAGCTCATAAAGCTTGTCACTGAATCCGACACCGCCGGGATAACTGTCATATATATAGATCGTTGGTCTTTGGGTAAAGGTCGAGCGCACCTGATGAACGACCCTGATATCCCCTGGATCGCACATCAAATAAATGGGGGACGCATTCGCAAGCACATTTGAAATACCAAGGAGTCCATTCTGCACATCAGATTGTGACATTCCTGAAATTTCCTCAGGCAGACTTACCCAGTAAGCCGTTGTATGCATTTCAAGCTCGGGCAGTGTGACCGGACCTGAACCGATATTTTCATGCGTATGCAGCTTAATCTTTTTGAACATCGTGACAAGCGAACTGACTGACACCTCACCGCTGCATCTTAGTACCGGTTTGCTTGAATCCTCGCGGAAAACATCAATGACCTTAAGATCAACTGCAAGGTTGGCATCTGTATAATAGTCGACATTCACCCTTCTTACATAAGCCTTCTTATCGTCAAAATCAAGCTTCTCCACCTGGTACTGCACACCCTCGTGCATATAGATCGCTTCCTCGTGAAGCAGCATCGGCGCACTGAAACGGTCTGTCTCGCCTATAACAACATGCTTGGGTTCCGAGATGTCAATGATGATGAAATTCTCGTTGGAAGCGCTTCTGAGACTGATTTCGTCTGCGGGAAATACGTCGGACATCCAATGCCACCGCTTGCCCACATGCCTGACGAGCCTCGCTTCCTCCATGAATGACAATATTTCTGCCGTTGTTTCAACGCCGAATTTTTCGCCGTCCTCAAATGGCAGTTCAAACGCCGCACACTTCATATGATTATACAGGATGACGAGATTATCGGGATTGATCAGTCCATTTTCAGGGCTCTTCCCGAAAAAGTAGTCCGGATTACTGATAATATACTGATCAAGCGGACTGCTGTTTGCTACAAGAATGGCAACTGAAACACCGCTCCGGCGGCCTGCACGGCCCGCCTGCTGCCAGGTGCTCGCTATGGTCCCGGGGTAGCCGCAGATGATGCACGCTTCCAGCGCGCCAATATCAATGCCCAATTCCAGCGCATTTGTTGAAACGACGCCTGTGATACTGCCCTCTCTGAGCCCCCTTTCTATCTCCCGCCGGAGATTGGGCAGGTAACCGCCTCTATAACCACGCACCCTGCTGTCCGCATCCCGGCTGCCGTGAAAAATATCCTTCAGATAGGTCACCAGCACCTCCACATTCAGCCTGCTGCGCGTGAACACGATCGTCTGCACACCGTTGCGGATGAGGGATTCCGCCAGACTTTCAGCCTCCAGCATACTGCTCCTGCGGATCCCCAACTCCTTGTTTACAATAGGTGGGTTGTAAAAAATGATATGCTTTTTGCAGGAGGGCGCACCGTTGTTATCAATCAGCCTGACATCGGCACCCGTGATTCTGGAAGCCAGTTCCGCAGGGTTTGCGATGGTTGCTGAGCAGCAAATGAACTGAGGCTTTGAGCCATAGAAATCACAGATTCTTTTCAGCCGTCTGATGGTATTGGCCAGATGACTGCCAAATACGCCCCTGTAATGATGTACTTCGTCAATAACGATGTATTTCAGATTTTCAAACAACTTGGTCCATTTTGTATGGTGCGGAAGAATCCCGCTATGAAGCATATCCGGATTTGTCACAACGATATGCCCGGCTTGACGGATCGCCTTTCTTGCAGATTGGGGAGTATCCCCGTCATAGGTAAACGTCTTTACGTCAACTCCCGCTTCCGTAATGAGTTCATGCAGCTCGGAGGTCTGATCCTGTGACAGCGCCTTGGTAGGAAACAGAAAAAGCGCCCGTGAAGCTTCATCCTTCAGGATGGCGTTCAGTACAGGCACATTGTAGCACATGGTCTTGCCCGAGGCTGTCGGTGTAACGACCACAACGCTGTTACCCTCATGGATGGCACTGATGGCACTGGCCTGATGCGAATAAAGCCTGTGGACTCCCCTTCTTTCCAGGGCCGCTTTGATACGTCCGTCGATGAAGTCGGGAAAATCCGCAAATACTGCTTCCCGAGCGGGCAATTCCACCCAGGACGTAACATTCCGGGTTATTTTCTCCGAAGCCTTAAAATAGTCCAGCATTTGCTCCAGGTTCATAGTTTCCTCCCGAACATATATTCTATTATTATTTTAGTATATAACCCGGGTATTGTAAAGAAGAGGAATGACCACTTTCTTCAAGTATTATTGATATGGATATATTCCCTTGTACAAAGATTTACTGCACCTAAGATTTACTGCAGCTCCCGGATCAGTTCCGCCATCTCAGCCACGGAAGCAGCTCTGAATACCCTGTCCTTAAAATGTGCGGAATTTTTATGGCCCTTCATATACCAGGAAATATGTTTTCGCATTTCACAAACGCCTGTGTGTTCGCCCTTGAGAGCCACCAGCATCTCCATGTGTCTAAGTATTGCAGCAGCCCTTTTCTGCATATCCGGTTCCGGCAGCAGTTCACCGGTTGCCAGGTAATGCAGTATTCTGCTGAAGATCCATGGATTTCCCTGTGCTCCGCGTCCAACCATGATGGCATCGCATCGTGTAAACTCCAGCATTCTTTCTGCGTCCAAAGGTGTGCAAATATCTCCGTTTCCTACAACTGGAATGGATACTGCTTCTTTCACACTTTTGATGATTTCCCAGTCCGCCTTCCCACTATAAAACTGCCCGCGTGTCCTGCCATGCACAGCAACAGCCGCTGCGCCGCACCTTTCCGCCAGCTGCGCTATTTCAACAGCATTAACATGCTCATCATCCCAACCCTTGCGGATTTTTATCGTAACAGGCTTTTGCGAAACCGAACATACTGATTTTATTATTGCTGCAATCAGATCAGGCTTGAGCATCAATGCGCTGCCTTCCCCATTCCTGGTGATCTTTGGAGTTGGACATCCCATGTTTATATCAACGATTGCCGCATCTGAACAATTCAATTTTTCTGCCGCATCAGCCAGGATATCAGGCTCAGAGCCAAATATCTGCACTGCCGCAGGCAGTTCTTCACTGCACAGATCCGCCAGCTTCCAGCTTTTTTCGTCCTTATAGAACATACCCTTGGCACTGATCATCTCCGTATACACAAGTCCACAGCCCTGCTCTTTACAGAGGACCCTGAACGGCATATCGGTAACACCTGCCATCGGTGCAAGAAACACATTGTTTTCCATCGTAACTGTACCTATTTTCATTAAAGTCCTCCATCACTATATTTTAGCATATCGCAGCTAGGCTGCAAGCCTCCGGAGAATGAAAATCACTGCGACAGGCTATAAATCCCAAATATTCTATCTAATAACACATACAGAAAAGACTGCCATATGAATTTACATGACAGTCTTCAGATAATAACCTATTTATTTGTAATTGCTTACACGAAGCCTTCTGGATCTTTGTCTCAGGCGAGGCAGCAGCAGTATGGAATATTCTTCATCTTTCAGAACAAATTCGTGTTCATGTGAATTCTTTACCGTCATCTTGGATTTTATTAGTTCATCCAACTGTACTTGATGATACTTGTTCAGGTTTTCGTAGCGGACAGCATAAATATCTCTGCATTTACTCCGTTCGATACGTACGATACTGCCCTCCAGCTTGATATTGAATTCTGAAAGCATGTTGTACACATATAGGTTAAAATAAAGCTTCATGCCTTCATGCAGATTGTGCTTTGTTGTGAACTGCAGGCCGCCGGCGGAAATATCGCACAGTTCCATGTTCTCCCACCTTACCTCATCTGTGCTGATCAGAGCTTTACATACCAGATTATCACACCTTTGGTACTTTCGTTTTTCGGCTAAATAGGACATAAGCTTCACTGCTCCTTTTCCAAATTTACCGGTTTGGTTGGCGCCACACGCGTAAGCGGTTATCAAGGAAATCAGCATAACAGCCGATCAGTGCTTATTGATGTAAATTTTGTTTTGCTTGTACTTTTGTTATCGTGATGTGTCTTTTCAGATCTGTACTTAATAGAATGGTTTATCTGTATTAATTATACCATGCAGTATTTACAAAAGTCGAGGGTTATGTTTTTAACAATGATGCCTGTATATATAGGATCAATTTTGAAAATACAGAAACAGGAGGGAGTTGCCATAACGGTAAACCCCATCCTGTATCGACAGTGTCACAAATAATTTACTGCATCGGAGTTTGGAAATTCTGCGCTTGCTGCTGTTGTATCTTCTGTCTCCCCTTTTCAGTGTATTCCGCTTCTTTCGGACACAGCATATAGAGAAGCTGCTGCAATTCACCTACATGACTTCTTTCCTCATCCGCAATATGATTAAGAACCTTTTTGACCTTTTCATCATTTGCTGCCATTGAATGGGCTTCATACCCGATAATCGCTTCAAGCTCGCCTGCGATATCCACCCGAAGAGCCTGTTCCAGTTCTTCACTGGACATTTTTCTTGGAACGTTCGCTACGAAAGGATTTCCTAACAGTGCCATAAAAACACATCCTTATATAATATTTCTATTATTTTTTGCAGAGAGCAGAATTATATACGGCAGTAAGCAAGAAATATGAATCTCTGAGAGAAGGTGTAATACCTCTTCTTATTAATCAAAAAATGAGATCCCGGAGAACTTCCAGAATCTCATCTTTCATAATTGGTGCCCCGGACAGGAATTGAACCCGCATCAATGGTACCGGAAACCATTACCTTATCCTTTAGGCCACCGAGGCATATGCATTTGCTCTTCAGCAATCTTAATTGTATATTCAGCGCTTTATAAAGTCAAGATGAATCCTCAGCTTTTATTATCCAATTTATCCCAATTAACGCCTTGTTTCTTCTCTAACAAATAATTAATATTATGTAACCTTATAATTTTGATTAACATAATATAGAGCATACCAATACTTTTGGGAGGTTATTGAATGGAAGATCAATTTAATGATATACGACCATTGGGAGATGATGACAGACCGGATGGTTTCGGCAGACCACCTTTCGGGCCACCTCCTTTCGGGCGTCCTCCTTTCGGGCGTCCTCCATATTTCTACCCATGGATGGGTTATCCCTGGTTCGGCCCGCCATGGCCTGGTGGCGGTTTTCCCGGCGGCGGCCATCCCGGCGGTGGCTTCCCCGGTGGCGGTTTTCCCGGCGGCGGCCATCCTGGCGGTGGTTTTCCCGGCAGAGAAGATGCCGTTTACTCCTATGAAGATGACGAAAGAATCAGACCATTTTTCGGTTTCGGCAGGCCTCCATTCTTTATTAGGCCATTATTGTTCCCCTTCCTGTTTGGATTTCCCTTCTTCTGGTGGTGAAACAGCCGATCCGAATTTGATTGAACAGCCTGGTAAATGCCAGGCTGTTTTTCTATTTTGTCCACTTGCGTAACAAATCCGGCTAAATAGGCGGATTCGGAAAATTGCGGCGCAAGAGAAGGCTTAACGCCCTTGAGATCTTTATTTCAGCTCTGCTTCTATTGAACCGTTGACCTCCTTCAGAGCGTTTGCGAGCAAAGTATTGAATGCCTTCGCTGCCTTCAGATATCTGTCTATTTCCGGTACTTTTGATAATTCAGCATATTTTTTGCTCAATTGCTCCATCCTGGAAGCTGCTTCGGAAGAAGGAAGCCTGGAAGAATAGAGAGAATTCTGACTTTTGTTGAAGGCCTCCAGTTCCTGCCTAAGGGCAGGAACCCTGTCAATAGCAGTCTTAGCCTGTCTTAATTCAACAAAATCCGGGGTTCTTTTCAATTCCATCGCCAGTTCAATAGCTTTTTCCCTGATTCCCACAGTAATTCACCTACCAATACAATAAGATGCTATCATTGTATTCTTCCGGGGCGGCACCTGTTACTTGGGAAAATGCTGCCGGAACCGGTTGTTATATTGCGTTATATTGAGGCTGGTCGCAAGCAGAGCTTGCTGCTCGCCTATGCATCCCAGATGAGGACATCTTTTGCCTCGTTATTATCGCAATATTTTGGTCAGCCAGTTCAGTATCTGCATTTCAAATACCATTTCGAAAAGGTAACTCCAACTGAATACAATAATAAAGGTGAGCTTCCTGAATATCGGATTGAATTTAAAGAGCGTGTTTATTCCTCTGGTTATGGTAGCTGCCATCCAGATATAGATCAGCATATAAATAACCAAAGCTAGATACAACTGCCATTCAGAACTGTTTTCGGTCACATTTTCCAGGAATGTAAAATGTAAAACCATCGACACCGGAATAATTATAAAGTGAGACATTATGTATATTTTCATTATTTTAATGGAAGTAGCAATATGCGGTATAACAGCAATTTTTTCTTCGGAAGTAGCCGAAACCATGCTGGTTTCCTTCTTCTTCATGAATTTGAAGAAGTCAAATAACGGTACGGAAACAAATATGACATCAATCAGCCCCAGAACCGCGATCAGCAGGACCACGGCGGCAGCATTCAAATAAACAGCAGTTATTGGTTTGCCCTCGAAATGCAGCTTGTAGAATGCTGCCAAATCGGGCAGAAGCAGGTCAATTGCACCGACCAGAAGAATTCCGGCATACAGTGCAGCCCTTTTGTCAGTGAGCTTCTCAAAAAGCTGTGTGGGATATAACAATATATTAAGTAATTTGTTTTTAAAGCTGTTCATTTTAATCTCTCCATATGTTCATTATGACTGTCATCGTTTCAACTTCATACTAATTATAATATAACTGACAGGCATTAAAATCAATGCCATACAAAATTCCGGTTGTTCCGACTTCGTGACAATTCCTGCCGGTAATTCTTTATAATCTATCGTCATCAGCGGCTCCGGCTTCCAAAGCACTTCCGCGTACGCCATGACATCATTCCGGAAAGTCTTTCCAATAATAAACCGGAGTATCCGGACTCATCCCCGGCAACAAGCGTAATCAACAATGGTATTATAACCATTGCGGTAAAAAAAAGTCTGTCTCCCATCATCATTTTAAATTTATAAAATGTATTTGGCGATCGCTCCGGTAAAAAAATTGATATGGGCTTTTAGCATCTCGCGGAGTTCTTCATTCGCAGCCGGATTATCCTGATGTCCTACCTCAAAATACCTTAGATAGATAAAGAGCATAAAAGAATAGAAGGCTCTGGCCAGGGCCTTTGGATCCCCTTCCTTTATCAGGCCCTTTTTCATCATAGCTTCAAAAACTGCGCTCTGATACGTCAACGGAGTATCAATGAGCTGCTTTGTGAAGAAATCATTTGCACGCTCATTTCTAAAACGTTCAATGGACAAGATCCTCCAGATCTTCATCAACTTTGGCTCGCCGAAATACATGTTAAAATTCATCAGGCACATTTCCATGAACTCAGTCGGGTTCAATCCCTCAATATGCCGTACTGCTTCCTCCTCCGATACACTCCTGCTTTCAAACTGTTTTGAAAGATATTCAAATATTTCATCCAGCATCTGCTGTTTACTTGCAAAATGGTTGTAAAGCGAACTCTCCTTTATTCCTACAGCTTTTGTGATTTCACGGATCGACACATCATTGAAACCTTTCATGGCAAACAGATCAATGGCAGTTTCAAGTATTCTTTCCCTGGTACCCACTTTCTCACACCCCATCATATCCAAGATAGACTTTTTTCATAAAACTTTTTGCTATCCAGGCAATAAACCACACTAAGACTTTTTTAAAGATTCCGATCTTAACCGGATAATAATAGCTCTTGTCCAAAAGCCCTTTTGAAGTCCACCAGTCAAAGTCCACCGCTATGGACCCCTTGCAGGCCACTGCGTTCATCTTCCATATGTTAAACATCATGAGCTGGTTTATGCCAGGGGAAGGCAGCGCTGCATCCCCTATTGCCCTGAGAAAAATCTCTGCCTTCTTTTTATAATTCTTATCGCACTTCTCTTTATATCTTGGTGTCAGAGATTCATAATGCGGAACACCGAGTTCCCCCGTCCATATACCACCCCAGCTCTGCACATTCATTTTCAAAGCTCTGAAGACGTCCTTGAACATGCCTCCTCCTGTGGATATGCCGAAAAATTTGACACCGAACATTTCCGGCCTGTGCCACAGGTAGGAATAATAATCCAGGAACTTTTTCATAAGCGCAGTAACCTGCTGATTGTAGACCGGCGAAGCCAGAATCACTGCGTCGGCAGTAAGCATCCTTTTCTGCAGCTCGCCGACCTTGCCGGATTCCCTGCAAAACTCCTGCCCCTTGAAAATGCAGTTGTGACAGCCGGTACAGTCCCGAAATTCCATTTTGCCAAGCATCACATATTCGATTTCGACCTCTTCTTTTTTTTTCAAGGCTGCCTCGAAATCAGACACTACCCGATAGGTTTCGCCCTTTCTCGGACTTCCAATAACAGCTAAAATTTTCTTCATCCTTTTCTACCTCTCATATACTGCAAGCCGGCCAAACTAACACTTGTTAGTATTATATACTAACAAGTGTTAGTTTGGCAATATGAAAATATCCGATGAATTGAAAAATGTTATACTATGCTATATACTAATTCACATAGGTATACCTGATGGAAAAACGCTTCCCGGACTTCCGAATTGCAGCAGCCGGGCTAAATAAGGAGATCACATGTTATATCCATTAAAATTCGAACCGCTATATAAAGATTATGTCTGGGGTGGAAGAAATCTGAGCCTGCTTGGTAAAACTCTACCCGACGAAGGAATTGTGGCTGAGAGCTGGGAGGTGTCCTGCCACAAAAACGGCTCAAGTATAGTAGCAAACGGAGAATTTCAGGGTATTCCGCTTCCTGATCTGATTCAGCGTTTCGGAAGAAAAATCATCGGCGATTCACTGCCGCAAAAAGATGTGGAAAAATTCCCTCTGCTTGTCAAATTAATTGATGCTCAGAACAATCTGTCCGTTCAGGTCCATCCGGATGATGCTTTTGCAAATAAGAATGAAAATGGTGAGTACGGTAAAAATGAAATGTGGTACATCATCAGCGCAAAGCAGGGCGCCAGGCTCGTCTATGATGTCGTTCCAGGCACCACCAGGGAAACGCTTGCCGCTGCTATAGCCGAAAACAGAGTGGAAGCTTGCCTTAAGACCGTCGATGTATTTGCCGGCGACGTCATTAATATCCCGGCAGGGCTGGTGCATGCAATAGGCAGAGGTATCGTGCTCGCCGAGGTTCAGCAGAATTCCGACACCACATACAGAGTGTACGATTACGGACGTACCGGACGTGCCCTTCATATCGAAAAAGCCCTTAATGTCATCGATTTTAATTCAGCAGGACGTCCGAACAAATATACCGGACTTGAAATAATCCTTGGGCAGAACTGTTCCAGAAGAATCGTTATTGCAAATAACTATTTTTGCACTGAGGTATACCATATTTCAGGTAAGATTAACGAGAATGCAGATGGGAGCAAATTCTATATCTACACCTTCACAGCAGGAAGCGGGAGCATTTCCTGGAAGGACGGAAAAATGGACGTCAGTGCGGGGTTGTCACTGCTAATACCGGCTTCAATGGGCGAATACTCCTTTTCCGGAGACTTTACCGCATTGAAATCATATATACCGGACCTTGAATCCGACATAATAAAGCCTTTGTTGAATGCCGGCAAGTCCTTACAGGAAATCAAATCTGAAATTGGCGGGCTCGCAGACGCGTTAAAATTATAAAGGAATTACGTTGAATTGTTATAACGCATCGGTTCAAAAGAAAATTTTTTGATTGTAGAAAAATTGATCACTGCTCATACTTTATATGTTGCGTATACTTTATATCGTGTAAATATTCTAATATATGAGACCCCTGAATAGTTACAATTGATGCGATGCGATTTTTTTTATCTCATTCATGAATACTTCTTCCATTTCTTTCATTATGTGATATAATCAACTAGTCCAATTAATATTCCAATAAAGTAATGTAATTGAGGTTTTGATAAATGAATAAAGCAAGAAACGGATTCCCTTCCGCCAGATTGTCGTTCATCGTAACCGTTGGTATCTTTTGCAGCATCGTTGCATTCCTAATTCTCAATACTCTTACAAAAGAAAGCTACATATGGAAGAACGCATTAATTTCTATATTTGCAGGTGCGCTGATAATTACCTCCTCAGAGGTTGTCCTCCTTCATGCCCTCTATACAAGAACAAGCAATGCAATGATAAAGCTGAAGGAACAATCTTCGATGGACAGACTTACAGAGCTGTATAACAGAAGCTATCTCGAACCATTCCTTGAAGGGAAGGTAGATGCTGCGAAGCGGGAGAACCAACAGATCAGCGTAATGATGGTCGATATGGATCATTTCAAGGAGATCAACGACACTTACGGGCATGTTGTAGGTGATACCGTTTTGGTTATCTTCGCTCAGGTCATCTTGAAGTGTCTGCGGAAAACTGACATTATCGCTCGTTACGGGGGAGACGAATTCATCGTGGTACTCCCCAACACAGATACCGATACTGCCAGTTCGGTGGCAGACAGAATAAGGAATGAAGTTTCAGAAACATACATACCTCCTGTTGACAATGTTCTCATATCCTCTATCCACTGCAGCATAGGGATTTCGAACTTCCCCGAACTCTGCGACAGCAAAAACATGCTTATCAAAACCTCTGACCATGCATTGTATATGGCAAAACGCTCCGGAAGAAATTGCACGAAGGTATATAAGGCTGAACCCGCACTAGGCTGTATGGAATCGTGATCTATGACACAGTATCAGGATCAATGTTCTGATCCGGCTTGCTTTAATATCTGTTGTGGCAGGTCTGACCTTCGAGCTATTCCGTTACGCTGGCAAAAGTGATTCATTTCTGGCAAAAATAATAAGCAAGCCAGGTTTGTGGTTTCAGCTTCTAACTACGAAGGAACCTGATGAAATGCAGGTAGAGGTGGCTATTATTGCATTTAATAAAGTCAGGCTGGAAGCCGTCCTGCACTGATTGTGAAACCATAAAAATACTGCCGGATATTATTTTCGTGCACAAAACCCGGCAGTATTACCAAATTCATATTTTTATTCAGATATTAGCCCTATACTCTAAAACTTGATACCTCCTTACTTAACAAATCCGACTTAACTTTTGCCAATCCCGCCAATTCAATTACATCATTTGACATCTGTGTTATCTCGGCAGATCCCTGTGCTATATTGGTTGCTCCGCGAGCTTCTTCATTAACAGCATGTGATATTTCATCGATTACTTTAACGATGCTCTGAATGGAGGCAAGAAGTTCTTCCGATGTAACGCTGAAATCTGTTACAATGTCATTTATACTTGTAGAGTTCCTGCTGTATTCTTCGCTGGATTTCACAAGATTGTCATAGTCATTCAGCACCTTCTTGTCAATGAACTCCATGATTTCACCCGAGCTTGCTGAGAGATTATTAACTGCTTCCAAAATCACTTTGGTAACTTGCTGTATTCTGGTAACAGTATTTTTGGAGTCCTCTGCCAGTTTCCGGATTTCCTCGGCAACAACCGCGAAGCCTTTCCCTGCTTCTCCAGCCCGTGCCGCCTCGATTGCCGCATTTAGTGCAAGCATATTGGTTTGTGAAGTGATTGACAGAATTGCCTCGGACAGTTCACCAATTTGATTTACTGCTTTCGATTGCTCAATAGCATTTTGCAGATCGTTTTTGTTCCTTCCGAATATTTCAAGGGCGCTTTCTTTTGAAGATTCCGAGTTTCTCTTCATTTCTTCGGACATTCTGTACACATTACCTATTATGACTGACCCTTCCTGTGCTTTGGTTGCGATTGATTCAACAGCATTTTCCAATTCTTGCGAGGTGGCGTTCATTTCTTCCGTCGATGCGGCAGTTTCTTCCGTTCCGGCTGATAGTTCTTCCGTCGTTGCGGAAACTTCTTCTATATTTGTGTTGAGCTGCTCCATTTTAGAATTGATACCAGCCAGCATTTCACTTACATTGGAGGATTCTTCGGCAACCCTCACAAGAGTATTTCTTATGGACTGCTGCATGGCATGGATTGCATTTGCAAGCAGCCCCGTTTCATCATTCATTTTAAGCAACCTGGGTGGGACTGTCCCTGTAAAATCTCCGGTAGCTACTATGTTCAAATATTCCGATGCCTCCTTTATAGGCTTTGAAATACTGGATGCCAACAAGAATATAATAACTATGCCAGCCGCAACAAAAGCAATTGAAATAAATACGATTGTAGTAAAAAGTGTATTCACTTTCTCCATGAAATCCGATTTCGGCACAGTTACAGCCAAAGACCAGGTTGTACCTGATACAGGAGCATAGGCCATGTGTTTGGTTACCCCCTTATAGGTATATTCGCCTATTCCGTCTTCGCCTTTCGTCATTTTCTTCTGCAGATCTGCCAACTGCTGCAATTCCGGATTGGTTTTCAAATTTTCAAATATATTATCCCCTTTTGTAACATTCTCTTTATTCGTATGAGCTATTGAAGTACCTTGGCTATTAATCATAAAAGCAGTGCCGCTTTTCCCATATTTGATATCATTGATGAGATCGCACAGTACATACCCGTCCCGTATTCCAACCAATACTCCTTTTACTTCATTGCCGTCCTTGATTGGAACTGCATAGGCTATTATCATGGTATTATCTGTTTTGCTGACAAGAGGATCCGAGACCGCTTTTTCACCTGCCAGTGCTTTTTTAAAATAATCTCTGCTGGAGATATCTGAAGTAGCCCCCAGTGTATTTTTGGCATTTCCGTTCACATCTGCGATATTTATTCTGAGATCCCCGTTTCGCTTCACTTCAGCGTCAAGCAATTTCAATTTCTCATCCAGCGTTAGTGTGTCCTTTTTAATTGCATCGGTTTCAGCCAGCGCCGCTAATGCATTCAGCTCGGATTCAACTTTTAACTGGACAACCTTGGTTGACTCTTTTGCCAAGGTGGCTATTGATTCGTTGATACTGGAGGATAAAGCATTGCTGGACGCCAGATAGGAAATACCTCCAAGTCCAATACAGATAATGAACGTCAATCCACCAAAAAACAGAGTGAGCTTTGTTTTAATACTTTTGAACTTCATCATAAGTCCCTCCTTAATGTAATCATTCGCTGATTCCCCTCTTCTGCATTTATTAAATACAATTATTTACATCCTAGCATATAAGGAAATATGCAGCAAAACTATTTGTTGAAATATTTTCATAATTTTGTATACTTTTTTCGCAGCACTTACAATAAGCTGGCTTTACTATTTGCCACATTTTTTGTTCATGTTTAATAATACATTTTTATTGTAAACATGAATAAAAGGAGCGCCGGATGTATATCTTCCAGTAGCCTTTCGGGTAATGCACTTATTCTGTTAGCCCATATATGCCTGTTTGTATTCGCTTATATATAATTCCCAGTATTGTTATTTGTCGTAAATATCAAACGGCATTTTTTATTTTGAATAATCAAAGAGCCTAAATAACAAAAAGGCCGACTCGAAGGTTCTACCCCCGAGTCAGCCTTATATTATGACATATTCTTATATCATTATCACTCTTATTCTTACTTTATTGCCTCTTCAACTGCAACTGCAACGGAAACCGTGGCTCCGACCATCGGGTTGTTGCCCATTCCGATCAGGCCCATCATTTCAACGTGTGCAGGAACAGAGGAGGAACCTGCAAACTGTGCGTCGGAGTGCATTCTGCCCATGGTATCGGTCATGCCGTAGGAAGCCGGCCCTGCTGCCATATTGTCCGGGTGCAGTGTTCTTCCGGTACCGCCGCCTGACGCAACAGAGAAATACTTCTTGCCCATCTCATAGCATTCCTTCTTGTAAGTACCTGCTACAGGATGCTGGAATCTGGTCGGGTTGGTGGAGTTTCCGGTAATGGAAACGTCAACGCCTTCAAGGTGCATGATCGCTACGCCTTCTCTTACATCGTCGGCGCCGTAGCATCTGACCTTCGCCCTTTCACCGTTGGAATACTTGATTTCCCTGACGATTTCAAGCTTGCTGGTGTAATAGTCAAATTTCGTCTGAACATATGTAAAGCCGTTGATCCTGGAAATGATCTGTGCAGCGTCCTTGCCGAGACCGTTGAGAATTACTTTCAAGGGTTCGGTTCTGACCTTGTTGGCGGATCTTGCAATACCGATGGCTCCCTCAGCGGCTGCAAAGGATTCATGCCCTGCAAGGAACGCAAAGCATTTGGTTTCTTCGCGAAGCAGCATTGCGCCAAGATTGCCATGTCCAAGACCAACCTTTCTGTCTTCCGCAACAGAGCCTGGAATACAGAAAGACTGTAATCCTTCACCAATTGCTTCAGCTGCTTCGGCTGCCTTTTTGCAGCCCTTCTTCACAGCAATGGCTGCACCTGCGACGTAAGCCCAGCAGGCGTTTTCAAAGCAGATCGGCTGGATCTGTTTCGTTATCGTGTAGGGATCGAATCCCTTATCGTCACATATTTTTTTAGCTTCTTCCAAGGAGGCAATGCCATATTTGTTCAATGTTGCATTAACCTGCTTTATCCTTCTTTCATAACTCTCAAACAATGCCATGTCTATAACCCTCCCCCTTATTCTTCTCTCGGATCAATCAGCTTGACAGCTTCATCGAACCGGCCGTACTTGCTGGTTGCCTTCTTAACGGCTTCATTGGCGTCTGTGCCATTCTTGACCATTTCCATCATTTTGCCAAGGTGCACAAATTCGTAGCCGATGATCTCATTGTTTGCGTCAAGCGCTGTACGAGTCACATAACCTTCTGCTAATTCAAGATATCTCGGGCCTTTGGCAAGTGTGCCGAACATGGTACCCACCTGGCTCCTCAACCCTTTTCCAAGATCCTCAAGACCGGCACCGATAGGAAGTCCACCTTCCGAGAAGGCTGTCTGCGTCCTGCCGTAAGCAATCTGCAGAAAGAGTTCTCTCATTGCAGTATTGATAGCATCACATACCAAATCTGTATTTAATGCTTCCAAAATTGTCTTGCCGGGAAGTATCTCAGCTGCCATAGCCGCTGAATGTGTCATACCGGAGCATCCCAGAGTTTCAACCAATGCTTCCTCAATGATACCTTCCTTCACGTTTAGCGTAAGCTTGCAGGCTCCCTGTTGAGGTGCGCACCAGCCTATACCGTGCGTCAGACCGGAAATGTCCTTGATTTCCTTTGACTGTACCCATTTCCCTTCCTCGGGGATTGGCGCGGATCCGTGATTGGGTCCCTTTGCCACACACGTCATTCTTTCAACTTCATGCGAATAAATCATTCTATGACCCCTTTCCAATGCAAATAATTAATTTCAATGATGATCCCTTTATGATCAGTGGTTTTACGGAATCAACGGCTTACTAACCGACTATGCGGACAGCAGTCAGAATAAAGCGTGGCGAACCACACCAACACATATTTTATCATAATATTTTCTAAAAGTATATGTGAATTATTTATCATACAGACATCTATAAATATGATGTCTGCGTGTTAAAAGTATCTATTCAAAACTTAAACTTATTTCAAAGCAGAGTAATTTTGAGATAATGTTCAAGGTATTATGCGAAGTCTTTCCTTATATCATGCTAAATATCTTTAACTCATTTATACTCGAAAGATCATAGTATTTTTTAGCGACGCGAACGACAGGACTGGCAATATCATGCGGAGGTACATATACGATTTCACCTGTCTCCCCATTATTTAGTTCAACGGTTGTGCCGACAAAATACGCAGGCAGCTTATTTAAAAAAGTTTTAAGTACCAGGGTATCAAGCGTACACATCCCTGTGGTCAAAAACATTTGAAATACTTCAAACGGAGTAGCCTTCTTTTTATAGACCCTGTCGTGTGTCATAGCATCATATATATCCGAAACAGATATTATTTTTGCATATAACCAGATAGAGACTCCTGAGATCCCATAAGGATAACCGGATCCGTCCATCCTTTCGTGATGCATTAGTACGCCATTTTTTATGTGGTCACTAAATTCAGACATATTCTTAATTAAATCATAACCGTATATGGAGTGCTTTTTCATTACTTCATATTCTTCTGACGTAAGTTTACCTTTTTTGTTGAGTATTTCATCGGATATCTTTACTTTTCCGATATCGTGTAATAATCCTGCCTGAATGGCCTCATGTATTTTAAATTCCGGCAAATTGAGCCACTTGGCAATAAGCATGGAATAAAAAGCGACATTTACACTGTGGGTATAGGTATATTCGTCAATATTCCTCATTTCAGCAAGACACTTTATTAAACTGGTACTCTCATTTACAGAACTATATATCAACTGCGAAACTGTAAATATTTTTTCGTACCCCACCTTCCCTCCAGCCGCAAGCTCATTAAGTATTCCTTTTACGGACATAACAACTTCCACATAATTTTTTTTGACTTCATTGTATTTCATATCCCCATCTGAATATGATTGTAAGCTGACAGGCATATAAACCAATATATTGGGTATCCTCATCTCAATAAGTTTATTTTTTATGTACTGGTTAATAATTGTGTTCTGGCTTACCAGTATTATGCCCCATTCATTGAGCACATCTTCAGCCAGTATCTCTCCGACCTCACAGCAAGAAACAGGAATGCTTACTTTATCCATTGAATCACCAACTTATGAAGCAACTCCCATGCTGCTTCACCCTTTTAGATATTATAACATTGCATCTGCTGTAACGTAAATAATTATAACATATTGGTTAAAATAATTTTTCTCAATTATAGAAAAATTTTATACCAGGGTGCGTTTCAACGAGGCTGGTCGCAAGCTAAGCTTGCTGCTCACCCATGCATCCGGGGCGGGAGATATACTCGCCTCCCAGAGAGGTGGGGGACATCTTCCGCCTCGTTATATTTCCATAATTGAGTCGTGTCAAAGGCCTACCGATGGATGCAACCGATTTGAACTATATTTTCGAGCCTGCCAGGTTTGATATACTTGTTTCTGAGGCAGCTTGCCGTCAGAAATGAGCATAGTACGGCAAAGCTTTTCATGTCAATTACCGCCTGCAATTCATAAGTAATTGAAAGTAGCTGGAGAATGCCTGTCGATAGGAGCAGCATAATTCCGACAGTCAATAAAATGCGGTCTGCTTCAAGAGTATTTCTTTGAAAAAGTGAAAGCCCTGTAGAAAGTAAAAGCAGTCCCGGTATGAATCCGGTAAAAAAGATGACGTCGGATAAACCCTTTGCATGAATGAAAAGCTGCTCGGCATAAGACGCGATAAAGCCTGTATTTAAAGCGCTCTGCCGTAAATGTTCCTCCAGGAAATTGATATAATATGAAATATCGATCAGTTCGTCAGGGACAAGCGCCGGATTGATATATAACCTGAAGCGGATGCATTTCCACAAACCCAGAATGAACAATATGGCGAGTGCTGTTTTGCTGGCTGTCTGTAACATAAACAAGGTGTTGTGCCTGACTATTCCGGAAAAATAGTCCGTACTTGATTGACTTTTAAAAAAGGAAATCAAGTTTAAAATAATTGTTTTAATGTAGAAAAGAGTCCATATTATGATATTGAATCCCATCACAAAAATCGCGATAAATGGTTTCTGCTCCATCAATGCACTTTCAATATTGTAGTCGGTTATTTTATAGGCAGTCGGATTTTTACCTATTGACTGGATCACCTCTGTGATTTCGCTTTCATTCCTTCCAAGAGTATTGTTATCGGATGTTGCAACTTCAAAATGGGATATTCCGGCATTCGCATCAAGATCGGAAAAGGTTTTGGAAGGGATGTAGATATTGGCATTCCCGTCATCGGAGACCTTACTGATAATGGAACTATCTTTATAAGAAACACCGATAATTCTGAAGGTCCTGCCAAAAATACTGATTTGATTTCCTACCGCATTATCCGTATTAAAAAGCTGCCAGGCCAGTGCATCTTCAATGACTGCCACTGTCTCCCCCCTTTGTTCGGATTCCTGTGTCAGAAAGCCGCCGCTTTTGATCCTTACTTCATGGAACATGGAATAAAAAGAATCGGTACCGATGACCCTGGCATTTACGGATATTCTCTCAAAGGATATGGGTAAAGTGTCCTGCATGGTATGACTAATTAACCTGCCGTCCATAGCTTCCCGTATCCCGTCCATGTCCTTTAGCGACAGCAGGCTTGAACCTATAGGATCCAGGTGGTTTTTTACGCTGACGGTTATTTTTTGCATGGAAACCGACCCGTTCAGTGTCTCTGTTTTTTCAAAGATGCTCCTGCCCGGTATCATAACCGACAAAAACAGAAAAATACCTAAAGCACTCATGATATACGCAGCTTTAAATCCTTTCAAACCATTCTCCCCCTACCTGTCAATCATGACACGGCTTCCTTCTGATATACTCTTACTGTATTTTACAATTATCTTGTCATCCGGATCTAGTCCTTGAAGTACTGCGGTTTTAAAATCGTCCGAATCTTCTTTTTTTATTGCAGCTTTCTGAACATAGAACTCATTACCCAAAGGGCCCTTTTTTTCTTTTACGACCCAGACAAAATTACCGTTATTATCGGTACAGACTGCACTATTAGACACAAGGATGGCATAGGCCTTCGTCTTTTTGTCGGCATATATCTCACCTCGTTCTCCATTGCTCAGCCCCTCTGCAGGCAGATCGACAACAAGATCGCTTATTTCGCCGGGGTTTTCCATATTGACAGTGATATCGGAAATCTTTCCGGAGATGACTTTTGCAGAAGATGATCCCAGGCTGACTTGCACCGGATCGCCGATTTTCAAGTATTCCGAGCTCTTCTCATCTACAGAAGCCCTGAAACGGAATCCCGAGGAAATATCGGCTACGGTATAAACAGGTACCGTATTGTTTACAAGGGAGCCCTCCTCGTAATTAAGCCCTGTGACTATTCCATCCATGGGCGCTTCCAGTATACTGCCGGTACTCAATTCACTTTGCAGTTTGTCTACAGTGATTTTCTGCAATTCGATATCATAGCCTGTGCTCTTGATCGACCGTTTCAATTCTGCAAGTCCGGCTGCTCCATCTTCTTTTTGTACTATGTAGTCCTTTTGCGCATTTTCTAAAGTTTTCCTGGCCTTTTCAAGTTCGTCTCCGCTTACAGCGTTTTCATCATATAGTCCTGTTACAGAATCCAGATTTTTTTGCGCCTCCTGCACATTTTCTGCAGCCGCTTCCACAGGTCTGTTGTATTTCTCCATACCGGTATCTGTCAGTCCTTCCAGGGTGAGCTTAAGTTTTTCATACTTGATTGTCTCAACCTTCAGTTGCTCTTCCAGATCTTTTTTCTCCAGAATGGCAATAACCTGGCCTTTGCTTACCTTGTCCCCGGCTTTTACCTTTACTTCTTCTACCCTTCTCCCCTGAGAAGCATATATGCTGAGTTCTTTAACGGCTTCCACCACTCCCTCACCAGTGACCTCTTTGATCAGAGAACCGGATATGGGATTTTCAAGCTGAACTCTGGGAAGTGAGAAATTATTGATCGTATTAGAGAAGAAGGTCAGTAGAATCATGATTCCTGTAAAAATAGCTACAATTCTTGCAATTGTCTTTTTCTTGACCAGATTTGCATCGGAAGTATTATCCATATATTTGAAACCCCCATTTAAATTAAAAGCCCCAACTAAAATTTGAAACCCTCATGAAAATTTAAAGTCTTCATGAAAGTATATTTTTCTATCCCTTTATTCCGGAAAGCTGTATTCCCTCAACAAGATAATTTTCACCATACAGAAAAACCAGCAGCATCGGGATCATATACAAAGTGGATGCGGCAAATGCGATACCCATCTCACCCGAATTAACAACAGACAGATAGATGGAGAGAGGCTGTTTGGCCACATCCTGCAGGAAGATCAACGGCTGCTCCACCATGTTCCAGTTATCAATGAAAACAAGTATGGCAAGCGATGCGATTCCCGTTTTTGACATGGGAAGGATTATTCTGAAGAAGATGTCAAGGTGGCTTCCTCCATCAACCCTGACAGCTTCGCAATATTCATCGGGAATATAGACCATGAACTGGCGCAGCAGGAAAACTCCGAAGGTACCGAAAATTCCGGGTAATATAATGGAAAGATAGTTTCCGACAAGTCCGAGTTTATCTGCAACAATATAATTGGGAACAAGTGTCACCTGAAAAGGCATCAGCATTGTTATGATATAGATGAAAAATAATTGCTCACGCCCCCGGAATTTCAATTTGCCGAAAGCATAAGCCGCCATGCTTGCAATAATAATCTGTCCAAGAATGACAGGCACCGTCAGGATGACTGAATTCCAGAACATCAGCAGAAACTGGAGCCGTTTCACCAGGACTGTGTAGTATTGCTTGAGTACAACCTCGTCAGGTATCAGCTTCAAATTGACATATTTATCGGTTTCATCCTCACTGCCGGATAAATAGGTCGGGCTTAAAGAAGAATAATTCTGCTCTATTTCCTTTTCAGTCATAAAGGAGTTTGAGACAGTCAATACCATAGGGAATAGGAACAATATCGCAACCAGGCAAACCAGGAAGGTTAAAGCAGATTTTCTATATATTTTTTTAGTTGTATTTTTCATGGAACCTCCTGTTAATGTATGTGCCGGCTGTTATTGTATGAACCTTCCTTGTTTTTGTATGAGCCTTCGTTGTTTTTGTATGGACCTGCGTTATTTTTGTAAGGACCTCCATTATTGTATGGACCTGCTGATTTTTCGTTCAAACTTGAATAAGAAAGATACAAGCGCAACAATGCAGACTGCCATGATAAGTGCCGCAGACGTCAGCTTCTGGTAATCAAGGGACGAAAACATATTGTTCATGTAATGCTGAAGGATGTAAATGCTTTCGTGAGGGTAGCTTCCTGCAATCAGGTAAGTTTCTCTGAACACTTTGAATGAATTGACGATTGAAATAATGAATACAAAAAATGAAGTTGGGGTCAGATAAACCAATGTGATGCTTTTGAAACATCTCCACGATGTTGCCCCGTCAATATAGGCCGATTCGTAATATTGAACCGGAATATTCTGCAAGCCTGCAAGGAAAAGTACCATGCTATAGCCTGCATTTTTCCACAAGTACACAACCAGTACAACAAGCCTGGCCCAGTTTGTATCCATCCAATCAACCGGAGTCAGTCCGAATACCGACAGGATGGAATTCAAGGAACCGCTGTAACTGAATATGATCTGCCATATAAGTACCACTGAGGCTACCGGAATTACCAGCGGAGAAATGAAAAATGCACGGAAGATATTCCTGCCGTAAATACTATTATTAAGCAATATTGCCAGTCCAAGGGAGATCGCCATGATCAGGGGGACACTAATACCGGTAAACACAAGCGTATTGAAACCTGCCCTCAAAAAAATGGGATTGGAAAGCAATTGTGTATAATTTGTCAAACCGCAAAATGTACCGTTAATCGGGCTATCCACCAGCGAATAGTATATGCTGACGATAAACGGAATCAGGAAAAATATTGAAAATCCGATAAGGCTCGGTGCCAGAAAGAATATTGCAGTTATCTGATCTGGCTTCTTATTTTTAATTTTTTTCATTTTTTACCTTTCTAAAAACCTCATCAAATGCGTCCTTCCTTGCTTCTCATATATAAAGTGCCGGACAAGCAGAAAAAGGTTCAATATTTTAAATCTTTTATCCCCCGCCTGTTTTCCCTTTGGCGAAAGCTCTTTAACCTTTTTTGAAGACCCTGGAGAATGGAGAAGAGTGGGATAAAATATGATGGTTGATACGATTATTTTATCTCATTATAATGGAGTTAACAACTATTATGGATAATAACGGTAGCAAATTTATGTGTAAGCTCCCCCGGGAGCAACTATCAGATGTATTCTATAAAACTCCTGCCTGCATTTACGATCGCTTTGGGGGCCAATGTAAATACTGGATTGTCAATTTTATGGCGAAAATATGAAATAAGCTATATAATTGCTTTATACATCTTGTGTAACAGGAGGGACGCTGCGAATGAGTAAAAGTGAAATGGATACCTGTTCTTTTCCTCAGGCCATTACGGATTTTGACTTTCACCTTTTTAACGAAGGCAATCATCATAAAATATATGAAAAACTTGGCGCGCACATCATAAACGTAGGCGGGCAGAATGGAACGTATTTTGCCGTCTGGGCACCTTCTGCAAAAAGTGTCAGCGTTATAGGCCATTTCAACCAGTGGAACGGAATGTGCCATCTGATGAGCCCAATTGGCTGCACCGGTGTTTGGGCACTGTTCATTCCGGGAATCGGCCAGGGCGAATTGTACAAGTACGAAATCAAAACGAAAACAAATGCTGTGCTGATCAAATCCGACCCCTACGCTTTTTACACCGAGATGCGTCCAGGTACTGCATCAATCGTATTTGACCTGGAATGCTATGAGTGGAATGATGAAGAATGGATACTGCAGAGAGACTCCGGCAACACCTTCGCCAAACCCGTTTCGATTTATGAGGTGCATCTTGGCTCCTGGGCACGTTCTGAGGATGGCAACAATCGTTTTCTGTTATATAAAGAATATGCGGAAAGGCTCATCAGCTATGTAGTTGACATGGGCTTTACACATATAGAATTCATGCCCGTCGCCGAGCATCCCCTTGACGATTCCTGGGGTTATCAGGTGACAGGCTACTATTCAGTTACCAGCAGGTACGGCAGACCCGAAGAATTCATGTTTCTGGTGGACGAGTGCCACAGGCATGGGATCGGTGTCATCATGGACTGGGTTCCCGCCCATTTTCCGAAGGATGCGCACGGTCTTGCCAAATTTGACGGTACGGCATTGTATGAGCATCAGGATCCTCGTCAGGGCGAACATCCCGACTGGGGCACGCTCATATTCAACTACAGCCGCAATGAGGTCAGGAATTTCCTGGTATCCAATGCAGTCTTCTGGTTTGAGAAATATCACATAGACGGTATTCGTGTAGATGCTGTCGCTTCCATGCTCTATCTGGATTATAACAGGAAGAAGGGTGAATGGATCCCGAACAAATGGGGAGGTAATCAGAACACTGATGCCGTAGCCTTCCTGCGTCAGCTGAATTCGACCGTATACAATTATTTCCCCGGAATAATGATGATTGCCGAGGAGTCCACCTCCTGGCCGATGATCACAAAACCTCCGTTTACCGGTGGCCTTGGGTTCACGTATAAATGGAATATGGGCTGGATGAACGATTATCTTAAATATGTTGCAATGGATCCAATCTACCGTAAATATCATCACACCAATATCACCTTCTCCTTGATGTATGCCATGACGGAAAACTTCATGCTGGTTTTGTCCCACGATGAAGTCGTACATGGCAAATGTTCCATGATAAACAAAATGCCCGGCGACTACTGGCAGAAATTTGCGGGACTGCGGGTCACCTATGGATATATGTTCGGACATCCGGGTAAAAAACTCCTCTTTATGGGTAATGAATTCGGCCAGTTCATCGAATGGAATTTTAAACAGGGGCTTGACTGGCTTCTTCTGGAATATGACATGCACAGGAAGCTGCAGGCTTTTGTCAGAGATCTCAACAAACTGTACACCTCGCACAAGGCTCTGTATGAGGTCGATTTCAGCTATGACGGGTTTGAATGGCTGGACTGCAATGACAGCGATCACAGTGTCGTGTCTTTTATGAGAAAGGGCTGTGATCCTGAGGATGTACTGGTATTTGTATGTAATTTTACCCCGGTGGTCTATGGCAATTATAGGATCGGTGTCCCGTATAATGCCTTCTTCAGGGAAATCCTGAACAGCGATTCCGAAATTTACGGTGGCAGCAATGTGGGAAATCTGGGCGGTGTTATGGCTGAAGAATACATGTTCCAGCAGAAGCCCTATTCCATGGTAATACAGGTTCCACCCCTTTCCGTAGTAGTATTTATGCCGGAAAGGAGCCTGGGAGAGGAAACCACGGCTGAGGGGGAAACTACGGCAGTTGGGGAAACCACGGCTGAGAAGGAGAGCACGAAAGAGGATAGCAAGACAAAGGAAATGAATAATGGAATACGATAAAGATATAGTTCTTGAGGCAGAAAAAAAAGAGAAGAAGCCCGCCTGTGAAGAAAAGTAGTCAGACTTTGAAATGGATTCTGTAATAAATATGGAATAATCTCCTGCAAATAAAAACCCGCACTAATCATGACCACCCGCTTAGCGGGT
>DBTX01000026.1 GCA_002307275.1 Hungateiclostridiaceae bacterium UBA1305
GTGCACGATTATTTTATGCACCCTAATTATGAACGCTGTATTGACAGCTGGAACCGGATGTAATATACTGTTTTCTAATATGAATGAGAGTTGATGACGGGACTACGAAAGGATGAAACCTTTCTTCCCACCCCCGAGATGCAGCCGACGAGGTTGCCGCAGAAGCAGCGATAAAGGCTTGTCAAGTTGGGTATCCAAATTGGGTGGTACCGCGGAGTTAATCCGTCCCTTTATAGTAATTTAGGGGCGGTTTTTTATTTGCAGACAATATATTTCTGGAAATTGGCATATTAAATATCAGAGGAGTGGTTTTATGGCACAGGACAAGAAGTTTGTAGAAGAGATTACATCAATGAATCAGGACTTTACACAATGGTATACCGATGTCATCAAAAAGGCGGATCTTGTGGACTATGCAAGCGTCAGGGGCTGTATGATCATCAGGCCATACGGGTATGCAATCTGGGAAAACATCCAGAAAGGGCTTGACAGCAGGTTCAAACAGACAGGACATGAAAATGTATATATGCCGATGTTTATCCCGGAGAGTCTGCTGCAAAAGGAAAAGGATCATGTGGAAGGCTTTGCGCCGGAAGTTGCCTGGGTAACACATGGCGGGAATGAACTGCTGACTGAAAGACTCTGTGTCAGACCGACTTCAGAGACTTTGTTTTGTGATCACTACGCCAATATTATTCATTCCTACAGGGATCTGCCGAAGCTTTACAATCAATGGTGCTCCGTCGTCAGATGGGAGAAGACTACCCGTCCTTTCCTGAGAACGCTGGAATTCCTGTGGCAGGAAGGCCATACTGCGCATGCAACTGCGGAAGAATCGCAGGAGGAGACGATCAGGATGCTCAATGTGTATGCGGAGTTCTGTGAAAATGTTCTTGCAATCCCGGTTGTAAAGGGGCAGAAAACCGAAAAGGAAAAATTCGCGGGAGCCAGAGCTACTTATACAATCGAAAGCCTTATGCACAACGGCCTGGCATTGCAGTCCGGCACCTCGCACAACTTTGGCGATGGGTTCGCGAAAGCGTTCGACATTCAATATACCGATCGTTCAAATCAACTGCAGTATGTACATCAGACCTCATGGGGCATGTCAACCCGAATCATCGGTGGAATCATCATGGTCCACGGCGATGACAGCGGACTTGTTCTGCCTCCGAGGGTTGCTCCGGTCCAGGTAGTGGTAATACCGGTATCCCAGCATAAGGAAGGGGTTCTTGAAAAGGCTTCGGAGCTTGTTTCCAGATTGTCTAAAACAGTCAGGGTCAAGATGGATGACAGTGATAAATCACCGGGTTGGAAATTCAGCGAATATGAAATGAAGGGTGTTCCGATCCGGCTTGAAATAGGTCCCAAGGACATTGAAAAAGGGCAGGTTGTCCTGGTCAGAAGGGATACGCGTGAAAAACTGTTCGTCCAGATGGATGAACTGGAAAGCAAAGTCGCAGAGCTTCTGGATATGATACATGATGATCTTCTTGGCAAGGCAAAAGCATTAAGAGAGGAAAAGACCTATACAGCCGTTGAAATGCAGGAATTCGAACGGATCATCAATCAGACCCCGGGCTTTATTAGAGCCATGTGGTGCGGTGACAGAGCATGCGAGGATGCCATAAAGGAAAAAACAGGTGCAACCTCCCGCTGCATGCCATTTAATGAAGCTCCGGTTTCCGACAAGTGCATCTGCTGCGGGAAAGAAGCCGAAAAACTTGTTTACTGGGGAAAGGCATACTGATCCATGAGCATATTTGAAATCATCATGTTGATCTGTTTTGGACTGGCATGGCCCTTTTCCATTTACAGATCCTATAAGTCGCGGGATACGAAAGGCAAAAGCGTCGCATTCCTGTACATTGTAGTGGTTGGATACATCGCCGGTATTATCCACAAGCTGCTGTACAGCCGTGACGGAGTTGTGTTCCTGTACCTTCTGAACGCGATTATGGTTTTTGCGGATATTGTCCTTTATTATAGGAACAAGAGGTTGCAGGCATTAAAACTATAGTATACGGTCAGAATATGTTTTTGAGTTGACTGTATACCGAATGAATGGCACTGCAATTATGGTGCAAAAAAATTATTACCAACATGTTATATTAATGCAAATAATTCAAATTTTTTTGTTAATACTATTATCAGTAAACCAAATCATTTTGCATAATTAGACAGTTGGAGGTATTTGTATGAAAAGAAAGATTGTCATTTTGGCAGCGCTGGCTGTTTTCCTTGTTTCATCAACATGTTATGCAGCCACTGCAGACAGCGGTATCAAGACCGAACTCGTACTTGAAAAGATGGATTATTCAGCTGCGACAGTTACTGTCAGCAGGCTGAATGTCAGGGAGGGCCCGTCGACAAGCTTCCCGTCCATCTGCAAGCTGGAAAAAGGACAGGCGGTTACTGTCATAGGAAAACTGGGGGACTGGTATGCTGTTTACACTGCCAGCGATGGTATTGTTGGAGCCGTTGACGGAAGATATATTTTACTGAGTGAAGCCGACCCAGCCACAGTAACTGTTTCGAATCCGGACGAAGTGACAGTGGAAGCAAGTAAAAACAAGACAGATGGTAAAACGAACGAAAAAACGATTGATAAATCAAAGGAGAAGGCTGTTCCAAATACTACACCAAAGACCACTCCCGCAAAAGGCGCCACTCCTGCGGCCATAAACGCGGATTTGTCGCAGGATGAGCAAAAGCTGCTCGAACTGGTAAATAAAGCCCGTGCTGCTGAAGGCCTGGAGCAGCTGACCATTGATGAAAACCTGATGAAGGTGGCAAGGGAGAAAGCGAAGGATATGACGGTCAACAGCTATTTTTCGCATCAGTCTCCTACTTACGGGTCGCCTTTCGATATGATGAGACAGTTTGACAATGTGTTTAAATCGGCCGGTGAAAACATTGCAGGGAATAAAACCGTTGAAGGTGCATTTAAAGCCTGGATGGCATCAGACAGCCACAAGAAGAACATCCTCAATTCAGGTTTCAAGGTGACCGGTATCGGGATCGAAAGCAGTGACACATACGGCAAGGTTTTTGTACAGCAGTTTATAGGACGTTAATCAGTATAACGCTATTTGCATAATAAATAGTACCTGAATTAGAATGCGGCCTGCTTATTTCAAACGGCCGCATTCTTGATTTACATTAAAACTCCGGTTCGACCTTGATTTCTTTTCCGTTTAAATAATCAAGCGGGCTTTTTTCCGAGAATACAAATTTTATCCTGTAAGCCCAGAGTGCCTGCTGCTTTATGCCGTAATAACGGTTAATCGTATTTGTCCCGTATTTCCCGTCACCGATCACGGGATGACCTGTAAATGCCAGATGGGCTCTGATCTGGTGGGTGCGGCCGGTGATCAATTCGACCTCAAGACGGCTGATGTCCGTTGAAGGATCATATCTTATTTCCCTATAACCTGTAACGATCTCCAGAGAACCGGCAGTTCTTCGCTCACTCACAAAAACGCGGCTTTTATCCGCATCTTTCCAGAGATATGCTTTGAGTGTTGCTTCCTGCCTTTCCATCCGTCCTTTAACGAGGCATTGGTAGTATTTCTTTATTTCCCTGGATTCCAGCTTTTGAAGCATAATTGCATGACTTGCTGGATTTTTCGCAATGATGACGAGTCCGCCTGTATTACGGTCCAGCCTGTGGCATAATGCCGGCTGGAAGTTTGCACTGCTTGAAGGAGTCCCGCCCTTTTGCATTAAATATTCTCTGACTGAATCAATCAGAGTCCCGTGGGTCTGCTCTTTATCAGGATGAACCGGAACACCCTGTGCTTTATTGACGATCAGGATATTTTCATCCTCATATACGACTGAAAAGCCTGGTGCCATTTTTGCACCTTTGACATCAGGCCCCGACAGCAGATCATCGACGATATAGATCTCCAGCTTGTCCCCGGGCATAACAGTATAATCCCTGCCGACTCTCGTACCGTTAACCTTTATGTCCCTCCTGCGGAATGCCTTTTGAAGTATGCTGTAGGAAAGGCGGGGATATAATATCTGAATATATTTCTCTATTTTTATGTTTGCATTCTTTCCATCAACATCGACCGACTGCATGGCTTCTCCTGTTGAGCGACAGTCTTCAATAGCCTTATCGCCGAAATCGGGCATCTCCTGCACTTACCGGACCCGGGCCCTCCTCCTTGTGAGGAAGTTTTATTTACATTATACCATAGCGGACGGGAAAATCCTTCCTCCATTTTCACTGATGATACCGAAAGCTTTTTCAGCTGCTTCATCAGGCACTTTCAATACGAGTCTGGTGCTGATTTTCAATTCACCTTCCTCGCAGTCTTCCTGCCCAGGTGCAGCAATTCCCTTGGCCGACGCAAGCGATTGTTTGTCATTGAGACCTCTTGCCCACAGGCCCAGCATCAGGGCAGAAAAATGATCATTTCCTTCCTCAGCCGGACTGTATTTTTCAATATTGCTGATTTCCTGGGAATATTCATAATCCAGTGCACCGGCGAGATCCAGGTGGGCCTTGCCACAGCCTGCTTCGGATAATGCAGAAGCTGCCGTTTGTGCTTCGCACATGCTTTCAAAATATGCCTGCAGTTTTCTCATGGCGCAAACTCCTTTCAGTTGTGTTTCAACGAGGTAGGGGGACATCTTTCGCCTCGTTATAGTTTTTTATTTGTGAGTAGTATTATTCATCAGCGGGAAATTCTTAATCCAAATTATTTTCATTGTGTATACATAAGTTTTTTTTAAAACCATAAATTTTGTATTTCATATTTGTGAAATATTTGTTACAATTGTATTGCAGTATTAGGACGAGCCTTTGATTTCCATTCGATCTCAGACGGATCAAGTAGGAAATAGTCGGCCTGCTGTGCACTGAATCTCTTACAAACCTAAGTAAGGGAGCGGGGGATTTACATTTGGGGTGAATTTATGGATGATGCGGCAGGTGATGATCATTGCCTGTACATTTCATAAAAGGGAGTCTCTTCTACCTAACCCGTCAACTAACCTCGCAAGTGAAATGGAGAGGAGTTATTCATGCAAAAAAAGAGAATAGCCATTGCCATAGCTGCTATTGTTTTTTGTACTATGGTATTTGGCTCGGTTTCTGTTTCAGCGGCATCAGCCACGCTGGGAAAAGAAGCACAGGGGAGCAATGTA
>DBTX01000080.1 GCA_002307275.1 Hungateiclostridiaceae bacterium UBA1305
CGGTAAGCAGGAACTGCAGCCATGGGTCAAGAGTGACATAATGCTGTGTAAATGGATTTCTGAAACCGGTGAAGACGACACCGGCAAAATAGACGATAACTGCAGCGGACACCTGAAATATGAACTTCGGCAGTGCCGGAAAATCCTTTCCATGGGTTTTGTACCAGTCATCAACGATGCCAATAGCTATTACCAGGATCGAACCTGTTAGAATCAATAGATTTTTTTTAGTGAAGCCGCCTGAAAAGATGAAAAAGGTCAACATGAACCCGGCAAAAATAGCAAGGCTTGCAAGATGAGGCACCGGCTCCTTGTGAATCTTTCGTTCTGTCGGCATATCGACGAATCCGATTTTAAGTGCAAATCTTCTTAACGGCGGTATCAGAATAAACACTGCAATAAAAGCGATTAAAAATGCAATTAAATATTTGATACCCTCACACCCTTTGATCTATCATTTGCTGTTTTCAAATACCAATTGGCATTTATCCGCACGGTATTTGGCAATAATGAATTCAACGGCTTGTCCGCTCTTGGAATACAAGAGGTTCTCGATCTTAATGAGCGGATGACCGGTTTGTACCTGTAGATATTGTGCTTCGGATTGATCGGTATATACAATCTCCAAAGAACTTTTCGTCTTTACAGGCAGAAGCGGATATTTCCCTCTTAGTATATCATAAGAAGGCTTATTTGCCTTTATGTCATCAATTATTTCCGGGAAAAGTGCAAGCGGGATATAAGAAAAATTTAATGAAAGAACGCTGTTTTTATCTGCTGTAACAAACTTTACCTCAGCAAAGGTAGTTTGTTGGGAATTCTGCAATCCGAATGCACTTTCGAGGAAAGGCATTTCATTTTGTTTGATAATACGTAAAGACAATATGTCGTGTTGACCGGGATTCTGACTGTCCAAAATCGAATCTGTAAACCCTGTGAAATTTTTAATATCTACCTTCGATTTGGATTTCGCTACGAAGGTCCCTTTCCCTTTTTCCTTATACAAATAGCCATTGTTCGTCAGTTCACTGATTGCCTGACGGACAGTCGGCCTGCTTATGTCATAGTGTTCGCAAAACTCCTGTTCAGAGGGGATTTTGGATTCACCCTGGTATTCGCCTGACTCAATCTTTTTAATGATAAGATTCTTTAGCTGGGAATACATAGGTACGTTGCTGTATTTATTTATCACGGTAACCCCTCCATATTTAGGTAAGCATAGCAGCACATAATAACATCCTTACTAATATTATATTATAAACTGTGGCAATTCAACAAAATACTATATAATTTTCAACAATATTTTTTTGGCATTTCATACAAAAATTTGCTCACCGGAATTAAATGAAAAAGATGACTGCCCGGTCAGGAGAGCCATCTTTAATTATCTTTATATGAAGCAAACAGATTACGATCACGGGACTTTTGGCTCAATGCTCTATTCGATCACTAGGCTGGGCTTTTGGTATAAGGCTGATGATTCATTAACCTTAAGAATAATGCTCATCAAACCTTTAATACAATGCTCATTAAACCTTAAGTTCAATGCTCATGCCTTCCGTACTGATACCTGCCAGCTTTGGTCTTACCTGCTCTCCAATGTATTCCGCCACCTGCTCCGCCGAACGTCCGATATATTTTGAGGGTTCCATTACAGAGAGCAGTTCATCCTTGTTTAAGCCAAACATGGGATCTGCGGCAATACGTTCTATGAGATCATTTTCATGGCCGTACATTTTGACCTGCATTCCAGCCTCCATGGAGTGAATACGAATCCTCTCATGCAGCTCCTGCCTGTCCCCTCCCCTTTTTACAGCCGCCATCATAATGTTTTCCGTAGCCATGAAGGGCAGTTCTTCCAGGACATGTTTTTCAACAACCTTGGGGTATACCACCAGGCCGCTTGCGATGTTGATATAGATATTCAATATTGCATCGACAGCCAGAAATGCCTCAGGAACGCTGATACGCTTGTTAGCTGAATCGTCAAGTGTTCTTTCGAACCACTGCGTGGCTGCGGTTATCGCAGGATTGAGTGCGTCAATCATGACATATCTGGCGAGGGAGCCGATTCTTTCGGCACGCATCGGATTACGCTTGTATGCCATTGCGGACGAACCGATCTGATTCTTTTCAAACGGCTCCTCCATCTCCTTCATGCTCTGCAGCAGCCTCATATCATTGCTGAATTTGTTTGCACTCTGGGCAATGCCTGAAAGTATATTCAGCACCCTGCTGTCCTGTTTTCTGGTATAGGTCTGCCCTGAAACGGCATATACATAATCAAATCCCATCTTTTGCGCAATAAGGCTTTCAAGCTGTTTGACCTTTTCGCCATCATCATCAAAAAGGCTCATAAAGCTCGCTTGTGTTCCGGTAGTGCCCTTACTGCCGAGTAACTTCATTGAAAAAAGTACATATTCAAGGTCATCAAGGTCGATCATCAGATCCTGGATCCACAGGGACGCTCTTTTACCCACTGTAACTAGCTGTGCAGGCTGAAAATGCGTAAATCCCAGTGTTGGCATGCTTCTATATTCCATTGCGAAATCGGACAGCTTTGAGAGAACAGCAGCAAGCTTTTGCCGTATCAGTTCAAGTGCATCATGCATGATGATGATATCTGTATTGTCACCGACATAACAGGAGGTCGCTCCCCAATGAATAATGCCTTTTGCCAGAGGGCATTGTTCACCGTAAGCAAGCACATGTGCCATAACATCATGACGGACTTCCTTTTCATGTTGCTCAGCAACGGAGTAATTTATATCGTCTTTGAACAGGTTCAATTCTGCGATTTGTTCATCGGTAATATTGAGCCCAAGTTCCTTTTCTGCCTCTGCAAGAGCGATCCACAATCTGCGCCAGGTCCTGAACTTTTTATCGGGCGAAAACAGCGCCTGCATTTCACTGCTCGCATATCTTGCATTAAACGGGCTTTCATAGGTGTTCCTCAAAACAATGCACCTCCAGAATTGCTACATTCTTTAACGTATTTATTATATCTTTTAAACCTAATAAAATCCATATACAGAAGCTTCAAAAAAACTTTGCATTACAGGCCTTTTTTGCACATTATGCTCCAATGAACATTATGGGTATCGAGACCGAACGATGTGATTTTACGCTGAAATCACTATTTTAGCCGAATTTGTTTCTCAAATGGCTCATTTTGTGAAACAAATTCGCTTGAATGGCTTAAAAAAAGTGCGAGATCATTTAGATCCCGCCAGATACTTATGAATATGAGATTTATCTGCTATAGCCAAACTGGCTCAGCAGCCGGTATCATCCCGAAGGATGTAACACACGAAAATTATAAACCTGATTATTATACAAAGCAAGTTTAAAATTGCAATGTACTATTCGCCGAGAAGCTTCCTGACAGCAACGATCTGCACACATGTACACAGCAATTCCATGGCAGTTTTTAATTCGGCAAGCGGCGGGTAAGTCGGAGCTATCCTTATGTTCTTGTCTTGTGGGTCCCTGCCATAAGGGTATGTCGCACCTGCGGGTGTCATGACAATACCGGCATCCGCAGCCATTTTTACGGTTGCCTTCGCGCAGCCTGGCAGTGTATCGAAGCTGATGAAATAGCCGCCATTGGGCTTGTTCCATGATGCAATATTTTTACCGCCCAGATTGGATTCAAGCAGGTCCAGCACCATATCAAACTTCGGCTTGAGTATTGCCGCATGCCTCTTCATCTGCGCTTCAATTCCAGCCATATCCTTAAGATATCTGACGTGACGAAGCTGATTGATCTTGTCAGGCCCGATCGTTTTAATTCCCATCTGCTTCCTTATTCTTACCAGGTTGTTTTCACTTGCCGCCATTACGGCAATACCACTTCCTGGGAAGGTGACTTTTGAGGTGGAACCGAAAATATATACTCTATCGGCATTCCCCGCCTTTTTACAGGCATCCATGATATTCTTCAGCTTATCCGGCTTATCTGTGAGGTGATGCACGGTATAGGCGTTGTCCCAGAATATTCTGAAATCAGGCGCGGCAGTTTTCATTGTCGCAAAGCGATCAACTACTTCATCGGAATAGGTGATGCCGTCAGGATTGCTGTATTTAGGCGTGCACCAGATCCCCTTAATGGAGGCGTCGTCTGCGACAAGCTTCTCGACAGCATCCATATCCGGTCCGTCCTTTTTCATTTCTATAACGATCATTTCAATGCCGAACAGCTCACAAATAGCAAAGTGACGGTCATATCCGGGACTCGGGCAAAGGAATTTAACCTTGGGCAGCTTTTGCCAGGGCTCTGCACTCCCGACTACGCCGAACATCATGCCGCGTGCAACAGCATCGTACATCATGCTGAGGCTTGAATTATTGCCGACGATGACCTCACTTGGACTGACTTCAAGCATCTGTGCAAAGAGGACCTTCGCTTCAGGAATTCCATCTAATTGTCCGTAATTTCTTGTATCAAAACCGTCTGTAGTTTTCAAGCTGTCCGAAGAACCCAACATATCCATCATGTCCATGGATAATGCAAGTTGAACCGCGCCAGGTTTCCCTCTGGACATATCTAATTTAAGTTTTTGGGCTAAAAAGCCTTCATATTTTTCATTTAAGGAGATCAATTCTCCGTTTAGTTCATCTTTGCTTAAGCTCGTAAAGTCCTTCATCAAAGGTACCCCCAAAATAATTACGTTGTTGATATTTTAATATATTTATAAGTGATTTGCAACTCATAGGTGCTAGAATTTCAAAAAAAAATTTTTTGAATTTATAAAAAGAGAGATAATGCAGGAAGCCACCTGGAATTATGCAAAATAATGGAGGCAGTAAAAAATTTTTACTCCTAGAATATACACTATCAATTCAAGTTTTTATAGTTGTAAATCATGTTACCAAGCTGTAAAATTTAATTGCTCCTGTTTATTATGCTTGAAAAAGCAGATATTCAACGCTACTAAATATACACACTATATTCCAAAGGAGAATCGCCATGATACACAATCCTGTACTTCACGGTTTTAATCCGGATCCGGCGATCATTCGGGCAGGCGATGACTATTATATGGCAGCTTCGTCGTTTGAATGGTTCCCAGGCATCCCAATTTATCACTCCAAAGACCTTGTCCATTGGAAGCTGATCGACTATGCACTTAAAACAAAGCGGCATATCGACCTTACCTGCCTGCCGCCGTCGAAAGGTGTCTGGGCTCCCTGCCTGACCTACTGTGAGGCTGATAAGCTGTTCTATATGCTTTACTCTAACGTATACAACTCGAACCAGCTGCAATTTGATGTTGATAATTTTCTCATCTGGGCGGACAATATCCATGGCCCGTGGAGCGAACCTATTTACATAAATTCCAGCGGCTTTGACGCCTCCCTTTTTCATGATGATGATGGTAGAAAATGGATTGTCAATCAGGAGAGAGATTCCAGACCCGGGCACGAGATGAAACGACCTATTATCCTACAGGAATTTAGCCCGGAACTGAAAAAGCTTATTGGAAGCCCTGTACGACTGACTTATGGCGCCACTGAACGCGGCTTTACTGAAGCGCCCCACATTTATAAGCATAACGGTCTGTATTATCTGATAACCGCCGAGGGCGGTACTGGATATGGGCATTGCGCAGCGCTCCTGCGTGCCGAAGTGGTTACCGGGCCGTATGAAAACTGCCCGCACAATCCCATCATTACCTCCTGTACCAGGGAATTTGCCATGCGCCCGGAGATTAACTATATCATGCTGGATCTCTACAACCCTGATGAATTACTGCAAAAGTCAGGACATGGCTCGCTCGTAGAAACACAAAACGGAGAATGGTATATGGCACATCTTTGCGGTCGCCCCGTTATGCCTCAGAAAAGGTGTGTTCTTGGACGTGAATCCGCAATACAGCAGGTGGAATGGACAAAAGACGGTTGGCTTCGTATGACAGATGGGACAAATATCGCCAAAGAATATGTACCTGCTCCCAAACTGCCTTCCTATCCGTTTCCCAAGGAAGAACCACGCTGTGATTTTAACGAAACAGAGTTGGAACTTCCCTTCTGTACTCCGCGAAATGAAATTTCTCCCGATTGGGCTAATTTAACTGTGCGTCCGGGATATTTACGGCTGCGGGGGCGTGAATCGCTAACCAGCAATCACCATCCCAGCGTGATTGCAAGACGGCTGACTGCATTCAACGCAACCGTGACAACAAAAATGGAATTTGAAGCCGACTATTACTTGCAGCAGGCAGGTCTCACCTGCTACTACGAGACCTCGAATTTCTACTCTATTTATAAAACCTACAGCGAAGAGCTTGGAAGCAATATTATAACTGTAGGCGGTTATGAAAATAAAAAATATATCGACGGAAACAATGCTTGCGCAGTAGTGGAAAAGGATGCTCCTGTTTATCTAAGGGCAGAGATCAGGACAGAGAGCCTGCAATTTTCTTATAGTACCGACGGCGTAACATTCCAGAAACTTGGACCCGTTATTGATATGACTACCCTTTCAGATGAAGCTGTCAAATTTGGAGAGTTTACAGGAACCTTCGTAGGTATATACGCACAGGATTCCCATACCAGAGAAAAATGCGCGGATTTTGATTATTTTGAATATAACGAGGCTTAGATGTCCCCCATCTCTATAGGTGGCGGATACAGAACCGAAGTGTTATAAAGAAGAAATAAAATAAGCAAGACCGTAATTCAGTCCATACGTTAACTTTTAGGGAGGGTCCCAATACGATTGATATACTTTACCGGCAGATGATCCTTTATGGTTGTCTTCCGGTATTTTTTATTTTGTATTATAATTTTAACCTTAATGAAGGATTTGTCGGATGACCCTCATGAAATTGAGACCAGCGAACTTTTCTATGAAGCTTTCGCTGTAATTCAGCTTCAGAAGCCTTTCGAAAAGGAGCGGAATACATTGCGATTCCTCGAGGCCTGCGGGTACGCACTCGATTCCGTCGAAGTCCGAACCGATACCGATATTGTCCTCACCGAGGATTGAACAAATATGTTCGATATGTCTTATTACATCGTCAATTGAAGCGTTTTCTGAGTTGGTGAGAAAAAAAGGGTAAAAGGTGATCCCTGCAACTCCGCCTTTGTTTTTTAGATTCATTAGCTGTTCATTGGAAAGATTCCTTGGGTGGCTGCATACTGATCTGGCATTGGAATGAGATGCGATGACAGGCGCAGTGGACAATTCCAATACATCCTGAAAGCTTGCTTCACACAGATGTGAAACGTCGATGATCATGCCAAGCCGGTTCATTTCTTTAACCACCTGCCTGCCAAAGTCGGAAAGACCCGCTCCATGCGTTTCAAGTGAACCGTCGGCCAGCATATTCCGGTGATTCCAGGTAAAGAGCATGCTTCTGACTCCGAGCCTGTACAGCTGCCTCAGAACGGACAATTCACTGTTCAAGGCATCTCCACCTTCTACGGAGAGAATGGCTCCAACCTTTCCGAGCGTCATTGCATCGTCTATATCTCTCGAGTTCAGACAAACGGATATTTTGTCACTGTACTGTTCCTGTGCCAAATAAATATAGTCAATGATCGATAATATGCGTAGTAATGAACTGTTACGGAATTTGAACGGATTGGAAAAAGAAGCGAAGAACTGGACTCTCCTGCCTGATGATAGGAGTCGTTTCAAATCGATATGGCAGCTATTTTCATACAAATCGGCTTTTAAATCCAGCAAAGCCGATGCAGTATCGCAATGGGCGTCCAAAACAAGCATCAGAATGCATTCCTTACAAGATTGATATTATCAGGTAAAAACTCTTCATTTCTTCTTCTGCCTGTAATCTCAACGATATCAAAGCGCATATTCCTGACACCAAGGTTTTTATACTTTATATAGGTCCAGGCAAGGGCTTTGATTTTCTGCCTTTTTTCATAACCGACAGCTTCTATTGGCGTTCCAAACAGGCTGCTAGTTCTGGTCTTTACCTCGATAAAACAAATATATTCATTCTCAGAAGCGATTATATCTATTTCACCATATCTGCCGGAGCGATAGTTTCTGTCCAGTATTGTAAAGCCGTTTTTCTCCAGATAATCTGTGGCGATATTTTCTCCAATACTTCCAAAACCTCTTTTATTCATACTTTCTACCATGCAGTATTGTTTTTTCAAAGCTGTCGTCAAGCTTGCTGACAAAAACAAGAACCTGTGCAACCACCTCATACAGCTCTCGTGGTATTTCATTCCCAATTTTCATATAGTTCAGCGTATGAGCAAGATTTGCGTCTTCGTATAAAGGGACTTCGCTTTCTTTCGCTTTAGCGATGATTCTCTCAGCCGTGTCTCCCCTGCCGAGCGCGATGATTTCAGGCGCTCCGCCCTTCTCGGAGGAATACCTCAACGCAGCCGCCTCTTTGATTTTTTCTTTTTTATGTTCCATTGAGAACCCTCCTAAACACGCATGTCGACCTTGCTGCGATTCAATGCCATCATTTTTGAAAGAAGCTGTTCCAGTTTTAATGGCGGTGTCGCAGAATCAATAAGCGCATATCTTATGTCCGCCAGTTTGTAGCCGCTTTCGGAAAGACCGGTATACAGGAATTTGATATTTTCCTTGATGAAATCGTTTATTTCCTGTTTTTCTGTCCTGAAGTTCATCGTAACGTTGTTTCCCTTTACATCGATTAGTGTCTCAAATCTACCGAGGTTATTGGTGTCCAGTGAAACGAACATTACAGAATTATGTGGATCTATTCTTTTTTTACTCTGTTGGCGCTTCATGATGTACAATTCAGCCGTCGTGTTTTGCCCGGATAAATTCACAGGCATCTGGTAGTAAAGCATATTATTGCTGTTCAACTGGTTCAAAAGCTTTGCGCTGTCGTCGAGCAGGCTTACGGCTGCCGTTACACTTTCACTGTCTGAAAGTCCCGATAAGCCCGAATTGTGAATGGCGGTCCCAAGCGTGTCAAGCTTGTCGTACAGTTCCTTGTGTATTTTGCTCAAATCGGTTTCTCCTGTCATTTTTCCTGATTCAAGCCTGACAAATAAGTCTTTGATTGTATCCTTCAATTTTAAAAGTGGATCTATATCGCTTGTATTGGATTTACCAGGGCTGTTGGCCGTGTTATCCGACAGTGTGCGCGAAAGTCTGTCAGTCGTGTTGGCAAGCCTCTCGGATGCATCAGCATTGCTGTGATTTAATATAGCGGCACTCTCAGATTCCGTATTTCCTGAAGCCATACTCGTATGGGAATTCAGGCTGTTATTCAATAGGCTTGCTTCCTGAGGATCTCGTACATAAACGGTAGATTTGGGTGTAGTAATTGATGCTGACAGTGTTTTTGCTTCGGCATTTTTCTGCGCAGCAAGTGCTTGTAATACATTCAGACCGGAATCTACTTCCTTTGAAGCAGTAGTATTCTTTAAACCGGCGGATTGAACTGTGTCCTGTGCGACATCAGCATTTTTCGCCTGAAGGTTGGAAATTGAAGGCTCTGCATTTTTTGCAGAAGAGGAAGTCTGTAATTGTTGAGAGGTTTGCGTACCGGATACAGATGGGTTCGCATCGTCGGTCTTTTGAGCAACTGCCGAATTTAAGGCAGATGCCGATTTTCCGGATAATGCTGCTTTCATGGACAATGCTGCTGCTTCAGCAAGCGCTGCTGTTTTTGTTGCTGTTGTTGCTGTTGTTGCTGCTGTTGTTGCTTCCGGGATCGCATTCGCAGTTATATTGTTTGATGTGGAATTTGTACCAGTCCTGCGCACATTATTGAGCGTTGTCTGAAGTTCCTTTAGTTGAGTACCCAGCTTCAGATCACCGTCCAGTAGCTTCGATAGAAGTTCAATTTTCACCTGATCCGATTCAATACCCTTGTATGCCACAAAAACGGCCTTCTCAGCATTCAAACCTGTATTATCCTTCATAAGCAACGATGCTTTTTCAAACTGCCCCTCAGTAGGTGATATACCAGCTTTTATAAATTCTGCAGCGAGTTCAAGGTTTCTGGAATTTGATTTCAAATTGAGTGAAGTCAGTAGATTTTTCAACAGATCGGGCTTAATGGAATTCATTTCTGATTGGTCTTTAAGCGTTTCGAGGAAAAGAGTACCTTCCGTTTTTGAGGTGACAGTCAACGTAAGTGTCTGACCTACTTTAGCTTCAAGCTCTTCTCCTGCGGCAGCTTTTAATACAGAGCCGTCAAAAAGTCTCAAAATCACATCCTCCGAAGTAATTTCAAGTACCTTTGCCTTGATCACATCGCCCGTTTCAAGCCTGCCCATTAGATCGGCAACATTTGTCCGGATTGCAGCCTGTATGTTTGACGAACCGTCTACCCGCATGGAGCAGCCCCTTTCTACATGATGTGTGTCCAAAGCTTTTAAAGAAAATGTTTCGTGAAGCTTACTCTATGTATCGGACAAATACCGTATTTTTTGATAGCATTTATATGCTCCGGTGTCCCATAACCTTTGTGGTTTTTGAAGCCATACTGTGGATAGACCTCATCAGCCAGGTCAATCAAGCGGTCCCTGGTCACTTTGGCGATAATGGATGCTGCAGCGATTGATACACTCAAGGCATCTCCTTTAATGATTGATACCTGTGTGATATCAACCTTGTCAAGCTTTACCGCATCTATCAGCAATATGTCCGGCATTGGCTTGACCTGCTCTATGGCATTTTCCATGGCAAGCTTTGTCGCATTTAATATATTTACAGTATCGATGCTTTTTTCATCGATGATGCCTGTTCCAATTGAAACAGCCTGCTCAACAATAAGCTCGTATAATCTCTCTCTTTGAACGGGACGCAGCTTTTTGGAGTCGTTGAGGCCTTCGATCATACAGCCTTCCGGAAGTATGACGCATGAAGCGACTACCGGACCTGCAAGCGGTCCCCTTCCAGCCTCATCTATTCCGGCTACATACCTGAAGCCCTGCATATATGCCTGTTTCTCGTAAATGCTCATCTGCAGCAGGCGCTCTGTCTCCTTTTGCTGTGCAAGCTTTCTTTTTTCTTCCTTATATAAATCAAGCTTTCTCATCCTTTGTTTGCACCTCATTCCATAAAGGTTTTTCAAGAGTGATTTTACCTATTTTTCCGCCGCGGAATTCGTCCAGAAGAATGACAGAAATTCTTCTTGTGTCAATCTCTCCTCCGGATATTACGCAACCCCTGTTTTTCCCGGCTTTAAGTAAAAGCTCATGCCCGGTGAAACCGCTTATATCAGTTAATTTAAATCTTTGTGAAAACTGTACTGGATAATCGGCTGCAAGCTTTTCAATCAGTGATGCAGCTACTTCAGGCATATCCATGATGTCATCCTTGATCGCACCTGTGAATGCAAGATTTAACGCTGTTTTCTGATCATCAAATTTAGGCCACAGAATCCCGGGTGTATCGAGAAGCTCTATTTCAGGATTGAGACGTATCCATTGCTTTCCTCTTGTAATACCGGGCTTGTCTCCTGTTACGGCAACTGCTTTACCCGCAATTGTATTTATAAATGTAGATTTTCCGACATTCGGAATACCAACGATCATCGTCCTGATCGGCCTGTTCAATCTTCCTTTTTCCCTGTCACGATCAGACCTGTCCTTCATCATTGCTCTGAGCGCGTCCTTTAATTGATTCAGGCCTGTACCTTTTATCGAATCGGCAAAAATAACTGAGGCACCTTTACTCTTGTAC
The DNA here is from genome assembly GCA_002307275.1 of Hungateiclostridiaceae bacterium UBA1305. Lineage (GTDB taxonomy): Bacteria > Bacillota > Clostridia > Acetivibrionales > DTU013 > UBA1305. The sequence continues at coordinate 11,654 of DBTX01000080.1, forward strand.
CACCTCTCCCATTCCTTTGAAACAGCCGGATCGGCAGTGTCAGCCTTATTTAATACGACAAGTCTGGGTTTGTTGTTAATAATGGAATCGATTTCAGGATTCTTGCTGCTGGCAGGTATCCGAGCATCAAGAAGCTCGACTACCACATCGACAAGCTTCAGATTCTCTGCAAGCATGCGTCTGGTTTTTGTCATATGACCGGGAAACCATTGTATATTCATTCTGATTTTATCCTTTTCGATATTTCTGTGAATTGTGTAATTGTGCAATTCTATTTTAACATAAGTTATGTAAAAAAATACAACTAAAAATATAAGGGCATCGAGCCCTATATTTTTGTCGGATTTACTTTGTTAATCATAATAAGAAAATCTTGAGAACATAATGGCTTTAGTAAAATATAAAAGGGACCAAAGGTCCCTTTTATAAAATAAATTATTTGTTTTCGAGTTTTTCCTGAATCTTTGCAGCTTTGCCTACTCTTTCTCTCAGGAAGTACAGCTTAGCCCTTCTGATCTTACCTTTTCTGATAACTTCAATATGGTCGATCTTTGGAGAGTGAACCGGAAGGATTCTTTCTACTCCAACTCCATATGATACCCTTCTAACGGTAAAAGTCTCTCTGAGACTTCCGCCCTTCTTTGCAATGACAGTTCCCTCAAATACCTGAATTCTCTCTCTTGTGCCTTCTTTGACCTTCAGGTGCACTTTTATGAAATCGCCTATGCTCAGGACCGGTAAATCAGTCCTTATCTGTTCCTGTTCCAATGCTTTGATTATATCCATTATTATTTCCTCCTCCCTTGCCTAGACGTTCATAAATGGTTGATTGCCATCAGCGGACCGTCCGTATTGCATACGCGAAACATTATATCACAGCATTATCAACTTTGTAAATATATTGTACACAAATTGTCACGGCAAAATCATGAAGGCTAGTAGAAATCTCAAATCCAAGTTTGATTTTTTTTAACGGCACCATTTCAGTACCAAAATATTAGGAAGGACATATTTTTGAAGTGCACTTTTGTGGTTTTATCTTTTAATGTAAAATTCCA
>DBTX01000020.1 GCA_002307275.1 Hungateiclostridiaceae bacterium UBA1305
ATGGTTTCACCCTATCCGGCGGCACTGTAAATCCCTCGGGAACATCCTCAACACGCTGATAAACATATTCCGTATCAACCAGCTTTTCAACCCTGCTGCCTATTTTCTCCCTGAATATATCCTCGATATCTTTTTTTATAACAAAAACCACTTTGCCGAAGCCGGCCTTTAAAGCATCATGTATTGAATAATCCATTATGATCTCGCCGTTGGGTCCCATTGGGTCGATCTGCTTCAGGCCTCCATACCGGCTGCCCATTCCCGCTGCCATTACAACAAGTATTGGTTTAACCACATTTATTTCCTCCTGATCTTCTAATTGGTTCACCTTTGCTAAACAAGTTCACTCTACCTCCCACGCAAGGCTACAGCCTTTAATCCTGCAAAGTGCAAAACCGCTTCAATCCGTTCATTTCTGAATATGTCCTCCAAGGCATCCCGGTCAAGTAAATCAGCCTTGTAAAAAGGAAATGATCTGCCCGTTATCTCCCGCACTCTTTACAGAGATTGCTCCTTGCTATTGTATATCTATCACACACACTTCATAGCCTGCCTGTAACAATTCAATACAGGTATGGCTGCCGATATAACCGGCTCCACCAGTAACTAAAATCGACATATAAAGCATCTCACTTATAGTTTTCCTAGTATGAAAGGGGACATTTCTCAGTTTCCCCACACCTATTAACCTTATTATATAAGAGTTTTGCAGACCTTGATTTATCAATTAAGTCAGAATATTTGCACTTTTGGACACTTTGCTTTTGTGGCATCAATTTTCATATATGATATAATATCCTCATAACTGAGGATATTATATGCCTTCGGCGGAGGTTTGGTATGGAATATATTAAAACGACTCTGAAAGAAGCGTTGACCATTAAAAGAATCGTGACGATACATTACTTCGAATATGCAAAAAATTATATCTTCGAAGGGGAAAAGCATGACTTCTGGGAGTTCCTCGTCGTTGATAAAGGCGATGTAGAGGTCATGGCTGATACAAACGGATACAAATTAAAGCAGGGAGAGATTATATTTCACAAGCCAAAGGAATTTCATAACGTCTGGGCAAATGGCAAAGTAGCTCCAAATCTGATTGTCATAGCTTTTGAAAGCAACTCGAAGGCTATACGCTACTTCGAGAATAAAATCCTGTCCATCGGTGATTATGAGAAAAATTTGCTTACACAGATTATACGTGAAGCTAAAAAGGCATTCTCATCACCATTGGATCTCCCTTCACTTAAAAAGCTGGAAAAAAAGCCAGATAGCCCTTTTGGATGCGAACAGCTTATAAAGGTGTATCTTGAACAAATGCTTATCTACATGATAAGAAAACGGGATAGCATAAAACCGGTCAGCAAGCTTTCCACCTCTGTCAAGGAACGATCTGATGAAGACATGATGAAAAAAATCATCGCTTTCCTGAATGAAAATATCTCCGAAAACATTACCTTTGAAGATGTGTGCCGTTTTTCATTCCTCAGTAAAACCAATTTGAAGGTGCTCTTTAAGGAAAAGAGCGACATGAGTGTAATGGAGTATTATAGAAAGCTTAAAATAGAGGAAGCAAAGAAAATGATCCGGGAGGGAGAAAACAACTTTACACAGATAGCTTCTCTATTAGGTTACACTTCTATCCATTATTTCTCAAGGCACTTCAAGAAGGCCACAGGTATGACCCCCTCCCAGTACTCATCCTCGGTAAAAATAAAGATATAGACAAATTAATTACATTTTTGTTATTAAGCACATGAACCAACTTTTTGATTCTCCTTTTTCTTACAGAGCACATTCAAAATCTCTATGTCATCTATATTTCCGTCCTTCTTTAGGGGTCAAAAACGTCATTTTTGAGTTCATTTTTTACCCCGAAATGTGTATTCCGGAGGCATCCGGATACGCCGGAATAGTACATTTGAAGATATAGAAAGTTCTTGCCTCAATCAATCAATCAATTGTCATTTTATGATGTCCCACGCCAAAATTGAGTAGTATTTCTGTTAAGTGTGCCTGGAACTTTTTCTCGAAATCTCGCGTTCCATCGAATAAACAGGCTAAAGCTTGGTACTCTTTGAAAATTGTTTCTCTAAAACGTTTTAAAACTTCAAGCTGGCTATTATCCAGTTCATGAATTGGTACCCCCTTTTTATTAAAAAAGATGCTAACCCTGGGGTGGCCTCCCCATTTTCGTCTAGTTGCCGTGCTAAGTTCCACTCTTTCTCAGTGCCGGTCATACCCAGGCCAGCGTCGCTGCTGAAGCGATGCCATAAAACAAAAACAAACCAGTTTTGCCTTTCAAGCTGTCTTGTACTCCAATTTGATTTCGTACATTCTTCCAGATAAAAATTTCGTGCAGCAGTATCTTCAACCCGCATTAAAAGCCGATAATGCGTCCAACTCAATTGGCTACGCAGTGCGTAGCTATTTGGGAAAGTCAAATAAAGACCCTCGGCAGGTGGAACCAGATCGCATTACCCTTTGCGCTTATCATTTCCGAGTAGACCAGTCCACAACCCTGCTCATTCTGAACGGCATGTCGGTAACACCTGCCATGGGTGCTAGAAATATATTATTGTCCAAAGTTACTGCGCCTATTTTCATATAATTTTCACCATATCTGTCGTCATATTTGCCATTAATATTTGCAGTCTGCATTGATACCTGCTTATTATGTATCTTCAGCTGCAGCAATAATTATAATTATTTCATCATAATTCCCTGCCCTGAATCAAAAGAACTCTCTTTTATTCTATCACAAGCACATTGATTGAATCCACATAAAAGAACAACCATGAGATTCCTTTGCGACGCACTAAACAAAAAAGCACAGCTTTCCTATGTCCGGCTTGTAAAAATACGCCGACGCCATGGAAAAGCTGTGCTATAATGTTTTATTCAATTTATTTATTATAGATCCTGTAGATAACAACTGCAATTTCTTCTCTTGTCGTATATCCTCTGGGATTAATCATTTTACCGTTTCCAATTATAATACCGTTTTTGATGAGTGCCGCCACACTTGCCTTCGCATAAGACGATATCGACACGCTGTCTGTATATGCAGATAATCCGGATATATCGGCATCGCTCTTTATCTTACCTGTAGCCTCCATTGCCCTTGCAGCCATGTCCATCATATCTTCTCTTGTTATGTAAGCTTTCGGGTTGAATTTGTTGTTCCCGACTCCTGTAATAATTCCGAGCTTTTTAGCAATACCCGCTGCATTGTAATAATAATCGGAAGCCTTTACGTCGTCGAAGCTGCCGGTAAAGCTTGATTTAAGCTCCAGTGCCCTCACTAGCAGGGTTATGAAATCAGCCCTGGTTATATTTGATTTGGGCGAGTAGCTTGTGGCCGACGTACCTTCTATAATCCCCTTTGATGCCAGCACTTCGATCTCTTTTTTAGACCAGGAGCAGTCTTGTATGTCCGCAAATGTCTTCTTGACAAATGCTATTGCATATTTGCTCATGTGCGTTGTTGTAAATGTTACTTTCCCTGTAGCTGCATCATATCTGCCGTTCGGCACAGGCACCGCATTACCCTGTCCGTCTATGTACCATACCGTAATATGTTCAGGATCTTTTAGCTCTTCTGCTATGGGAGTATAAGGTATGGAAATCGTTATGGGCGCGTCGGGGTTATTCCAGTTAATTAACTTTTCACCTGCTATTACATTGAGTTCTATTACAGGCCTGTCTCCTATCTGCCGCCTTATATCCTCAGCCATGTGCGTTTTGTCTGCCAGGCCTATGGTAAACTTAATATTCTCTCCGTTCCCAGGATCGCTGGTAAACATATTGCCCGGTGCGGTAATGGTTCCCAAAGGTGTCTCAATTTCTATTCTCGTGTTCCTTTCTCCGGATGAAAGCACATTTACAGGAAGCTGCATGGTGTACCTTTCCGCATCCCTGACTTCAGGGATCACAAGTATTACCTTCCTGATTCCTTCTGAATTCTCTTTCGCCTGTCCGAGTGCCTTTTCCATCAGCTCAGCACTTATAGCCGACGCCGCCGTACCGCTGCCTTCGTCCAAAGACGGTTCTGTTACAACCCTGGACGCACCGTCATCCGTTATTTTTACCTCCGGTTCCCCGACATCCGGTTGATCTGCCTGATCGGAACTGCTATCTTCATCATCTCCGGCCTCACTGCGCTCCGTTACCCGGAAAGTTACTGCCGCTGTATCCGATCCTTTTCCTGCAATAACAGTATAAGCTCCAAAAGCGGTATCTGCAGGCAGGGTGAATGTATCGTAAAAGCTTCCGCCCTCCAGCACATTTACATACAGAACCGTATTATTGGGTCTGAGCACCTTTACCGTTATCTCGTCCAACCCGGCGGTCCCGGATATAGTCACGCTGTCGCCTCGATACCTGCTTGGGATGGCATTGAGTGTAACTGAGCTGCCGGCAGATATATTTAATGGAAAGAGTACAGTTACTAATGCAATTATTGTTATGACGCATAATAATCGTTTCTTCACTTCTATCAATCCTCTTTCTTTTTCATTTATTATGGGATACAGAATCCGGAGGATCCCGGGTTCTGTATCCTTTGTTTATTCCACCTGCTTATTAATCCAAGACTGCCGCTTCTGCGAGGTTTATAGGCACAGCCGTATCACTGTCAAAGCGGTCAAACACATATACCCTGACCAGGTAAGCTGTATTCTGAGGATCCGCCACATTATAGTAAGCTGTGAATGTCTCTGCTGATGAAATATCCTTTTCCACGGCAACGATGCTTACAGGCAAACTGCCCTTCATAAGCTGGAACACAACCACTTCCTTACCTGCATGCGTGTCCATCCCGTGTATGGGCTCAACATCTGCCGATGCCTGTATTCCCGCTGTCCTGTCAAGCTTTCCGGCAGATACAATGGTAAACTGTTTCAAGGTACAATCCGCAATATTAGTTTTCAGAGCGCTGCTAACATTGCCTGCCGCATCCTTTTCCTTGATGTAAATATCCATTGCGCCCGCGCTTAAGCCTGCCGGGTTTGTAATTGTTGTTTCGCCCATCCCGCAGGCAGCACCCGCTCCACTTGTGACAATCTCAGGTTCTGCTGTTCCAGCTGCTACTACCGCGTAATAATACACTCCCGCCTCATCAGAGCTAAACTTTACAGTCGCTTCAGTGTCCGAGATCCTGTTGACCGCCCCAGCTGTGAGAATTGGTGATGTCGTGTCCGGTGCCGCCAGTCCGGCAATATCTATCTTCAGGGCGCTACTCACATTGCCCGCAGCATCCTTCACCTTGATGTAAATATCCTTTGCGCCCGCGCTTAAGCCTGTCGGGTTTGTAATTGTTGTTTCACCCGCCGTATAGGCAATTCCCGCTCCGCTTGTGACAATCTCAGGTTCTCCCGCTCCGTCCTCCGCTACCGCATAATAATACTGTCCGTCTTCATCGGAGGTGAACTTTACAGTCGCTTCAGTGTCCGAGGTTCTGACTGCTGACCCGTCCGTGAGGCTCGGCGCTGTCGTATCCGACTCATCTAGCGTTTTTACGCTTACCTTGGTATAGCGGTATTGGGTATTATCATTTTTATAATCTGTCGCTATAATGTTGAAGTAATAGATTGTATTGGGAGTCAGCCCAGTAATCACGCTAGTAGCTATGTTTTCTCCACTTGCTCCCACCACAGGCTCACCATTGGCTATAATGTTAGCTATAGTATCAATGTTATCTGAAAAAGACATATATACCTGGTAACCTATCTCATTGACATCTTCAGGTTCAAACAATTCCCAGATTAAAGTTAATCCGGTTTTTGTCAAATTGCCTGCTGAAATCGTACTATTAGTATCAAGCACCAAAATGTCCTGTACACTGGCCTGGTAAGCGGGGATGCCGATCTTGAGCGCGTCGCTCACATTGCCCGAAGCATCCTTCACCTTGATGTAAATATCCTTTGCGCCCGCACTTAAGCCTGTCGGGTTTGTAATTGTCGTTTCGCCCGCCGTATAGGCAATTCCCGCTCCGCTTGTGACAATCTCAGGTTCTCCCGCTCCGTCCTCCACTACCGCGTAATAATACTGTCCATCTTCATCGGAGGTGAACTTTATAGTCGCTTCAGTGTCCGAGGTTCTGACTGCTGACCCGTCCGTGAGGCTCGGCGCTGTCGTATCCGGTTTATCCAATAAGGAATATGCTCCGAATTCCGCCAGCTTTACCGGATCAGAAGTATATATTGTTAAGGTAATATCCTTAACGGTCTTAGGCTCCGCCAGATCCAGCGAAAAGTCCTTGCCCATTTTTCCTTCATAAATAGCCACTTCATTGTTGCCTGCATCCCGGCCCGCAACCTTTACGTCATATTCAACGTCGCTGTCGGCAATAAAGCTTGCTTTGATATTTTTTACGGTGCGCGGTGCATAATAAGTATACTTAACCCATACATTCCCGTCGCTGTAATCGGTGTCCACCGGCTGCCAGTAGGTAGAGCTCAAGTTGTCCGCCGCAAAACCCGCCGAGACAAACTTATAGAATCTCAGATCTCCATTGGCATTTTTCATAGAGCTTGTCAGGTTATGCAGATCATTGTCCCAGTTCCCGTCAGTCGCTTTCGACACAGGCACGTAATCCTCTGCAGCCTCGCGAGGTATATTGTTGACAAAATCATCGAATAATACCATATCGATCCTGCTGGAAGCGGACACTGGGACATTTTGATTATAATTCTCATTGACTTGTATATTTTGGGGAATATTATCTGAATAGTACAGTACATAACCTGATTTAGCTTCGAGATTTAATGTTACGTTCCTGTTGTCTGCCGCTACATTTCCGACAAATACCCTGCCTTCGCCGGTCAGCCGATACAGCTTGAAAGAATTTGCCGTTATCTCGTCCGGTAGTACCCATGTTTTTTCTCCTCCGCCGCTGCTAAAGGTGAAAATCCTGCCGGTGCCGTCGGCCGCAGGCACAAAAGAGTCGCCCGTCAGCCTGCCGCCTTCTACCGACATTCTGGCGATATCATTTCCGTTTTTAGTGATTTTTAATGCTTTTGTAGTGTTGTCGGCTTCGTATCTTATGCCGTTGCCCCAGAGAGTATATTGCGTATTCCCGTTTACTCCGTATTCCGCCAGCTTGTTTTTTGCGACATAGCTGTTCGTATAGCTCAGCAGGAATGAAAATTCCGTTTCCTGCTCCGCCGCCTCCAGTATATTGGTATTCATGATGTTCCCTGTTCTGGCATTGTCGCTGTAGAGGTTTGCCCATATATAGTCGGAAGGCAGTGTCTGGTAATCCCTGGTATTGTGGAACATTGTCTGTCCTGCAATAATAAACTCATCCACAATATTGGGATACTTGTAATTTTTCATCATAAACTGCCCGCCTGTCCGCTTCTCGGGGTAGTAATATTCGGTTGCGGCATAGGCCCCCAATACCTTCCAGTGCTCTATTTCGCGTCTCATTGCGTACTGCTCTTCAACCAGGCCGTAATTTCCCATAGTATAGGGCAGCATAACATCCTGATAGAGAATAAACGGTATGTTAAAGCGTTCGGCAAATGCGTCCTGCCTTTTTAAAGCATAAGGATAATCAGTAAAATGGTTGATTTTGTATGCTGACCATCCGAAAGTGTTCGTATATTGAGAAGTTCCGGTAGATGACGACCTGTTTCCGTAATCGGATACGGTTTGATTCCTCAGATAAGATTCACTATTTGTAGTCATATCAGTCATATTTAAATGAAATCCGAGAGAACCGCCGGCTTCTTTCATTTTCACCTGCTCAGCCTTGAATTCATCGACCGTTCCCAAAATAGGATTGAAAGTCACTTCATTTATATTTGGCCAGCCATAGTCGTGGCCGCGTCCGTTCCAGCCCACATAGCAGAAGCCCATTCTGCCCATGCCGTCAGTCATGTTTTTAAACTGCCTTTGTATCTCCACAAGCTGTTCCGGAGTGGAGTACAACGAAGAAGAGGCGTTATATGTGGAGGCGTTTATACTCCCGTTTCCCGGAAAAGCCCCATGTGTTTGCGTCCAGTTGCCGCCTTCAAAGAATTCGGCAAGATCGTCAGGCACCTGCGGTATCTGCTCCCTGACCCAGAGGGCACTGTCCTGCCAGTCTACGGTTCCGTTACCGTTGGCGTCGCCGCATATATATACATAGGATTCGTATCCCACTTCCTCCGTTACGCCATTCGACGTTTCCGTTACGGGAACGGTACCGTCCTGCAGCCTGCGGTTATAGCCGGTTTCGTAAATACTGGCTTTTTTATTACTGCCGGAGCCTTCAATTACCGCTCGGTAAGGCGTATTATACTGATACTTTGTATATATTGTTCCTGAAGCGCCGCTGTGGGAAATGAATGTAAATGAAAGGTTTGATATGTCAAAAGCCTGCGCGGAAGAAACCGCATAAACGGTATTTTCAGTCCCGCCGTTTGTTGCCAGCTGCGCGCCCTCTTTATCCGAAGCTACGGATAGGACCGCGCCCGCCAGCTTGATTATAAACTTTATACCCGGTTCGTCTCCCGTTAATCCTGTCATTTTCTTTATAACAGTATTCTCATTTACTGTTATTTCATAGGTAAATTTTACTTCTCTGGCTGCAGCAGCCCCGTTGCCGTCAGGGTCCACACCGGGAACTGTTACCTGATATCTTGCGGTTGAGGCGTCTGCCTTTTCCATGCTCACCTGAGGATCGTATTCTGTATCATTGATTGTTATCTTATCCGAAGAATAATTCAGTGAGCCGTCAATTGTCTGAGGATTGGCGCCTTTCAGGGTATAGCTGTACACCTGGGGATACTGCTTGTTGACCAGCACGTCCAGCACGCCGCTGGATATGGTCTCCAGAGCATCGTCCACGCGCGTAACCTTGACTGTCCATTGCGATGATAATCCGTCATTTGAGGTTAAAGTATAAGCAACCGTTTTTCCGTCTGAAAAATCCTGACTGCCCTGCGGCAATACCGAAGCGCTGGACGGAACCACGGAAATAAGAGGAGTAATACTGTTCAATGCCGTATTTCCCTTAGCGTACAAGGTAACGGTTTTTGAAGCTTTATCTATGCTCGCGGCGGCAAACTGTCCGTCAAAGGACGCTTCCTTTATAACCGCAAAGGAATCCGACGTAAGGTTATCGATGGTGACATTGTGCAAATACCATAGGTATACTCCGACCTGACCCCATATCGGAGGCAGAACCGGATTGCCGCCGCTTTGTGCCGCTATAGGGCGGAGTCCGTCGTATAACACGGTATTGTCTGCATATACGGTCAGTTTGTCTTCGACATATTCCACCTTCAGCTTAAAACTGGATGGCAGCGACAAACCGCTTATTTCCAAATCAGTTAAATTACCGTCTGTCATTTCACGAATACGGATATTCGTTGTGCTTTCAACGCCGACAAATGATAAGTTGTTTAAATCTTTCGCACGGAATACCAGCGCTGTACGGGAGTTTTCCATGTCCGGAAAACTTACATCCATGGATGCCACGCCGTTGAGCTGCATTGGAGAACTATTATCTATAAAAAGTAGTTCTCCCTCGGTATTATGTGAAATTGAACCATTGACAAGACTAATTGTGCTGAGATCAAGTCCTTTTTGCCATACCAGATTACCAATGCTATCCGTAAATTCATTGATATGCGCTGACTGCGTCCCGTTATACCGCAGAGCATTTCTTGCCTGGACCACATTGTTATAACTGGCTTCCGCACCGGACGCCCCGCTTTCAAAGACAAGACTTGCCGCAGTCACAGCGCTTTCAAACGACGTCCAGCTTTCAGCCGTAAACATTGCCACATCCAGGTTGTTTTCCATATTGTTTATTAAGGTTATATATCTTTCATCTATTTTAGGCGGCACCTCATAATTCAAATCGGCAAAGACACTGTTCATTAAAGACCAGCCCATAAAGCCCTCTTTCCCTGCTACGGGAGGCAAAGCATCTGTATAGCTGGGTCCTCCCTGGTCCACCAATATAGCATCTGCTCGTTTATGTGGGCGCAAACCGTCATACAGAAGATTATTATTCATATATACCTTTAAATTGTCTCCGTTATATACCACCTTAAGAATGCCGGTTTTACCACCGGTATTGGAAACATTCTGTACATCCCTTCGTATACCGGCTACCGCTTCTCGGATTATGAACTTGTTTTCTTCCGTAAGCCCTACCCACGTATAATTTTGATTATTTACCACACGGAACATTACTCCTGACCGGCAATGACTATCCGGCGTCATATTTACGCTCACCGTTCCGTTTACAGCCGACGGGCTGTTATTGTCAACAATAAAATGATTGCCGGTACCTCCGCTATAGCTGAGCTGTACACCGCCGGTCACCGCAGATATAACTCCATTCGAATCTCCGCCCGAACCGGTTGTGTTTATATTCTCCAATCCATCCGTAGAGTTTAGCGGATTAAGATAATTTTCTTCCACAGGTGTACTTGATGCTGCCGTAGTTACACTTGTCGAGGTGTAGCGGAATACGCTTCCCTCAATGTTAGCTATTATATTAAAGTAGTATGTCGTGCCAGGTGAAAGTCCCTCGACCGTATAGGTGGGCTCATAAAGAACACTCCCAACTTCGTCTCCGTTGTTCGTTATATTGTCGATCGTATCAATATTGTCTGTTAAAGACATGTACACCTGATAACTTTGATCCGGAGCATCCACAGTGTCCGGTGTGACCCAGCTTAAGGTCACTTCAGTCTGCTTCACATCACTTTTTGATATCGTACTGTCGAAAGGCACCACACTGTCCGATTCGGCAAATGCCGCTCCAATAGGTATCGCTGAAACCAATACGGCAATTACCAGAATCCGGGCGATTATTTTTTTAATCATTTTGAACTCCCCTTCCCATAAAAAGTAATATTCCTTTACAAACCTTGTTTGCAATAAGTTCTGTAAATTGTAACAGCAGTTTCCGCTTTTGTTTTTACACCTTAACCGTAATATGTACTTCCTTTTCCTTTCCATAAGGCAGGAAATTCCCATCCAGTCTTTTCGTGTGTAAGTAGAGACCCTTATCAGCTTCCCCTCCTTTCCGTATCTCAACAGTATATCCTGTATCCCGCAGGATGGTTTTATAGGCGGCTTTATTCCAGCTGCCAGGTATGCACGGCTTAAATTTTACGCCTGTATAGCCCGGCTGAAAGCCCAAAAAATAATTTACTAAATTTTTATACATCCAGCCGGCAGTCCCTGTGATCCAGCCGGATACCGATACGCCTGCCCTGAGGTTGTCCGGTCCAAGGTACTGATTTGTGAAGGCGTAGGGCTCCACGCCCGAGAGATCGGACGGATTCTGTTCACTGTCCGGTATAACCTGCTCATATAGTTTAATTGCCTTATCAGCCTTCCCCGACAATAAATAGGCGGCTATCATAAACGCCGAACCATGACAGTAGGTTGATGCGTTTTCATACATTCCGGGAAGGATTACGGTCAACCTGCCCACATTTTCATCGCGCTTTGTGAACGGCGGATAACACATCACGCATCCTGTTTTTGAACCCAGATATTTTTCTACCGCCGCCATTGCTTTTTCCAGCCGCTCACCTGCTGCTATGCCGCTGTATGCTGCCCATGCCTGCGGTACCAGAAACAGCCTTCCCTCGGTATTTTCCCTGGAGCCGACTTTTTTGCCCGCATCACTGTAGCCCTGGATATACCATTCGCCGTCCCATGCCTTCTCTTCGACGGCAGCTCGTATTTCTTCCGCCATTTTCCCCATTTCGTCTGCAAGGCCTTTATCTTCCAGCAATTCCAGCGCCATTTCTTCAAACAGCTTCAGGCTCCTGTAAAAAGCCATGGTGGTCATTACGCTTTCTCCGCGTCCGTTTTTGCCCATCCAGTCCAGCGAATCGTTCCAGTCGCCATGATGCGCGAGACACAATCCGTTTGCGCCCCTATCGCCGTACAAATGCCTCAGAGAGGTCAGCATGTGCTCCAGAACGGTAGCCTTGCCTTCATCATAATAAGGAACTTCAATATCGAGAAAATCCCTGTCGCCCGTATATTTTATATACTCGGTTACCGCGGGAGCGATCCATGTCGGCCCGTCCGAATAATGCTTTGTAACTACGGGCATCCAGCCTCTTAATGTGGAGCCGTCCCTTTTTTGATGCAGCAGACTTTCTGCTATTTTCTCCCTTGCAAGTTCGGGGTTAAAGGATACCACAGCCCACGCGTCCTGCAATGTGTCCCTGAAACCCCTGACTCCGTCGCGTCCGAATTCAGAGCATAGCGTCACCTGGTTTTTTGCCCATACGTTTATCAGCCTGTCGATTTTTTTGTTGGGAGTCTCAATGACAGTGCTTTCTATCATTTTCCTTTTTGATGAAAGCAATGCCTTGTATGATTTCTCAACCGTATCGGCATTCAACAATTTGCTTACGGTTCTTCGGGTTTCATTTATATCTGAGGTGTTGCCTATAAGGATAATCAAGTCTTTACACTCTTTTGCCTTCAGTACTACAGGTATCTCCAAGGCTCCCGCCAGATTCTCATTGCAGGTGGGACTATTTGAGGATATCCCCTCTGTGACCGCCCTGGGCCTGGTTGCCTCACCGTATGCGCCCATGAATTCCCTGACGCTCCCTGTGTACCCGGCAGTCTTCATACTCGATGCAACAAACCCGTTATACCGTTCATGAGGACGTTCATCGGAGAGGTTATAGCCGACTATGGTATTGATATCGCCATAGTATTCCGATTTCAGATAGGAATAATAGTCGCTTCCGATAGGGTAGCCCTGCAGCAGCCATTCCACATAAGGATATATCCTGAGCTTCCGTTCGCTGTCAGCTGTATTTTCAACGCTTATTTTCCATATTTCAACTGCTTCGTCATCGGCAATAAAGCACAGGGAGTCCGTTTTAATTCCTTCCGTCTCATGTACAAACCTGGAATATCCCGCTCCGAATACGGTTTTTAGCACTGCCGGTTCATGCTTCACAGGATAATATCCCGCATTCCAGTATATGCCCGTATCGTCGTCCCTTAAGTAAAAGTACCGCCTTCCGTCCCTTATCATCCTTGCCCGGCCTGACTGGGCATTATACAAAAAGGTCTGGTTGTTGAAGACGCCTTCGCCTGTCCCGAACTGGTTTACTCCGGATATAACGGTACTGTTCCAGCTGAAATTGACCATGTGCCTTTTGGGCATCAAAGGCTTGTCAATAATGTATTCCGTACCGTCTTCATTAAAGTAGCCGAATATTGCCATACCGATTTGTTCACCCTTTCCGCCTGTTTTCCGATATGCGGCCACATTTGCTTTTTCAGCGGCCTGTTCCCATTGAATGCGTCAGCCCTTTAAGCCGCCTACACCCATTCCCTTTGTAAGTGAGTTCTGTCCAAACGCATATACGACCAGAACCGGTACCAGCATGATGATAAGCGCTGCAAACAGAGCGCTCCAGTCGGTAGCGTAACGCTGCACCTCATATAGGTTCGCAAGACCCACGGGAAGCGTTTTTTTAGAGTCGCTGGATATAACTACAAGCGTTAAAATATATTCGTTGAAAAAGGAAAAAAATGAAAGTATTGAAACTGTCGTTATTGCAGGAGCTGATAACGGGACTATTATTTGGGTCAGTATGGAAAAATGCGAGCACCCGTCTATCATAGCCGCGTATTCATACTCCTTCGAGATGGTTTTCATGAACCCTGCCAGGAAAAACGTATTGAACGGTATGTTGGTAGCAACCATAACTATGCTTAGTCCGACTCTGTTATCAATCATATTAAGCTTGCTCATAAGTATGAAGATGGGTACAAGCAAAACATTGACCTGTAAAAAAAGGCAGGCTATGTAAATATTGGTTATTATTTTAGATACGCGCTTCAGATGCAGCCTTGTCAGTGAATACGCCGCCGGCACCACTAAAATAAGTAAAAGAACCATCGAAAGGACTACGACAAATACGGAGTTTAGAAAATAATCGGCCATTTTTGCCTTAGTAAAAGCTCTTATGTAATTTTCAAATTGCAGGACATTTGGAAGCGACCACGGTGACGTCATTATTTCTGTATTTGTTTTAAATGAGGTCGTCAGATTCCATAATATAGGGAAAACAACTGTGCACGAAATCGCCAGAAGGACGATACGGACAGCAATAGTGGCAATTCTTTCTGATGTTTTGCTTTTATTTGCAGTAAAGTGATTCATAATATGTCACATCCTAATACTCAATGGTTTCTCTATTTGTTAATCTATTTGAAATCAGAGATATAACAAATGAGATCAGCAGCACAACTACGGCGATTGACATGGCATACCCAAAGTTGGAATTCTGGAAAGCCTGGGTAAACATGTACCGGAGCAGCACAGTCGTCGACAGGCCCGGCCCTCCCGCCGTCATTACGGCAGTTAAAATAAATCCCACATTTGTGGCTATACCGATTGCAAATACAATGGTCATCCTTACAACTTCCCATAAAAAGGGCACCGTCACGGCGGTAAATTTTCTTAAAGCGCCGGCGCCGTCAAGGGTTGCAGACTCATACAGTTCAAGCGGTATTCTGTCAATACCCGCGATATTCATAACCATCAAATATCCTGCAGCCTGCCATATCATTGTAATAACGACGGCCCACATTGCAAATCTCTCATCTCCGAGCCAGGCAAAAGCAATAGCTTCCAGGCCTAAAGAATTCAATGCCGAATTAATGATTCCTATCGTGGGATGATATATGAATTGCCACAATATTCCGACCGATACCATGGGCAAAACGCTGGGGAAAAAGAACAGAACCCTGTATAATGCTTTTTCTTTCAGCTTGGTCTGCGTAACCAGCACCGCAAGTACCAATGATATAAAAGGTACTGCAATGGGTATCAGCAGAGTAAGAAAAATTGTATTTTTTAACGCTATAATGAAATTCTCATCTGTAAGCAGGGATTTATAATTATCCAGTCCTGCATAAGAAGGATTCCCCAATAAGGATGAAACATCAAAAAATGACTGATATACCATCTGGAGCATCGGGTAAATCAGAAACAGCGCTACCAGAAAAAATCCTGGAATAATAGTAACCGCCGCGAAAATATATCCGGATCTTTTATTCATTAATCCACTTCCCTGTAAAAACATTGGTGAAGGAGTTGAATCCTTCACCAATGCTAGTTAATGTAACCCTTACTTCTGTTCCGCTTTTGCAAAGTCATCTCTGATTTGTGCAAAAGCTTTTTCAACATCTTCCATCCACTGGTCGACAGTCATCTGATCATTCATTACCTTGGAGGTTGGCTTTACCCAGATCTCATCATTTGTTACAACCTTGCAGCCGTCCGGCAATGCTTTTAATGAATCAACCAGAGGCAATACATCACCGTTAAACATAGCATAGAAATTATACAGGTTCTCAGAGATTATGGACTTGCATAAATCAAGAGTACCTTTTACAGGCTCGATTCCCGATGCCTTTTCGGCAAATACCTTCTGAGATTCCTGAGTTACCATGAATTTCAAAAACTCCTTTGCAAGCTCAGGATTCTTTGCAGCTTTTGGTATTAAGATAGTTTCCAGGCCAACCGAAGCGTATTGCTTCCCATCCGCAGTCAGTGTCGGTGCAGGGCACATTGCAAACTGGAAGCCTTCTTCCCTCGGCGCATCCTTCATTTCCCCTTCCATCCAGCTCCCGCAGGGTATAAACAGCGCCTGGCCCTGCATCATTGCCGTTTGGGACTGGGTATGGTTCATTGCAGTCGTACCCTTTAAAAGATAGCCCTTTTTAG
The DNA here is from genome assembly GCA_002307275.1 of Hungateiclostridiaceae bacterium UBA1305. Taxonomy (GTDB): domain Bacteria; phylum Bacillota; class Clostridia; order Acetivibrionales; family DTU013; genus UBA1305. The sequence continues at coordinate 15,731 of DBTX01000020.1, forward strand.
ATATGTCCTGGAAGTTTGTAAGCACTTGCTTGACCGCATCGTTCTTGAATGATCCGGCTTCATAATTTACATACTTCTTATATCCGTCAATACCGTTTGCCGAGGCAATTGCCGGGTAAAGCATGATTTCCAGATAACTCGGATAAATTCCCTGATACGTGAACAAAGCTCTGCCGTCTTTCTTTGCGGCTTCGCCCAATGCAAAGAAATCATCCCATGTCTTCGGAGCTTTCAAACCTTTCTTATCAAAATAATCCTTGTTGTAAATCAGCCCCTGCGGAGAATAGAGCAAAGGAAGAAGGTAGGTTGTCCCATCCCCGTAGGGTGCGGTAAATGAGCAATCCAGAAACCCAGAAAGAAAAGTGTCCCTTACCGTCGAGTCACTGTCAAGAGCTTTTTCATCCAGCATTGGAGTCAATTCCAGAATCGACTTCTCTTTAACAAGAGCTTGAACAATACCTGAAGAATCATTCAGGTTCATCATAATAACATCGGGTGTCATGCCTGAAATCATTTTGGGCCTGAGAATTTCACCTATCTTTGGGCTGGATACCATATTTACCTTTACACCGTAGGTTTCCTCAAATTTTGCTACAATTGCCTCTTCGGCAGCCTTGCCATAGCCGCCCTCGAACATGTAGAAGTCCAGGGTTTTGTTTTCAAATTCGTTCTTACCTGTATCACCGGTGGCTGTTTCAGCCGAAGTTGCGGCAGCTTTAGCTGCGGCAGAGGAATCCCCGGTTGTTGTACCGGAAGTATCTGTCTTTGCGGTCCCGCAGCCTGCTATTACAGTGAATAGCATTACACCGGCACATAGTACCGAAAGCATTCTTACAAGAACTTTTTTCATCTATACTCCTCCTCAAAAATTATGTTTGGTCAAATATTCCGACCACAAAGTCAATGATATATGATTTTTTATGAATAATGGATTGATAATCCGGGCTACTATTTGTACTATTTTGACTAAACTTTGTAATATTCTGTACAATTAAAATTCCGGAACACCAAAAAAACTCCCGAATTTATATTCAGGAGTTTTTACTACAGCGAAAGATCCCAATATGATTTCTTTTAATCCCTGCTTTTATTTATTTCATCACGAGCCTGAGCAAAAACTTTTTCTACATCATTCATCCACATATCAATGGTCATCTGCTTATTCATTACCAACGGAATACATTTTGCAAAAATCTCCGTCTGTATGCTGATTTTAGAGTTTTTCGGCAACATGGCCCAGTTATCGATGATGGGCGTACTGTCATCCAGTATGGAAAAGAAGTCGTCGGTTGTTTTGGACAGCTTATATTTTACAAGCTCACGCGCATGCTTTAGAGCGAAAACTCCGTCTGACTTATCGGCAAAAAGCTCAACTGATATATCGGAATACAAAAATTTTAAAAATTCCCTGGCTAATGCCGGATTCTTTGCCTTTGCAGGAATTGAAAACTGCTCGCAGGTAATTGCTGCATAATGTTTATCATCCTGATTAAAGGTCGGTACCGGTGCAAGTCCGAATTCAAAACCTTCCTCCCTCGGAGCATTTTTCATCTCATTCTCAATCCAGCTGCTGCATGGAATAAACAGAGCCTTACCCTGCATCATTTCAGTCTGAGCCTGCGTATGATTGAGCGCAACCGTGCCTTTCATCAAATACCCCTGGCTGGTGATCCTGTCTAAAATCTGCAAAACCTTTTTGACCTTATCATTTTCAAAGGAGCCTTTTTCATAATTATAAATCCTATTAAGCGTATCCATACCGCATGAATTTGCAATTGCAGGCCACAGGACCAGTTCCAGGTATGTCGGATAAATCCCCTGATATGTAAAAAGGTCTCGTCCTTCCTTTTTTGCTATATCGCCAAGCGCAAAAAATTCATCCCATGTATTTGGGACAACCCATCCTCTTTTTTTGAATAAATTTTTATTATATACCAATCCCGTAGAGCCATAATTAAAAGGAGCAAGATAAATTCTACCGTCCTGGTAAGGGGAGAATTTTACAGTATCAAGCACTCCCGGAATAATCATATCTTTGATTGCCTTTTCTCTGTCAAGGGCTTTTTCATTAAAAAAATCCGTCAGATCAGTCAGTCCCTTTTCCCTGATTAAAGACAGCACGAGCCCCGAGCTTTCAATATCGTTCAATGAAATAAAATCCGGAGGATTGCCTGAAACGACACTTGGTGTAATAATTTGACCTATTTGGGGGTTGATTGTCATATGAACTTTAGTACCTGGGTAAGCTTCTTCAAATTTGAGTATTATTGAATCCCAGTAGTCTTTTGAATAACCTCCTTGAAAAACTGCAATTTCAAGCTCCGTGTTGGAGAAATTTGCTTTTACCCATGATGCTTCATGTATTATGCCTGAATTCTGACCGCTATTTATATTCTGTCCGACATGGTTTGATGAATTACAGCACGCAGAAATAAAGGCTAAGAATATTGCCGTAATCAAAATATGAAGTATTCTGGACCACAGCCTTCTCATAAATTTTCCCCCTGTTCATCAATGGCAATTTATATTACTGCTTTTTTTACTGTTTCTGAAATCTGTTGGGCTGACCCCGAAATACTTCCTGAAGACCTTATTAAAGTAGAACTGGTCGTCAATACCTACCTGGCAGGCTATATTCTTAATCGGCATATCTTTCCCTTTAATCAAAGCCGCCGCCTTTTCCATCCTGACTTCATTAATATAGTTCATGATACTCTTTCCGGTCTCATTTTTAAAAAGTCTGCAGATATAGCTTTCATTCAAATTTGCATATTTAGAAATCATATTTATAGTTATTTTTTTACTGTAATTACAATTTATAAATTGAATAATGCTTTTTATTTCATCTCTGTAATTTGCCTTATATTCAGTTTTCAACAAGGCAAAGATGCTGTTCAGCAGCTCTGAGACCAGCTCTATAAATTGGTCTCCGGTTTCTGCATTACAGATATGTTCTTTATTACTTTCAAATATATGGCCTTTCATCAAAGAAGAATTGTAGACTTTTCTTTCAAGTATTTCCACAAGCCTGATTACATCCTTTTTAAGGAGGATGGGTTCGATACATGCCATGGAAGCATATCCTATAATGGTTTTAATGCTTTCAATGGCTTCACTTATGTTATTTTCCTCGAATAGAGGCCATATTTTTCTTAGTTCGTTTTCATATTCATTAAATAATTTATTATCGGTTACTTCTTGGGATATGGAAATGATTGACCCATTACCGGAATAAAATTTAAAGCCAATGGCCTTGATGCATTTGGAATACATTGATTTTGCCCCATAGTACCCCTCAAACTCAGTACTTACAACAATACTCACTTCAATATTCAGGTATAGCTTTAGAAGATCATGAATTTTTCCCGCTGATTTTTCCGGAGTATTTTTAATAAGTTTAAATCCCTGTAAAGGAATAATAACCGCTAACCGTTTATGGTCAATATCAATTATGTGAATATCAGGTATTGGACTCAGGTATTCACTGATAATCTTCTGCATGGAAACTGAAAGCATTTTCCTGTCATCAAATTTTGCACTGCCCAATGCTTCTTCATAATTATCGATAAAAACATAGAACATGATACTCTTTGGCAAAACAGAAGGCAAACCTGCTTCTTCAATTTGACGGGCAATATATTGATATTCAAAACCATTCTCGTCATTTAGAAGATATTTGAAAAAATCATTTTTCATTATGGTAATACTCTGTTTCAATTTAATTGTTTCTTTTAGTTTTTTAATCTTCATTTCCTTTTCCGAAGCCAACGCGCCCCCAATGTTATTCAACATTGCAATAAAATCATCCGCTATTATTGTAACTTTTAGAATATACTCTGCCGCGCCCAGCATTAAAGCCTGTTTTACAAGATCAAGCTCTCCATAATTGCTGAGAACAACTATCTTACCCGCGTAGTTTGATTCCTTTAGCTTTTTTATTAATTGCAGACCATCCATATTGGGCATTTTTAAATCCGTTATCACAATATCCGGCTGGAATTTTTCAATCATTGCAATTGCTTCATACCCATCACAGGCAGTACCGATGAAATCAAAGCCTTGCTGCTCCCAGTCAATAATGCTTCTTAATGCGACCCTCACTAAATTTTCATCATCAACAACAAGTATTTTTAACATGCCTCGTCACCTGGCTTCTTAATTACAGGCAGCCTCATTACAACTTGAGTGCCTTCTCCGATACTGCTTTTAATCGTTTGCCCGAATTTATCCCCAAAATGTAATATGATTCTATCCCTTACATTGTTCATTCCAATCCCCGACAGTTTTCCCTCATTGTCCCTTAAGACCATGTTTCTATCTTTAATGGCGCTTAGGTCAAACCCTTTGCCATCATCGCTGATTTCTATTTCAAAATATTCATCAAAAGAATGTGTACTTATTTTAATATTTATCTGTCTATTATTTTCACTTACACCATGGATAATTGCATTTTCAACTATCGGCTGCAAAATAAACTTAATTATAAGGTTATTTTTGGCACATTCCTCAATATCATATATAACATTAAAAGAATCGGCATATCTTATTTTTTGGATTGTGAGGTAATTTTCTATATTTATGAACTCTTCCTTTAAAGTAATAAGCTCATTTTTATTTATAATAGTGTTGCGCAAAAGATTTGCAAGCGCGCCGATTCCTTCGCTCACCGTAGGTACCCGGCTCATAAGAGCAGTCCATTTCAAAGTGTTCAGGGTATTAAAAAGAAAATGCGGGTTTATTTGAGCTTGAAGCATGTTAAGTTCAAGTTCCCTTTTCTTTTTTTGGTCTTCGTTTGTACGTTTTATTAATTCACCCATCTGCGTGACCATTGAATCAAACTTGTTAGAAAGATACCCCATTTCATCATTGTATTTATCCTGAATACGTACTCCCAAATCTCCTTCTGAAATTTTACCTGCTGTTTTAACCATATTTTTAATAGGTACCGCAATACTTATTGTTATTATTAAAGAAAATGCAACAGAAAAAATCAAGCATAATATTGCAAGAAATATTATGCTGGTTTTTATCTTCGAGGCTTCAGCGTCAATGTATGAAATCAGTATGGTTGCAGCAATGTACCACTTTGTCCTGGAATTATATATAAACAGCACCTGGTTTTGTTCACCGGCTAAATCAAGAGTGAATGTATAAAGATTCCCTTTCTGGTTTGCCTGAATATATTCGAATAATTCGGGATCCGGATACTTTTTCCCTTTTTCTATGCTGGAATCGATACTTGATAATACAATCCCCTCTTCACTGATTATAAAAATGGCTGAACCTTTCCCCATATCCACATTGTCATATGCATTTTTAGAAAACTCCTGTTCATCTATTGATATAAACATATATCCCAACCTGCTGGAACTATCGGTTATCGAATTAATACTCCTGCAAATAACTATGCTGTTCAAATCTCTTCTGGATCTTGCGCTTGCCCAATAATCCAACGGAATATTTCTTTTTGCCCCCTCTGTGAACTGATTTATGTAATCGTTATTAAACGAGTCATATCCCAAATCATAAAATTGCTCACCGGAGTCCGTATATATACTGATATTGTCTATATATCTGTTGACTAATCTTTTTTCTCCAAGCAAATCGTTTATTTCCTTAACTATTGTCCCCTTTTTTATATCGTCAAGCATGTTATAACGAGGCAGGTTTTCCTGTATTAATGTATCCAGTGACAGCTGATCACACAGATTTTCATATTTTTCTATTTCTGTTGATATGTTTTTGTCTAGTTGTTCCAGAAGCTGGTATGATGATTTGCTTAATTTATTTTTTATCGAATTTGAATACTGATAATATGAAAATAATCCAATTATAGTCAAGGGTATTAATGATATAATCGTAAATGCGATAATAAGCCTTGTCTGAATCCTTAAATTCCTGAGATAGAAAATAACCTTCAAACCTTTGGGATGAGAAAAAGAATTTTTAATTTTATAAATTCCTATATATTTAAATGTTTTTTTTATAAATTCACTTAAATTTTGCATAGTCACTTTCTCAATAACCTCATAAGAATTCCATCAACTACCTTAGTTTTTATAATTATCCGATTTTCACATGTTTTTATTGAAAGGAACTTATTGCTATATTATATATTACAAATATTACAAAAAGTCACCTCACGATGAGTTCCATGCTTCATAACCCCCTCATAACCCTTATCTTTATAATCTATAAATCATACACTGCTCACCAGCTACCAGGATTATCTTAATATTATCATACCTTTTGCACTCGACCGATACCTGGCTGCTATCTTGCTTTCGTATACAAAGCTTTTCTCCGCTAAATACGTTTTTAACATTGAAGGTCCCTGCTTTTTCAGCTTCCAGGCGTATAAACTCCACTTCTCTGTTTTTAACCGACGAAGAAACCAGTATCCCGTTTTCACCTCTGAAGCCACTGAAAGCCGTCCCATCTTTCTTCCATGCTTCCGGTATGGCAGGAAATACCCGGATAACTCCATTGTGTGACTGCAACAGCATTTCTTGCAGAACATCTGCCGCACACATGTTGGATTCAAGTGTAAACGGCCTGTATTTGAAGTTTGTCAATCCACAGTTTTTATAATCTCCGTTCAAATGAAAGCCGTTTTGTGAACATAAATTCCCCCAGAACAGCTTCAGTTGAAAAGCTGCAGCCTCTCCATTTTGCTGTATCGCATAAAGCTCTGCCATCCATGTGAATGAAAATCCAACCCACCATCGTATTCCCAATTGTTCCAGATCACTAATTGTTGCATCAATGATCTCCCTTTCCCTATTGCTGCCGTCGTAGTTGAGAAGTCTCAACGGATGAATAGCCATCGCATGGGCAAAATGCCGATGGCTTTCATTCAACGATTCATCAGGACTGAGCATCAGAACATTTCCTTCATTGACCGCAAGCTCAGGCAGCAGGTCATATCTTTGTTTCCAGACATCTTTCTCATTATTGTCAAGTGCTTCCGATATTTCACAAAGTGTTCTAAAAAGATACTTCAGTAATGACAGGTCATAATTGCTGTTGGGCGTGAGCCATGATGCAAGCGTGTTATCATGGATTTCCGGTGAACTTGAAAGAGGAAGCATCAATCTGCCGTTTTCATCGACCTGCAGCCATCTAATTACACAAAGCGCAGTTTCCTTGAACCAGGGATATACCCTATTGCTTAGAAATTCCCTATCACCGGTTGTTTTCCAGTAATCTGCGAATGATTTGCACAGCCAGATCTGGTTTGTCAGATTGAGGCTGTACATGGGCCAGCCTCCGAGAGGTTTGCCGTCTATGCTCATTACAGCCGGAAGACTCAAACCCGGAGCGTCAAAAAACTCACCGGCAAATTTCCTGGCCTGCGGGACCAACTCCCACAGAAATTCTACAAAACTTTCACCCTCTTCCAGGTGATTTGCTTTTAAATAATGGTAATAGCTCATCTGGGTATTCAGGTCATTGTGGTAATCGCCTTTCCATGGGGGCAGCATGTCATTGTCCGCCGTCCAGACCCCTTGCAGCGGCATGGGAGGAGCATCTTTCCTCGAACATGATCCAAACAGGTAATTAGCCAGGTACCATTGTTTTTCAAATTCCTCATCGTGTATAGTAACTGCGCTCTTGCCCCAGTAATCCTTCCACCACCTCTTGTGTCCCTCTATACTTCCACTAAAGCCTGTATGTAAAGCCCCTAGTATTTTTATTTTAGCATTTTCCAACCAGCCATCCCCATCTCTGCTTGATGCCACAAAGTACGCAGCATCCAAGGTTTCCTGCGTTTTCTTCTGCCCTAGAATTATACTGAATTCAATTCCCTCAGCAGTCCTTTGAATAAACCACTTGAGGCACCCCTCTTCAAACCATTCAATTTGAGGATACTGCAGCTGTTCTAGTGAACCGTTGGAAATATTTGCTTTTAATATCTTTCCACAGTCGGAGCCGTCACACGGAACTATTCCGAACACAGGGGCTTTTACCTTAATTTGCGGCAATGCAGCGTTTCCCGATATATGAATATATCCGAACATTTCTGTTGCGTGCAGGAAGGTTCCGATTTCAGAACACTTTTCACCAAACTGGAGCTTTACCACTGCACAAGCATCTTTAAGGCATAGATAGCTTTCCACCCTTTCGCCCGGCAAACCATAATTGATCTCCAGCCTGCCTGCAGGAATCTTTGTTGGTGTCACTCTGTTATAACAATCGTCAAATATCCTGTTGATTCCCTCAACATCTTTTTCGCCGACAAGTTCTATCATTTTCTTATAAGTAAAGTCCTTCTCCAGCGTTTCAGGTGCAGGTCTTGTGTCCCACAGATCACCCCTGTCAAGGCTCATCCTCAATGGCATCCCATTTCCCCAGACAAGGCATCCCAATAGCCCGTTTCCCAGAGGAACAGCTTCATCCCAGTTCGTTACAGCTTCATCAAAATATAAATCGCAGTATGTTTCCGGCAGCTTTTTTTCAACGCTCCAATCGCTCATATGTGTTATCCCCCAAGTAAATACTTTTTTAAGCTAATACTACAGCGAAACATTTTATTTATCCTTCCGGAAATAGCGCGTTGAAGCGTTCGCGACATTTCTGGAGGGCGCATAAATGCCCTGTATAAATATTTGTTTTGCTGTAGTACTAATAAATCAATTTTAATTGTGAAAAGAACATTTTATTTAATTATATACTTCATATGGCTATATTTACAATCGGAAATAACTATTTCCATAGCAGGACTATTAAAGCAATAAAGTCATGATATTATCATTTTGGGGGATATCAAATGAAAAATGATTTTTTGAGTCAACTGGAGGCTGGATGCAGTATTATGGGAAGTTCTATAAAACTGCATTAAGTGGTCTTGCCAATTATATCAATATGAAATTAGTTAGGTGGGCACGACGAAAATACAAAAGCCTCAAGACACACAGACAAAGGGCGTATGACTGGCTTGTACATACATATAAAGCTAACCCGACATTGTTTGAATATTTGAAATCGTTTAAAGTGTGTTGATGGGAGCGGTGTGAGTCGAGAGATTCCCACACCGTTCTGCGAGAGCCTTGGGGTGAAATCCCCTTGGGCTACTCTACTCTAAGTGTGCATTTTTTCAATCCAAATTTTCACCTGTTTCACTTATACCCTATACTTAATAAGCCAACCCATGCAAAAAATATCATGTTTATCATGCTCAGACATTTTCAATCTCACCGCCTTGAACTTCACCACATTTTTTGAGATATAGAAGCATAATTTTATTGAATTATCATTATTATAAAAGTTTATTCGGGGTTATTTAATATTTCTCTGTATTCTTTTGGCGACAAGCCTGTATTTTTCTTAAAGGCCAGTGAGAAGTAGTTGGTATCATGATAGCCTATCTTTCCGGCTATTTCATAAGTCTTTAAGCCTGATACTCCAAGATACTGCTTCGCTATATCAATTCTTTTCCTTGTTATATACTCATTGCAACCCTCGCCCATTTCCTTTTTAAATAATCTTGAGAAATAGTTGCGTGCAACATGAAATTGCTCAGCCAGAGTAAACACAGTTAAATCCTCCGTGAGACGTTCATTTATATATTTTGTTGCTGCTTCAATAATTTCATGCATCTGTTTCTTATTTGAATACATAAGTTTAACAATAAACATTTCAATGAAAACGCAGCAGTTTTCTATATCATTATTTTGAAGAGTGGAAATAAAAGTCTCTAAACGCCCGTCAGCAGAGTAACCTGTTGTCTTTAGATATTCCCAGTAAAAAGCCGATGCAAGATCATAAAACTTTTGCTCTGCATAAACCTTTTGAGTGACTGACTTTCTAACTTCATCTATAAACATTTTCAAATATTTTTTAGCTGTATCTGTATCTTGAAAATTGTCTAATATTTTTTTCTTAAAATATAAAAGCTTATCCTCAAAAATTCCCTCATTGATTTCGGTTGTTACTTTAGCTAAATTCTGTATTTTTATCAATTTATAACTTTCTTTAGCCTTATCATAGGAATTTCTTATATTTGACATATGCGAAACAACAGGACCGATTCTCGCATCCAACTCAACATCGTATTCAACATTAATTATCTCCTGCAGCTTTAATATCTGATCTTCTGGACTTTCACATTTTGAATTCACATAGAATATAACCACGATATCTCCATTATGATTTTGGAAAGTCCACCCGTGGTTGTTTGCATCTACCATATTTATTAAGGAGCTTTTGATAGACATGGCAAGTAGGTTTTTATGCTGATTCCAGACACTCTCCAGAGATATTGCAGGCGTTATCAGTGCAACCTGATACTGGCTGTTTTCTTCAATATTTAATTCTTCAATATTAATATCGTCGAGTTCAACAGCCTTCTCGGTAAGCTGTATAAGTGATTTTTCAAAGGCACGCTGGTTTTCCAAAACCCTCTTTCGGTTAAAGATATTGCACTTCAAAGAAGACTGGATTTCGTTTTGTATATGCTCCACCTGCAATTTTATACAATTAATCAAACTGTTTTCCTCTACAGGTTTCAAAATAAAATCCTTTACTCCCAGGGTACAGCTCTTTTGAGCGTATTTGAAATCGTCGTAGCCTGTCAGGACAATAATCCTAAGATCAGGTATGATCTCCAGCATAAGCCTGGTCATTTCCAAGCCGTCCATTTCAGGCATACAAATATCTGTCAGCATTATATCAAGTTTTATTTTACGGGCTATTTCCAGTGCCTCCCGGGCACATGAAGCAGTGTAAACATCGTCTATCCCGAGCTCTGCCCAGGGAATCAGATTGTATAATCCGTTCCTGATCATGATTTCGTCATCAACAATTATCACTTTGTACAATATACTTCACCCAACCATTTCCCTTACATTTTGTATTATTAAACCAAAACTCATAAAGAAACACTTTTTCAGCTATATATTGTTTTCCATATTTAAACGCAGCCTTACATTAGCTGTTACACCACCATATTCATTAAGTTCATAGAAAAGCCCGTAGTGGTCGCCAAAGAACAGGTTTATTCTCCTATGTACATTTCTTACTCCGTATCCTACACTTGAGTCATTATCCTTTAATGTTCGGTTTAAACTTCTTATTTGGTCAGGAACCATACCTGCACCGTTATCAATAACTTTTACAACAAGGTCAGTTCCTTCCTGCACAGCTGTTATTTTTATAAAGCCTTTTGCCTGTTTAAGCCTTAAACTGTGATAAATAGCATTTTCCACCAATGGCTGCAATGTCATTTTAGGTATTCTGACAGCCAGAAATTCCTCGGGTATATCAATATAACTTTCCATCTTGTCCTTATAACGCATTTCCTGTATGATCAAATAATTTTCTACATGTTCAGATTCATTTTTTAAAGGTATAATATCTTCACCTCTACTAAGGCTGATACGGTAAAAACCGGCCAGGGCTTTTACCATTGTCGAAATTTCATAATGTCCGCAGAGCAGAGCCTGCCAATGAATTGATTCCAATGTATTATAAAGAAAGTGCGGATTAATTTGAGCTTGCAAAGCTTTAAACTCTATTTCTTTAAGCTGCCGCTGTTCGTCATAAATTTTCTTCATTAAAACATTTATCTGCTCAACCATTATATTAAAGCCCTTTGAAACCTGCTCGAAATCGTATCCGTGATCCGATAGATTTATTCTCGTTGTCAGATCCCCTTTGGAAACCATGGACATTCTGTAAATCAAATCGTCAAAAGGTCTAAGCAAATGTTTACTAAAGCTGAAGGAAATAAAAGACGCAATTATTATCGTAAGTAAAACTATTATGAAAATAGCCAATAGCATGATATTATTATCTCTGAGCAAATAACTTATAGGAAGTGACCCTATTACATACCAATCCCAGTCCTTTATGTATTTGTAAACGACCATCTTCCCATCTATCTCTACAGCACCATCCTGTTTATTGAGTATGATTTTCAGGCCGGCGTCCGATGATATCTTACTCTTGTCGATGTTGGATACAATTGTTCCTTTACCATCCATTATAAAGGTATCAAGTGGAAGATTCATGTTCCTGTGCGAATAGAACCGTGCCACAACGTCTTCTGTTACCGATATCCCAAGCATACCAACAGGCTTTTTAATCTGATATATATCAAAAATTGGCTGATATATTGATAGAGTATATTTATTTGTCATTACCGGATCCTGCCTGAAGCTGACTCTGATTGGACTACCTGATATATCATTTTGTGAAAGATAGGCTTCTACATTTGAATAATCGGAATTTCGTCCTGCCTTTGTGGGACCTAAATAAAGCAGCTTATCATCCAGTACTTTATAAAGATAAACATACAAAATATCCCTTTTTGAGCCTATAATATTTGACATGGATTTGTAGACATCATCCACCTTCATTGAAAAGTCCAAAGTATCTTCATCATGCTTTGACAGATATTCCTGAAGGCTTTTATCTGTAACAATACTATCTGGTGTACTTTCAAGATTTTTCAGGTAGTCTTCAAGATTTGATGTGTTTTGTTCAAGCTGCTGCATTGTCATATCTTTGGCTTGCTGCTTAATAGATCTGCTGGTTACAGTATAAGAAAATCCGACCACAATCAATACTGTCAGACAAATTGTTATTACAAGGTAATAGGTGAGTTTTGATCTGAAAGGAATATTCCTTAAATTTTCTTTAAAGCTTTGTAATAACCAATTATTCATATTAACCTATCATCATCTTATTGATTATAGTATTGACGAGTTATTTCTTCCATTTTCTCTGCAGCCTGCTTTGGGTCCGCTCCTCCAAACATCTGTCTTACAAGCATCAAATGAGCCTCGGATAACTTTGGGGGCAGGTATTGGTCATACCAAAACTGAACATTTGGCGATTTATTTATATACTCTAAAATTTTTTTGATCAAAGGATCCTGAATATCAGGATTTTTAACAGGAGGTATTTTACCTGCATCAATTCGCTTTTGAACTGCTGTGTCATCAATAAGATAGGTAATCAGTTCAAAAGCCTTGTCAGTGTAGTCACAGGAACCCGCTACAGAATAATAGTTATCTCCGAGACTTCCAATAGTATTGTTAGGATTACCCTTCCCATCGGTTATTGCAGGGAAGGGAAAACACCCAATTTTATCATAGAATCCCGGATTTTCATATTTTATATTGCTTATAAACCAGCTTCCAGTCAAAAGCATACTTACAGATTCATCATATAATAAATTCCGGGCATCACCCGAGTCTTCATCCATCCAGTTGAAGCCCTTTGGAAATGCACCCATATCCACAAGCTGCCTCACCATATTACCGGCTTCGACGAATACCTTATTATCAAAGGAGCCCCCATTCTTTCTGTTTGCAGCATTATCAAAAATCTCAGGCCCACCCAGCCGGTCAACAATATACATATAAAACATTGAACCTGTCCATGCAGTTCTGTTTGCTAAAGCAAATGGTATATATCCGTGGTCTTTTAAAACTTTAATATTTTGCTTAAGTTGTTCATAAGTTTCAGGCTCTGATAAGTTTAGTGATTTGTAAATACTCTTGTTGTAGAAAATCAATGCGATGGCCATGTTTTCCACCGGAACACCCCATATTCCACTCTCATCGGTAACCATCTGCAAAGCTTTATCGTTAAATCTCGATGAGTAATTGTCCTGATCCATATATTTACTGAGATTAACAACCCCACCGATATTTATATACTCCTTCAATATTCCTCCTGACCAGGTAGGAAAAACATCGGGCATCTGGTTAGTTGCCACACACACTGATAATCTGCTTTTGTATAGATCGTTAGGTATCAATTCATGTATTACTTCAAAATCATTATTATCCGCTTCAAATCTTGCTACTGAATCGGCAATTACCTCATTTACTTCAGAATCTCCTTGTATTGAATAGAAATTCAATTGTTTTTTCTCCGGTTTAAAGGTGTTACCACCAATTTGCCCTTCATAGTAACACCCCGTTAAGAGAAGAATAATAAAAAATACAATAAGGTTTTGAAGTATCTTTTGCATGCTATCCCTCTCAAATCTAACCTTATAACACATCTGTTCAAAAATAATTTTTTCGACTATAGAAAAATTTAATTACAGCTGCTGCGTTTCAACGAGGCGGGAGATATACTCGCCATCTGAAAAACAAATCGGTATCCGCCACCTGGGCTTTTTGCGAAGCATAAGACCATTGAGGTGAGGGACATCTTTCGCCTTGTTATAAATATATACCAAACTATCTTCTTAAACAATAACAAATACTTCCCCATCCCTCTGTGTGACTGCAGGATGTCGCCCTTAACCTTTAACGGCTCCCGCCATCATTCCTTTTATGAGTTTATCCTGACCTATGGTAAATGCAGCAATCATCGGCAGAGCGCAAAGGGTTAATACTGCCATAATCATCGGAATATTTGCGGCATACTGGCCCTGATATTCCCATATGGAAAGCGGCAAAGTCCGGCTTTTGGGAGATTGCGTCAACACTAATGCAAAACTGAATTCATTCCACATATTTACGCTGTTGAATATTGCCAGAGTCGCCAGGCCGGGTCTTGATAAAGGAACGATAATATTAAAAAAGGTCCTGAATTTACCACAGCCATCTATTTCAGCAGATTCCTCAAGTTCTTTTGGGATCTGAGCCATAAAGCTTGTCAGTACAAATACTGAAATGGGCAGATTAAATGCCGTATAGGGACCAATAAGTGCAAAAACCGTATCATAAAGATTTAATTTCTGGGTAAGCTGGAAAACGGGTATCAGCGTAACATGTATAGGTACAGCCATAGTAGCAACAATAAGACCAAAAAGAGGTTTATTCAGCTTGAAACTGAATCTTGAGAACGGATATGCAGCAAATAGAGCTGTGATAAGAATTAAAACAAGTGATACCGCTACAACAAAGATGCTATTGAAGAGATACTTATAAAAATTACTTGCGATTACTTCAGTAAAATTATGTAAATATATACCTTTTGGTATTGCAAATACTCCAGTCGTAAGTATTTCAAACTGCTCTTTAAAGGCTGAGGCAACCATAAAGTAAAATGGAGCTCCAGCTAAAACAAGCCATATTAAGGCTAAAGTTGTTATTATTATTTTGCCGATAGCTATTTTTTTCATTCTGCTCTACACCTCCTCTTTTCCATTAATAATCTTAAGAGTAAATAATGAAATGATAGTAATTACCAGAAACATACCTGATGCTATTGTAGAACCATATCCCATCTTCATTGTCTGGAAAGCATTCTTATACATATATGTCGCCATAAGTTCCGTGGCACTGTTAGGTCCACCCTGAGTCATTACATAAATCAGGTCAAAGTACTTTAGTGAACCTATAAGTGATAAGACAGCTGCACTCTTCACAGCCCCCTTCATGGAAGGCAGAGCCACTCTCCAAAAATATTGTCCGTATGTTGCGCCATCAATTATCGATGCTTCATATGTCTCTATTGGCAATGAGCTGAAAGCTGCCAGAAAATATACCATATAAAAAGGGATGTACTGCCAGCATATTACCGCGATTACCGCAAATATTGCATATGATGGATTGCCCAGAATATCAACCATTCCTTCACCGCCGAATATTGTGGAAACAGCACTTATGAGGCCAAACTGAGGGTCATAGGTATACTTGAACAAAAAGCCTATTGCTACTGATGACATAAGCATGGGTAGAAAATAAATCATTTTAAGGAAGTTTAATCGCTTTCCTCCTGTATCAAGTAGAAAAGCAATTGCCATTGCTATTGGCAACTGTATGGAAATTGACAAAACAACTATTAGTATATTGTTAAAAAAGGATTTGAAAAAGACATTGTCCTTAATGAGCATCTTCCAATTATCCAAGTTTGAAAATATTTTATCAGAGCTGATACCATTCCAGATATGCATGCTTAACCAAAAAGAATCTATAATCGGATAAATTATGAAAATGGATGTAAAAAAGAATACCGGAACAAGGAAAACAGCAGGGCTAAATCATGAAGCAAAA
>DBTX01000068.1 GCA_002307275.1 Hungateiclostridiaceae bacterium UBA1305
ATTTTGCTTCATGATTTAGCCCTGGCGCCGAATGGGTTTGCTTCAATGCGGAAAGCAGACTGTACGGGACTTTAAGAGAACCTTTGCCGCTTCCTATCTCGATATCCGGCTTAAACCTGCCGTGGAAATCACTGCCGCCGGTTACCAGAAGCTTATGCTTCATGGCAAGCTGCAGCAGCTCTGTTGTCTGCTCTGGCGTATTCTCGGTATAGTATGCTTCGATCCCCATCAGACCAAATCCCGCCAGTTCACCAAGCAGCAGATCCAGATGTTCACCCGTCATACCAAGGTAGATCGGATGCGCGAGAACAGGTACGCCGCCGGCTCTGACAATTTCAGCGATTCCGTCTGCGGGAGTCAGCTTGTCCTTTTTAAAATAGGCAGGTCTTCCGCTGGCCAGGTACTTGTCGAAAGCCTCAGCTATGCTTTCAACATAGCCTTTATCCACCATGACCCGCGCAATGTGCGGTCTCCCGACGTTTCCACCTATAGCAAGCCTTCTAGCCTCACTCAAAGTTAACTCAAACCCGAGCTCGTTTAATTTATTTACAATCCTTGGATTACGCTGTTCTCTTTTTTCTCTCAATTCTTCAAGTGTTTTTAGAATAGAATGGACTTGGCCATCAGGAAAATAACCGAGTAAATGCATCTCAGGACTAAAATCCACACTAATCTCAACTCCCGGAATCACTTCGATCCCGATCCTCATTCCCTCTTCCATCGCTTGCGCCACACCGTTTACCGTATCATGATCCGTTATGGCGACTGCTGCGAGGCCCTTGTCATAAGCGTGCCTGACAAGCTCTGTCGGTGTCATGCTCCCATCGGACGCAGTAGAATGGGTATGCAGGTCAATGTATAAGCTGTCCTGCTCCAGTGTCAAAGGTGAACATCCCTCCTGATAATGCCGGACACATTCCTCTAAATAATCCCCGGAGCATTCCACGCTGTCAGAATTATTCCGGGGACATCCCTCGGACTTCAGTCCCTCAGGGAGAGAGGTGTGTCCCCTTTTCTTTAGCGTCAGAAGGGGACATTCCTCAGGCCCCAGCGACATACTTCCTGCTGAGGTGTGTCCCCTTTGCTTTAGCGTCAGAAGGGGACATTCCTCAGGCCTCAGCGACATACTCCCTGCTGAGGTGTGTCCCCTTTGCTTTAGCGTCAGAAGGGGACATTCCTCAGGCCCCAGCGACATACTTCCTGCTGAGGTGTGTCCCCTTACCTCAATATTCATATCCATCACATTCCGCCGGAGGAAAATTTCTGCTGTAAATCAGCTTCAGAAGGTCATCCAGCGTTCTGAGCGACTTACAGGCCTGCTTCGTTGTTATCAGTCCATCTGCAATCGCATCTCCAAGCTCATCCGCATCCAGCAGCCTGACTTCGCCGTCCGGCATTATTTTAATATCCACCAACAGATCATTTAAAGTGTATGTATCTGCTGCTTCATTATAGTTTACTTCAATAATATCGCAGTACCAGTAAAGGAACCTGCCGTATCCATCATAAAATCTACCCAGCTTGTAGCCCTTGTCCAGGAAAGTGAACGATATGCCGCCATGGAAATCAGGTCTCGGCTTTATTGAAACCCACTTGGTTACCAGCAGCGTTTCACTCCGGAATACGAGTTCATCCGCTGAAATATCGACTACTTCAGATGGGATATACCTCCTGCGTAGTACAACGGGCTTTTTCATAAGCTATAATATTCTCCTTATGCCAAAGTTTTATAATAATTATACGCTTTTTATTGTTATTACGCATCGGTTCAAAATAAAATATTCGATTGTAGAAAAATTTCATTACCGCTGCTGCGTTTCAACGAGGCTGGTCGCAAGCTAAGCTTGCTGCTCGCCCATGCATTCTGGGCGGGAGATATGCTCACCGTGTGAAAGCAAAATCGGTACCAGCCACCAAGGCTTTTTGCGAAGTAAAAGAGCCATTGAGGTGAGGACATCTTTCGCTTCGTTATATTTAAATGCCTTTATTACCACCTGTATCAGCAGACATATTTCCCATTATTTGTAATTGTGTAAATCTTTATGCTAGAATATAGATATATATTGTGTCAGATATACAGTACACAAGAGCCATATTCCCACTATTCACGGGACACAGGCAGGGGGTTCAGATGAAGCAGGAAAACAGCTGCAGCAATTGTGCCAGAGGAATCAAATTAAATATTAATAATGATGTCCTTTGTAGAATTAATGGTATTGTCTCACTTGATTTCGTATGTTCAAAATATCTTAAACTCGCATGGTCTGCTATGGAAAATAAGCCTAAGTGTATAGAATGCGAGTTTTTCATCGCTGGTCAGGAAAGGCAGGAAGAGCAGGAAGCTAGCCCGGTTATTGGGTTCTGCCAACTTTTTACAGTTAGGAGTTTTGATGGAGAGGTCAAGAATGCATGCTCCAAATTCTGCATGAAGGCGGAACGAAATATTTCATAGCATGGGAGAGATCACTATACTATAAATACTCAAGCATACAACTCCTTTATCCGATATACAGGGTGAAGGAGTTATTTTCTTGTTCAATTGTGACTCCCGTTATGGTACAATTTCTTTAAAACCCTAATTTCTTTATAGGCTTATAGGTTACATATGATATGCAGAACCGACAGGTTTGAATAAATAATACAAAAACAAAAGCCGACAGGTCCATAACACCTGTATGGCACGGAGGAACCCATGATACCCAGTATTTCCGATTTGTTTCAGCAAAGACTCAATGAAATACAAAGCAGGCTGCCTGTCAAGCTCAAAGGTGCATCTAACAGCGTACCTTTTGAAGAATATCTTGATACTGAGACCGCAGCATCCGATACCAGTGCCGATTCTACTTTAAATTCTTCTGCTTACGACAGCAGCGCCCTTTCCAGCAATCTTCAGCGAGCTCAGCTTTCACTCGCTTCCAATAGATTGTCGAATGGACTTGATAAGTTAAAAACCAACGAAGCCATAGAAAGCAGTATTCAGACAAGCTCACAGAAATATCACGTGGACGCTGATTTGATCCGAGCTGTCATAAAACAGGAGTCCGGTTACAATCCATATTCCATATCCAGCTCAGGCGCCCAGGGCTTGATGCAGTTAATGCCGGATACTGCTGATTCACTTGGCGTCGAAAATCCGTGGGATATCAGTGAAAATATTGACGGTGGAACAAGATACCTGAAGGATCAACTTGTAGCATTCGACGGCAATCTTGATCTGGCTCTGGCCGCCTATAACGCAGGCCCCGGCGCTGTTAGCAAGTATGGCGGCATTCCTCCGTACACCCAAACGCAGGGTTATGTAAAAAAAGTGCTCGAAAACTATACAAATTATAAAAATAAGTAGTTTTCGACACCTTTAATCCACATTATCCACACTCTTATCCACACAAGAAATTCCTACAATTTACGTGCTTTGTGCCATCTTTCCACACTATTCACAGGTCTGGTTTCGACATTATTCGCACATTATTTAGTTTCCTATTTATTTATGTATACCTTGAAACACAGGTTATCATGTACTTCTAGAAATACATCAGATTATTGAACGCTTCTTCAGAACTTCCGACATTTTATTCCATTTGTCGTATTTTTCCATAACTGCCTATAAATTTAATTTATCCGCAAGTTATAAATTGATTGTGGAAAATAAAAAGTTATCCACAGTTTTTGTCGCCTAATCGCAGCCCGGGTTTGGCGTTTAAATCCAGTCCGGAGACATTGCCGCGCTTAAATTCATAATAAGCTGCTGCACCTATCATCGCAGCATTATCTGTGCAAAGGATGGGTTTAGGATAGTACATTTCCATTCCAGCTTTTTCTGCTGCCATCTTCATTGCACTTCTCAACTGGGAGTTTGCCGCCACACCGCCTGCCAGCGCTACACGAGCTACACCCTTTTGCCTGGCTGCCTTCAGTGTATTACTGACCAGAACATCAACCACCGCTTGCTGGAAGCTGGCACAAACATCAGGAAGATTGATTTCAAGACCTTTCTGGCTCATTCCGTTAAGATAGTTCAGGACAGCTGTTTTAAGGCCGCTAAAGCTGAAATCCAGACTTCCGTCATTGAAATGAACCCTCGGAAAATCGACTGCTTTACTGTTTCCCTTTACCGCTTCAATGTCAATCAGAGGTCCGCCCGGGTAACCGAGACCCAACGCTCTTGCTATTTTATCAAAAGCCTCACCCGCAGCATCATCGCGGGTTTGTCCCATTATTTCAAAAATATTGTAGTCCGACACATGTACAACGTGGCTATGCCCTCCGGAGGCGACCAGACATACGAATGGCGGCTCAAGCGTCTCATTTTCCAGATAGTTTGCAGCAATGTGCCCTTCAATATGGTGTACTCCCACAAGTGGTTTACCGGCGGCGAATGCAATTCCCTTGGCGGCCGAAAGCCCCACCAGCAGCGCTCCCACAAGTCCTGGCCCATATGTGACTCCTATCGCATCTACCTGCTCAAGTTTTACGGTTGCCTCCTCCAGCGCCTGGTTTATTACCGGCAGCACAAGCTCTACATGCTTTCGTGAAGCTATTTCGGGCACTACGCCGCCAAACTTTTTGTGTATATCTATCTGAGAGGAGATTATATTGGAAAGTATCTTCCTTCCATTGACTACCACCGCTGCAGAAGTTTCGTCGCAGCTCGTTTCTATAGCCAGTATGACCGTTTCACTCAAAAATAACACCTTCGCTTTCAATTACCTGCCACTTCTCTGCACGTAAAGTATCATTTGTAACCTATATAGTATGATAGCCCAATAATCCCTTACTTTCAAGGCTGCATAATTATAAAGTATAATTATAAATGCATAATAATAAAAAAGCCAAAAAAAAACATGGAGTCTTTAAAGCTCCATGCTCCTAAATAGGAGAAACGCTAATGTTCTTTTTAATTATAACAAGAACATAGAGTAATTTACATAGTCCCTTATTACCCATTACGTAGCTTTCAAGACCTATTTTACTAGTGCTGTGGTCCTATATTGTGATGTCTTCACCTTAAAAGCGCAATTAAAATGACAACAGCACCCAATATGCAACGGTATACCACAAATATACCAAAGCCCTTGGTTTTCAGATAATTTAAGATGAATTTAATGCTCAAGGCGCCAACAATTCCGGACACTGCTATCGCAGCAATAAACGGAACAGCGTCAATTGGTACGCTGACAAGGTCCTTTGCTTTATAAACACCACTCAGGAAGATAAACGGCGTTGAAAGCAGAAATGTAAACCTTGCTGCATCTTCCCTGCTTAGCTTGAAAATACGGCCGGCTGCCATCGTTATGCCTGATCGCGACACACCTGGAATCATTGCAATAGCCTGAGAAACACCTATCAGGAAGCTCCTTTTGAAGCCGATATCTTTGAGCACTACTTCTGATTCCGAAAGCTTATCGGCAGCATAAAGCAGGAAGCCCATCAGAATTAACATGATTCCGATCAGCATCGGATTTCTAAAAGTCGTTGACACCTTATCCTCAAAAAGCACTCCAAATATACCGCCGGGTATACATGCCAGCATGATATACCAGAAGAGGCGGCCATCCTTTGACCTGATATCTGTAAAGCCCGCTCTGATAAGCCTGATCCAATCCTTCCAGAAGAAAATACCGACAGCAAGCAGAGTTCCCATATGAAGTGCGATATCAAATGCAAGTCCCGGGTCTTTCCAGCCGAACAGCCAGGGTGCCAGCGTAATATGAGCTGTACTGGATATGGGAAGGAATTCGCCCAAGCCCTGTATGATCCCATAGATAATTGCCTGAAATAAATCCATTTGAAATCCTCCAGATACATTTCTATTTAATAAATACCGCCAGTAAATCTGTTCACTATGTCATTCTTCGTTCCGATATAAATAAACTATGCGGCATCGTCAAGATACTGTGGAACATAGTATCCTTTTTCATTCTGGACGAATGGTCTTTTATTTACTGGAAGAGACCATAATCCCCTTTTATGCCGTATGGCATCCTCCTGAAGTCCCTCGAAATAATCTCTGTGAACCGTATTGGGCCTGACCATGTCAACCCTGGCATAACCCTGTTCCACCAGGAAAGCGTTTACACAGGTGCTGTCCTTTAAAATAACATAAGCCAGAAGACGGTCATAATTATCATATACATCCTTTTCAAATACAAGCGTTACCTTTTTATTAAGAAGCATCTTCTTTATCTTCTCCGAGGCCTGCTTGCCATAAGGCTGCACTGATACCCCCTTCTTAACCGTTTCAGGCGTATCCATACATAGAAGTCTTATTTTATATTCCTCGTTTTTATACTCCGTCACGATCGTATCACCGTCGACTATCCTTGTTACTTTCGCGTGAATAAAGCCATCAGGAATAATGCCTTCGGTATCAGGGACTACGATTGGGCTTTCTGCAGCAGCCTTTGTTCCGCCAGTGTTGGATTTTGGCATTTCGCTGCTGCCGGTTTTTACATCTGTGATGGTACCTGCTTCCACTGTCCTGTCAGTTGACGTTTCGCCTGAAACAGCTTTCTCACCTTGAGGATACAACAAATAGAACAGGGCGAAAATTATAACTGCAATTATTATTCCTGCCAAAGCTGGAGCCTTTTTCTTCATGGATTCCTCCAATGGCCATACATTGCTTACACACCAATAGATAATAACACATTATTACAAATGAGTACACACTCCAGGAATAAAAACTGCAGCTAAGGCCGGAGTTGCGCCTTGCTGCATCATAAGATACCGGCATGCCAGTTATAAATATCAATTATGAATATCAGTTATAAATATTACCGCCAGACCGCAAATATTCATTTAATATCATGATCAACATCCTGTACATTTAAAAATATCGCAGGATTTCCTGATAATGCCGATATTTCTAAAATGCCTTCTCAATAGCAGAGGATGCTGCCAGAACTGGAACAGTCGGTATTTGCACAGGAATTTCCTCCTGTCTCCCCGCCTTATTGTTAAATGTAAGTTCAATGACCTGTCCAATATCATCGACAGGGATAACCTCTATTCCAATGTCGTTGAACATCTCCTGCCAGTTTTCCCTTGGCACAAGAACCCTGGTGATACCTGCAAGCTTTGCCGCCTCCACTTTTGCAGCCACTCCGCCAACCGGTTTGACTTTGCCGCGTATTGAGATCTCACCTGTCATTGCGATGTCACTGCTTACCGGTATGTTCAATATCGCAGAGTATACCGCCGCAGCTATTGCAATTCCCGCGGACGGTCCATCAATTGGTATTCCGCCGGGAAAATTCAGATGGATGTCATATTCCTTCGAATCGAGATTGAGGAATTTTTTCAGTACAGTGAGGACATTTTCCACAGAAGCCTTTGCTGAACTGGTCCTTTTAAGTTTCTGGCCTCTGCCGTCCATCTCCTCCTCTTCCACAATCCCTGTCACTTTGATGATTCCTTTACCTGCACTTGCTCTGCAGGCAGTAACTTCAATATCGATCACGATTCCCATTGCATTGCCGAAAACCGCGAGTCCATTCATACAACCTACCTGCATTTCGGAAGCGCAGACCTTCTTGTCGATCCGCGGACTGTAATGTCCGAATTCCACCACCCATTCTATATCCTTACGAGTGATCAGATTCCTTCCTTCGACTTGAACCACGCCGCCTGCGATCTGTATGATATTGACCGCGTCCCTGCCATTCTGGGCATACCGGGCAATGACCTCCTCTGTGCCATCCTCTACGCAGAAACCGCCCCTTATTGCAGCATTTCGCGCTATAACAGCAATCTCATCAGCAGTCAGCGGCCTGAAAAAGATTTCTACGCACCTGGAACGCAGCGCCGGCGGAAGATCTTCCGATTGCCGCGTTGTTGCGCCGACAAGCCGGAAATCGGCAGGGAGGCCTTTCTGGAATATCTCATGTATATGAACCGGAATGTTTGAGTCCTCAGAACTGTAATATGCGCTTTCAAGGAAAACCTTTCTATCCTCAAGGACCTTTAAAAGCTTATTCATTTGAATCGGGTGGAGTTCGCCTATCTCATCCACAAACAGTATTCCGCCGTGCGCTTTAGTCACTGCGCCCGCTTTTGGCTGCGGAATTCCTGCAACGCCATATGCGCCCGCGCCCTGATATATAGGATCATGCACGGAGCCGATCAGTGGATCCGCTATGCCGCGCTCATCAAACCTGAGAATGGTCGCGTCTACTTCAACAAATTTGGCTTCCTTTTTGAATGGCGATATCGGAGCAAGCCTGGCTTCCTCGAGTATGACCCTTGCTGCGGCAGTTTTTCCGATACCAGGCGGACCGTATATGATGACATGCTGCGGATTCGGTCCGCACAATGCCGCTCTTAAAGCCTTGATTCCCTGCTCCTGGCCGATGATATCCCGCAATGTTGCAGGCCTGGTTTTTTCGGATAAGGGTTCAGTCAATTTGATCTCTTTTAGCCTGCGAAGCTTTTCAAGTTCTTTCCGCGACTCTTTTTCAATAGCACTTTTGTTTCCCTGTTGAGATTTCAAAAGATTTAGGAAATAAAGTCCAATGATGATTGAAAAGAAAAATTGTATGATAAGAAAGGTGCTTGTGAGCATTCCGTCCCCTCCTTACGCTTATGCCAGCGTAACAAACATTTTAATCAGATATAGATACAGCACTCTGTTGCGAAAATAATTACTCCTTAACACAAATCTTTTTAGCAACATATATAGTATTAACCATATGGATGAATTTATCCGGCAACAGCATTGAAAAGTGGACGAACTCTCATAAAAAAGAGCATCCCTCCTGCCGCGAACTTCATGCGGTCTGGAGAAATGCTCCTGTTTTTATTATTTATCGGTTCATTTAGTTCCTTACGAAGCGGATTCCTTTTTAACTCTGGATTTCTTACTGGCGGTCTTCTTCAGCGGCTTCCTGTTGTCATTGATCACCAGTTGAGGAGTCACACGCGTTTCAATCGTTTCCTTCGTGACAATGCATTTCTCAATGTTGCTCGATGATGGTATATCATACATTACATCCAGCATGATCTCCTCGATAATGGCTCGCAGGCCTCTGGCACCCGTACTGCGCGCCAAAGCCTTGTCAGCTATAGCTTCGAGTGCTTCCGGTTCGAATTCCAGCAGAGCGTCGTCCATTTCGAACAGCTTCTGATATTGCTTGACAAGTGCATTCTTGGGCTCCGTGAGTATCTGTACAAGAGCCTGCCTGTCAAGTGAACCAAGTGTCACAATAACCGGAAGACGACCCACGAACTCGGGTATAAGACCGAATTTAAGCAGATCCTGCGGAAGGATATGTGACAATATTTCTCCAATATCTTTTTCCTTCTTACTTTCTATTGTCGCACCAAACCCGATACCCCTTGTTCCGACTCTGTTCTGTATGAGTTTTTCTATGCCGTCAAATGCACCACCGCATATGAACAGAATATTGGTTGTATCAATTTGTATAAATTCCTGATGTGGATGCTTTCTTCCCCCTTGCGGCGGAACGGATGCCGTTGTGCCCTCAAGAATCTTCAAAAGTGCCTGCTGTACACCTTCACCGCTTACGTCTCTTGTGATGGAAGGGTTTTCCGACTTTCTTGCTATCTTGTCTATTTCATCGATATAAATGATGCCCTTTTCTGCTTTTTCAATATCGTAATCTGCAGCCTGAATGAGCTTGAGCAGAATGTTCTCAACATCCTCACCCACGTATCCGGCTTCAGTCAGTGATGTAGCGTCGGCAATCGCAAAAGGGACATTTAATACCTTGGCAAGTGTCTGGGCAAGTAGTGTTTTACCACAACCGGTTGGTCCAAGCATGACGATATTGCTCTTCTGAATCTCGACTTCGCTTGTTTTTATGTCTGTATTGATCCTTTTGTAATGGTTGTAAACCGCCACAGAGAGCGACTTTTTGGCCATTTCCTGTCCGATGACATATTGATCCAGTATCGCTTTTATATCCTTGGGTTTGGGTATTTCGTTAAGCTCGGAATCGGTTTTAGTCTCTTCAAACTCTTCCTCTATGATCTCAGAACAAAGTTCGATACACTCATCGCAAATGTATACGCCAGGGCCTGCTACCAGCCTTTTTACCTGTTCCTGTGTCTTGCCGCAGAAGGAGCATTTCAATTGCTTCTTCTCATCATATCTGGACATCGCTTCACCCCATTTATGTCTTTCTGATCATGATTTCGTCAACGAGGCCATACGCTTTTGCTTCCTCCGCTGACATGAAGAAATCCCTTTCAACGTCCCTCTCAATTTTCTCAAGGGGTTGCCCGGTTTTTTCACTCAGTATGTTGTTCAGCTTGTTCTTTATTTTCAACAACCATTCCGTACGAATCTTTATATCTGTCGCTTGTCCCTGGGTCCCTCCCAGAGGCTGGTGTATCATGATCTCGCTGTTTGGCAGTGCAAATCTTTTTCCCTTCGCTCCTGCTGTGAGCAGAAACGCCCCCATGCTTGCCGCCATTCCCACACAAATCGTCTGGACATCCGCTTTCACGTGCTGCATGGTATCGTATATTGCAAACCCTGATGTGATGGAACCGCCAGGGCTATTAATGTACAACTGGATGTCCTTGTCCGGGTCGACTGAATCAAGGTAAAGCATTTGTGCGACTACCAGACTCGCGGTAACATCGTTGACCTCATCGCTGAGCATGATTATTCTTTCCTTGAGCAGCATGGAGAAAATATCATAAGAGCGCTCTCCCCTGCTTGACTGTTCTACTACAATTGGTACCAGACTCATAATATTCCTCCCTATCATTTATATATTATATTACGGCATAAACGCCTAATTGTTTAGGCTTCTTTATCTTTTCCCATAAAAATCGCAATTTAAACTTCTCTTCAGGACAGCTTCGCGTTTTCCATCAGGAAATCTACGGTTTTTCTGGCAACCAGATTGCTTCTGATATATTCTATATCATCCGGCTTCAAATGTTGCCTGAAATCTTCCTCGCTCTGCTTATAACTTTCAGCCAGCTTCTTTATTTCCGCATCCGTGTCCTCATCTGAAGGCACAATAGCTTCAATAGCGCCTATCTTCTCAATGACGAGCTGTGTCTTTACTTCCTGCTCCGCCCTCTTTTCAAACTGATCCCTGAAGGTTTTCATGTCCATGCCCATGGCTTCCAGATATTTCTCAAGTTCCATTCCCTGATAACGGATCCTCATTGAAAAATCGTATACCAAGTCATCCACACGCTTTTCAACCATGACGTGAGGAACCTCAATTAATGCGTTTTCAACGACTTTCTCAACTACATTGTCTTCATTTTCGTGATGAGCCTTGTGCTCGGCTTTCTCAACCATCTTCTGCCTCAGATCGGCTTTGTACTGCTCCAGTGTATCAAATTCGCTGACGTCCTTTGCGAATTCATCATCAAGAGCGGGTAGTTCCTTCAGTTTGATTTCTTTCACAGTGACCCTGAAGAGAGCTGGTTTACCGGCAAGCTCGGCACTGCCGTATTCTTCCGGGAAGGAGACATTGACCTCTTTCTCTTCTCCCAATGCTGCGCCGATAAGCTGATCCTCGAAACCGGGTATGAATGTACCGGAGCCTATAACCAAACTATGATCGGTACCCTTGCCGCCTTCAAACGGCACGCCGTCTATGAAGCCTTCAAAATCTATGATCGCTGTATCGCCTGATGCGACCGGTCTGTCTTCTACAGTCACCAACCTCGAATTCTTATCCAGAACCTTCTCTATTTCCTTCTCAACATCCTCATCAGTCACAAGCGCATCCGCCTTTGTGACTTCAACGCCCTTATACTCTCCGAGTTCTACCTCGGGTTTGACTGTTACTTTTGCAGTAAATATAAAGGTCTGTCCTTTTCCGATCTGCTTTATATCAATTTCAGGCTTCTCCACCGGGTGAAGATCATTCTCTTCTACAGCCTGATCATATTCGTCCGGGCAAATTGCATTGATTGCATCCTCATATAATACCTGATCGCCATAGAATTTTTCCACCATATATCTGGGGGCCTTCCCTTTTCTAAAACCAGGTATGCTAAATTTTCCTGCATTCTTCTGAAATGACTTTTGCATTCCTTGTTCAAACTTTTCCGCATCAACTTCTATTTCAAGCTGAACTATGCTTTTACCAACGTTTTCTACTTTTACCTGCATTTTTTTTCAAATCCTCCTATACTCTTTCCTTTATAACGTATCGATTCAAATAAAATGTTTCGATTGCAGAAACATTTTATTACCGCTGCTGCGTTTCAACGAGGCAGGAGATATGCTAGCTGCCTGAACCCTAATCGGTATCTGCCACCTATAGAGGAGGGAGACATCTTTCACCTCGTTATAACTCGTATATTATAACAAATAGTTTTTATAAAGTCCAATACAAATGGCCTTTTTGCCCTAAATATTGCCTGAGGGGGGCTGGTCGTTGACTGCGTCAACTGCTCGCCCATGCGTCCGTGGCTGGTCGTTGACTGTGTCAACCGCTCGCCCATACAGCCAGACTCCAGTGCCCATCACACTCAAAAGAGCTTCATGGGCTTAAAACCAAGACGATCCGCCGCGACAAACTTGAAATCTATGCCGTTTATAATACCCTCCACTGCATTCCTGTGGGCTTCTCCATGAAGATGTCCATAGATACAAAGCTTGACATTATACTTTTGCATTATATCCAAAAAGCCTGAAAAAACACCTTTTGAATTAAAAACCGGGAAATGCATGGCAGCGACAAGACAGCCGTCTTCAGGCAACGCCGCGCTTTTCAACGAAAGCTCCAGGCGCACAAGCTCCCTCTGATATATTTTCGAGTCTTCCGCATTGAAGCCCTCCTCGCCAGGCATTGTCCAGCCCCTGGTTCCGCAGATAACAGCGTTTTCAACGGTATAGCTGTTGTTATGCATAAAACGGATAGATGAAAATCCATTTTCACTGATAAATTTGTCCAACTTGTTTTTTGTAGTCCACCAGTAATCATGATTGCCTTTGGAAATAATCTTTTTGCCAGGCAATTTATCAATAAACCGGAAATCCTCATACGCCTGTTCCAGATAGGTCGCCCATGAGATATCACCCGGGATCAGCACATGGTCATTCTCGCCCACTGTTGAATTCCAGTTCTCCGCAAGTCTTTCCATGTAGTTCGACCATCTGGCACCGAATACATCCATCGGCTTATCGACACTAAGCGCGAGATGCAAGTCCGAGATTGCATAAATTGACATCCTGTACAGTTCCTTTCCAAGAAGTCTGCCCGAAAACTCCTGCACGCATCTATTCGCCCATTGTTTCCGCACAAACTCCTAGCTTAATTGTTCTCCAGATATTCAAACAGCTTTTCTGCAGCGGTTCTGCTAATACCTTCCACAGCCTGCAGATCATCAATCCCTGCCTGCCTCATTCTGCTGACAGAGCCAAAATGCTTGAGCAGTGCCTTTTTACGTTTGGGTCCGATACCTTCTACTTCATCCAGCACGGACTTTGTATACCTCTTTGTCCTCAGCTTTTTATTATAGTCAAGAGCAAACCTGTGTGCTTCATCCTGTATCGATGTAACAAACCTTAATACCGTTAGGTTTTTGGATAAATCAATTTCTCTGTCCGGCAGGACAAGCCCTCTAGTGCGATGCCTGTCATCCTTGACCATGCCGCAGATCGGAATGGAAACACCCAGTTCAGTCAGCACCTCACTTACAGCGTTGACATGGCCAAGACCGCCATCCAGCATGATCAGGTCCGGCATTTTGGAAAACCCGGCCTTTCCGGCTACCTGTTTCTCTACTTCCTGCTTCTCTGCTTCCTGTTTCCTGTCTTCCTGTTTCTCTGCTACCTGCATCTCTGCTTTCTGTTTCTCTATTTCCTGCTTCTCGGCTTCTGCGTGCTTTAATCTTCTGTACAGAGTCTCCTGCATGCTTGCATAATCGTTCTGCACCTCGGTTGAACGGATTTTGAAACGCCTGTATTCCTTCTTTGCAGGCATTCCCTGTTCAAACACCACCATTGATGCGACGATCTCGGAGGAACCTGTATTGGATACATCGTAAGCTTCCAGCCTTTGAGGCAGCTGCGTAAGTCCAAGTGCTTCCGACATTCCACGCAGTCCTTCCTGCACTGGTCCTCCTCCTGCAAGCCTCTCATTGAATCTGGCAAGCTCCAGCTTCGCATTCTGTGAGACCATTTCCACCATGTGAAGCTTTTCTCCTCTTTGGGGCACCTTCACATGCACTCTGCCGCCTCTTTTAGAACTGAGCCAGTCCTCAACGACATCAATATCTTCGAATTGCGTTTCAACGACTATTTCAGGCGGTACCATCGCCGCTGTGCTGTAAAACTGTTTAAGGAACGAGGACGCCAGTTCCGGAAGCTCTCCTTCACCCGTACCTTCTACAATAAAGTATTCCCTTCCGAGCAGCTTGCCGCCTCTTATGAAAAACACCTGAACGCAAGTGTCGGTTTTGCTCGCGGCAAAGCCTATGATGTCCTGATCGGAACCGGCAACGGAAAGCACCTTTTGTTCCTCTGTGATATGCCTCAGACTGGAAAGTTTGTCCCGCAGCGACGCCGCCTTTTCAAAATCAAGCGTTTCCGACGCAATCGCCATATTTTTCTCCAACTTTTGAATGGTCGCCTCCTGCCTGCCATCCAGGAAAGAACAGATATCGCGCATCAATATACCGTATTCCGCCTTGTCCACATTTCCCGTACAAGGTCCGAGACACTGATTGATGTGAAAGTTAAGACATGGCCTGCCTTTTCCTATATCGCGCGGCAACTCACGCTTGCAGGATTTTATGGGGAATACCTTTTTGATGAGATTCATCGTTTCCCTGAC
This sequence comes from Hungateiclostridiaceae bacterium UBA1305, assembly GCA_002307275.1. Lineage (GTDB taxonomy): Bacteria > Bacillota > Clostridia > Acetivibrionales > DTU013 > UBA1305. The sequence goes on from DBTX01000068.1 coordinate 14,775, forward strand.
GGAGAATACATTGGAATAAGGCCCAAAATATCTGGCTCCATCCTTATCAACCCGTCTGGTCATGAACATCCGGGGATAATCCTCATACATTGTTATTTTAATATAGGGGTAGTTTTTATCATCCTTGAGCAGGATATTGAATCTGGGTTTATGCTTTTTAATCAGATTGCATTCGAGAATGAGTGCTTCCAGTTCAGTATCTGTGACGATGTACTCAAACTCGCTGATTTTCGCCACCATGGCTGTTACCTTTGGCGAATGGTTCGCAGATGTCTGGAAATATTGCCTGACCCTGTTTTTGAGCACCACGGCCTTCCCAACATAAATAATGGCGCCACTTTCGTCCTTCATAATATAAACGCCCGGTTTATCGGGCAGTTTTTTAAGTTCTTCCTGTATGTCGAACATTTTTTAAGCTATCTCACCTATACCGGAAAGCAAATATTTTTCCAGGTCAGCCGCTGCATCCGCTTCGTCTTCGCCTTCCACAGTGATAGCCAGCTTTGTACCCTGCCCGATTCCCAAGGATAATACACCCAGAAGGCTTTTGGCATTGGCTCTTCTCTCATCCCTGACAATCCATATACTGGATTTATAATTGGAAGCCTTTTGAATGAATACCGCTGCGGATTTTGACTGAAGTCCCGCAGAATTTTTAATAACAACTTCCCTTACTATCATTTCCAACCTCCACGAAATTTTCGCTCCACATTCTCAGTTGTATTATATCAGATAGAAATAAAAATGGCTAGAATCATCTTACTATTGCCTGACAGCCGGAGCACTGTTTTCATTTATGCTTTTCATATATTTTCACCTGAAGAAATCTTTTGCCGACAGTCACCCGCAGCATAATGGGATATTTCCTGGTGTTGACAAACTTGAAATCCGCCCCTCCGTATGTCACCGTTGCATCTTTGCCATCGGGAACATAGAAGACATCATCCGAATGTTCATGTCTCTCCGTGACTTTTAACCCGCACTTCATTACTGCATTGTATAATGTGGTTGAGACCTGGCATACTCCTCCGCCAGGAGCTTTTTTATGTTTTGGGCCTTTTGGGGTCCTTACAATCACAGTTGCGTTTTCATAACCAAACTTTTTAGACTTGCTGCCCGTTGAAGCATTAAAGGAAAATTCCTGCCCGGGCAGTATTATCATTTTATCTAGTTTAGCTGAAGCAAGACGAATATTCTTAATCCGTGATCTGCTTCTATCCAGAAATGGCGTACTAAACTTCGCAATAAGCTTAATTTTTCCTTTTAACTGCTTTGAAGCGATATGAGGTTGAACCCGGGAATACGAATATTGGATTACCTGGCCTTTCTTTGCAGAAAGAGCTGCTTTGACGATTTTATCCGCATTAAGCCTTTTTCCATATTTCCCTTTCTTCATATCCCAGGTCTTTTCATCATAGCTGGCATTTACAGCTGTAATATCCGTCTTTAGTGAAATCCCCTGCAGCATTGAAAGAAGCTCGGTTTCAGTCATACCCCCGATTTTTTCTTTTCCCAGACGGACGTTTTTAGCAACACTCCTGACCGGCTCAATTTCCTGGACATTATTCAAAGGTGCGTTGCGGGTGCTTTCCGAAGCCAATTCCGATGAAGCTGCATCCTGCGGGGCTGTTTTCGGCGAAGTCGTGATCGTTGAAGCTGAATCCTGCAAAGTTGAATTCTGTAAAGGTACATCAGTCTTCGGCAAGTCTGTTCCTGACATAGTCACATCAGCCATTTTTTTCACATAATCCTGACCGCCATTGCCGGATGAGGTTCCACAGCCAGAAAACATTACAGCTATAAAAAACATTGCCATTGCATTAAAAAATAGCTTCACGTAATCACCCCCGCATAATTTAACCATGCTACATTATTATGAGTGAATTTCGTATAGCTATTCGTTGTTAAATTTTCATTTATATGAATTTTTTTTATAACACTCCAGATTACTTTTTCAAATACCGTTCTTCCATTTGTATGCCCAGGCCCAGTGAATAAATAAACAGGTCCACTATAACAACCAACGCCAGTCCAAGCAGTAGTTCGTCCTGCGGTACCATAAACAGCAGAAGCAGTTTCAGCAGGGTAATCGAGACGAGTCCGGTTACGAACTCCGTATAAATACTGTTCTTCTGGCTGAATGTTCTAAGGATCAGTCTGCCGAAGTAGATGCTGGCTGTGACGGACGATAGTACAAGAATGACAATATACAGCAACGGCGCAATCAGCGTCACAAGCAGCAGCAGCAGCAGTATGCTCGCGCTAAGGAGTGAAAGAACTCCGAGAAGAAGCTTTCTACCGATATCCTTTTCAATATGCTGCGATATTTTGTTGTATTTTTCTTTTGAAATTACGAGGATCAACAAACCGACGATCAGGACCGCAAGTGTGAACAGAATCATGATCGCGAGCCTTAGATATACAAAAGCGCTTATATCCAGGTTCATCGACTCGCCAAGTATCCTGACTTCCTGACCCTTGACCTTTGCTCCTTCATCTTTGGTGAGCGAACCAATCGTTATGACGTCGCCTCCAACTAATGCGTTTTGTGTCAGTATTGTATTGCCGAACACTGTCACAACCTGCCCCGATACTTCCTCATTGACCGTTATATCCCCAAAGACTGCGACCACCTGGCCATTTATTTTGCTGTTCACCGAAACATTGCCAAGCACAGAAATGACATTGCCCATGACTGGTTTCGTTATTGATATATCATCTATAAGGCTGACTCTGTCACCATTTTCAGAAGAAATTACCACACCTTCAGCAAAGATGGGTATCGTTATCAGCATGAATACTGCAAACAGCAGAAGCAGCGAAAAGAGTTTTTTCATCTTACTTCCTCCCTGCTTTGTGTGCCTACATAGTTGAGCAGCTTCTGTATTGCAAACAGCATGACGACCAGTGCAAGAAATACATAATAATATGACTTGAAAATCGAGAACGCCACGTCCAATACTACAAAAAGCGCTCCGCCGATCAGTCTGAAAATATCGCTTACTACACCGAATACTGCGGATGTCGCACTGGAGAATGAGCTGAAGTAATCGCTTATTTTCTCAAAAGCATTAAATACACTTACCTGCTTCAGATCCGCTGCAAAAACCAGCAGAAGTATGATGGATATCACTGTAGCGGCGTTGTACAGGAGTACGATACGCTTCGAGTATGTTTCGCTGCGTTGTTTCTCAATAACACCGACCTTCTCCATCACCATTGCTTCAAAATTGGCCGGAGGTTCTACTTCTGTCTGTGTTTCAATTGCCTTGAAAATCTCTTCCATGCAGTTGAACTCATCATTACAACTGCTGCAGCTTTTTAAATGCTGCTTAAACTGAACATCTTCAATATCGTTACGTTCGCCGTCGAAATACTTCATGATATATTCTTTTGATAATTCACAGTTCATAATACCTCCTCCTTTCTATCCTGCATCAGTGCCTCCCTGAGCATCAATCTGGCCCGGTAAAGGCGGTTTTTTATAATTGTCATCGGTTCACCGAGTATCTTCGTCATCTCTTCATAGGATACGCCGTTCTGGTGAAAGAGGATGACCGGCGTTCGGTACTTTTCAGGCAAGGACTGTATCGCCTTTCGGATCCTGAGCGTACGTTCCTTTTGAATGTAGCTTGATTCCGGTGTATCAATGCCATTCGAAAAGTCTTCTATCTCTTCGATCGGCGTGGAATCCACTTTTTTCTTGCGATGCATATCAAGGCAAAGGTTTGTGGCTATTCTGACAGACCAGGTTGAAAATTTGTACTCAGGATTGTAACGGTCAAGTGCTTTGTAAATCCTGATGAAAACTTCCTGGGAGATGTCACTGACCTCATCTTTGTCATTCATCATATTATATACAACGCTAAATATCAACTTTTTATATCGTGTCACAAGCTCTTCAAAATACTCTTGCTGCCCTGATAAACACTTTTGTATCAGTTCATAGTCGGTCAGCTCCAATCGAGTCTCACCACCTTGCCTATAATGATTATACGATAAAGCGGCTTTCATGTCTTACGTTATTATAAAATTTTGCAGAGTTTTTTATATTCATGCCATAAATATCAAATAATGATAAATTGAAAGCCGTGTGATAAACCATGTGATATAATGTAAAGAAACGTTGAAGCTTTCCAAATACGGGACACTTCGAAGCTGAAGATGAAGGGAGGCTCTTTTTATGATAATCAGGAATATTACACGCAATACAGTGTTAACAAATCAATGCGATCACGCACGAAGCTTCTTTGCCAGGCTCAAAGGCCTGCAGTTGAAAAAAGACCTTCCTGCAGGGAGCGGAATGCTTATCACACCCTGTAATTCAATCCATATGTTTTTTATGAGATTTCCTATAGATGCGATATTTTTGGATAAGGATCAGAATGTTCTGTATATCGAGGAAGATATCAAACCCTGGAGGATCTCGAAAGTCATAAAGAACTCCCGCAGCGTTCTGGAATTACCCGCCGGCACTGCGAAAGCCACAGGTACAATACTGTGTGACAGGCTGGAAATCAATCAAGCCGCTTCCACATGATTATCGCATCTTCATTGTTATCCGCGTAATATGCCTTTCGCATGCCGCCATCCGCAAAGCCGAACTTTTTGTACAATGCCTGGGCAGAATAGTTACTGCGTCTTACCTCAAGCGTCAGCGCTATGATGCCAAGCTTTTCAGCACTTGAAAGCAATGCTTCCAACAGCGCGCTTCCGACGCCGTAATTCCTGAATTCCGGATGTACGGCTATATTGGTGATATGTCCCTCGTCCAGTATCTGCCACATACCTGCATAGCCTACTGCTTTACCGCCGATTCTACCAACTGTTTCACATCCTGCATTGCAATCATAAGCAACCCCGCATTCGGCTGCATGACTGTCGGAAATCTGACTGCCTGTCAGCGCACAGAAATAAATCGCAATCTTGTTTTCAAGAAGCTCTTCTACAATCGACTGCCTCGACCATGGTATTTTAAAACTTAGATTTTCAACGACTACGATATCATTAATATGTTCACGGCTGGCCGCAACAATTTCGATATCCTTCATATCTCCTCTGCCCCCGTCTGAGTCCCATTTCGTTTTTCCCCGAATTCCCTCTCTGCCTGAGACTGTCTGAGATAAAAAGGCTTCAGGTCGTAGCTGCTGACAGTCTCACCCCTCTGCATCTGAAGCAAGGCAAGATGAGCAGCTGATGCAGCCATATGCTGTGTCAGAAAGTCCGGTGCGAAAATACAGCGGTCTCCGAGTTCTATCTTAAGAAAGTCCCTGTGTTGTGCCACCGCATCACCGGTAAAAAGGATTCCGGCGTTTTTATCTTCGATCAGGCTGACGAGTTCGGAAACATGCACTCCCATATAGCCTGAAGTGTTTTCCATGATTCCGTTATGATATTTATATAACGCTGTATAGACCTGATTGTTCCTGGCATCAAGTATCGGGCAGACCAGTGTGTCCGCGGGTACTGGCAAAGCAGCTGCAAGCGCGTCCAGGGAAGGGATGCCCGCTGTTGGCTTCTGAGCCGCATATGCGATCGATTTGACGGTGGTAACGCCTATACGCAGTCCCGTAAAGGAACCCGGCCCGGTCACCGCTGCAAGGATATCCATATCGGCGACAGTCATTTTCAGGCTGTTCAATATCTCCTGCAGCATCGGAACAAGCTTTTGCGAATGAGTCTTTTTATCATTGAGCATATACTCGGCCAAAAGACCTTGTTCATCTACAATCGCTATACCAGCCATGGTTGTTGACGTATCAACGGCTAGTGCCCTCATTCGGTAAGCCTCCCTTCATAATCTGCGGACCTGAGTCCATGGAACTTCATTGTAATAAGCCTGCTGTCGGGCTTGTCTGTATTATCTTTTTCAATGAATACTTCGATCCGGTCAGGCGGCAGGATGTCCCTGATCAATTCGGCCCATTCTATGACAGTGATACCCTCGCCTGAAATATATTCATCATACCCGGTCTCAAACATTTCACCCGGATCGCCTATCCTGTAGACATCAAAGTGGTACAACGGCAAATCGCCTTCATATTCATTCACAATCGTAAACGTGGGGCTGGTTATGTAGCCTCCGATTCCAAGCGCTTTGGCAATGCCGCCGGTAAATGCGGTCTTTCCTGTGCCCAGATCACCTGTCAGACATACCGTGTCGCCTTTTTGAAGGATTACACCAAGCCGCCGCCCGAGCTCTGCAGTTTCCTCTGCAGAGCCTGCCTTGAATCTTATCATAAACGTTTAACCACCTGACCGTTGATTATCGTATAAAGTACTTTCGTTTTCAAATCGAGCGGAGGCCCGTCCATAATAATAATATCCGCATCTTTGCCGGTCTCCAGACTCCCAACCCTGTCGGAAATTCCAGTTATTTCTGCCGCATTGATCGTTATTGCCTTCAAAGCTTCCTGCTCATCCATTCCCTCTTTTACCGCAACAGCTGCACAAAGCGGCAGATACTGAACCGGTGTGCATGGGTGATCCGTCATGATCGCTATTTTCAAACCTGCTCTGGACAGTATACCCGGTGATTTGACGCTTTGATTCTTTAATTCGATTTTGGACCTGTCCGTCAGGAAAGGTCCAGTTATAACCGATGTGTTTTCCTCTAAAAGAATGTCTGTAATCAGATGGCCCTCCGTGCAGTGTTCTATTGTCACATGAATGTCAAATTCTTTTGCAATACGGAGCGCTGTCAATATATCGTCAGCCCTGTGCGCATGCGCTTTTAGCGGCATTTCGCCCTTCAACACCCTCATCAGTGCTTCCAGCTTCATATCATAATCCGGCTTGTCAAAATTTTCACTGTCACGTTCATAATCATCGAGCATCTGCCTGTATTCCTTTGCCTTCATGAGGCTCTCCCTCAGGATAGCCGCAGTTGCCATTCTGGTCATCGGTGACTGCCTTTTCTCATGATACACGGACTTGGGATTCTCGCCAAAAGCGATCTTCATTGCAACTGGTTCCTTCAGTATCATATCTTCAACACTGCGGCCATAAGTCTTGAGTGCTGCAAATTGTCCGCCGATGACATTAGCACTTCCCGGACCCGTTACAACTGTAGTGATACCGTTTTCCCTCGCCTCGACAAAAGCCCTGTCAGCATGATATATTCCATCGATCGCTCTGAGCTGGGGAGTTACAGGATCAGTCATTTCATTACTGTCTTCGCCTTCAAATCCGACCCCGTCTTCGCACATGCCAACATGGCAATGAGCATCAATAAAGCCCGGCAGCACATAGCAGCCCCTTGCATCAATCACCTCGGAACAACCTGCCGCTTCCAGTTTTTCCACTTCTGCAGCATCACAACCGAGTGCTGTTATTTTTCCCGCTTCTGCTGCAATGTATCCGTTCTCATATTCGCTGCCCGCCATGGTCAGCAGTCTGGCATTCTTTATTAATAGCATCTGACCCTCCAAAAACCAAGAAAATACAGAAGGAACGGTGGTATACCGTTCCCTGTTTTGCTGCTATATTCGTTATTATTATTATCTCTTTGAGAACTGTGGCGCCCTTCTTGCTTTTTTGAGACCGTATTTCTTTCTTTCTTTCATTCTCGGGTCTCTTGTAAGGAATCCGGCTTTTTTAAGCACAGGCCTTAATTCTTCATTCAGCTTGAGCAATGCTCTTGAAATACCGTGTCTGATAGCGCCTGCCTGGCCAGTGAAGCCACCGCCTGTGACTTTGCACAAGACATCGAATTTTTCTGCTGTATCCGTCAGCACTAATGGCTGCTTTACGATAACCTTGAGTGTTGCCAGTCCAAAATAATCGTCAAGGGTTCTATCGTTAATAAGAAATTTTCCTTCTCCAGGAACAAGCCTGACTCGTGCTACAGATTTCTTCCTTCTACCTGTTCCATAATACTGAATTTTAAGTGCCATATTATTGCTCCTCCCTCCAATTAAACATTAATTTCCAAAATTTCGGGTTTCTGTGCCTGCTGCTCGTGTTCAGCACCCTTGTAAACCATGAGTTTCCTGTACATTGCACGTCCCAGGCTGTTATGGGGGAGCATTCCCTTTACGGCAAGTTCTATTACCTTCTCAGGTGTTTTAGCCATAAGCGTCCTTGCATTTACTTCCTTCATTCCGCCTGGCCAACCTGAATGATGTCTGTAAATCTTCTGATCCAGCTTGTTGCCGGTCAAAACAACTTTTTCCGCATTAATCACGATTACATGATCACCTGTATCAACATGAGGCGTATAGGTGGGTTTGTTCTTGCCTCTCAATACACTTGCCACTTCACTTGCGAGTCTTCCCAGCGGCTTACCGTCTGCGTCGACTACATACCATTTCCTGTTAACTTCTTCGACTTTTGCCATGAAAGTTTTCATGTGTTACCTTTCCTCCTTGACTACCCTAACATATATACATATCATACCGGCCTTAAACACAGCATGAAACTTGCCGGTCTTTTTGGCACTTTTTAATAATAATACAGAAAGCTCACCTCTGTCAAGAGCAAATTACGATAATTTCAATTTATCTCTCATTATCTCTCCTTTATTACCTAAATATACTTATATCTCTGTGTTAATCGTCCGCCATATCACTTTTTATAAAATCCGTGTTTTCCGAATCTTTTTTCGTTATAACGCATCAGTCCAAAGAAAATTTTCCGAGCCGCTTTCAGTTATACGCCCTGCGTAGTAAAGCTGTCGTCATAATAGACCTCAACGAGATACAAGCCATGGGCAGGGGCTGTCCTGCCCGCCTTCCTCCTGTCAAGAGCAGTGATCATATCAGGTACGGTGTCCGGGTCCATTTTGCCCTGGCCTACTTCAACAAGCGTACCTGCGATTATGCGCACCATGTTATACAGAAATCCATTTCCCATTACTGTAAATGTGATCAGCTCGTTATCCCTTTCAACGCAGGCTTGTGTTATTGTCCGGACAGCTGTTTTAACACTTCCCCCTGTCGAACTGAATGAGGTGAAATCATGCGTACCAATGAAATATGCGGCAGCGCGGTTCATTGCATCAACGTCGAGCGGATAAAAAATATGATACGCTCTATGCCGTAAAAGCGCCGAGGGGAAGGTGGAATTATAGAAAAGGTAGCGGTATTTTTTCCCTTTCGTACTGAATCGCGAGTGGAAATCAGGGGCAACCTCTTCTGATTTCTTCACTGTGATGTCCTCGGGCAGCAGTGTATTTAGTGCAAATGCGAACTTATCCGCCGGAATGGTTGTTTCAGTAAAAAAATTGCACACCTGACCAAACGCATGCACACCTGTATCAGTCCTGCTTGCGCCTGTAATACTGCTTTTTTCACGCGTTAATTTGCTCACGGCATCCGCTACGATGTCCTGGACTGTCTTTGCATTGATCTGGCTTTGCCAGCCGTGATAAACCGTTCCATCATATTCTATTGTAAGCTTGATATTTCTCATATTCTCTCTTTGAAGCAGCTAGTTCAGCAAGCCTGCAATGGCAGTGCCGATCAGTGTTCCATTGTCCACCTTCGCGAACTCGCAGTAAATGCCTTTCGCTTCATTCGTATAGGTCTTGATATAGTGATCCAGTTTTGTCCTGAAAAGCTTCGATTTATAGAAGGTCGAGCCATCAGCGGTAATACAGGCAGGCGCACAGGGATTCCTGCCCTTTCCGGTTTTTTCAAGCACGGCTGTCAGGCTGAATGCCACATACTTTGCCGCCCTTTCAAGCACACCGTCTATGAGGTGGTAGAGAACGGTCCGATCCTCCTCATTGCCTGAAGCGTTGCAGCATACCGCCAAAGTATTACTTCCGAATGGCCAGAACAGGAAATCATCGATCTCTTTGGATGCCAGGCTTTGAATACGCTCAAACGCAGATGCGAATTTTGATGTAATTATCCCATCACAAATAGCTTTCTTCAATACCGTATAAATCAGCGCACCTTGGTACGCTCCCGATATCGCCTTTTCAAAAGCATAATCGCCCGGGTTAACCGTTGTTCTGTCAAGTTCCAGGTCCATTACTCCCCGCGGAGCCTTACTATAACCACCTGACTCCATATTTATCAGCATCGTACCGTCATTATTCCTGAGTTCGGGAACTTTACCGATGTTTGAACATTTCTCCGCATAACAGATATTCGTACCGGTCCCGAGTATGAAACCGATATAGCTGTCAAAAACCCTTCCCGGTGATGACGCCTTTCCAGCCAGCAGCGTTGCAACGGTATCGTTGAGAACGATGATGCTCTTCTGCTCTGTGCAGCCACGTTTTCTGAAAACCTTCATGAGGCTTTCCCCGAGATTTTCGCCCTCCACATCCCTGACCTTCACCTCTTTGGTGAATCTTATCAGCCTGCCATCCCTGTTCGGTAAGATTTCGACGGGATAGGAAAAACAGAAGCTGATTTTGCTGCTTCTGTGAAGTACAGGTATAATGTAATCCGCCATTGTTTCAAAAAATTCATCCTTGGAGATTTCTCCTTTTGTACCCGGCATGGAATAGTTCTGAAAATCTTCTATCACTACTTTGCTATTTTCATCAAAATGGATCACAGCGACCCTGAAGTTGGTACCGCCGGCATCGATTGCAATGACGGGTTCATTCAGCGGCAATTCCTTTTCAACGCCGATATAGGTCGGGATCATCAACAGTGAAGATGAGCCGTCCAGCCCGCTTTGCATTTCGTTGGCAAATGTCTGGCAATTCTGCTCAAAGTCTACATTTGCCGCATCCATACCATATTTGCTGAAAAAGCTTTTTACCTTTTCCTTCAAATCACTCATTGCGAACCTCCCACAGTTCAAGTCTTCCTATATTTATTAAAATAACTGCAAAATTAATACGGTGGAGAATATAAGGAACGTTGTCAGTGAGACTGCCAGATCTGCAGCTGTAAACCTCAGCTGTCTCATTCTGGTCCTTCCCGTACCGCCCCTGTAGCACCTTGCTTCCATAGCCGTGGCCAGTTCGTCGGCCCTTCTGAATGCACTTACAAACAGAGGCACCAGCACCGGAACAAAGCTTTTGGCACGCTGTACCAGATTGCCCGTATCAAAATCGGCGCCTCTTGCCGCCTGCGCCTTCATGATCTTATCCGTCTCCTCAAGCAGCGTCGGTATGAATCTGAGTGCGATTGACATCATCATTGCAAGCTCATGCGCCGGAATCCCTATCCTCTTGAACGGATTCAGCAACTTCTCGATACCATCGGTCAGCAGGATCGGCGTAGTGGTGAAGGTCAGCAGTGATCCGCTGATGATGATCAGTGCAAGCCTCGTCGCAAGTTTTGCAGCTAATATCAGGCCCTCCCAGGTTACATATTTAAGTGGGACAACATCAGAAACAGGTGTTCCGATAGTCGTAAACACATTAACGACGGCAGTGAAGACGATTATGAGCAGAAGAGGCTTCAGACCCCTGAGAGTATATTTTAGCGGCACTCCGGATATCTCAACGCTGAGAATGATGAAAGCCGTTACAGCCAAAAAGGTCCAGAAGGAGTTTAAAAGAAAAATCACCACCATAAATACGAGGGATAATATAATCTTCGTTCTGGGATCAGCCCGGTGTATGACGGAGTCACCGGGTATGTACTGGCCTATTGTTATATTATTCATCAGCATTTGCGCACCTTGCCTTTCAGGTGCCTGAGAAGTTCATCCCTCGCTGCAGCTACCGTAAATGCCCTGTCATCAATCTCTGGAAGAAAATCCTTCAGGCCCTGCATCAGGTATGCCACCTGAGGAGCGGACAAGCCAATTGCTTCAAGCCTTTGAGTATCTGCAAACACTTCTGCCACAGTACCGTCAAGCTCTATCTGACCCTTGTTCATTACAATGACTCTATTGACAAGCCTGGCGATATCCTCCATGCTGTGTGATACAAGAATTACAGTTATGCCCAATGTTTCGTGTATTTTTAATATATTGCCGAATATCTCGTCCCGACCTTTCGGATCAAGTCCGGCTGTCGGCTCGTCAAGTATCAGTATTTCCGGTTTCATGACAAGAACGCCTGCTATCGCGACTCTTCGCTTTTGGCCGCCTGAAAGTTCAAACGGTGATTTTTCAAGAATCCCGGCATCCAGGCCTACGGCTTCAATTACTCTCATTATTTCGCTGCGGATCTGCTCCTCCGGAATTTTCTGTTTGTAGAGTCCAAAGGCAATATCTTTATATACCGTTTCATCAAACAATTGATGCTCGGGATATTGAAATACGACACCAACGTGCCGCCTGAGTTCCTTCAGATTTTTCCCGGCAGTGTCGGCGCCGTTGATCAGGACACGTCCTGAAGTCGGCTTCAACAGCCCGTTGAAATGCTGTATCAGCGTCGATTTTCCGGAACCGGTATGTCCAATGATCCCGGCGAATTCACCATCATTTATAGTAAGGTTGATATCCTTCAATGCTGTTTTTTCGAACGGTGTTCCCTGCATATATATATATGAAAGATTTTCTATTATGATCGGCATTTACTACTCCCTTATCCAATATGTCAACCCCTGGCCGCAGATATGTGACGCTTACCCTGGCGAATGCATCGGACGGCTTTTATGGGTACAATCATATTATAATAATACCGGGGATAACTGCAAGCTTTTTTTCTTGTATCCAGTGCGTAGAATTAACAAATTTGAGCCTGCTTGTTTCAAAAAATCCCTTATGATATAGTTATGAATAGATTCCTTTGACAAAGATATCCTATTACAGCATACATATAGCCAAGGCCGTTTTGGGCTACATAACATTTTAATTATTCTGCAGGTCAGGAAGAGGCAATCATGAACGAGCATTATTACACAGAACAACCGACATCGGAAATCAAGGAAAAGAATTTCACAGCAGAAATCAATGGCGTTGAACTATCCTTCACATCGGTCAGCGGGGTTTTCTCGCACGAGAGCAAGGTGGACAGGGCGTCCGAGTTGCTGATCGAGACCTTCAGTCCAACCGGAAAGTCCGTGCTTGACCTCGGCTGCGGATATGGAGCTGTGGGACTATTTATAAAAGCGCGGTATCAGGGGCAGATCGTCTGCCTTTCAGATATCAATGAAAGAGCGGTGGATTATTCACGGCGGAATGCTTCGAAGAACAGGCTGGAGGTAAAAGCCGTCAAAAGTGACCTGTATTCTGAATTTGAAGGAACAGCCTTCGATGATATTGTGACTAATCCGCCGATTGCTGCAGGAAAGACGCTCCTGATACAGCTGATCAATGAAGCATACGACCACCTCAATCCAAAAGGTGCGCTTTGGCTGGTCGCCTTTCACAACAAGGGCGGTTCGACATTGAAGGGAATCATGAAGAATCGTTTCGGAAATGTGGAAGATATGGAGAAAAGCGGCGGAATAAGGGTGTATAAGTCAATTCGAATTATCTAAAAACATAATATAAAATACAAGGAGAACGGTTCAATACAAAGGGGACGGTCCGAAACCACTGAAAAAGTACTGTTTCTGAAAAAATACCAACGAAGTTATGCGGGTTTCAAGCATCAAATTTCAGAAATAAGTGACTTTTTCAGCAATCTCGAACCGTCCCCCCTTGTACTTCTATGAATCCATAATCCCAGTAGAGTGCGTTGGAATCGTCCTTTATAAAATGAATGTTATGATTGCTGCTGGTTAAGGTACATAGTCAGGCACTGTATCGCCTCATCCACTGTGAGGATATCCTGCGGGAAATCGTAACCTGCTTTGTTCAGTTCATACATTAGTTCTGTCACCTGTGGGACATCAAGTCCCAGGCTTTTTATTTTTTCAACGTCTTTGAAGACTTCCTTTGGAGTTCCAAGCAATATGCCTTCACCGGAATCGATCACGAGGATTCTGTCGGCTTTACTGGCTTCATCCATATGGTGGGTAATATGAACGATTGTGATGCCCTCTTCCTTATTCAACTTCCTTAAGATGCACATAACCTCTTTCCTGCCGATTGGATCAAGCATGGCAGTGGCTTCATCAAGCACGATACATTTCGGCTTCATGGCCAGGATTCCTGCGATTGCGACCCTTTGCTTCTGTCCACCCGATAGCAGATGAGGAGCATGCTTTTTATATTCCGACAAACCTATCGTTTCAAGTGCTTCATCTACACGAATCCTGATCTCCAGAGGCGGAACGCCAAGATTTTCCGGGCCGAATGCGACATCCTCTTCAACGACCGTACCGACGATCTGATTGTCGGGGTTTTGAAAGACCATGCCCGTAGAACTTCTGACATCCCAAAGCTGTTCCTCATTCATCGTATTGATCCCATTGACAATGACGGTCCCGACATCAGGCAGAAGCAATGCGTTAAACATCTTCGCCAGTGTGGACTTCCCGGAACCATTCCTTCCAAGTATCGCAAGGAATTCGCCCTGTCCGATCGACAGGCTCACATCCTGCAGTGCAGTTACGTCATGCCGGTCCTCACTATGCGCTTTATATACGTAGCTCACATGATTGACTTCAATTATGTTCTTTTCACCTGACACACCAGCATACCCCATTTCAAGATCCTAAAAGTGGTAATTCAAAGCAAGAACCGTCCCCTCTTTGAATTTAGGTGAGCTTCTCCGGCAATGACTTTGCAGGAGTGTCACCTTTCCACATACAAACAAAATTAGGGATTGTACCGTAAACGGCAATCCCTATTATTGTAATACAATTTTTAGCCAAGCCTTTATTATTTTGTAAGTTCAAGTATTGCGGCCTCAGCTGCGTCGCCTCTTCTTGGCCCGAGTCTGTAGATTCTTGTGAATCCGCCGTTGATATCCTTGAATTTAGGTGCGATCTCATCAAACAGCTTATCAACAATGTTGATATAGTTGCCTTTTTCATCCTTAATCCTGTATACCCAGTTCATAGCTCTTCTTCTGGCATTTAGTCTTGTGGGGTTGTCAACTGTTACCATGTCAGTCTTGATTTCCCTGTCGACTACTGAATACTTCCTGCCATTCTTTGAAGTAGCAGCCTTGGTTAACTTCTTTCCCTTGCTGTCAACTTTCACTACGCTGATTTTGATTTGCTTGGACGTTATATTGCCGATTTCCTTGATAGCCATGGCAATGAGCTTCTCAGCAATTGCCGCGACTTCCTTTGCTCTTGCTTCGGTGGTTTCTATTTTACCGTTCTGAAGTAACGCAGTAACCTGACTTTTAAGCATCGCTTTTCTCTGATCGGTTGCACGTCCCAACTTCCTCTGTGTTGGCATTTTAACTTTACCTCCCTAAAAACTTTTTCAATCCTCGCTTGGTGCGAGTGACAATGAAAGGGCATGAAGCTTCTGGAGTACTTCTTCAAGTGACTTTCTACCCAGGTTTCTTACCTTCATCATGTCTTCTTCAGTCCTGTTGGTTAAATCCTCAACAGTATTGATACCGGCTCTTTTCAAGCAATTATATGATCTAACGGAAAGGTCAAGTTCCTCTATTGTCATTTCGAGGACCTTTTCCTTTTTGGTTTCTTCCTTCTCAACCATTATTTCCGTATGCTTTGCGTGATCCGAAAGGTCTATGAACAGGTTAAGATGTTCGCTCAATATCTTTGCTCCGAGGCTTATGGCTTCATCCGGCTTTATACTGCCGTTCGTCCAGACTTCAAGAGTAAGCTTGTCGTAATCTGTAACCTGACCTACACGGGTATTTTCCACCGTATAGTTTACTTTCCTTACAGGCGTATATATTGAATCAACAGGTATTATTCCTATTGGTTGTCCTGTCTGCTTGTTTTTTTCCGCCGGTATGTACCCTCTGTTCTTATTGAGTACCAGTTCCATGTAAAACCTGTGTTCCCCGTTCAATGTACAGATATGAAGATCCGGATTGAGTATTTCCACATCGGAATCCGCCTTGATATCCCCTGCTGTAACAGCGCCTTCACCATCCGCATCGACATAAACGATCTTCGGTCCGTCACTGAAAAGCTTCATCGACAGGTTCTTTACGTTGAGAATGATTTCAGTAACATCCTCGATAACACCAGGGACAATAGAGAACTCATGAAGTACTCCATCAACCTTGATTGAGGTCACTGCCACGCCTGGCAGAGAAGACAAAAGTATTCTTCTGAGGGAATTCCCCAAAGTGATACCATAGCCTCTTTCCAGTGGTTCAATAACAAACTTTCCGTAGCCGTTGTCTTCCGTAGACTGTACACATTCGATTTTTGGTTTTTCTATTTCGATCAACAAAAACCCTCCCTTAACTGGCAATTTTGTTTATATGAGGGCAACTGATTCGCAATCCTTATATCATATTCAGTACTTGCCATTTAATACCCTGCTGCTAAATTCTGCGGTATAGTCAGTTGCTTGCCTGGCCATGAGGAGCGGAACTTTGGTCGCGCTCCTTCTGGCCTTGTTAACTGGTCATTACCGATGGACATCGTTTCGCAGCTGCGAAGCCGAGTCCCGATTCAGGTATAAATAGAGCGGTACTTTCCTACTACTTGGAATACAATTCAACAATGAGATGTTCTCTGATCGGAAGATCGATCTCTTCCCTTGCAGGAAGCGACACAACCTTGCCGCTAAGATTCTCAGCATCAAATTCCAGCCATTTCGGGACTACCTTGCCGCCTGCAATTTCAACAATAGATTTTACTTTCTCAGAACTCTTGAATTTGTCCTTTATAGCGACGATATCACCGGGTTCAAGAAGTATGGAAGGTATATTTACCTTCTTGCCATTGACTGTGAAATGTGCGTGTGTGACAAGCTGTCTTGCCTCAGGTCTTGATGTTGCAAGACCAAGTCTGTATACAACATTGTCCAACCTGCTTTCAAGTATCTTCAAGAGGTTTTCACCAGTAATACCCTTTTGCTTGACAGCCATTCCGAAGTAACCTCTGAACTGGCTTTCAAGAATTCCGTAGAACCTTCTTGCTTTCTGCTTTTCACGCAGCTGAATACCGTATTCTGACATTTTCTTTTTTTGTTGTCCATGTTGTCCTGGAGCATATGCTCTTTTAGACACAGCACATTTGTTCGTATAGCACCTTTCGCCTTTGAGGAAGAGCTTTTCGCCTTCTCTGCGGCAAAGCCTGCAAGATGCATCAGTATATCTTGCCATCTATTCTAACACCTCCATATTACACTCTTCTTCTCTTGGGTGGCCTACATCCGTTATGGGGAATAGGCGTTACGTCCTTGATAAGGCTCACATCGAGTCCAGCAGCCTGCAAAGCTCTAATAGCAGCTTCTCTTCCAGCGCCTGGTCCTTTTACATAAACTTCAACGGTCTTGAGACCATGTTCCATTGCAGCTTTTGATGCAGTTTCTGCAGCTGTCTGTGCAGCAAACGGTGTGCTCTTTTTTGATCCCCTGAAGCCCAAACCGCCTGCGCTGGCCCATGAAAGCGCATTTCCTGCTGTATCGGTGATTGTTACTATTGTATTATTAAATGATGAACGGATATGTGCAGCACCACGTTCAATATTTTTACGTTCCCTTTTTTTCCTGGTGACTCTCTTAACACCAGCAGTTTTTGTTGCCATTCGGTCGTCAACCTCCTTTTATACCGTTTTCTTTCTTTGAACTCCTACAGTCTTCTTAGGGCCTTTTCTTGTCCTTGCATTGGTCTTGGTCCTCTGACCCCTCAGCGGCAAGCCTTGCCTGTGCCTTCTGCCTCTGTAGCAGCCGATTTCGATCAATCTCTTGATATTAAGGGAAACTTCCCTTCTGAGGTCGCCTTCTACCTTGTATTCTTTGTCAATAGTTTCTCTGAGTCTGCTTATCTCATCATCCGTCAAATCCCTAACTCTTGTGTCTGGGTTTACAGCCGTCTTTTTTAATATCTCATTGGCTTTACTTCTTCCCAAACCAAAGATGTAAGTCAATCCAATTTCCACCCTTTTTTCTCTGGGCAGATCAACTCCGGCAATACGTGCCATCTTGTCAAACACCTCCAAATTAATTCCTAAACCGCTTTTGCAACCTGAGCTGAATTTACATTGTAAAATCAGCTGTAATGGTAAATTTGCTTCATATTGTTTCCGAGGCAATACACTCAAATCCGGCAAATACCTTTTAAAGTACATGCCCTAAGTATACGGGCCTTTTATTTATCAATCAACACCTGGATCATGTTTGGAAACCCGAACATGCAGCCGCTCCAAGGTGGTCAATTCAATGTCAGAAAGGGAAATTGACAGTGCGCAGCGCGTACTCTATACAAGAATGCCACTTAACGCATATTCATTTACATGAATATCACTGAGACTGCAAATCAAGCCAAAATTATATCACAACATATTAAGTAATACAAGGCCTAATCCTTCCAACCATCAATTATCCATCTTTCCTATCCCTGTTTCTGTTTGTGCTTTGGGTTTTCACAAATTACCATTACTCTGCCTTTTCTTCTTATAATCTTGCATTTCTCACACATAACTTTTACAGACGGTTTTACTTTCATTTTAAACCCTCCTATAGATTTATTTCGCTCTCCACGTTATTCTTCCACGGGTTAGATCATATGGCGACAACTCAAGTGTCACCTTGTCACCCGGTAAAATTCTTATGAAATTCATTCTGAGCTTGCCTGAAATGTGAGCAAGCACCTTGTGACCATTCTCAAGTTCTACCTGAAACATCGCATTAGGCAATGCTTCAACAATTTTTCCCTCAACTTCAATTACATCATCCTTCGACAAAACTCAAAACCTCCTTTTAAAGCAACTGCCATATCATTATTTATTTTGATGTATATCCAGGCCCGCAAGAGCTTTACGCATTTCAGCATTCGATACCCTTATGCCGCTCTTCAGTTTTTCCTCAACACTTTGCACCTTTTCATCCGTTGCTTTGAGATGCTTGATTTTCTTCTTTTTAGGTTTCTCGACCCTGCGAAGATCGCCATCCGAAATTTCCACAAAGAGATCATCGATCACTCTGATTACAACAAATTTTCTTCCAGTGTCCCTACCTGCCTGGGAAATAACTACTTGACCTAAAGCTATACTCAAAAACCCTCACCTCTGAGTTTTGTCAATATGAACGGTTCGTCATCTGTTATGCAAATCGTGTTTTCATAGTGCGCAGAAAATCTGCCGTCTATTGTAACCATTGTCCATTTGTTATCGAGCGGTTTTACTTCATAACTGCCCAGATTGACCATGGGTTCTATGGCTATTGTCATCCCTGCTTCAAGTCTTGGGCCTCTTTCACGCGTTACATAATTGGGTATTTGGGGAGGTTCCCAAAGTTCTCTTCCTATGCCGTGTCCTACATAATCGCGCACAACGGAATAACCGACTTGTTCGGCACATTGCTGAACAGCTCTGGAAATATCCACAATCCGGTTCCCCTTCACAGCGTTTTTCATACCCTCACGGAAGCTTTGTTCTGTTACCTTAATGAGTTTCAACGCCTCCTCAGAGACTTTCCCGACAGGGAACGTCCTTGCAGCATCACCGTGAAATCCGCCATAACAGGCTCCTATGTCAACACTTATAATATCTCCATCTTTTAACTCTCTTAAACCCGGAATACCATGTATAACTTCATTGTTTACTGATGCGCAGATTGCAGCAGGAAAATCAATCCCGCCTCGTATTGCACATTTTACACCTTTGAAGGTAGGGGTGGCATTCTGGCTTAATATATACCGTTCCGCTATATTGTCAAGCTCCTTCGTAGTGATGCCGGGTCTTACCGCTTCTTCGATCCGCTTGAGCGTACCTGCTACGATCTCACCTGCATTGCCCATTAATTCAATTTCCGCTTTTGACTTTATCGATATCATTTCTCCAAACCCAATACCTTATATACTTCCGTCTTGGTGTCCTCAATCCTGATCTTTCCCTCTGCTACCACCAATTTGCCTTTTGCCTTGTAATAGCCGATCAATGGTTCTGTCTGGTTATGATAGGTTTTCAGCCGGTTGATCACCGTTTCTTCACGGTCATCTTCCCTCTGTACCAGCTTTGTTCCACAGACCAGGCAAATACCTTTTTGGGTTTCTTCCATGTAATCAACATGATAACTTGCATTACATTCAGGACAAACTCTTCTTCCTGAAAGCCTTTTGGTGATCACTTCATCATTGACGGCAAGATCCAGCACGCAATCCAATGCTGTATCCATTTCAGCCAATATGTTATCCAGACATTCCGCCTGAGCTATTGTACGGGGAAACCCATCGAGTATGAACCCTTTTTTGCAGTCATCCTGCTGCAGTCTGTCTTTTACGATCCCTATCGTAACTTCATCTGGGACAAGAGCGCCCTTGTCGATGTACTCCTTTGCAAGCTTGCCCAAAGTTGTTCCACCTTTTATATTGCTTCTGAATATATCACCGGTGGAAATGTGGGGAACCTGAAGCTTCTCTGCCAGATTCACCGCCTGTGTCCCTTTACCCGCACCTGGTGCACCCAATATAACAAGTTTCATTTCACTCTCCCATAGGCATTTGTTGTCGGCAAAAGCCTTCCCGCGCAAATTTCGCTACGATTTCGCTTTACACGCAAATTTTGATGCAATATCGCGTGCATTAAAGCCGGTTCGGCAGCTATACCGAGTTGATATAACTGCTCGAGCCGATTATATAATTTATTCCAGGAATCCTTTGTAATGTCTCATCAGCATCTGTGATTCAATCTGCTTCACAGTATCGAGAGCAACGCCGACAAGAATCAGTACGGCCGTACCGCCAAACCACAGTCCTGATATCCCGGTTATATTACCGACTATAATCGGGAATATTGTAATTACTGCAAGGAACAAGCCGCCAAACCATGTGATTCTGTTAAGTACCTTGGAAATATAGTCGGAGGTGGCTTTACCCGGTCTGTAGCCCGGTATGAAACCGCCGTTCTTCTTCATGTTGTTCGCAATCTCAATCGGGTTGAACTGAATCACCGAATAGAAGAACGTGAAGAACATGATCATTAACGCATAAACTATAGCATAAAGCCAATTCTTTTCCGGATTTTTAAACAGGTTTACAAACCAATTGTCCGAATTTGCAAAAAACATTGTAACAATCGTAGACGGAAACATCATGATGGACATGGCAAATATGATTGGAATAACACCAGCCAGGTTAACCTTGATTGGCAGATGTGTACTCTGTCCGCCATACATCTTTCTTCCAACGACACGCTTTGCATATTGGATCGGTATCCTTCTCTCCGCCTGTTGTACCCATATGACGCCTGCAATGATGGCTACAAATACAGCAAGTATGAGTATGATAACGATGATCCCGAACACGCCTGTGCCGAAGTTGCCGAGTTTGTAGTTGTCAATGATCGATAGTGCACCCTGCGGTCCTCTTGAAACAATACCGGCAAATATGATCAGCGATATACCGTTTCCGATACCGAATTCGTTGATTTGTTCACCAAGCCACATAAGGAACGCAGTACCTGCAGTAAAGGTAAGAACGATTGTCAGGAAGCTCCAAACAGAACCACCGTCGCTTACGCCTCCCTGAGCCTGCAATGTGATATAAAGCGCAACAGCCTGCACGAATCCAAGTACGACTGTGCCGTACCTCACATACTGCTGTATGATCTTTCTCCCTTCGTCGCCTTCCTTCTGCAATCTTTCCAGTGAAGGGATGGCAACGGTCAACAGCTGCATGATAATTGACGAGTTGATGTATGGTGTAATACTCATTGCAAAGATTGTTGCAAGTTTGAAAGCGCCGCCTGATACGATATCAAGGAATCCGCCAAGTGAACCGGCCGAGTTAAGCAGATCGGAAAACTTCTGTGCGTCAATTCCAGGATTAGGTATATGTGAGCCTATCCTGTATACAATAAGCATTGCTACGGTGAATAGGATCTTTTTGCGCAAATCAGGGATTTTCCACGCATTACGCAGAGTCTCCAGCATTCCGCCCATACTATACCACCTCTACCTTTCCTCCTGCAGCTTCAATTTTCTCAGAAGCTGTCTTTGTGAATCTTGCTGCCTGAACAGTAAGCTTCTTTGTAAGTACGCCGTTTCCAAGAACAGAAACGCCGTCATACAATTTCTTTGCCATTCCCTTTTCCTTAAGGAGTTCGCCGTTAACAACGGTACCATCCTCAAACACATTCAAGGATGACACGTTTATTTCTTCATAAACATTTGCAAAGTCTTTATTGTTGAAGCCTCTCTTGGGTACTCTTCTATAGAGAGGCATCTGTCCGCCTTCGAAACCTGGTCTTACTCCGCCGCCGGCACGAGCATTCTGACCCTTGTGGCCGTGACCGCCGGTCTTTCCGTTACCGGAACCAACGCCTCTGCCTTTTCTGGTCGATGCTTTTTTCGCACCCGCTACAGGATGCAATTCATGTAGTTTCAACTTCTACACCTCCCTTATATCTCTTCTACGGATACCAAGTGCGATACCGTTTTTATCATTCCTCTGATCTGAGGATTATCCAGTTGTTCAACTGAACTTCTGATCTTATGCAAACCAAGAGCCTTTACTGTTGCCTTCTGGTTTGCCTTTGATCTGTTAATGCTTTTCACAAGTATAATTTTAAGTTTAGCCACTATAGTATCCTCCTAACCCAGTATTTCTTCAACGGTTTTACCGCGAAGTCTGGCTACCTCATCAACTGTTTTAAGCTGAGAAAGTGCCTGAATAGTTGCGTTAACCATGTTGATAGGGTTGTTGGACCCGAGTGACTTCGTCCTGATATCGTGGATACCAGCCAATTCGAGAACCGCCCTTACAGGGCCGCCTGCGATAACACCAGTACCAGGTCCTGCTGGTTTCAGAAGTACTCTTCCTGCGCCATACACACCGATTGCTTCATGCGGGATCGTAGTCTCAACAAGCGGAATCTTTATCAGATTCTTCTTTGCATCGTCTATTCCCTTTCTGATAGCATCAGGAATTTCAGTAGCCTTGCCCATTCCGCTTCCGATATAGCCGTTTTCATCACCGACTACAACGAGAGCACTAAAACGGAAGTTTCTACCGCCCTTTACAACTTTGGTGACACGTCCTATTTTAACGACCTTTTCTTTAAGATCCAATGCTCCAGCATCAATACGCTGCAATTTTCATCCCTCCTCATTCAATTACTTGTTCCCTAAAAATCAAGTCCTGCTTCTCTTGCACCTTCAGCGAGCTCCTTGATTCTACCATGATACAGATAGCCGCCTCTGTCGAAAACAACCTGCTTAACGCCCTTTTCAACAGCCTTCTGAGCGATCAGTTTGCCGACTTCCTTGGCTGCTTCCTTGTTTCCGCCAGTGGCGAGTTTGCCCTTTAATGCTTCATCAAGTGTGGATGTCGCGACAAGAGTAGTTCCTGTCGTATCATCTATAATCTGCACGTATATATTGTTTAAGCTTCTGAAAACATTGAGCCTTGGACGCTCAGGTGTGCCCTCGATTTTCTTGCGCACCCTGTCATGTTTCCTCAGCCTGATTTCGTTTTTGTTAGGCTTGTTAATCATTTTGTCAACTCCCTCCTACTTCTTGCCTTTGGCGCCGGTCTTACCTTCTTTGCGCCTGATTACCTCGTAATCATACTTGATGCCCTTGCCCTTATAGACTTCAGGCGGTCTCTTAATCCTGATCTTCGCGGCAAATTCACCAACCTCCTGCTTGTCACAACCCTTGACGATAAGCTTGTTCGGTGTGGGAACATCAACTGAAATCCCATCCGGCTCATCCATTTCTACCGGGTGTGAATAGCCAAGAGTTAAAACGAGTTTCTTTCCCTGCTTTTGAGCCCTATAGCCGACACCGTTTATTTCAAGTGTCTTTTCAAAACCTTTAGTGACTCCATCCACCATGTTGCTCACCAGAGTCCTTGTCAATCCATGAAGGGATCTATGCATCTTGCTGTCGGAAGGCCTCTCAACGATGACCTTTGTGCCGTCTTTTTTAATTATCATATCCTTGTGCAGTTCTTTTGTCAAAGTGCCCTTGGGACCTTTTACAGTCACAATGCTATCTTTTATATCGACATTTACATCTGCGGGTATTTCAATAGGCATTTTACCTATTCTTGACATTTAAAGCACCTCCTGTTCTTAATATTACGAGCTCTTTCGAACCCTTTTCAGAATCTACTTGTTACCAGATAAACGCAAGTACTTCCCCGCCTACGCCTTCAGCTCTTGCTTTCTTATCCGTCATGATTCCCCTTGATGTGGAAATAACTGCGACGCCAAGTCCCCCAAGAACCTTCGGCAGTTCGTCCTTGTTCGCATAAACCCTTAAACCGGGCTTGCTGATTCTCTTGATACCAGTTATTACTTTCTGTTTGTTTGCAGCGTATTTAAGTGAAATCCTTATAAGTCCCTGCTTGTCATCTTCTATTAGCTCGACGTTTTTAACAAATCCTTCGTCCAATAATATACGGGCAATATCCTTTTTAATATTCGACGACGGGATGTCAACTGTTTCGTGCTTTGCTGAGCTGGCATTTCTGACTCTTGTCAACATGTCAGCGATAGCGTCTGTAATATGCATATGTTTAACCTCCTTCCAAAGATTGTTACCAGCTGGCTTTCTTCACGCCAGGTATCTGCCCTTTATACGCCAGAAGTCTGAAGCACAAACGGCATACTCCGAACTTCCTCATGTACGCATGAGGCCTACCGCAAAGCTTACATCTGCTATATGCCCTGGTACTGTATTTGGCGACTCTTTGCTGCTTAATTATCATTGATTTCTTTGCCACGTTTATCCTCCTTTCATCGGGGACATTCCTTGGTATGGACTTTGAAGGTGTGTCCCCATTCCTTGACCGACATTCCTTGGTATTGGACATCAGGGACATTCCTTGGTATGGACTTTGAAGGTGTGTCCCTATTCCTTGTTAAGGTGTGTCCCCATACCTTGACCGTCATTCCTTGGTAATGGACTCATCTTCAGGGACATTCCTTTTTCAGGATCTTTGAAGGTGTGTCCCTGTACCTTGAATTCCCCTAACCTTTTAACCCTGAGTGAACGGCATTCCCATAAGTCTCAGAAGCTCTTTTGCTTCCTCATCTGTCTTGGCAGTAGTAACAAACACGATATCCATGCCTCTTACCTTATCTACCTTATCATACTCAATTTCCGGGAACATAATTTGTTCCTTCACACCCATTGAGAAATTTCCTCTTCCGTCAAAGGAATTTACCGATATCCCCCTGAAGTCTCTTACTCTTGGAAGTGCTACATTGAACAGTTTGTCTACGAATTCATACATTTTGCTGCTGCGAAGTGTAACCTTGCAGCCGATATTCATACCCTGTCTCAGCTTGAAGTTCGCGATGGATTTCTTAGCTTTCGTAATAACCGGCCTTTGACCCGTTATGATTGCCAGATCATTCACAGCTGCGTCCATTGCCTTCGGGTTGTCTTTTACTTCACCTACACCCATATTCAATACTACTTTTTCAAGTTTGGGTATCTGCATTGTGCTGCTATATTTAAACTTTGCCTGCATTGCAGGAATTACTTCCCCAATATATTTATCCTTAAGCCTGGCCATTAGACCTTAACCTCCTTTCAAGAAGAATATCCTAGTCTTCTTTTGATTCTTTTTGTGTGTCAATGATCTCTCCGCATCTTTTACATACACGATCCTTCTGACCGTCTTCATGCACAAGCTTGGAGATCTTGGTCGGAGCCTTGCACCTCTCGCATATCAACATAACCTTTGAGCTGTTGATCGGGGATTCCTGATGGATGATTCCGCCAGCCTGGTACCTGCTTCTGGGTTTCTTATGCTTTGTCGACATGTTTACGCCCTCTATGAGAACCATCATATCGGCCGGGTTGACTGAAAGCACCTTGCCTTTTTTACCCTTATCCTTGCCTGAGAGTACGTAAACATTATCTCCCTTTTTAACATGTATATTATTTGCCAATTTAAGCCGCCTCCTCTCCTTGGATGTTTTAGAGGTAATTCGCGCCACTGTGGCGCTAAACATCCGCCTTGGATGTTTTAAATGAAATCCGCGTCATGGACGCTAAACATCCGCCTTGGATGTTTTAAATGAAATCCGCACTATAAAGCGCTAAACATCCTACCTTATAGAACTTCTGGTGCGAGTGACAGTATCTTCATATAATCCTTGTCTCTCAGCTCTCTCGCAACAGGGCCAAAAATACGTGTTCCTTTGGGGTTTTTATCTTCTTTTATGATAACTGCAGCGTTCTCATCAAACTTGATATACGAACCATCAGGCCTTCTTACGCCCTTCCTGGTACGCACTATGACACATTTGACTACTTCACCTTTTTTTACAACTCCGCCGGGTGTTGCACTTTTAACCGAAGCAACTATTACGTCACCTATATTGGCATATTTCCTCCAAGAGCCGCCAAGCACCTTGATGCACATCATTTCTTTGGCTCCTGTGTTATCTGCTGATTTTACCATCGACTGAACCTGTATCATGCCAGTACCTCCTTCCAGTTATACTTCACTTTGAAATCGGCTGCTATTTAGCCTTTTCTACGATTTCAACGAGCCTCCACCTTTTTTCCTTGCTAAGCGGGCGAGTCTCCATAACTTTAACTTTATCACCGTTCTTGCATTCGTTATTTTCATCATGAGCCTTCAGTTTGTAAGTCCTCTTGACGATTTTCTTGTACAAGGGGTGTTTTACTCTTGTCTCTATAGCAACAACAATCGTTTTGTCCATCTTGTCGCTGACTACCTTGCCGATCCTGGTTTTCCTTAATGCTCTATCTTCCAAGCAGGATGCCTCCTTTCATCTAATAAAATCTCGGGAGCATCAAGCTCCTTTCGATTTTGGCCGGTTAAACTTTAACTGCCTTTATTTCTCGTTCCTTTATTATTGTTTTGACCCGAGCGATTGATTTCTTGCAATCATTTAACCTCATAGGATTTTCCAGTTGGTTCGTGACAAGCTGGAAACGTAGTTTGAACAGCTCGGATTTAAGCTCGCTCAATTCCTTCTGAAGCTCTTCCTGCGTCTTATCTCTCATTTCACTGGCTTTCATTTGCGTCACCACCCATTTCAGTATCGCGGGCTATGAATTTACACTTGATAGGAAGTTTGTGCATTGCAAGTCTCATAGCTTCCTTTGCCGTTTCCTCCGTCATTCCCGCAATTTCAAATAATACTCTTCCCGGCTTGACTACTGCCACCCAGTATTCAGGTGAGCCCTTACCACTACCCA
The DNA here is from genome assembly GCA_002307275.1 of Hungateiclostridiaceae bacterium UBA1305. Lineage (GTDB taxonomy): Bacteria > Bacillota > Clostridia > Acetivibrionales > DTU013 > UBA1305. Next base: position 41,817 of record DBTX01000068.1, read on the forward strand.
TGCGGGTTTCGGCTGGCTTCTTCGTAACCGGCTTGTCAGGGAATATTTTTATCCATACCTGACCGCCCCTCTTTGTAAAACGTGTCATTGCTATTCTGGCAGCTTCAATCTGATTACTGGTGATCCAGGCTGGTTCCATTGCCTGAAGTCCGAATTCTCCGTTTGATATGAAGTTGCCTCTGGAAGCAACACCTGTCATTCTGCCTCTGTGTACTCTTCTGCGCTTTACTCTTTTCGGCATTAACATTATCGATCGCCTCCTTCCGCTTTCTTTTCCTTCTTGACAGCGGGAAGAACTTCACCCTTATATATCCAGGCCTTGACACCGAGTTTTCCGTAAGTTGTATTTGCTTCGGCAAAACCATAGTCGATATCCGCCCTGAGTGTCTGAAGAGGTATGGTTCCCTCGTGATAGTGCTCTGTCCTGGCAATTTCAGCGCCGCCAAGTCTGCCGGCCACTGCGGTTTTGATACCCTTTGCTCCAAGCTTCATTGTCCTTGTCATTGCCTGCTTCATTGCTCTCCTGAAGGAAATTCTCTTTTCGAGCTGGCCGGCGATATTCTCGGCAACAAGCTGCGCATCCATCTCAGGTGACTTGATTTCAGTAATGTTTATAAGGACGCTTTTGCCTGTAAGTGCTTCAACTTCCTTACGAAGTTCTTCAATTCCGGCTCCGCCCTTGCCTATTACTAGACCGGGTTTGGCTGTATGGACATTTACCTTGATCTTGTTTGCAGCTCTTTCGATTTCAATCCTGGAAATGCCGGAAATATATAATTTCTTCTTAATGAACCTTCTGATCTTAACATCTTCAACCAAAAGATCACCAAAGTTTTTCTTATTGGCATACCATTTGGTGTCCCAGTCCTTGATAATTCCTATTCTCAATCCATGTGGATTTACCTTCTGGCCCATCATCCAACCTCCTTCTGGCTTATTTTCTTTCCTTCAATACTACAGTGATATGACTTGTCCTCTTCCTGATCCTATTTGCGCTTCCCTTTGCTCTGGGCATAATCCTTTTCAGTGTCGGTCCCTGGGTTGCATATGCTTCAGCTACAAAAAGCTCGTCTCTGTTGAGTCCTTTGCTTGGGTCGTTTGCTGCATTGGCCTCAGCTGATTTCAAAAGCTTCAACAATAACTCCGAAGCGGCCTTGGGTGTATATTTCACGATACCGTAAGCCTCGTCTATGTTTTTGTCTTTTATAAGATCCAGAACGATTTTAACCTTTCTTGATGAGATCCTGGCGTGGTTGAGCACTGCTCTTCCTTCATCCTTGCCTATTCCAAGCACCTTTTTCTCCTTTTTCGTCAGGAGAGCAGGCTTCTGAAACAGTCTGTGTGTCGTGTTAAAATCATCCAGTATTTGATCCTTTTCTTTAAGAAGTTCTTCTTTTGATCTTACCTTCTTTTCCAACTGGAATTCCTCCTTTCGGCATTAAGCTTGTTACTTGGCATGATGTGACCGTTTTGATTTCTCAAAGCCGGTCATTACTTAAGAGTAGTGGACTTTTCCGTGTGGTGCCCATGTCCTCTGAATGTCCTTGTCGGTGCAAATTCACCAAGCTTATGGCCCACCATTTCTTCAGTCATATATACTGGTACATGCTTTCTGCCGTCATGTACTGCAATAGTATGTCCAACCATCTGAGGGTAAATCGTTGACGCTCTGGACCAGCTCTTCAGAACTCTTTTCTCATTGGTCTTGTTCATGTCCTCAACCTTCTTCAGAAGCCTCAGGTCAACATATGGTCCCTTTTTTAAAGATCTGCTCATTTGGTAGTAGTCCTCCTTTCCTTACTCCGGAAAGCACCTGCAGCCTGACTGACAATCTTGTCGATGCTGCTGACCGTTCCGCAATGTTAATTATTTCTGATTCCTTCTCTTGACTATGAACTTATCGGATTTGTTCTTCTTCTTCCTGGTCTTGTAACCAAGAGTAGGCTTGCCCCAAGGAGTCACCGGACTCGGCCTTCCTATTGGAGACTTGCCTTCACCACCACCATGCGGATGGTCTACAGGATTCATAACAACACCGCGTACCGCAGGTCTGACGCCCATCCATCTTTTTCTGCCCGCCTTGCCGATCTTGATATTTTCGTTCTCAATATTGCTTAACTGGCCGATGGATGCTTTACATAGCATTCTGATCATTCTTACTTCGCCTGAAGGAAGTCTTACCTGAGCATAATCGCCTTCCTTGGCCATGAGCTGTGCCGCATTCCCGGCAGCTCTGACAAGTTGGCCGCCTTTTGCAGGCTTGAGCTCTATATTGTGGATCAGAGTACCGACCGGAATATTGATCAGCGGAAGCGTATTGCCCGGCTTAATATCGGCGGCAGCCCCTGATTCAACAGCGTCTCCAACCTTTAAGCCAACAGGCGCCAGTATATATCTCTTTTCTCCATCTGCATAGAAGAGAAGTGCAATATTTGCAGTCCTGTTAGGATCATACTCGATGGCTGCAACTTTTGCCTTTACACCATCTTTATCTCTTTTGAAATCGATGATTCTGTACTTCTGTCTTGCTCCGCCACCGTGGTGACGTACAGTGATCCTGCCGTAAGAATTTCTGCCGCCTGATTTATTTAATGTTTCCAACAGAGACTTTTCAGGCTCCGTTTTCGTAATTTCCTCGAATGTGGAAACAGTCATGAATCTTCTTGCGGGAGTTGTCGGATTAAACTTCTTTACTGCCATTTCTTCTCACTCCTATCTGAAATGCGTGATAAGCACTAACACATTCCTATTTCACAAATTTTTATTGCGTTACGCCATACTCTTCGATGCTTGACTTATACTTCTTTGTGCTGGCTATTTCCTTGCCGCCCTTTGTCAAATAGAAATCTGTCTTGGGAGAAAGGTCTATCTTTACGACAGCCTTTTTCCAGTCCGGCCTCGGTCCTACATGAACGCCCTGTCTCTTTACTTTACCGTTGTAGTTCATTGTGTTGACCTGGAGTACCTTTACCTGGAAAAGCCTTTCGGTCGCCTGTCTGATTTCCGTCTTGGTTGCATTGACATCCACGATAAAGGTGTATTTGCCGATTGCTACCTCAAGGTTGCTCTTCTCAGTAATAAACGGTCTGATGATAATATCTTCAGGTGTTCTCATTACGCATACACCTCCTCGACTTTTTCGACTGCATCCCTGGTAATGATGAATTTCTCATACTTCAGGATGTCAAATACGTTTATGGTATTGACAAATGTGGTCTTCACTCCGGGTATGTTCCTTGCGGATTTTTCAACTGCGTCATTCTTTGAATCAAGAACGATCAGTACGCTGGTTTCTACCTTTAATAAGCTAAGCACATTCGTCATTTGTTTTGTTTTGATGCTATCAAAATTCAACACGTCAAGAACAAGAATTTCCTTCTCGTTGACTTTAGAAGTGAGAGCCGACTTGAGCGCCAGCTTCTTGAGCTTCTTCGGAAGTGTATAAGAGTAACTCCTTGGCTTGGGTCCAAGAACAATACCGCCCTTGATCCACTGTGCGGAACGTATGCTGCCCTGTCTTGCCCTGCCTGTACCCTTCTGTCTCCAGGGTTTCTTTCCTCCGCCTCTTACCTCACTCTTGGTTTTGGTAGACTGCGTACCCTGCCTTTTGTTTGCTAACTGATTCTGTACTGCGAGATGAACTGCATTTTCGTTGACATCTATACCGAATATATTATCATTCAGTTCAATTTCTCCGACTGTCTCGCCCTTCATATTGAATAAATCAACCTTTGGCATAATCGCTTCCTCCTCCCTATCCGTATTACTTGCCAGATTTGACAGTTTCCTTCACAACGACAAGACCGCCCTTTGGTCCTGGAACTGCACCTTTTATCAAAAGCAGGTTTCTTTCGCTGTCAACCCTGACTACTTCAAGGTTCTGAACTGTTATCTTATCGACTCCCATATGACCCGGAAGCCTCTTACCTTTAAAAACCCTTGCAGGGCTTGTATTGGAACCCATGGAACCCGGTCTCCTGTGGTACATTGAACCATGAGTTTCAGGTCCGCCTGACTGTCCATATCTCTTTATGGTACCCTGGAAACCCTTACCCTTTGAAATACCGCTTACATCAACCTTGTCTCCGTCACTGAACATGTCAGCAACCTTGATTTCCTGGCCGACTTCGTACTTTTCCACATCCTGTATTCTGAATTCTTTGAGATATCTTCTGGATGAAACCTTCACCTTGGAGAACAAACCTTTCTCAGGCTTATTCAGCTTTTTCTCCGAAATCTCTTCAAAACCAAGCTTTAATGCCGCGTAACCGTCGTTATCATCTGTCTTCTTCTGGACAACGGCACACGGACCGGCCTGAATTACCGTTACCGGCAGTGAAAGGCCTGCTTCATTAAATATCTGTGTCATACCTATCTTTTTTCCCAGTATGAACTTGCTCATTCCCTTACCTCCTAAAAATATCATTGGTTCACAATTTCTTATGAACATGATCACTCACTTAGCTGATATAGATTTATCGATTCCGGTAATTACAAATCGATTTATCGATTTCAGTCAACCACAATTGATGAAATCAATTGGCGGCCGTCCAGCATTTACAGCTTTATCTCGATATCCACGCCAGCAGGCAGATCCAGCCTCATAAGTGCATCAACCGTCTTTGGTGTAGGCATCAATATGTCTATGAGTCTCTTGTGAGTCCTCATTTCAAACTGTTCACGCGCATCCTTATACTTGTGGGGAGCTCTCAGGATCGTCATGATCTCCTTCTGTGTAGGCAGCGGAACTGGTCCCGAAACCTGAGCTCCGGTTCTCTTTGCAGTTTCTACGATCTTCTCGGCAGACTGGTCCAATACCTGATGATCAAATGCTTTCAGTCTGATTCTGATTTTTTGGTTGTTTGCCATACAATAACCTCCTGTCTAATGTTAGGGGACATACCTTTCTGAACATGCTGTATTCCTTTTGCGTTAAGGAATGTCCCCTTCTGATTTGTTACGTACAACAAGCGATTTTCTGTACACTATGCCGGGTGTTTCCTGTTTAGCTATTTTAAAACCCAGGATGCTTACAGTACCATAAGGCCTGTAAAACCTGGGCTGTACTTTACAAACAGACACATATTACTATGTGTTCGCAAAATGTACAGTGACTTGTCGCCCGGTTTCTCGAATCGGACATTCTCTGCGGAAGTTCCCTATTTCTAAGAATAGCCATCTCCCACTTCATCGTATGTCATGTCACAGCAAGTGATATTTTACTACAGAATGTACAACATTGCAAGGGTTTTTTATTTATAAACAAATTTATTATATTGTTTATTGTTTATATTGTTTTATTATTGTCCGCTTTATTATATTGTAGCCTATTATATTGTAGTGTTATAATAATCGTACTCTCTATTCTCTAACTCTGCCTTTTGTCTTGTTATTTCCATCATAACCCTGGGCTGATTCATTATAACTTCCTGAAGTAGCGGTAGAATTATTTTCTTCCTGGCGCATGAGCTTTTCCAACTCCAATTGGTTCCTGGCTCTCACTTCCTCAGTTCTGACAAGCGCATCCGCACGGATCTGTTCAACCTTAATCCTATACTTGGTGATTTGGGATATAACTGTAATAACCAATCCTACTGCAATTGCAAATATAGGTATCAGATTTTCATTAATATACATCGTTCCACCTCGTGCTACTTCATTTGATATAAGATTAACATGTTCTCATCTCGACAGGTTTGTCAAGTTGACCGGAGAGACATGCCGTTCACTATTATATCATCACAAGTATAAAACTACCAGTTCAATTGTGATAGTTTAGTTGCGATAAGTCAAATATTAGATACTATTCACAGTCACTTTAAAAGGGTACAAGAAAAAGGCTAATGTTTTAGCCTTTTTCTTGAGTGTGTAGAGTTTTATCAAACTTGTGGTGGGTGTAGGAGTTCATTTAGGCTTATCGGATTCCCCCTGCAAAGCCGAAGTAGCGCATAGAACACATTAATACCATTTCTGTAGCATGTCTCAAGATATGATTTGATGTTCGCATAGAAGAACGCTGTGAATATTAACTAAGAAGGTTTTAGAAGCTACGCAACAATTATTTAATGCATACTGCCAAAAAAGTGCAATAGACACATTTTCTGATCCATTGCACTTTTACATTTAATAGTTCTTAGCACAGCAGTCTATCAATAACAGAGCCTATTGCTTACCCAGCTTGCTGTTCCCCTGTCGCAGTTTTGTTATTATCAGGTCCGGATACTGCATTCTTTAATAAGACAAGAACTACGGCAGTAAAAGCAGCAAGTATGGTTAATACAATAACCGCCAGTGCAGGTATTTTTACATTCGATATAAAAGAGGATTTGTACTGCGCAGGTACCGGTATTTTCACTGCATTATTAAATACTTCCGTTTCAAAATACTCTTCTACCGTCTTATTCGTTATATCAACCCAGTTATTCATCTTTTTAGAAATACTCACTACCATAGAATCTACTTCTTTTGAGTATTTTTGCCTGAGGATCTCATCTACAACAGTCCCATTGATTTTTTCAAGTATCTTCGTATAGTACTCAATCTCACGTGCATCTTCAGAAGCAGTTACACCAGCATCGACCGACCTTCCCAGCAATTGGTCATAATATTCATTCTTCTGGTCAAACTCCGTTGTCCCGGCTGTTTCTCCATTTGAACCTGGCATCATGATTAGATTTTTATCCTTCTGATACGCTTTTACAGCAGCCTGCGCCATCTGCGCCTCATCCTGTTTCTTACCCATTTCAAGCTGATATTGCTCAATACGGTATTGATACAGTGACAACAGCCTGTCTTTATCCTTTGTAAGATTATAGCTGTAGATTAAAGAATTCATCCTTGATATATCCACATCATTGATGATGTTCAAATACGATACGATATCTCCAAAGGACATTTGAGTCGTTTTGGACCGGAAATCCGGTGAGACTTTCTTTTTATCACTGATATAGCTCGTGATAATGTCTATCTGACCCTTCATAATCCTTGCTACCTCCGGGTAGTCATATTCATCGTAATTCAATTCTCCGACTGCTATCGAAAGAACATTTTTATCTCCATAGGTCTCAATAAAATAATTTTTGTACTCCTTAAGAAGCTCATTAACTACTTTATTGGCTTCATCTCCATCTAAACCAAGCTTCTTTTCATTCTTAAAAGTAACCATAAACTGTGTCGGGTGATACTCCAATTCATTCAGTTCTTCAAGCTTTGTGACATCCTTCTCAGCCATCTTGTTTATCGTAAGGATTTTATTTATTACATCATCAGGAATTACACCCTGTATATCAATATTCTTTCTAATGTCCTCCGTTGTCAGCTTCCGGCCGTATAAATTCATGGTATCCATTACCTTGTCGACAACCACAGGAGCTTTTAATTTATCTATATCAAAGGTCTTCCCATGAGGATCCAAACCCTTGTCAATACCATCAAAGTTAAACGAAATCAAGGCTTGCACCGAGCCGGATGATTGCTGAATAAATAGCATATAAACTGACACTGCAAGAATAGAAAGGATAAACGTAACACAAGTAAACATTACAATAAAACGTTTACAACTTAATAAAATATTGAAGATATTCTTAAGCGATATTCTCTCTCCATTATCTTCCTCTTGCTTGATTACCAAATTGATCGTATCTTTTTTCTCAAGTTCCAATTTCTCCATTATAAGAATCCTCCCTTTATTAAGCTTTGTAAAATCATAGTATAATAATACACTTTAACCTTTTGGATCTTTTCATTTTCTTGTTAAATGCTCTGATCACATTGCTTATAAATTATCCTTATTACGACTATTTATATTTTTCTACAGATTAGGATTTTCATCTATTTAATATATCACTATTCTAACTTATCTTTGCCGTTTTGTCTTCTCTATAGTATTTTCTATAAACCGCTCCTGTTTCACCTTGATACGCTTCATAATCCCCTGAATGGAAGAAAACCTGAAATTGTCCGAATTCATCTTCATGGCAAGGCAATAAATGTCAACTATCTGCTTATTGCGATTCGCTACGTAGGGAGTACTGTTTGAGAAATTGTCACCAAGGACAAACTCGTAGGCAGAATTAAGTAATTCCACCGTGATATTTGAGCCAATATAGCCTGTGTAACCAGTTAACAAAACCGAATTCATGTTATCTCTTTAACCCTTTGAGATTTCTGTAAATAAGTATAATTCTTGTTTTCAAAATATCGAGGCAAACATTGCAGTCTGTTATTATGAAAATTCGCAAGCAAATAATCGAAACACAAATAACAGTTAGTATCGAATATAAAATCCAGGCACCGTAGCCATCCAATGTCGACATAAAATTGCGTATTAAATCAATATCGGATGTTATCATACAATCAGAATTATTGCGTTTTAAATGTCATCTCTCAACTTCGGTAATACCATAGTGCATAAGAACTCTGCTCCAGAGCTCATACTGATTCAAAAAATGCTCCATGATATCCCTAACGGCACCGTCACCACCTTTTTTCGATGATACAAAGCTAGATATTAAACGAATTTCTTCCGCAGCATTGGAAGGGCAACCCCTTATTCCACACATTTTCATGGCTACGTAATCGTTTAGGTCATCGCCAATAAAGAGAACTTCGCACAAGGGAATATCTTTATTGTTGCAGATTTCCTTTAGCGCAAAAACCTTATCCACAGTATTACCAAAAACTTCACACCCAAGTTCGGCACCTCGTCTGGAAACCGCTTCAGATCTGCGACCGGTAAGGAATATTACAGGCAAGCCTATTACCTGCATAGCCTTGATTGCCAGACCGTCCTTGATATCGAAAGACTTTAATTCCGTTTCACCGGAGCCATATGTAATTTTTCCATCAGTCAATGTCCCGTCGACATCGAGTACAATCATACTGAGTTTAACCATAATTCTAACCCTCTGTTTTATAGACCAGTCGCCACCATCTACTGATACAACGATTTAGTCAAAAAGCTCACAGTAACTTTTTCAGCTACTCTGGCAATCAAGTCCTTATAGAATTCATTTCTCTGCTCTGCTTGTTCCTCGGTTACCGGTCGCCGTAAAGTAGTATTATAATAGTTCTCATTAATATTAATAGAGAATCCATCAAAACCAGCAAGGATAATCTCTCTTGCACCAAGTTCTTCAAGTAGCTTTAAAGCAATAACACTCGATGAATCATAGGTTTTTTCATCAACAATTATCCACTTCTGGTAGTCAACTACATAAACCAAATCGGTACAGGTCTGTGTCAGCCGCGATGGCACAATAATGGCTTTTCCTTGTTCTTTTGCTTCGGCAAATATTTCTGCACGTGTGGTTAAAACATAATCCGTATTAAATTCAAAGTTGTTCAAACTGATAGAGAATATATCTACTTCCGACAAGAGCGCGTTAATTTTTCTCGCGGCATCCTTTATGCTCTTGCCAGGTGCCACCAAAAGAACCTTTTTACCCTCAACGCATTCTTTAAGCTTCTTTATAACCTCGGCGTCATCAAAAGTCTTGCTGGCATTGTATTTCAAATATAGGTTCTCCGCGTATTGTCTGTCGAAAGAATTTTTCTTTTCTTCGTCAATCATACCTAGCAGTTCGGCTACCTGATCAATCGGTAGCATATGTTTATTGTAGAAATGCCCCGCGTAGCTTGGCGTACAATGATTGACTGAAGACAAATAGTATTCAGCAGCATAACCCCAATACAATTCTTTATGAATCGTGTTTATTACCTGATCAATTAACTCAAGAAGCGGGGTGATTTTGTAATGCTTCCCGTAATAAAGGTTTAAATGCTCCAACAGTAATTCCGTGTTCAAATTACCCGCGCCCTTGCCCATGCCCATGACGGAAGCATCAAGTATTAAATTCCTGATGGTCGGAAAGTTGAGTAACTCCATAGCATTAGAATAGGAAAGCTGCAAATTATTATGAGAATGGAATCCTAGCGAGATACCAGGGTTCAAATTGTTGTCTACCAGATGCATGAGACGGGTAACGTCCGTACCACGCATTTCACCAAAACTGTCAACAATATAAAAGCCTGCTGCATCAGATAGTGATTCATTAACAGCCTTTATAAGCTCAAGCAACTCCATATCGGAATACCGCATCGTAAGCATCGGCTGAACATAGAACTGGTACCCCTTGTCAATTACCTTCCGTCCGAGGGTTATAACATCCTTCCAATTCTTCTTGTGGAAGGCAAGCCGGATACCGTCAATACCATTTTCCTGCCTGTCCTGAAACTTGCCGACATCAAATGTACCATAATCCATCATCGCTACATAAGTTTTGCCGAGCTGCTTATGCTTTAAGAAATTTGTCGATATTACCTGCTCATTGGAGAATTGCGTACGCCCGGAATCAGAGCCGCTTTTCTCATTAATGTATCCGAGTTCGATAAAGTCAACGCCGGATCGTTCCAACGATTGTAAGATTTTATCCATATAGTCCTGACCGAAATTAAAGTCGTTGACGCATCCACCATCACGAAGAGTTACGTCCAATACTTTTATGGAATTCATGAATGATTGCCTCCCTTGAAATTTGTTCCTAACTTTTTTCAGATCTCAAAATTCAGAAGAGCCTCCGCCAAACGGAAATCTTCGGGATTGTTAATATCGACAGCTTCTTTGAAAGTGACCTCCTTTACGAATGGGTTTAGCCCGATACGACGGTGGTACTTGCTATATGATTCTTTTGTAAATACATAAACTCCGGAAGTTTCGCGATAAATAGGTTTTAGGTCCTGACTGCGCGGCACATTGGTAGCATCAAAGTTGAGCGGTTCCCCATCCTTCCATAGATAGTCTTGAATCTTTGTAGCGCAGAATGCAGAGTCATATTCGCCCGTTTGAACTGCATAAATGCACTGTTTCATTGTCTCTACTGTAATGAAGGGCGCTGTAGCATGCGCATAGACATAAATATCAGAATCAATTTCTTTCATAAAACAGTCGAATATCTGCGTGAAATTCGATGTGGGCAAATCAAGATATTCGGGCCGCTTGATAAACCTCACACCTGCTGATAAAGATTCACATACGGCTTCATTACTGCAATAAACATTTACGCTATCCAGCATTTCGAGCAATAGGAGGTTGTCCAGTTCATATTGCAAAAGCGGCTTCTTACCTAATAGTTTTGTATTTTTGCCCGGTAAGCGTTCATTGTTCAGTTTTATAGGCATTATTGCAACGATTCTCATAATAAGTACTCCTTTTGAATTATACTTCCGAGTTTTTCTACTTGAAGATAAAGCCCAACATAAATTTCAACTTGCCAAACGCAAAAAGCGATAGTATAAATAATACCCCAGAGATAAGAAGTTTTATAGAGATACTGAGGTATTTATTCCACTCTGGCAAAAAACTAACACTCAAAACAGAAACAGTGAAGTACACAGCAAACAATAGAAAATCCGTAGCTAGTCGTCGGGCAAAGTCAGAGAATTTAACACCAAAGCATTTTTTAATCAACCAGTAAAAAGTAACATAAGTATTCGATGTGTACGCAATAGCAATAGTGACCGATAGAGTATAAATACTTCCGGCAATTAGTCCGATTACGGTCAATAAAACAGTAATCACTGTATTAATAATTCCAGTTTGTAGTAATAACTTTGTATCTCCCAAACTCTGAAATACTGCAACTGTTGTGGCATAGATCATTTGCATACAAATAGATAGGCTTAATATCTTAAAAGCAAGAATTGAGTTCTCCCATTGCTCGCCAAAGGCAATAAGAATCAATTCATCGGATGAAAGATAACAAAACGTGGTAACAAAAACACTAACCAATAATGTGAATCTTACTAATCTTACATATTTTTCAAAAATATACTTCTTGTCGTTCTGGAAGTCTGAAAGTATAGGATGCAATACGGACGCAATTATTACAGAGAAATTGTTAAGCGGAAACATGGTTAGTTTATATGCTTTGTCATAATAACCAAGCGCGTTTGCTCCAAAAACCTTGCCTGTCAAAAGATTATCCGTGTTCCGCGCGAAATAATTAATTATTTTAAAGACAAATAAACTAGATGAATATCCATAAATCTTTCTTATTGCTCCTTTATCAACCTTTACCTTAAATCTCGGTTTCGTATTCAGATAATTCCAAATGCAATTAATAAAAGCACTCACTATCGACAGCAAAACAAGAGAATAATACGAAAGTCCACGATAAGCAGCTATTATTGCCACCAGACTTCCGATTAAAGTTGAAACAAGAAGCCGAACACCTATTAAAAGGAATTTTTTATCTCTTCTTAAAATGGCATCTGGTACAACAGTCCAAACGTTAAACAAAATAGAAATCGAAAGTGCAAAACAAATAGGTATATATATTGAATTACCATAGAAAAAAGATATAGGAAAAGCAAGCATGACAAAAATTACGCATATTACAAACCCCATATAAATAGAAACCGAAAAAATGGAGTCTACATCATCCTTTGTTAAATCCTTTACTTGTATTACTGCTGCGCCTATGCCCAAATCAGATATTATCGTAAAAAATGTAGTGAAAACATTCACAACAGCAACGATACCATATTCGTCTGGTGTTAGCAATCGTGCTAATATCATGTTTAGTATAAATTGCAAAACAACCGTAGCGTATTTGAATACTGTTGTTGTAATTACCGCTCTTTTCAACGATGTAGGCTGTTGCTTTTTTTCCGGATTCAATACGAGCTTTCTCATGTAACTTCATCCTGAAATTTTTTAGAGTTACACATATCATCACATAGGTTAATAGCGGTCATCTCATCAAGTGCATATTTCAACAGCGGTTTTCCTCCTAGATGTCAATTGTTTTTTTGGAATAAATGTTCATTATTTAATTTGATGGGCATTATCGAGGGGATTTTCATTGATCAGACCTCATTCAAAATATACTCATCAGTAGCATGATCGTTTGATAGTATCCTACCTGGATTGCCCAAAACAATCGAATTATCAGGCACGTCAAAATTCACCATCCCCCCCCCCGCAATTAGTACATTATTCCCAATTTTAATGTTTCCAACCACTATTGAGTTAGGACCTATCCAAACATTTGATCCTATTTGAGGCGCGCCTTTTCTAAACCCTCTATTTTCTTGGCCAATAGTCACGCCTTTTGTTATATTAACATTATTGCCGATTATTGTATTCTTGTTAATTGTGATAGCTCCATAATGTGTGATTTTAAAACCTTTTCCAATCTCTACTTGCCAAGGTATCTCGATTCCCGAATAAACAGAATATCTGTATAGTTTATACCTAAAAAACATAAATAAGGGTTTATACCTTCTAGCCCAATTTGTAGCACGATGTATAACCATGAATTTGAATCCAGGACATAAAAAAAAGTGTTTTAGAAAATACCGTATGGATTTGTTCCTTTCGTATCGAAACAGGTCTGCTTTTATCAAAGAAACGAGTAGTTTAAAATTCATTGCTGTTACCCCACTTATTTATTCGTATAAGTCATATGGAAAAGTTGCGAACAGGTTCTGCTGAAGCGTTTCCAAATTTGGAACTTGGATAGGAACTCTGCTAAACGCTTCCTCCTCAGTACCACAGAATTCTATATTCAATCTTCTTGTGCTCATGAAATAATCATAGTATTTAAATAGCAACTGTTTTTTTGGTAACAGTGGGATTACTGGTATGCCATATGCTTCTGCAATAATTATTCCGTGTAAGGAAGACGAAATGATTATCTCGCACTTGTTAATTTCATCAATGACGCATAGGGGGTTTTCGTTTCTTGGATTGATTACTCTCGCTCCCATCTTGACTTTCCAATCATTTTCCGCGTAATGATTAATGATCCCGAATTTATTTTCCTTGCTAACATTAGGTTTGTAAATTTTTGGCATTAATATAGCGGGATCTCCATACAATTCGGGTACTTCATGTCCGGCTGATTTCAAAAATTCCTTTGTTAATGGACCGCGAATCATTCTTATATCAAGCTTTCTGTATATTTTCATCAATGACGTAAGATGCCCAAGTATTCCGCTCCCCCAAACCGTTGCGTTCTGGTATCCTAAATCCAGAATGCTTCCACATGCATAAAGATGTTTTGTCGTTATCGTTTTTTCTATTCCAGTTATTCCTTTTTGATACAGCAAATGCTTCACTATTATTGGTGATAATAAGTCTCCAAAATTTTTGTTCCTATATGCAGTTTTTGAGGCATAATGCAGATTAACTCTATTCTGGATGGTATGCCTGCTTGGATCGTCAAGAATAATTCTGTTTCTTAGTAGGTAACTTGTCGCAATTCTTGATATATTCATTTACTTTACCAATCTCTTTCTAATTATTGATAAAGACATTCCCACACATATTGATAAAATAATTCCTTCATTCATTATGTAAATTGGGAAACTAACCATACCATGAATGAGGAATGTAATACACACCATCAGTGAAAAAAGTGACATCGGCAGCAGTTCCCTGTAGTATTTGCAAACTTTAACTGCCTTGAAACATATTATTAAACAACAAATGAAAAAAGAAAAATATAACACTGATCCAACCAGCCCTGTTTCGGCCAATAATTGCAAATACATGTTATGCGCTTCGTTAACACTACCTTGCCCATATAAACTATTTAGGTTGGAGAAACTACCTAATCCGTTTCCAAATATTGGCTTTTGTTTGAATAGTTGGATAGCATATTGCCAAAGATCTAACCGACCATTTAAAGTCGAATAATCATTTAGTGAAGTAAACCTCTGAATTGTAATATTTGCCTGTGGGACAAAGATCAATATAGCAATGGTAATAATTGAGAAGATCAAAAAAAATCGAAGAATACTCTTTCTGATTTTTCTATCACTTAGAAAAAACAACATAATAAAAACAACACAAACAATAATTATCACTTGACTTCGCTGACCAGTGCATAGCATTGCAGCAAAACATATCGTGCAATACACCATTTGTTTAAGCTTAATTTTTCCTTGTGATAGTATACCTGATATAAAATAACACATCGCAATATTCATTGAGGCTGCAGCTAAGCCTCTTGCACCATTCAATCCAGAATACTGGCCAGCACTGTATTCGTGCAGCAACCTACCGACATTTGTAAAGTAAAAATCAAAAATAGTAATGAAATTGTTTTTCAGAATGCTTGATACAATGATAAATGCTGCGTAAAATAGAGCAACTGGTTTAATTATGTTGTATGTACTTCTGTACAAACTTAATCGAACAGGCAATAACGTTATTATTCCGTACAATGAAAACTGGAGAATAGTATCAAGGATATTTGCATTGCTTACGTTAATAGCTGTCATTTGTATCGCTATAAAAGCAATATAAATGATTAAAGAACCATAATATATACGCGGGTTACTTTTCAATTCCATATTAGCAACGCAGCACAAAATGTATATAATTATGTAAACAAATGCACAATTGGAGTATATTGTAAATCCCTTAGACCCCCCTAGGCAGAAAAATACCAAGAGTAAAATCGCTAAATTAACAATAGTACTCTTAATACTGAGTTTCTCATTAAAATGCTGTCTCCAAAATTGACTAAGATAAGTCTCATTTATTATTACATTAATCTCCATATTTGTTCCTTTGTAATAGATCTATGTCCACCCTTAGAATCGTATCCAGCAAAGCACCACACTCTACATTATATACATTCACACCTACTTCATCGCAAACACACCTGTTTACGCTCATCGATAAAGGGGCTCTTATTGCCGATGCTTTATTCATTATTCTCTACAACCTCATCTAAACACTGTCTCTTAAAGGCTTCCAATTTTCCACCTCTAGTGCAATTAATAATTCGTATACTATGGGTTTCGGCAAACCTCTCAGCTGTTCTATATGCAGTATCTGCAATATTCTTGTTTTGAATGTTGTAAGTTGTTGTTTTTACATCCCCAAAGTAATCTCTTATTTCTCGATTAATAATTAATTTGCCTTTCTCATCTATGCTCTGCGAATAGTTGTGATCAATTCCCAATAGATAAATCTCTGTGAATCCCATGTATACAGCTATTTGTATTGCGTTATATACTACCGTTTCTCCAGCTTCGGTTGCAGTACATATATCTGAACTGAATCTGATAAACGACCTAGGTTTGTATTTCTTAAGGTAAAATGGTTGACGATTATATACATAGAAAATTTTGTTTGATTTTTTTATACCACAATGTTGGCCGAATAATGAAACAAAACAAGTTGAGTCGGTAGATATGCTCTCAACTTTGTTGCTTATATCCGATAAAGTCTTTTCTTCTACACACATCCAAAAATTTGGGCGCCAATCCGTTTTATCGTAAAGCTGAAAGATTCGATTACAGCCAAATGTGACCTCGTTCTTTATCATTTCCAAATCTTCAGTCCGAAGGCTGGGACCGTTGCCGATTATAAAACAACGTTTGCCCTTATAAGCGTCTTTAAAACTTGAGAGTTCTTTGGCGCTTTCACTATGAGCAAATTTCAGATCTGACATCAATATTTTAAGAGCAAAGTACGGATATACTATGGTTCTGATGATCAAGTTATTATTCAAAAGATTTCTGGTTAATATTTTGATATCTGAAAAGTTATATCTCAATTCTACACCTCTTTAACCTGCTCTTCTGAAGAAGCGGCCTTACTATTCCATGTAAAATGCCAATCAATCTAATAAAAACGAAGCGTAGTATTATTTTACTCGCTAACTGGATTAATTTTCTGCTCTTGGTCATG
This sequence comes from Hungateiclostridiaceae bacterium UBA1305, assembly GCA_002307275.1. Taxonomy (GTDB): domain Bacteria; phylum Bacillota; class Clostridia; order Acetivibrionales; family DTU013; genus UBA1305. Next base: position 58,525 of record DBTX01000068.1, read on the forward strand.
CTGGTAGGACGTAGCGGTGTATTACCCCAAGCGGTCTTACCTCTGTATTCGAGGTAGGTTTGTGTCATCTTATGATCGCAGTTTTGCATCCAGGGACGTCCATTTACCATAAAAAATGTATCGAAATGAACAATACAAGGGTTATGCAAAGAGGAATTCACCTCGGCTTCGGTATAAAGAAACTGCGGCCGCCTGGCTGAAGAAATTTCACGGTAACTACACATGTAGAATAAAGAAATTATGTTAAATCGCAATGGAAAATAGAAAATATCATCTTGCAAAATTTTACAAATGATATCGTTGTCCGGGAATTCGAGCAAACCGTTATATTCCTTTATCGCTTTAACCAGAATCTGTTGCCAGCCGTTTTCCCGGTATTTATTCAAATCAATAACCAACATTCCACTATTAATATAGTAACTTGTATCCTTGATGCCCAAGTTTCGATTATACCTAATATTTCTACAGTCCCTAACGGCTCCCAGAGTTTTGCCTTGAAAATTTTGTTTCCATAGCGACATCATTGAATCAAGAATTAATGTATCGCAGTCGATATATATCACTCGCTCAATTTCTGTAGGTAACAACGTTCCCAGCAATATCCGGGAGAACATACTCTCGGAATATCTTTTTATATCAACTGTTTCTCCTATGATATTAGAAATGTCAGGCATGTTAATAAAATAAATATCACATTGATAATTCGAAGTTGAAGATTCTATTCTTGTTTTGTTATCGTCGGAAATATTCTGAGAAATAATGTACACATTAACTAATTGACCCTTATTGTTCTCAAGTAGCGATACAAGCGATACTGTTAATACTTCTGCAAAATTATTGTCTGATGCGTATACGATGTTCATTTATTGGCACTCCCCGATTTATACTTCTTACAGAACAACTCAATGTCCGTAAATTCCGAGACTCTATCTTTTATTATATCTTCAGTCCAATTCCACCATTGTATTTCCTGCAATAACTCGATGATATCTTCATTAAATCTTATTCTTGCTAGCTCCTTAACGTATACACAGGCTTTAATTGTGTCTTTTCGCCCGCGCAAAAGAAGTATCGCTTGTTTATTCCTTTTCAATTAATCCATGTTCTTATGCCCTGGAATCTATTTACCGAACTATTGATTTGCATTCAATTAAACGTGCATATCTTTTTATATCTTCAATTTGTAAATAAAAATTCATATCCGATATAGAATTTCCGTACATTAATGTAATATCAAATATCTCTTTTTCAGGCCAGGAATTAAATCCATAATATTCCATCTATCACCGTTTCCCATAGTTTCAGCGATCAACAATAGTTCTACTTTTATAATACTCTCCCCCAAATCACAATTTGCATATTAGTATACTAATAAGCATTCCCGTTCACAAACCCCTTAAACACCGTCATAAACATAATCTTCACATCCATAAAAATGCTCCAATTACGTATGTAGTAGTTATCACACTTGATCCTTTCCTCTATAGATGAGTCACCACGCCAGCCGTTCACTTGCGCCCAACCTGTGATGCCGCTTTTTATGTAATGCCTCATCATGTACTGGGGTACTTCTTCTTTAAACTTTCCGACCCAGTAAGGCCTTTCAGGTCTCGGGCCGACTATACTCATATTTCCGAACAATACATTGAATAGCTGGGGTAATTCATCAAGACTTGTCTTTCTGATGAACGATCCAAATACAGTCTTTCTGGGATCATTTGCTGTAGTCCACTGCACCTTCTCTTCATTCTTGTCCTGGATTCTCATGGATCTGAATTTATACATCATGAAAGGCTTATTACTGGCTCCAACTCTCTCTTGTTTATAAAGTATCGGACCTTTTGATGTTAACTTTATTCCTATTGCCACCAACAACATGATTGGCATGAATATTAGAATAAATATTACTGAAACGAGTATATCGAATGATCTTTTTATCAATATGTTGTGTATATGATCCAGTGGAACTTCCCGCACGTGTATCACCGGCATACCTTCTATTTCTTCGACTGTCACACAAATGTCTTCAGAATAAGCCGGTAAAATATTTGTTCGTATACCTTCTTTATCACAGATATCAATGATATTTTTTATCAAACCATATTTTTCAATTGATAAAGCGATTACTACTTCATGGACGTCATTAGTATCAATGATCGTTTCAAGATCCTTTATCTGTCCAAGTATCGTTAATGCGTTTTTATCCGCTGTATTGCTTACATCATCCAGAAATCCAATAACATTGCTTCCCCATAGTTTGTATTTTTTAATTCGTTCAAAAAATAGCTTTCCAATATATCCGGATCCAATAATTAAAATATTTTTTGAATCCAGATATCTTTTATTTGATTTTGAAAGCAAAAGCATTAATAATTTTATAAGTATTCTAACTGCAATAAGTGATACTGTTGCAACAGAAATAAATATAATAAGAAAAAGCCTGCTTAAATTTGTGTTATGTAAGAAATAAAGTATGCCGCTCAAAATTGCAAAGCCCATAGAGTTCGCAAAAACGGGTTTTAACAGTGTGGAAAATATAGATTCTTTTTTCTTAATGAATGTGTATGATCTCGTTATGTAAAAACTTATTGGCCAAATTGCTGCTATTACAGCCAGAATCCATAAATATTCATTAAAATTAGTCATAAGCTTATATTTCAGGCTATAAAAAGTATTACGCAAGGCATAGGCTGCAAAATAAGAATCAATTACCATTGTCAAATCCACAATCAGTACAATTTTTTGAACAAACTTAATTTTACTGGTCAACATATGTTTAGCTCCTAACAATAGCGAACAATACGTATTTGAAGATAATTAGTCATCCATATATTTCTGATACAAGCTTTGTATCGTCTCAATTTCTTCCGGTGTGAACCGCTGGTACATGATTTCCTTGGCACGCTTTTTCTCTGCAGCATCTACTCCGCCCGGCAGCATACTTTTCAATTCGTTGATGTCTGCGGTGTTCAACCGTTTTATTAGTAATGCGGCTGAACTGATTTTGTCCACAGCCGTAACTTTTTCTTTTACTTCATTCATTTGTTCTACTGTATATTGAATCTTTTGGTCATTGGAATTTGAGGTTTCAGGTTTTGATATGTTTGATTCCGGGGTTTCAGGTTTCTGATCAGAATTACCACTCGGATTGGTTATTTCATCAGTTATATTGCCTGAAGGCTGTTGAGAAAGCTTATTTCCTGAAGCGGACCCGGTTTGTTCATTTGCATTGGGAGACATGTTCTGGGAAGTTGATGGCTCTTCTACTAAAAGGTCATTGATTTCACTATCGATCACAGTATTTAACATTTTATCTCCGATATAATACAATACTGTTACAGCTGTTCCTGACAGAAGCAATAAAATAACGACAGCAATGACAATTACCTTCTTCATACAATTCCCTTCCTGTACCAAATTATTTGTGTAGGATATAATCATAGCTTCGCCATGGCATGCATTTGATGAATAAATGCAAACCTCTATACGGGAGCTATGACCTCCTGATCTTCTACAGGGCCGAAACACCTGCTGCAGACTTCAGATTTTATCAACTATAGTAAAAATAGTATTATGCCGGTTCAAGCAGTGAAACTCCTAACTCGACTACTCTTTCTTCCCCTAAAAAGCTGAGTACCACCTTTGCTCTGCCCTTACGGGTGTTAATATCTTTTATAATTCCTTCCATGGAATATAGCGGCCCTTCGATGATACGGATATTGCCATTCTCTATCAGCAAGGAGGATATCCCTATTTCATCTTCATTACAGACAAGCTTGGAGAGCGTATTCATTTCACCTTCAGTGATACTTGCTAATTCATTTCCGGTTTTTAAATGCCGTATAATTCCTGGAATACTTTTCATGTCGTAATATGTCTCGGCATCAATATTCCCTTTTAATATGACATACCCGGGGAAAAGGACTCTTGTTCGGTAATACCATGAACCATTCTTTCTCTCCCTAAGCTTCCGCTTGGGTACCATTATCCTGAATTGATCTTTGAATCGGTATTGTAGACGTTCCTTTACTTTGTCTTCTCCACCGGTAAATACGAACAAAGCATGCCATCCTGGATTAGGCATTATTTTCCATGTCCCCCTCTAAAAAACTTGAAATTATCCAAGCATATCTACCTGGATAATTTCAAGTATGAAGTTGATATCAGTTATTATTTTAATATGTCTTAGCCAAATATGACGGTAATGATATGATCAGCATTATTAGGGCTGCTTGCTTTTACTTTGACTGTTGTATGCTTAGTCTTCAAATCCAAAAGTGTAACCGCATTAATCCCTTTGCCTACCTGTGATGCCAGGTTCTGTAGTATTACCAAATTATCTTTTGTATAACTGGAGTATGAGTCACCGCTTGTTCCAACTGCCACGCCACTGTATACATATCCCGCAGGCACGGTAATCATATCGACAAGAAGCTGGTAGAATTGTCCTCCTGTCAAAACAGACTGACTCTCTTTACCCGATTTTAAAGTAGCTGTAATTGTTCCGCTTGCTGCTGAGACAGAATAGCAATTGAGCAGACTCTGAGTACCCAGCGTGTCACCTGCGGAAACTTTAATAGTAAGAGTTATATCCTTTAACTTGGTAGTTCCACTATATACGGATACATTTCTTGTTATACTGCCGCTCAATATGCTCTTGATCGTCTTGACACTGACATCACCGTCAAATACGAATCCTGCGCCAAAGAATGCTTCAATAATAGAGTTGTTGCCTCCAAAATCAAATGTACCATTCGAACCCGTTACCGGATTGGTGGCATCACTTATGACTAGTTTTGTAGCTGCGAGAGGACTTGTAACCTTCAAGCCATTGATATATACAGCATCACTGACACCACTTAAATCAACTGTATAGGTGGTTCCACTGACAGTAGCATTGATCGCCCCGCCGCTTTTTGTCGTTAATGCAATAGATGTAATGCTGGTGTCTGTATTGTTGTTATTATTGTTATTATTATTTGTTGTTGTTGTTGTCGTTGTTGTTGTTGTATTTGATGTCAACGATGTACCGCTAACTATAGCAGTTATTCCAGCAGCTATGACCGTATTGGTCGGCTTCATCACAATAACAACGCCTGCAGCATTAATATTAGCTGTTGTAATGCTTCCCTGACCGGTTACCTGAACACCCGCATTAGCAGTTAAAGTAGTTATTGAAGCACCGGATCCTAAATTTATACCTGCATTCGTTGCGCCTGCACCGACTACCAATGTCCCAATATGTCCATCCGAAATTTGAACTGCCGTGTTAGGAGCGTTTATTGATACTTCATCGAAGTCACCGTCCAGATTAATCGACTGGCCCGGGGCTATTCTCATAATCGTTACATTGCCAAAGCCTAATCCGGTTAAGCCATTCTCTTCAAGCCGTGCGCCGGAGTTGAGCAGAACGCTGTTTACCTCTGATGATCCTTCAGCGACAATCCTTATTTTCCCATCCACTTTAATAACAATTAATGTTCCTGTAAGTGAAGTATTTACAAGATCGATGCTGTTCTCACCGCCGCCCATAACTATGGTTTTTCCCTTTACCTTGACGTTGTCAAGGGTGACATTGCCATCACCAATACCCGGTGCAAGGAATAAGTCTCCATTGATAACCATATTTTTAAGAGTTACATCTTTGGTATTAACCATAAGATTCTTTTCAATAGTTCCTGTATATACACCAGCTAAATTTTTTAGTTCTTGAACTGTATTATCAATTATTTTCACTGCTTCAGCACGTGTTACATTTTCTTTGGGAGCAAACAAGTTTCCAGGTCTGCCTGACATATAGCCTTTCTCTGTAACAGCACTGACAGCAGCCTTTGCCCATGCTGCTATGTCCTTGGCATCAGTGTACTTGTCTGCAGTGCTTGCATTGGCACTCAGCATAAAAGCTCTGGAAAGCATTACAGCCGCTTCCTGCCGGCTTATGGATTCTGTCGGCCGGAATTTGCCCTTGTCACCAACGATAACTCCTGCTGAAGCCGTTTTTGAAACAATCTTTGAATACCATGAATTTTCAGAAACATCTGTGAATTTTGTGCTTGATAGGTCTACGTAATTAAACAATTTACACAGCATGCTTGAGAATTCCGCTCTGGAAATTGCCTTTTCCGGAGCATATGTACCATTTGGATTACCATTGATAATCCCTTTTTCAACCCACTTGCTAATTTCTGCAGCCGCCCAATTCCCGTTAGTATCGGAAAACTGAGCAAATGCAGGTACTGTTATTATAAACAGCATTAATAAAACTACACCTAAAGATATGGATTTCTTTAAACCCCTTTTCATTTTCTTACCCCCCTGTTAATATTTTGTTTCCAATTGGATACTTCGCCCTTATTAAAATTTTAAATTCTTTGGCATCTCGGTCCAATAACAGTAAACTGTTCATTAAATTACATATTTATCCTTAGAAAATAAAAGTATTTTTAGCACTGTTATATTAAACAACATTTCAATTATAAGTATATAAATTTTGGATGTCAATTACATTTACAGAAATGTCAAATATTTTATATGATTTACCAGAATATACGTTATGATTCTGTAGATTATGTCAATTCTTCAGCTCCGCAACAAACTCAACCCTATACCCTCTTTACTAAGCTATATTCTCAAAATACAAAAATATTTTACTACATTTTTCTGCATAATCATAGCAAATGGACTGTAGAATTGTTAATTGGGGAAGGATGAAACTGCTGATATGGGCTTTTAAATGTCAATTATGCCTTCAAAAGTTTGTTTTAAACAAACTTTCACAGGCATAATTATGTAGTACATAAAGAAACCCGTTATTTTGAAAGCCAGGCATTGATCAATTTTCTTGCCACACTTACATTCGAGGGCAGGTCAGGTAGATTATCCCTGGAATACCAGTTTGCATCTGTTATTTCCTTATTATCTATCCTGATATCACCGGACTCGTATTCTGCCGTGAAGGCGATCATCAGTGAGTCCGGATAAGGCCAGGGCTGGTTTGAGAAATAGCGTATATTCCTGACATACAGGCCGACTTCCTCCATGATCTCACGCTTTACACATTCCTCCAGCGTCTCACCCGGTTCGACAAAACCGGCGATAACACTGTACATCTGTCCGGAAAACTTCGCAGCATGTGCCAGCAGAATCTGATCCCCTTTTGTAATGGCAACAATAACAGCGGGGGAGATCCTTGGATATACAATGTTTCCGCACTTGCTGCAAGTCATTGCCACTTCATCCTCAGACACGTGCATGGCTTCACCACAGCTACCGCAATACCGGTTTTTCTTTTTCCAGAAAATTAGATGGCAGGCTCGGTTGGCAAGCCAATACCAGTCGTCCTCCATGCTGCCAAACAGTTTCCGGAGTCCTATGAAAACATGATCCTTCAGTGATAATTTCTCTGATAATGACGCAATATAGCTATCCTTTCCGTCAACAAGCCCGAGGTATTGAATATCGGAGAAGCTGGCGCGAAGACTTTTAATATCGTTCATAAACGGTATGTGACTGCTGGATTTATCACCAACTGATACCAGGAGTTCATCATGATAGAAAATAAACCAATAAGCCGGTTCCAGCTCTTCTTTAATTGCTTTAGTACCAGATGTAAATATCATTGTGAAATACAACCCCTTCTACTGCACCAACCTGTAAGTGGTATGAGTGTTCTTATTTGTCATGCTATTGTGATTAGTTTAAATCTGCAGTACAGAAATGTCAATTATGTTCAGCAGTACAATTTACAATTTATCTGTAGTACTGGTACACAACTCAGTGAATTCACCGGGTACATTCTCCCGTTTGCTCTGTCAGGATCTGCACGGCATGCGGCAGTACAGGCAGGATCGCCTCACCGGGCTATCAGCATGCGTAAACTCCACATGCTCCATACTAGCCTCCGATTTCATTCATTTTTCTACTGGAAACGAAATTGTCCTCGAAACTGTTCCTTTCCGGCTTTTCAAATACCGTTCTGGAGATCATAGCCTTTAGGCCTTCAGGATCATCGAGCAATTCCACAATGTCGACTTCCCGGTTATTGCCCAGGCACGGCTTTATTTTACCGTCGCACGTCAGCCTGATCCTGTCACAGCAGCTGCAGAAGCTGCTGCTGATCGGACTTATGAATCCGATTCTTCCCTTATAACCATCCACTGTGTAATATCTTGCAGGTTCACTGGAATTCCCGGATTCGACAGGCACAAGCTCAGGGTGTGCAGCGATAATCCCGGAATTGTACACGATTTTGCCACGGTTCTCTTCACCGAATTCACCTACCGGCATTAGTTCGATGAATCTCACGTCCAGCTCCATGTCCCTTGCGAGTCCGAAGAAATCGTCAATTTCATGATCATTCAGACCTTTGATTAGTACCGTATTTGTCTTTACAGGAACCAATCCATATATCACCGCCTTCCTTATTCCGTTCAATACATCGTGCAGCTTGTTAACACCCGTGATCTTCCGGAAATTGTCCTCATTCAGGGAATCAAGACTTACATTGACTCTGGTAAGCCCTGCATCTTTGAGTCTATGAACGGATTGTTCCAAATGGATGCCGTTTGTTGACATTGATATATCATTAATGCCTTCAACAGATGAAATAACGGAGATGATCTCATATATATCACGCCTTACAAGCGGTTCCCCTCCTGTGATCCTTACCTTTCTGATTCCGAGTTCCGCCGCCGTCCTGACGATCTTGCCGTAATCAGCAGGTGAAAGCAGCCTGAACCGATCATCGTTCCTGCATGCAGTCCCGGGTTTGCAATAAAGGCAGTTCAGATTGCAGTCCCGCGTTACCGATATTCTAAGGTATTCGATATTTCTTCCATGCACATCAAGCATTTTCAATCCATCCGAGGAGTCTGACAGCTTTGAGTTTAAACAGGTTTGAAAATAGACCCAAAGTAATCCCCTCCTGTCTCTTCTTTTACCGCGCCTACTATGGCCTGAACCTCCACCGCCATAAACGGTTTCTCCCCATCACATTTGCACTTCCGTGGCTTTCTGGTTTGCTTTTTTATTGTTTCACCAATTGTTGATATATAGTAATCCATTTTTTAGCAGCATCAAGCAAACTCCATAACCAGACTGGACATAATCTGCGCCTCAGTAGTTACGGCCGATATGTTTTTTAGTTTTTCCAAGGAAATATAATGCTTTATCCCACAGCACAAAGCCCTGTGCTTGATA
>DBTX01000090.1:0-24888 GCA_002307275.1 Hungateiclostridiaceae bacterium UBA1305
ACCTCTGTGTTATTTCAGTCGTAATTTTGTAATTTCCCTTTTTATCATCTATATCCCCGGCAATAACGACCTTTATCCTGCCATTTTCCATCTGTGCAAATATGGCAAGTTTGTGTCCGAACGGATTAGCAAACCTCAAATCGCCCGCGCTTCCGGATATCCATGCGTCAAGACCCGGATCTATATAATCCACAGCAAGCTTATGGGGCAGCCTTGTAATGGAATCCGCAGGTATGCCCGCAGATAATAGCGCTGCATAAAGCGTCGATGCAACCTGATCATAGCCCTCATTATCATTTTCAAAGTCAGCATTTTCGTTCATCAGCCACTCGACAAACGAAAACGGTTGAGCTTCATTTCCCTTGACCGCAGCGGGAAGTACAATGCCATTTATACTGTTTATGGCAAGCTCTATACTATCTATCAGTTCATCTTCGGCAATATCGGTCGAATACTCTGCCAATACCTGCCGAATCTCTTCGTAATCCTTAAGCTTGATTTCCGGCAAAACAGCCTGCAATTCATAATTTCCTGAACGCTTGAATTTAACAGGTTTCCATGGGTTCTCCGAGATTTGCTTGCTGATCAGTTCGGCAGCATTCGCTACATTTAACGAAACTCCGTTCGTCTCTGATTTTCTCTCAATGACACCGTCTTTATATATAATCTCAGCATCAACTGGAGCGACATACAACTTGTCAGTCAGTTCCAGGAGGGCTTCTCTCAGTTTGCCTTCATTCAGCTTTACAACGGGCTTAAGTATCGTCCTCGCATTACCAAAATATACATTGAAGAGGTTCGGAATGCCGTTTATACTGTTTATTTCACTAAACGAGTCCTGTATAGCGTTCCCGTCGATTTTAGCATTAATCTGTGAATAAGGAATTTTAAAGGTTCCTTTTTCAGTTTCAATTTTGATTGTGTCAAGTTTGAATTTATCCGCATATGCGGTTTCTACCTTTTTCACCGCTTCAGGATATCCCATGCCGCCGACAGATAAATCGCCAACATATACCTCTGGAGGCAGGCTTTTTTGAGACATAATATACAAGGCAGCAATACCGGCAGAAATGGCAATTGCGCTTTGAACCACTACTAATAAAAAGATGAGAAGCGTTTTGCGGGTTCTACTCACAATAATACAACTCCATATCGTTTTTCTTTTGTTACAAAATGCTTATGATATGGTTCCTATTAAAAAGGTATAAAGCACTTTGTACTTTATACCTTTTATTCCGACACCTTATGACCTGTTGTTCATTACGAGTTCAATCAGCTTTCCTTTGGCTTTTGCTGCGTCAATAATGGCATCATCAATTTGAATACCTTCGTCGACGATAATATTCCCCTCACTGTCACTTACAGTCCTGGTCGCATATCTGCCCTTCAAATACTGCCGCTGTCTCTGTTCAAACAGTACGGACGCATTATCCGAAGCTTCCTCAGCTACCGGTGTTTCATTTTCCGAATCATCGGAATAGTTTGTTTCCGGCTCAGGGTTTGCAAATGCAAGCCTGTCTACTTCATCTATAAAATCATCATTTTTTTTTTCGAAATCAGAAAATCCGGAACCTGCATCCAACTGTGCAGGTGTATCCAGAAGTGATGCCCCTATATCTTCCTTGACGACCGTCAGATTCTTGCCGAATGTAATCACCATATCACGCGGCAGGAGCTTGATCTGTTTTTGTGTAATATCGGCGATAAATTCAAGTCCTGTGATCTTGCAGTTATCATTGTCATCTACGTAGATATCGCCGATCTCGCCGATCAGACTGCCCTTCTTCGTCAATACCTTGGTACTTTTTACCTTAATATCATTTTGAAGGAGTTGTATGGCGGCGGGTATTCTGCTGATATCGGTTATGACACCCTCGTTCTCTATGGTAAGCGCATATTCGCCTATACCGAGCACATCCTCTGTCGGAATGACTCTTGCGCTGAAAATCTGTATGCCGCTGTCTACAACGATATAGTCTATGGCACCCTTGTCAGCATTAATAATAATACTTTTGACCTTGCCCACCTCAAGACCATCGGATATGCTTATTATAGGTAATCCCAGTATTCTTTGAGTCTTTTTCATAGTAAAGATACCCTCCTTAATTTAGTGCAAATCCAACCTGTCCATCAAGCCTGAATGTCCAACAAATTACTTTCGATTTCTTCTTTAACCGAAGCATCCATCAAGTCACCAAAGGCATCATGATAGCTGTTTAAAATATCATATGCAAGTTCAACCTGTCCCAGGTTTTTGTATAATACGCATATATCAAGTACAATCCAGAAAGTGAGATCCCTTCGTGGTTTTTTATCAAGCGCATCCATGAAATAAAGTATCGCCCCTTCAGCATCATCTGTCTCCTTGAGCTTGAAAGCTTCCCCGATACATTCTTCAATAGACATGGCTCCACTATTCTGCACTATATTTTCTATTCCCATTTTATCAATTATTTCACTACTGTCAACAGATATTTCTAAGTTATTTTCTGCATCTTCCTTATTTTCTACATTATTTAAGGATTCTCTGCTATTTTCATCAATAAGTTTGTCATAAATCTGCTCCAGATAGTTCTCATTCTCAGTTGGGGATGATGATTCTTCAACTGCCGGTTTTTCAGATCCCGATGATTCAATTCCGGCTTGGACAGCTTTGGGACCGGATTTCGGGATCAACTTGGTTATCAGTATGCTTAAAAGGAACGCAAACACCAGATAGGTAACCAGCGTCAGTACTGAAACAAGGAGTAGTGCTGATATGTCAGACGAACCACCTTTAACCCGCGCAATCAGACCAAACAAAAGCGGAAACGCCGCAATGGAAATCAGGGAAGCTATTGTGACCGCAGCAAGTGTCACTGTGTTTAGCAGTTTGAGCCTGTTGAATATGATCAGCATTATAACTGTACATATGATTATCGCTCCCGTGGCAGCAGCAGCAAATATCGTCATCATTCGCCCCCTATTCCTGTAATTTTATCAGATTACTGATATTTCTACTTATTTATAACTTAATTCGATATAAGATTACATTATTCCTTCATTTAAAATAATTTTTTATTCTCTGAATTCCACTGCCAGCAGCGTTACATCATCTTCCAGCTTTTTCCCTTCAGAAAAATCAATCAGATCATCGGTTATGATGCTTGTCAGATCGAATAATTTTATACTGCGGTTTTCAGCCAGGAGCTTCATCAATCTTGTCTCTGAATAATTTCCGCCTTTGCTGTTCCGCGCTTCGGGCAGCCCGTCCGTGTATAGATACAGTCTGTCGCCGCTTTGCACATGGACATCATAATCGTCGAATTCGGCAGTACATACTTCGCTGAGTTTGCAGATCGGAAACCCTTTCATCTCCACTTTGCTGATATTTCCGGCGACTTCTTCCAACAGCGGCATTACATTCATTCCTGCAGAGCTGCAGGTCAGCTTTTTTTCAACATTATCATATACACAATAAATTAATACAATATATACATCGTCGTTGAATTTAGAGTGATTGAATGCATCATAGACCTGGCAAAGCAGGACGGATGGCGACGACAAAGCACCCTTGAATCTGTCTGTTTCAACGATATTGTCAATACACTGCTTCAGGAATACTGTCAGCATTGCTGCAGGAACGCCATGTCCGGACACATCGCAGACATAAAAGCCCATATGCCGTTCATCCAGCTGGAATACATCATAGAAATCGCCGCTTAACCTGTCAGTAGGGAGATAGACAGCATTGAAGGATATTCGTCCTGTATCCGGTAAAAATACAGGCAGCAGGGATTTCTGAATCCCACGTGCATACTCCAGATCCTCAAGAAGTTTGTTATTCAATAACTTCATCTGTCTCGTTCTTTTCTCGATTGTCTTTTCCTGATTTTCCGCATGCCGGCTGAGAGCTTCCTGTGCTGCCGACAATTCTATGTAAGGCGTTAACACATTCCGGGCGAAAATCACCCTGAAGGCCATGAATAAGGAGCATACCCCCAATAAATGTCCAATATAATTGTATATGTCATAGGCACCCACATATTGGGTAAAGGCAAATTCACTAAGTACTCCAAGTAATAATGCACATGATATCACAATCAGTGACTTGTCACGATGCTTGAATGCATTTCTGAAATACAAGATGGATCCAATCAGCAGCATCAACATAACAAGATATTCCAGAAATATTTTTACAGGGGTGAGACCGTGACCTTCAACATACATCGCCGGCAGGAACGATGGATACCATGTAGCTATTATGAATAATAACAGGGAGATCAACAGGGATGCCAGTGAAAAATATATTTTACTAACAGTACACTTGATTTTATTCGATACATTACTCCCCACAAGGAAGGTAAGGCCGAAAATGAGCTTTGACAATATCCAGAATGTAGTTGCCCGATTTGAAGAAGTATTGTCAATGAAAAACGCAGGCATTCCTATGTAGCTGAGCATATGGAATGCTTCAAGAATTCCGGACGCAAGAAGCATGCTCCCGATCAGTATTGTCCTTAATTGGTGTGTCTGTTCATAGGCATAGTAAGTGACGAGAAATATCGCCATGTAAGCAATGACCATACTTATTTCAGCCAGGTTGTGCCACAACAGGAAGGGCGTAACAATCATAAGCTTTTCATAAGAAAGTTCAAACGAGCGGGCAAATATGAGTATGAGCACCGCGATGATCAGTATAATAAAAGAGGGCAGCAGCTTTTTATTTAATTCAATAAAATGCAGTACTTTTTTTGTTCGCATTTTTACCTCATTAGCTATTGGTTACATTCTACCAAAAACTGCATTGTAAAACAATAATAAAAAAGTACCCACCCTTTCGAGTGAGTACTCCATTCATTCATCTTATTTAGTGTGCCTGCTCCAGTTCGGGCAGAGCTGCTTTCTCTTCTGCTAGAAGTGGATGTTCCTTCTCTTCTCCGGCTTCCTTAAGCTCAGTATGCTTTTTTTTGTGGGCAAGCGCTGTCTTGAGTACGATATCCATATCGGAAGCAAAGACAAATTTCAACTGCTTTCTCACATTGTCGGGTATCTCATCGATATCCTTCCTGTTCTCCATGGGGACAATGATCGTATCGATACCTGCCCTGTGCGCTGCCAGCACCTTTTCCTTCAAGCCGCCGATCGGAAGCACCCTGCCTCTGAGTGTAATCTCTCCGGTCATGGCCACATTCCTTCTAACAGGAATACCTGTAAGAGCCGAAATCATTGCTGTAGCCAGTGTAATGCCTGCTGAAGGTCCATCCTTGGGTATTGCACCTTCAGGTACATGGATGTGTATATCAAACTTATTATAGAAATCCTTATCTATTTCAAACAATTCTGTCCTTGAACGGATAAAGCTCATTGCCGCTCTTGCAGATTCCTTCATGACCTCTCCAAGATGCCCGGTGAGTTCAAGTTTACCATTTCCGACCATCAGCGTCACTTCGATTACAAGCGTATCACCGCCGACCGGCGTCCACGCAAGACCTGTGGCAAGTCCGACCTCATCCTTTTCATTTGCCTTGTCATACCTGAATCTTCTGGTGCCAAGGTATTTCTCAAGGTTGGCGGGTGTTACTGTTATGGACTTTTTACCAGTTGATACAAGCGTTCTGGCTACTTTCCTGCAAACTTTCGCAATTTCTCTTTCAAGATTCCTGACACCGGCTTCCCGGGTATAATAATTAATCAGGTTGCGTAAAGCTTCTTCGCCCATTTTCAGGTTCTTCCCCAGGAGACCATGAGCCACTCTCTGTTTGTCCAGAAGGTACTTCTGAGCAATGTTTAATTTCTCCTCTTCGGTGTATCCGGATATGAATATGATCTCCATACGGTCAAGCAGCGGCCTTGGAATTGTATCAAGACTGTTTGCCGTAGTCAGAAACAATACATCCGAAAGATTGAACGGCAATTCCATATAGTGATCTCTGAATGAAAAATTCTGCTCGCCGTCCAGTACCTCAAGCATGGCCGAAGCTGGATCACCTCTGAAATCACTGCTCATTTTGTCAATTTCATCAAGCAGGATCAGCGGATTATTCGAGCCGGCCTGTTTCAAGGCTGTGATAATCCTTCCGGGCATCGAGCCGACATAGGTACGCCTGTGCCCTCTTATTTCAGCCTCATCACGCACTCCGCCGAGGGACATTCTGACATAATTCCTGTTCAGCGCCCTGGCTATGGATTTCGCAATGGAGGTCTTGCCGACACCGGGAGGTCCCACAAGGCAGAGTATCGGCCCTTTGAGGTTCTTCGTCAGTTTGTGTATCGCAAGGTATTCAATAATTCTTTCCTTCACCTTTTCCAGGCCATAGTGATCTTCTTCCAAAATGGCTTCAGCTCTTTCGATATCAAGAACCTCTTCCGTCTTCGTATTCCATGGAAGATCAAAAATCCAATCCAGATAAGTCCTTACTACCGAACCTTCCGCTGAACCTGACGGCATCTTCAGAAGACGGTCTAGTTCCTTGAGAACCTTTTTCTCGACTTCCTCAGGCAAAGCTGCCTTTAAAAGCTTCTCCCTGTACTCGTCAACTTCTCCGGCAATACCTTCCTTGTCACCAAGTTCAGTCTGTATCGCTTTGATCTGTTCCCTGAGGTAGTATTCCCTCTGCATTTTGTCGATCTGCTTGCGCACACGGACATTAATGTTTTTTTCCACCTCAAGTATTTCTATTTCCTTCATAAGCAGTTCAAGAAGCTTTTCCATCCTTGCCGAGGGATGGAATTCATTCATGATCTCCTGTTTTTGGTCCACTTTTAAAAGCATGTTTGAAGCAACAATATCAGACAACTGTCCTATATCTTCAATTGTACTGACAGATGTGACCGTATCCGGCGATATCTTGCCGCTGAGCTTCGCATATTCATCAAAGGAAGAGAGTACATTTCTTTTGAGAGCTTCATACTCAATGCTCTTACTTTCGTCTGCCGAAATAACCTTCTCGGCAACCTCTGCTACAAAAAAAGGCTCCGTCTGCAGGTATCCTTTGACCTCAGCCCTGCTGATTCCCTCAACCAGAACTCTGATTGTATCTCCTGGCAGCCTCAAAAGCTGTTTCACTCTTGAAATGGTACCGACCGTGTATATATCATCTTCTTCCGGCGAATCATTCTTTGCATCTTTCTGCGCTACGAGAAATATGAGCTGGTTGTTGAGCATTGCCTCATCCAGCGCTTTTATAGATTTCTCCCTGCCCACATCAAAGGTTAATATCATGTATGGAAATACTGTCAGCCCTCTGAGAGGCAGAAGCGGTAGAGCCTGTTTCTTTATATTCTTTTTCATCTCTGGCATTTGACCATCCCCTCACTAAACTATGGGTCTGTTGAAGTATTATTTCAACGATCCCTATGCAATTTGACCTCTGGTACTGTTGTCTCACAAAAGCCTATTTGTAATGGTCTTTATTATAACGTGTACATAACACTATTTCAATTGTTTTATATGGCAGGTCAGGCAATAGCTTCCCAAATTGCAAACATGACATTTCCCCATCCATTTCTATACCTTTACCCCGCTTTCAGCGTGTCAAACCAATCCAAAGGGGACATTTCCCTGACCCGCTAATCCTTCTCCCTGCCGGGATGTGTCATTACAGGACAATCAAAAGGGGACATTTCCCGGGCCCTCTGATCCTTCTCCCTGCCGGGATGTGTCATTACAGGACAATCAAAAGGGGACATTTCCCGAACCCGCTAATCCTTCTCCCTGCCGGGATGTGTCCCCTTACCTTTAAAGCCACTTCTTCTTTCTGAAAAAGGCGACCATGGATAGTGCTACGACAGCCATGACCCCCAAAAGAACAAAGTAACCCCATCGCCATTCCAGTTCGGGCAGATATCTGAAGTTCATTCCGTAGATTCCAGCCAGAAAGGTCAATGGAATGAATATAGTCGAAATGATCGTGAGCACTTTCATGACCTCGTTCATCTTATTGCTCAGACTGGAGAGATATACATCCAGCAGGCCTGATAATATATCCCTGTACAATTCCGTAGTATCAATGACCTGAATAACATGGTCGTACAGATCTCTAACAAAAAGGCGTGTGTCATCCTGAATAAGCTGGGATTCGCCCCGTTCCAGCACGTTGGCCACCTCTCTGAGAGGCCAGACACTTTTATGGACAAACAACATATCCCGTTTGAGATCGTTTATTTTTTTCAATGTTTCAGGTGCAGGTGTGCTTATAAGAAGCTCTTCAACTTCCTCAACCCTGTCTCCCAGCATTTCCAGGACATCAAAATAGTTATCTATGATTGCATCGAGCAATGTGTATGCCAGGAAATCCGAACCCATCTTCCTGATACGTCCGCCGCTCTCGAGCCTTTCTCTGACCGGCTTGAACACTTTAGTCCTGCTCTCTCCTGCAGAAATTACAAAGCCTTTTCCCAGAACAATGCTCTGGTGATCTGTAATAATATCACCTGTAACTTTATCCAGGAATAGCTGCTCGATCGCTATATAAATATACTGTCCATAATCCTCTATCTTTGGTCTCTGTTCCGTATTGAGAATATCTTCAAGCACAAGCGGATGCAGGCCGAATATCTCTCCAACCGAGCCAAGCAGTGAAGTGTTGTGAAGACCGTCTATGTTAACCCAGGAGGTACCGCTGCTTTCACGGAAATAAGCAAGGTCGCCGGGATCGTCGACTTCTATATGCCTTATTGAATCATCATCATATTCGATAACAGAAATGTCGACCTTTTCGGATTTCCGGCTCCCGACATGTACAAGCACACCCGGAGCCAACCCGGTTTTTACAGATCTCTGTCCCGCGTATCTGCTCATAAGTACTCCTTAATATCCTGTTGTTTTAATAATAAAAGAGGATATCTTCCCTGTCCCATTGCTTTAGCGTCAAAAGAGGACATTTCCCGAACCCCGATCTTTCAGCGGGCGAGATAAGTCCTCTCACATTATATTATCTTTGTCCAATTACTTCAACGGCTTTGCCGAAATGATCTTCTGCCGTCGCCAGCGCATTGCCATCAGGGATCTTCTCCCCATACCGCACCTGATTGTATATCCCTGTCAATGGCGAAAGATCATCAGTGATATCAGCTGCCATAGCTGTCTTTTTCAGTATATCGGCAGTCGTATCGCTCTGCTCCGCCCGGACACCAAGCATTGGCAGCATTGTCAGGATCAATGCATACATATATCTGACTTTTTCAACAGGGTCGGATATCCTGCCAAGTGTCCTGCGGCTTTTCCTCATTTTTTTCTTCAAATACCGTTTCTGTTCACTATCACGTATTGGCTTGACTGTCTCTGTTTCATCACTGTAATCTGACGTCTCTAAAATATTTCCTCCCTTTTTAACGGCAAACAGCTTTTTGATCAGATTAAAAGCTTTCAGGACCAATCCGGGTATCCATTTTTTGAATAAAAGCATCAGCCTGTATAATACGTACAGAAGGATCGCATTCCTTAACACATTGGAGATCAGGTTCCTGAGAGGCTGAATAAGTTCAGTCCCGGTACCGAACAAATCGGATTCGGCAGCAGATCCGCTTTGTTGTGTTGTGCTGCTCTGAGGTAATATATGGCCAATCAGCCATAGGAATGCAGCTACGATATAAACCGAAATTTTTACAAACAACTGTAATAAGAATATTATCAGCGGTTTCAGGTTAAAAAGCAGTATGACTGTCAGAAACAGCACACACACCCACAATGAATTGAAGCGTCTTAGGTTCCTGGGCAGTATGGATTTTTCTATATGCTTTTTATCAAAAATATTGCTGTCGATATCTTCCTGATTTTTTATCAGGAGGTACGCGAGTATGAAAAAGTATGAAAAAGCAAACAGCAATGGCTTCAAATAAGCTATTTTATTAAAGAAAGAAAGCACTTCAAGACAGATCGCCAAAATGATAAATCCTGTATATGCAATATGATTGGTCATAATTTGCGAAAAATTGAATTGTGAATGCTTCAGTGCCATAACATATACTAGAATTGCAACAAGGACTTCAAATACAGCTCTGAAAATTCCCTGCTGAATGGAAATGAAAAATGTTGCAAGCACCGGGATCAACATCAGAGCCCATGCAACAAATGCAGATGATGAATAGGCGGCATTCCTCTGATTGAGCATGAAGGATGTGAATCTGACAAATTTTGATACAGAAGCTTTTATCACAAATATGGGAATTCTGCTTAAAAATACACCGCCAGCCCAATATCCCAGGAACATCGTCATTACAAAGCAGGCGGCCGATGTCAATCCCCCATCCACATCAAAAACTGCAGTTCGGACTGTGACAGCCACTGCATAGATTACGGCGGCGACCGCCGCTGTTGCCAGGATCTTCAATAATACGGAATAATCGGGACGTTTCATGTAGCCAGCGCTCCTTCCCGTTCATCAAAGCCTTTATTGCCCGCCATAATGTACAATTCCGCCATCTCCGGCCTGACATCTCCTTCAAATACGGTGTCCAGCAAAATAATGCTTACCATGTTCCCTGCCAGTACAAGCTGATCCGACTGCTCACACAACCTTTTGCTCATATACGCAGTTATAATGACTACCTCGGTGTTTTCAAGGACAGGAAGCACTTCATCGAGCATTTTTTCAAAATCCATCACATTTTTCATCATCAGCCTCGCAAGTATTTTGAACAGCTCCAGGACATGCTCCTTATCTGCGGCCTCACCTGTGAATATCTCCTTCCGCGCATCAGCAGAAGTACAGCCGTTCGTACCCAGCCTCACGGGCGTACCCTCCTTCAGCGCTCTGTCAAGTAATGTCGCGGAAGCCTTTATCCCAAGTTCAACATTTTTCTTGTTGATGGTATCGGCATATTCATAAAGCTGCGATTGCATATTCAATAAAACAGTCAGGCTGCGTTGAGAAGTGAAATCATTTTTTTTGACCATCAACCTGCCTGTTCTTGCTGTTGCAGGCCAGTGTATGCGGTTCAGCGGATCTCCAGGAGTATATTCCCTGATTCCGGAAATCATGAACGGATCATCGACGATCCACCTGTTTACGGTTTTGTCGCTTTGCTGCAGATTTACAGGTGTGAACAGCTCATCAAGGTCAATGATTTCAGGATATACCATAAGCTGAGCATTAACGGCTGCCGGGATCGAAACAATTCTGAAATTGAGAAGATCCCCGCTGACCAGGGTGACATTTTCAGTAGTGAATACCCCTCTTTTCATGCATTTCAGCTTCCACTTTCTTGTAGTTCTCTGATAGCTTCTCAGTGTATAACTGCTGGTCACACGCCTGTCATCCTGTGCGATCACTGAACATGTCCCTGCAAAATCCAGCCACCTTGAGGAATGTATATCGACCTTGAGCCAGGGCACCGGCAGAAGCTTACCGTTATATACGGTCTCGACAAGATAAAGGCTGTCGCCCTCATGCGCTTCCTTTACACTGAACTCACATTTATAGTTCAGCTTGTGAAAGCAATATCCACAAAGCAGGGCCATCTGTGTAACCAATATGATCGCAAATATCAACGCCAGCGCAATGACATCCATAGAAACACCTCAAAGTTCTTCAGTCGGTACCGGAACGCGTTTCAACAGATCTCTGACTGCCGTCTCTGCCTGATCCGATCCGCTGGCTATCGCATGGCCCTTCAATATCATCCTGTGTGCCAAAACGGGGACAGCAGCCTTTTTAACATCGTCAGGCATTGCAAAATCCCGGTCCTCCAAAACCGCATTCACCTGAGCCGCCCTCATAAGAGCGATACTTCCTCTTGGACTGACGCCAAGGGATATCCTTTCATCGTGCCTGGTGGCTTCTATGATATCAATAATATATTTTTCAACCGCTTCCGATATCTTAACGACCTGGAATGAGTTTTGCGCATCTTTTACTGCAGCTCCATCCGCCACCGTTTTTAAAACTGCCACAGGGTCGGAACTCCTGAAGCGCTGAAGTATTTCCATGCCTTCCTGAGGCGACGGATAACCCATCCGGATCCTCATGAAGAACCTGTCAAGCTGAGCTTCCGGCAGCGGGAACGTTCCCCTTGTCTCTACAGGGTTCTGTGTGGCTATTACAAAGAAGGGCCTATGCAACACCCTTGTCTCACCATCGACAGTCACCTGGCCTTCCTCCATGCACTCCAGGAGGCTTGACTGAGTCCTGGGAGTAGCTCTGTTTATTTCGTCGGCCAGAACGATATTGGAGAACAGAGGTCCTGGTCTGAACACGAACTCCCCCTGTTTCTGGTCGAAATAATTGATGCCCGTGAGATCCGAGGGAAGCAGGTCAGGTGTGAACTGAACCCTCTTGAACCCACAGTCGAGGGATTTCGCAAGACACTTTGCCAACATGGTTTTCCCAACGCCCGGGACATCCTCCAGCAGGACGTGACCCCCACACAGCAGAGATACCAGCACCAACCCGATCGTTTCATCCCTGCCGACCAAAACAGTCGATATATTGGACTTAAGCTCGTCAGCCAGTTTTCTGATTTCAAATAATTCCATCCTGTTTTCCTCCCGATTTTATGCAAATTCAGCATATTACATAAACAATTTGAATTATTTTATTATTGATGCAAAGATACTTTTCCACCGTATCATCCACACTACCGATGCAGCCCTCCCTGACTGCAACACCGGCAAGTGCGGAAATGAAGCTCTTCGTAACTGAAAAAACATTGTTGCTGCTTTGAATACTATTGCCATTATAGTCATAATATCTTTCGAAAACAAAACTTCTGTCCCTGGCAACAAGAAAGCTCAGTGCAGAGGGGATTCAAGCTCTTCAGCCGCGGTTTCAAGCATGACTGAATCCATTCCCTTTTCCTCGGGCCTGGCTGCCGTCATGTCTTTTTCAGCTTTTTGCTCCTCTTTCTGGAGTTTCGCAGCCGCGGCATCACGATAATACTGCGGAAGGCTCAACGCCACGGCAATGCATAATATGACCGTGATTGCGATTATCTCCCGCATCATCACCGGCGACATGTTTTTGAATGCTCTTCCCGCCTTGCGCAGCAAACCCATAAATATACACCTCTATTTCACAATCCTTATGAGTAATACTATCACCGTTATTTTATACAGGCAAGTAGACTTTTTTATTATCAAGGGAGTAAAAAAATTACCCACAGTATAATGTGGGCAGCACAAAATAGAAATATCGGGGCAGCAACTGTCCCCGTTTAACATCTGATATTACTTGTTTTGTTAACAAGATACACAATAATCTATGCAAATAATTCTATTCTTACAACGCACGTACTAAAGGTATGCAAGTGAAAAATCTGAAGAAGCAATATATTTTTCTATATAGCTATGATCTACTTGTCCGGAACAGCCATGGCGATGTTCTCTCCAAATGCCCTGCATTTTGCAAATTCCTCTTCAGAAGGTCTGTATCTGATACCCAACGGCTCCTGCACAATTTTCAATCCTGCCGCCTCAAGTGTGCCACTGATGTTTTTGGGCGCTTCTCCGCTCCAGCCGTAGCTTCCAAAACCCGCCCCAAGCTTACCCTTGAATTTGTGCCCCTTGATTTCTTCCAGCAAGCCTGCGGTAGGTCTCAGAACAGTATTATTCACCGTACAGCTTCCAATGACGACAGCTTTCGCCTTGAAAATTTCCGTCATGAGATCGCTCTGATCTGTCAGAGCCGCGTTAAACAGCTTGTACCGGACGCCTCGAGCATCGAAGCCTTCTGCGATTGTCTCGGCCATCCATCGGGTCGCGTCATACATCGTGTCATAAATGATTGCGGCAAAGCCTTCGTTATACTCCTGCGCCCATTCATAATACTTGTCCACGATCTGCATCGGATCCGTACGCCAGATGACACCGTGGCTCGGCGCAATCATCTCGATAGGAAGGTTCAACGCCCTGATTTGCTCAATTTTCTTCTTTATCAGCGGACTGAACGGCGTCAATATATTCGCATAATATTTAATAGCTTCCTGATTTAATTCACACGCATCCACTTCATCATTAAAAAGGGATATCCCCGCCAGATGCTGTCCGAACGCATCATTGGACAAAACCGTTGCTGCTCCCTTAACATAGGTAAGCAAACTGTCGGGCCAGTGAATCATCTGCATGTCCACGAAGACCAGTTCATATTCTCCAATACTCACTGAATCGCCAGTCTTGACGATCTGGAAATTCATCTCCCTGTGGAAATGTTTCCTGATGATGTCTGCCCCATTCTTTGTACAGTAAATCGGAATATTATCCGAAGGCAGCCTCTCCAGCAGATAGCCGAGACTCCCGCCATGATCCGGTTCCATATGGTTGACAACGATCATGTCGATATTGGCGAGCCCGACTTCCTTCTCAAGCCTCTCAACAAACTCTTCCTTGTAAGGATCCCATACAGTGTCCACGAGCACTGTCTTTTGATCCTTTATGATATATGAATTATAGCTCGATCCCCTGTGGGTAGACAGCTCATGCCCGTGAAAATGCCTCAAACCCCAGTCCCTGATGCCTGCCCAGTATATATTCTTCTTTATCTCGATCATATTGTGTATCTCCTTTGCCAGTATAAATGAATAAACAGTCCATTGAATATTATAATACCCTTTTCCTCTGTTGCAAAACAAGAGATAAATCATTTTCTACTGATATTGCATACATTGAACTAATAACAAATAATATCAATTTAATGAGGATGTTTTTGCCATGCCTGAAATATCAAACGCAGACAGTCTTGTACATAAACCAAAAAATATACTGCCGAAGCCTGCCGTTAATAGCCCGGTTGAAATAGATCAGCACAGGACCTCCCACACAAAGACATTCATAAACCCGGACGGTACATTTACAGTTGAAACAGCTTACAGGCCAATACATTATAAGAATGGAAGAGGAAGATGGGCGGAAATTGACAATGAGCTTATTTCATCCGATAAGCAGGGCTTTCGCCTGAGAAACAAAGCAAATGCCTTTGAAGTATACTTTGCCACCAACAACCAATCCGGCAATTTAGTCCGGCTGGAAATTGACGGAAGTCACTGGATATCATTTACACCTTCTGACAAATTCACCAATCCAGGCGTGGGTAATAAAAATAAAATGAAATACAAAAACATAAAGACCGGTATGGATATCGACTATACTGTAGACAATAACAGGCTGAAAGAAATCATTACCTTAAGCGTTTATCCCGGCAGCGGTACGTTATCATTCCCTTTTATGAGTAGTGGATTTGTATACAGCAAGGATGATTATGGCGGAATTTGGCTGAATGACGATTCTACTGGAGAACATCAGATTTATTTTGACAAACCGTATGCCACGGATGCCAATGGTATAATAAACGAAGAGGTCAGTCTTGATATTCAAAGTCTTCCCAGTCGTGACAAACTTATTGTAACCCTGG
This sequence comes from Hungateiclostridiaceae bacterium UBA1305, assembly GCA_002307275.1. Taxonomy (GTDB): domain Bacteria; phylum Bacillota; class Clostridia; order Acetivibrionales; family DTU013; genus UBA1305. Next base: position 15,327 of record DBTX01000090.1, read on the forward strand.
ATGACACATGGCTCAAAAATGCGAAATACCCTGTCATTATAGATCCAATCGCAGAAATCCGGGCCGGGCCGGCAAACAGCCATGATACATTTATTTCAGAAACAAATCCCGACACAACGTATTCTAACAGTTTATACCTGAATGCAGGCCAGCACGTAATTTACGGAAGGACACGGTCACTTATCAGATTTGATTATCTGCCCAGCCTCCCCCCCGGCGTAAATATCACCAGTGCCTATCTGGGCGCATATATGTATCTTGCGGTAAGCGCGGATGGAACAGTCATTGATGCAAACCAGATAACTGGTGATTGGCAGCCTCAAAATACAAAATGGAGTAATCAGCCGTCATTCAGCATTACACCATTGGATAGCATCAGCGATACTCAAAATAAAGAGTGGACATTCAAAATAACCGTTCTGGTAAAGAGCTGGTATTCCGGCACATCAGGCAATTATGGAGTGATACTCAAAGGCCATGATGAATCAACACCCAGGAGAGCTTTCCTGTCGGGCGATGCCACTGACAGCCAGCCAAGGCTGATTATCAATTTTACAGTTGACCCTCTTGGAATGGAATCGTTCTGGGGTTATTCAGGCAATGTAAACGTACATAACGGCAATCTGGTTGTTACAGACACAGATGTAAACCTGCCAGGCAAGGGCATCCCTATTGCTGTTACCCGTACTTTCAATTCCAGATCTTTTTCACCCAACAGCTTTTTAAGCTACGGCTGGTCGTCAAATGTCAATATGCACCTGAATTATTGGGACGGAAGCGTTATAGCCTTTACAAACGGCGATGGCGGTAAAAATTATTTTGTAAAAGCCAGTGATGGAAGCTATACCTCACCTGCAGGCGTTCAACTTACACTTACCCATACAGGGGAGACCTATCAATTGATTGAAAAATCAGGCACCGTATATAAGTTCAATACGAATGGCAAACTTGAAAGCATATCGGATACAAGTACAGATATCCCGGCAAGTACAAACACAACCACACTGACATATAATTCGGACGGCACTCTAAGTAGAGTAACCGATGCTTCAGGAAGATATATCACATTCAATTATGCTTCAGGAAGACTATCGGGCATCACGGGCGCACAAATTCCAACAGTGCAGTATGGTTACGATGCTTTGGGCAACCTCAATTCCGTTGCTAAATATGATGCGCAGGGAGACGTCCTTGATCAGGTCAGCTATGGATATGACAATTATCACAATATTCTGGCAATTACAGACGGAGAGAGCAACACAACAACGGTAAGCTATTATGCAGAGGACAGAGTCAATAAAATAAGCAAACCCCTCACAATAGGCGGATCGCCCAACACTCTTACAACAACCTATACCTATCAAAGCGGAGCAGACGGCGGTATGATCACGAGCGTCAGCGACCCGACAGATCATCACACAATCACAAAATATACAACCAACGTCTATGGTAATGTGGTTGAAGCAGTTGCAGATTCCGGAGCGGCGAACATAACGACCGGCTATAACTGGGATGGGGACTCAAACATGGTACTGGCTGTCGATCCAAAGGCCTTTCCCTATTCAGCGGATTACGATTCAAACGGAAATGTAGAGCTTTTAAGTATACCGGATGATAGTTGGGCAACCTTCCACTACAGAAACAATGATCTGGATAACAGTAAAGATTTTACAGGAAGAAAGACAAAAAACTATTATGACCCTATACGCCGCGACTATATCGGATCAAACGATAAGTTATCCACAACTGATGTCAACAGGTACGATAGTAAGGGAAATATAGTCAGTGAAACAAACCGGATCGGAGTCGGTCCGAATTTTATTAAAAACTCCGGTTTTGAGTTCTGGACAGAGGGATTACCTGATAACTGGCAAAGAAACGGTACCGGGGGTACTGTCAGTGCTGATTCAGCAAACCATATCAATGGAAATTATTCATTAAAACTTGCTTCAACAGGAAACACCGGCGCAACCATAGCAAAAATAATTACAAGTAATTTAACAAATGATTTGATCCCTGTCCATCCAAAAGCATTTTATAACCTGAGCTGGTATGTAAAAACTCAGGGTGTAGGGAACGCGAATGGCGGTGCTACAGGATCTGTTTACTGGTACGACAAGGATAAAAATTATATACCGGCCGGTTCGATAAATATTGCTGCCGCAATTGGCACATCAGACTGGTTAAGAAAGGGAGCAAGAGTTGCCTCTCCTTCCGAAGCTGTATTTGCAAGAGTTGAACTTTCGGTGAACGATTCGGGCACGGCATGGTATGACAATATCCAATTGGAATACGACTTCTTCATCAATGATTATAACTTGCTTGAGAATGAGAGCTTTGAGGATTTTAGCGGGACGGACGGTAACACGGCGCCGGATAATTGGACTTCATACGGTTTCAGCACCAATGATGGGGTAACAACAACCTCTGCGCATACCGGTAAAAGGTCTGTTCTAATTAATGGTGCTGAAAATACAAACAAATATTTCTATTACCCTGTAAAAATCAAAGGAGCAGCAAGCTCAATGATTCGTTTCTCAGGATGGACCAAAAGTGCCAGTTTACCAGTTGACGGCGGAGATTATTCCCTGATTATCCATGTCATTTATATGGAAAACAATGCAGAAAAATATGAGAGGTATGCCGTCAATTTTCCCGTATCGGACAGCTGGACCTATATAGAATCAGCTCAAGCCGCACAGAATGATTTCATACGAATTGAGATTTACGGGAAACTGGAAAACCGGACGACAGGCCAAGCCTGGTTCGACGATTTCAACGTCCGGCTTGAGGGAGCTCCTGATGCATTGATCAGCAGCTACAATATTGCAGAAAACGGAGGCTTTGAATACCCGGATTCTCAAGGCGCCTTCGCCGACAAATGGCGCGCATACAATAGCGGCACACCCGGGACATATGATATCAGCTGGATCAATTCCACAAATGATTTCGATGCATATGTCCAACAGAAAATGCTCCGGATATCCAATGTACCCGATTGGGCAACGGTAGCCAGTCAGGTAATTGAACCGTTGAAGGCAGTAACCACCTACTCCGCAAGTGCTGTGATCAAAACAGACAATGTTACCGGAAGTGGAGCCGTACTCAAATATGATATCCTTGACGCATCAGGAAATTATCTGACTCAAAAATTAAGCAGAGTATTGACCGGGACAAACGACTGGACATGGGTAACCGTCTCGCTGACCGATTCGGAAGCCCGATCGCTGAATTCAAATGCTGCCGCAATAAAAGCAACCGTGGGAACAATAGGCGCAACCGGCGGGACAATGTACTTTGACACGGTCAGGCTGCAGGAAAAAAGCATCCGGACCATATACTCCTATACCTCCGACGGAAACTACACCACCTCCATCACCAATACACTCTGGAATACCGTCACCATGGTTCCGGACAGCAGGGGGAATGTCCTTTCCGCGACCGATCCATACAATAATACCGCCACCTTTACCTATGATCTGCTCGACCGGACAAAGTCCGCAGAAAATGCAGCCGGGTTGAGAACCGAATATCTTTACGATAAAAATGGCAATGTGAAGCAGATGACCAATAAGGACAAAGCTACCATGGCTGTTTTGAATACAAGCTACGCCGCATATAACGAGCTTGGACTTGTAAAAACTTCAACCGACCCCATGAACAGAACAACAAGCTTCGGATATGATAAGAATGGCAATTTGTCAAAAATAACGCCTCCTAACGAAAAAACCGTAAACAATGTCTATGATGCTCTCAACCGCCTCGCCGGGATCAGTTATACAAACGACAGTACAACCTGGGCAATGCAATACGATGCGAACAACAATCTCCATACAGTAACCAAAAACGGTACAGCCAACACTACATATGAATATGACAGTCTAAACCGTAATATTTCTGCCGCATTTCCACCTGTAAACGGCATAAAAAATGCCGTAACCTATGACTACAACCCTGACGGGCAGATTATCAGAGTCACAAACTCACCTTCCATCTTATCTCCACAACCTTTGGAATATCTCTACGATATGAGAGGGATCAACTCTGCCATCAATGCCCCAAACAACTGCAGAATTGACTTCATGCACGACGAGGAAGGCAGAATCAGGAAGTCCTACAAGCGCGAAAGCAGTTCCATCAAGTACCTCCTTTCCTATCAGACCTATGATACGGAAGGAAACATCCTGAAAATGTGGACGGAGGATACCACCGGCAATACGATATCGAGCTTCACTTACACCTATGACATGAATGGCAATCGCAGGACTGAAATAAATGATCTGGACAAAACATCCAAATCCTATGATTACGACGGTATCAACCAGCTGCTTGAGGAAAAATATTACGACGCCTCCGGGAACCCAGCCGGTCAGATTTCATACAGGTATGACCTGCTTGGGAACAGAACAAAGAAAATCACCAGTGGGGTCACGACCTATTACGGCTACAATGCCGCCAATGAAATCACCTGGCTCAACAGCAACAGCTCCTATACGCATGACAGTAACGGCAACCTCACCTATGACGGTACAAATACATATGCATATAACGCTCGGAATGAGCTGATACAGGTCTCACAGGGGTCAACTGTCATCGCAACCTATGAATACAATTATGAAGGGCTCAGGACAAAAAAGGTTGCGGGCGGAGTGACGGAATATTATTACTACAATGGAGATCAACTCGCCTTCATCACCAACGCGAGCAATGCAGTGAAATATTCCTTTACCCGGGACACCGACGGCAACCTCCTCAACATGACCGATTACACCGGCGCAACCCCCAGCACCTACTGGTATTTGTTCGATGCACACGGAAATGTCATAGCTCTGGCGGATAAAAACACAGCACGCGTAGCAAACTACAAATACGATGCTTGGGGAAACATCACCCAGTCATCCGGCAGCGTGAAGACAGGAGATGGTCTATGGCTCAGCGACGCCAACCCATTCAGGTATTCCAGCTATCAGTATGACCCGGAGACCAGCTTTTACTACCTCAAGAGCAGGTATTATACGCCGTTCCTGGGAAGGTTCTTGGTAAAAATAATCCTATAATTAATATTGATCCAAATGGATTTCAAAGTATTGCAGAATATATGAGACAAGGTGAGCAAGCAGGTGCGGCTTTGGGACCATGGGGTATTGCTATTGGCCTTGGATTAGGATTATTAGCAGGTATTGCAATTATGCTTTTCGCTCAAACTGCACCCAGAGTAAGAGCGACTATTTTTACAGCAACAGCAGAAAAAAGCAGAAAAAAGATGTGCCAATTTATAGGTCTGGTAGTTCAACATATACAAATTTAACTCCTAGACCGAAAGATACAAACGGCTTATCATTCTCAACAATACCTCCTAGTGGTGGATCTTTTTGTATGACTACAATCAATTTAGTTAATGCGACAAAAGTTTTATTAGCTATTCCAGATGGACCTACACATGTATCAGTGAGACCTGTTAATATTGCATTTATGCAGAGTTGGATTGCTTCCAGAGCCACTGCGGAAAGTAACCCACATCCATTTACAGTACTGCTTAAGTCTATTGTGAAATAGAAGAAAAGGAGCGACATAGATGTGCAAAATTAATGAATTACTAGATAATCTAAGTTGGACCAATCCCCAAAAAATTCAGCAAGAAGCCATAAACAAGCTTATATCTTTAGATAATATTGATGTATTGAGATTGCTACAGCCAGGAGATAAATCTTGTTGGGAAAACTCAGCAAAAATAATCAAAGAAATTGGATACCCACGTATAAGTATAGCTATCCCAGGCCTATTAGAATGGATTAAAGACTTAAACTGGCCTGGCGCATCAATTATTATGGAAGTACTTGAAAATATAGAAAGCGGTGTTCTTATACCTTATATTGAAAATGGATTAAAAAAAGCGAATGATGAAAAAGATTCTGTATGGATATTTTGGATCAGGGAACTGATATTAAGAAAAAAAATAGAAAAAACTGACTTTCGGCAAAAAGATGTTTACGAGATACTATAATTAGAAAAATAAAAATATTAGAATTCCTATTTTTTGTAAGTAATTGGAATATTGAGTTGTTGACGTTAACTGTGAACTTCTCAATATTTTCCCACTCGAACATGAAAAGGCACCCATATAGATCGATTTTTGACTTGCCCTTTATTAATTACTGCTTTAAAAATTCCAACACTTCTTCATAGGTTTTATTGCTTTTGGAAAAAACCTCAGGGGGAATGTCCTTTCCTCAACTCACCTATTTGCACCTCATATAGTCCAATTGTTTCAAACATACGTTTTAAGTCGGCCATTCTGATGATATTCTTTCCTCCTACATTAATGCCTCGCAACAAAGCTATATATCGTCATAATTCAAAAATCCTTCCTGTATTAGAAGTTTACCGCCAAAAACAAAAAGAACCGCTAATATTTCAAGCGGCTCCTTTTATAATTACAGTGCTATTATTCTATGATGCTTGTAACAGATCCGGAACCAACAGTTCTGCCGCCTTCACGGATAGCGAACTTCAGGCCCTCTTCCATGGCGATCGGAGTGATGAGCTTGATCGTCATTTCGATGTGGTCGCCAGGCATGCACATTTCAATGCCGGCAGGAAGCTCAGCTACACCGGTAACGTCTGTAGTTCTGAAGTAGAACTGCGGTCTGTAGCCATTGAAGAACGGAGTATGTCTGCCGCCTTCTTCCTTGGTCAGAACGTAAACCTGTGATTTGTAATGTGTATGAGGTTTGATTGATCCGGGCTTTGCAATAACCTGGCCCCTCTCAACTTCATTTCTCTGAACGCCTCTGAGCAGGCAACCGATATTGTCACCGGCAACAGCCTGATCAAGGAGTTTTCTGAACATTTCAACACCAGTTACAACAGATTTTCTTGGCGCTTCCATCAAGCCAACGATTTCAACTTCTTCGCCAACCTTGACCGTCCCTCTTTCAACCCTGCCAGTTGCAACAGTACCACGGCCAGTGATGGAGAAAACATCCTCAACAGGCATGATGAACGGCTTGTCAGTTGCTCTTTGAGGTGTAGGGATATAGGTGTCAACTGCATCCATGAGTTCAAGAATGCCTTTATACTCAGGAGCATTTGGATCTGTGGATGTGCTTTCGAGAGCAACCAGAGCAGACCCTCTGATGATTGGAATATTGTCACCGTCGAAATCATATGTTGTGAGCAATTCTCTGAGTTCCATTTCAACAAGTTCGATCAATTCTTCATCATCAACCATGTCGCATTTGTTCAGGAATACAACGATATATGGAACGCCAACCTGACCTGCAAGGAGTATGTGCTCCCTTGTCTGAGGCATTGGGCCATCAGCTGCGGAAACAACGAGGATAGCGCCGTCCATCTGGGCAGCACCGGTGATCATGTTCTTGACATAGTCGGCGTGGCCGGGGCAGTCAACATGTGCATAATGCCTGTTGTCTGTTTCATATTCAACGTGTGCCGTTGATATCGTGATTCCTCTTGCTTTTTCTTCCGGAGCCTTATCAATCTGGTCATAAGCGGTGTAGTTCGCTTTACCGGAGAAACCCAATACCTTTGTAATAGCAGCTGTCAAAGAAGTCTTACCGTGGTCAACGTGACCTATCGTTCCAATGTTAACGTGGGGCTTTGTTCTTTCAAATTTTGCCTTACCCATTGTTAAATCTCCTCCCTTTGTTTCAGTAAATACTGAATAAAATTATTATAATTTGTTTATTTACATCAAATCTTTTGCATGATCTTCAGCCTATTTTAAAACAGATTCCTGAATACTTCTTGGAACCTCTTCGTAATGACTGAATTGCATTGTGAATACGCCTCTGCCCTGAGTTCTTGAACGAAGCTCGGTAGCATATCCGAACATGTTTGCAAGCGGCACATGAGATGTAATAACCTGTGCGCCAGACCTGCTTTCCATGCCGTCTATCCTGCCTCTGCGGGAATTCAGATCGCCCATGACATCACCCATGTACATTTCAGGTACGACAACGTCCACTTTCATAACAGGCTCGAGCAGTACAGGATCCGCCTTGCGGCAGCCATCCTTGAAGCCCATGGAGCCTGCGATTTTGAAGGCCATTTCAGAGGAGTCGACTTCATGGTATGAACCATCAACCACAGTTACTTTAATGTCAAGCATCTGGTAACCGCCCAAAATACCATTTTTCATGGCTTCCTGAATACCGTCGTCTATGGGTGAAATATATTCCTTCGGAATAGAGCCTCCGACAACCTTGTTGACAAACGTATATCCCGTTCCAGGTTCCTGCGGCTCGATTTCCAATACGCAATGACCATATTGTCCTTTACCACCTGACTGCCTGATGAATTTACCTTCTGACCTGACTGCCTTGCGTATGGTTTCCTTGTAAGCAACCTGAGGCTGTCCTACATTCGCTTCTACCTTGAATTCTCTCATCATTCTATCTACAATAATTTCGAGATGCAGCTCACCCATACCGGAAATAATGGTTTGTCCTGTTTCCGGATCGGTATGCGCTTTAAAAGTCGGATCTTCTTCAGCAAGTTTCATCAGAGCCATTGTCATCTTGTCCTGTCCCGCTTTGGTCTTGGGCTCAACTGCGACATGAATAACAGGTTCCGGAAAATCCATGGACTCCAGTATGATCGGAGCATCATCACTGCAGAGAGTATCTCCTGTGGTAGTATCCTTAAGACCCACCGCCGCTGCAATGTCACCCGAGTAAACTACGTCTGTATCTTCCCTGTGATTCGCATGCATCAGAAGAATTCTTCCGATACGTTCCCTCTTGTTTTTAGAAGAATTCATTACATATGACCCTGAACTCAATTTTCCTGAATAAACTCTAAAAAAGCAGAGTTTTCCAACAAAGGGATCAGCCATGATCTTGAATGCCAAAGCAGCAAACGGTCCATCATCAACTGGAGGTCTTTCAAGTTCTATTTCTTCGTCATCCGGAGAAACTCCCCTGATAGCTGGCACGTCCAGTGGTGACGGCATGTAATCCACTACACAATCCATTAACTGCTGTACACCTTTGTTCTTATATGATGATCCACAGGTAACGGGTATCATGCTTACAGATATCGTAGCCGATCTTATTCCTGCACGTAATTCCTCTTCGGTCAGTTCTTCACCTTCAAGGTATTTACCCATCAAGTTCTCGTCTTGTTCAGCAACAGCTTCAATTAAAATGTTACGATATTTATCAACAACATCGGCCATGTCTTCCGGTATTGGACCTTCCTCTACAACTTTTCCCATTTCATCCCTGTAGAAGGAAGCCTTTAAGGTAACAAGGTCGACTATCCCCTGGAAATTTTCTTCCTTGCCGATAGGTAGCTGAATCGGAACAGCATTGGCTTTCAGTCTGTCCTTCATCATATCGATGCAGTTATAAAAATCTGCACCCATAATATCCATTTTATTAACATATGCAAGGCGCGGTACGTTATATTTGTCAGCCTGTCTCCAAACGGTTTCAGACTGAGGTTCAACGCCTCCCTTGGCACAGAAAAGTGTTACTGAACCATCGAGAACTCGTAGAGATCTTTCAACCTCGACCGTAAAGTCAACGTGCCCCGGCGT
>DBTX01000090.1:25223-25578 GCA_002307275.1 Hungateiclostridiaceae bacterium UBA1305
CCTGTTCCTGCTCCATCCAGTCCATTGTAGCGGCACCCTCATGAACCTCTCCCATTTTATGCAGTTTTCCGGTATAATACAGGATGCGTTCCGTGGTCGTAGTCTTACCGGCATCTATGTGAGCCATGATACCGATATTCCTCGTATTTTCCAAACTAAATTGCCTGGGCATAATTGCCTCCTTTCTTCCTCGATAAGTTCAATCCTATTTGATGCTTTTTTACATCATGTTATATTGCGTCCTGCTGCAAAACTATTATTCAAACTCCGACAATAGTTTTGCAGCTGTAAGTTTACCAGCGATAATGCGCGAAAGCCTTGTTGGCTTCTGCCATCTTGTGGGTGTCTTCCTTCT
>DBTX01000090.1:25831-33356 GCA_002307275.1 Hungateiclostridiaceae bacterium UBA1305
GGGTGTCTTCCTTCTTTTTGAAGGCACTGCCCTGTCCGTTGACAGCATCCATGAGCTCTCCTGCAAGTCTTTCTTTCATTGTCTTTTCGCCTCTTTTACGAGAATAGTCGGTCAACCATCTCAGTCCAAGAGCCTGCCTTCTTTCGGGTCTGACTTCCATTGGCACCTGATAAGTTGCACCGCCGACCCTCCTGGCCTTTACTTCCAATACAGGCATGATATTGTTCAACGCCTGTTCAAATACTTCGATAGGTTCCTTACCGGTTTTTTCCTTTATGATATCAAAAGCTTCGTAGCAAATTTTCTGAGCTACTCCCCTCTTGCCATCAAGCATGATATTATTGATCAGCTTTGTAACGACTTTATCATTATATATCGGATCCGGCAGAACATCTCTTTTTGGGGTATGTCCTTTTCTTGGCACTTTACTTCCCTCCTTGTCTGCATATTTTTTGGGGCACATTTTCCCCATTGAGGTACTCGGGACCTGATGGTCCTCGTCAGTGCGTCCGTACATGTAATTTATAAATCAACAGCAACTACGCTGTAGTCACTCAATTTTATTGTTTACACCATACTTAGCACCTTACTTCTGGCTTTGCAAGCGCTCTTACTTCTTGCCGGTTGCTTTGACTGCGCCAGCTTTCGGCCTCTTTGCTCCATATTTGGAACGGCTCTGCATTCTCTTCGCAACACCTGCTGTATCAAGAGTACCCCTGATTATGTGGTACCTTACGCCAGGGAGATCCTTTACCCTGCCGCCTCTGATGAGAACAACGCTGTGTTCCTGGAGATTGTGGCCTATACCGGGAATATAAGCAGTTACTTCAATTCCGTTTGTCAAACGTACCCTTGCAACCTTTCTCAAAGCTGAGTTCGGTTTCTTCGGGGTTACGGTCTTAACAACGGTACACACGCCTCTTTTCTGAGGAGAGCTAATATCAACTGACCTCTTTTTTAAAGAGTTCATGCCCTTTTGAAGAGCTGGAGCTGTTGACTTGTACGGTACGGACTCTCTTCCCTTTCTGACCATCTGATTAAATGTTGGCATCAATACACCTCCTTTCGCATGAAATAATATTTGAATTTCGTTGTTACCTATATACAATGAAAAAAAGTCAGGGCTGGTCGTTGACTGCGTCAACTGCTCGCCCATGCGACCTGGATCCTCAGTTTTTCACTTGTATTACCTTCAGTGCCTGTTGCAAAAATATTTTGTACTTTTATTTCAACAGGCAAACCGTCGATGCGCCGACTTCTATACCGCATGCCTTTCCGAGTAGTTTCATGGCTTCGACATATTCAATTTCTACCGATTTGGAGAGGCAAAGCTCCTTTAGAGCTGCAACAATCTTTTCATCAGCATCTCTTGCAATAAAAACAATTTTTGCAGTATCACTTTCTACTGCTTTCAGGGTTTGTTTAATCCCTATAGCCTTATTGCCGCTTTTCAACATCTCGAGCACTGATTCGCACCTTTCCCTCTATCGGAAGCTATTATACTTAAAAACCGCCGAAGGAGCCGAACTCAAATGAGCATCGGGGACATTCCTTGTAATGGTATTTGAAGGTGTGTCCCCTTTCCTTGAAAGCCCCTTGAATTCGCACTGAAATATTTTATCACCGCAATGATTTGTTTGTCAAGATAAACGTATCCGTGTGTGTCGGGAAAAACTATTTTAGCAGGTGGGATTTTGACAATCCCACCTGTTAATTTTGATGCTATTCTACCACAGTGCTTATATTAATATCCTTATATCTGCTCATACCTGTACCGGCGGGTATCAGTTTGCCTATGATGACATTTTCCTTCAAGCCGACCAAAGGATCGACTTTACCTTTGATAGCCGCTTCGGTCAGTACCCTTGTGGTTTCCTGGAAAGATGCCGCAGAGAGGAATGACTCCGTTGCAAGTGAAGCCTTGGTGATACCAAGCAGTGTTCTTTTGCCGTCTGCAGGTCTCAGGCCTTCAGCGATTACTCTTGCATTCTCCTCTTCATAATCAAACATGTCAACCAATCCGCCCGGCAGCATATTGGTATCACCTGCATCATCGATCTTGACTTTCCTGAGCATCTGTCTGATGATAACTTCTATGTGCTTGTCATTGATATCAACGCCCTGTAATCTGTAAACCCTTTGAACTTCCTGCAGCAGGTAGGACTGCACGCCCTTAAGGCCTTTTATCTTCAATATGTCATGTGGGTTGACTGAACCTTCTGTAATTTCGTCACCAGCTTCAACCACATCACCATCGGAAACTTTTATCCTCGAACCATAGGGTATGAGATATGTTCTTGCATCTCCATCCTCTGTGGTTACAACAACTTCCCTCTTCTTTTTTGTCTCGTTGATCTGAATGTTACCAGGAATTTCCGAAATGACCGCAAGACCTTTCGGTTTTCTTGCCTCGAAAAGTTCCTCAACACGCGGAAGGCCCTGTGTGATGTCATCACCGGCAACACCGCCGGTATGGAAGGTTCTCATCGTCAACTGGGTACCAGGTTCGCCGATGGACTGTGCAGCAATGATTCCAACTGCTTCTCCTACATTTACGTCCTCATTGGTTGCCAGGTTTGCACCATAGCACTTGGCACATACGCCATATTCAGAATGGCAGGTCAGCATCGATCTGATCTTTGCCTTCTTCATTCCTGATTTCCCGACTCTGTCGGCTTCTGCATCCGTAATTCTCTTATCACCGGCTACAAGTACTTCTCCCGTTACCGGATGAACGATAGGTTCTACGGTATATCTGCCAACCAGTCTTTCTGCCAGGCCCTCAATTACTTCACTGCCGTCCTTGACATCGAATACTTCTATACCCTTCTTTGTCCCGCAGTCAACTTCCCTTACTATTACATCCTGACTTACGTCGACAAGACGCCTTGTAAGATAGCCTGAGTCAGCAGTTCTGAGAGCTGTATCGGCAAGTCCTTTTCTGGCTCCATGCGTGGATATGAAATACTCCAGAACATTGAGGCCTTCACGGAAATTTGCCCTGATTGGAATTTCCAGCGTCTTACCGGAGGTATCCGCCATAAGTCCTCTCATACCTGAGAGCTGTTTGATCTGGCTGATGCTGCCTCGAGCTCCCGACTGTGACATCATGAATATCGGGTTGAATCTGTCGAGCTGAGCCAGTAAAGCCGCTGTAAGATTTTCGCCTGTTTCAGTCCAAGCCTGTATGACTGAGTTGTATCTCTCTTCTTCTGAAATGAGACCCCTCTTGTACATTTTGGTAATACTGTCTATTCTCTCTTCCGTCTCGTCAATATACTTCTTCTTGACATCCGGTATGATCATATCCGATACGCTGACTGTGATCGCTCCCCTGGTAGAATATTTGAAGCCCAGAGATTTGATCCTGTCCAGGACAATAGCAGTCTCAGTAGTGCCGTGAACCTTTATGCACCAGTCAATGATCTTGCCGAGTTCTTTCTTGGTAACCAGATTGTTTATTTCCAGATCAAAGAGCTTGCTGGGATCAGATCTGTCAACAAAGCCTAAATCCTGTGGGATGGCTTCATTAAACAGAAGTTTACCTACTGTGCATTCTATGATCTTTTTGGTCAGTTTACCATCGATGATCTTTTCCAGTCTGACCCTAATCTTTGCATGCAATTGAAGAAATCCGGATTCATAAGCCATCACAGCTTCGTCAAGAGATCCGAACACCTTACCTTCGCCCATTTCACCATCACGCTCGATCGTCAGGTAATAGCTTCCCAATACCATGTCCTGTGTAGGTACGGTGATCGGCTTGCCATCCTTTGGAGCCAGCAGATTGTTCGCTGAAAGCATCAGGAATCTTGCCTCTGCCTGCGCTTCTGCTGACAGCGGAACGTGGACAGCCATCTGGTCGCCATCGAAATCGGCGTTATATGCTGTACAAACCAGTGGATGCAGCTTTAAAGCTTTACCCTCAACCAGTACGGGCTCAAATGCCTGAATACCGAGCCTATGGAGCGTAGGCGCACGGTTGAGAAGTACAGGATGTTCTTTAATGACATCCTCAAGTACATCCCAAACTTCATTTTTAACTCTCTCCACCATTCTCTTTGCACTCTTTATATTGTGTGCAAGCCCATCATTGACAAGCTTTTTCATAACAAACGGTTTAAAGAGTTCCAGTGCCATTTCCTTCGGCAGGCCGCACTGAAAGATCTTCAGTTCCGGACCGACAACAATAACCGAACGTCCGGAATAGTCAACACGCTTTCCAAGAAGGTTCTGGCGGAAACGTCCCTGTTTGCCCTTCAGCATGTCTGAAAGTGATTTCAGAGGTCTGTTGCCGGGACCTGTAACAGGCCTTCCCCTTCTGCCGTTATCTATGAGGGCATCTACAGCTTCCTGCAGCATCCTCTTTTCATTTCTTACAATAATATCGGGTGCTCCAAGGTCAAGCAGCCTCTTAAGGCGGTTATTCCTGTTAATGACACGTCTGTACAGATCATTGAGGTCGGAGGTTGCGAACCTGCCGCCGTCCAACTGTACCATAGGCCTGAGTTCGGGCGGGATGACCGGTACAACGTCCATAACCATCCACTCCGGCCTGTTCTGTGAAAGCCTGAATGCTTCAACCACTTCAAGCCTCTTTATAGTCCTGATCCTCTTCTGGCCTGAAGCATCCTCCAGATCCGATCTCAGTTCCTTTGACTGTTTCTCCAGATCAATTTCCATCAAAAGATCCTTGACGGCCTCTGCACCCATCCCAGCTTTGAATTTGTAGCCGAACTTGTCGATACTGTCCCTGTACTCCTTTTCAGTCAGGATCTGCTTCTTTGAAAGCGGAGTCTGACCCGGGTCAATGACAACATACGACGCAAAATACAATATCTTTTCCAGCGCTCTCGGGGACATATCCAAAATCAGACCCATCCTGCTCGGAATCCCCTTGAAGTACCATATGTGTGAAACCGGTGCAGCCAGTTCAATATGGCCCATGCGCTCCCTTCTTACTTTGGAGCGTGTCACCTCGACACCGCATCTGTCGCACACAATACCTTTATATCTGATCCTCTTATATTTACCGCAGTGGCATTCCCAGTCCTTCTGCGGTCCAAAGATCCTCTCACAGAAAAGGCCGTCCCTTTCAGGCTTCAAGGTTCTGTAATTAATTGTTTCAGGTTTTTTTACCTCGCCCCTCGACCATTCTCTGATTTTCTCGGGGGAAGCCAAACCAATCTTTATTGCATCAAAATTATTCATTTCAAACATGGCTCATTCTCCTTATCAGAAGGGGACATTCCTCGTCCCCATAGTCCTTCTCCTTGCAGAGGTGTGTCCCCTCTTTCAGAAGGGGACATTCCTCATCCCACATAGTCTTTCTTCCTGCAGAGGTGTGTCCCCTCTCCTCTTAGAAATCTTCATCTTCAAGATTGTCTGCAAAGTCTTCATCTTCAGAGAATAAATCTTCACCCAGCGGCTCTTCAAGATTCTCTCCGGTATTTCCGATTTCTCCAAGGTCGAAATCGTCCATATCTATTTCGTCTTCCATAATGTCATCACCGATTTCTTCATAATCAGTAAGCGGAGCCGTTTCATCTTCGCGCCCTTCGATATTGACATTCAATTCTTCAAGTTCATCCTCTGTGGATTCCTTGATTGCAATTTCTTCACGCTCTTCAGTATATACCTTGACATCAAGTGCCAGACTCTGCAGTTCCTTGATCAACACCTTGAACGATTCCGGGATGCCCGGTTCAGGTACATTTTCGCCCTTGACGATGGATTCGTAGGTTTTGACCCTTCCTACCACGTCATCCGATTTGACCGTGAGTATTTCCTGCAGTGTATAGGCCGCGCCGTATGCTTCCAGAGCCCAGACTTCCATTTCTCCGAACCTCTGTCCGCCGAACTGCGCCTTGCCGCCCAAAGGCTGCTGTGTAACAAGCGAGTATGGGCCCGTCGAACGAGCGTGGATCTTGTCATCAACCAGATGCGCCAGTTTCAGGATATACATGTATCCAACCGTTACACGGTTTTCAAAAGGATTTCCTGTCCTTCCATCGTATAATACAGTCTTTCCATCCGCGGAATGTCCTGCCTTTAAAAGTGTTTCCACAATGTCATCTTCTGTCGCACCGTCAAATACAGGAGTCGCGATCTTCCAGCCAAGTGCCTTTGCAGCATAGCCAAGATGTACTTCCAGCACCTGTCCGATATTCATACGTGAAGGAACACCCAATGGGTTAAGTACTATTTCAAGCGGAGTTCCATCGGGGAGGAACGGCATATCTTCTTCAGGGAGTATCCTTGAGATAACACCCTTGTTGCCATGTCTTCCTGCCATTTTATCTCCGACTGATATCTTTCTCTTCTGAGCGATATAGCATCTTACCAGCTGATTTACTCCCGGCGGCAGCTCATCGCCATTTTCTCTCGTGAATACCTTGACATCGACAATAATACCGGATTCACCATGCGGAACTCTTAATGAAGTGTCCCTGACTTCCCTTGCCTTTTCACCGAAGATCGCTCTCAAGAGCCTTTCTTCAGCTGTCAACTCGGTCTCACCTTTTGGGGTGACCTTTCCTACAAGGATATCTCCTGCCCTGACTTCCGCGCCTATTCTAATTATTCCTCTGTCATCAAGATCCTTAAGGGATTCCTCACTGACATTGGGAATGTCCCGTGTAATTTCTTCAGGTCCAAGTTTTGTGTCTCTGGACTCGGCTTCGTATTCCTCAATATGGATGGAGGTGAACACATCATCCTTTACCATCTTTTCACTGATCAGGATAGCATCTTCGTAATTGTAACCTTCCCAGGTCATGAAACCAATGAGGATATTCTTGCCAAGTGCTATTTCACCGGTGTCAGTAGAAGGTCCATCAGCAATGACATCACCCTTCTCAAGGATTTCTCCCTTTCTGACGATCGGTCTCTGGTTCGTACAGGTACCCTGATTCGAACGGATATATTTCAGAAGCTTGTAGGAGTCTTTCTTTCCGCTCTTCGTGCGGATCGTAATCTCATTTGCAGATACTCTTTCGACAGTACCTGCATTTTTAGCAAGCAATACGGTCCCTGAATCTTTCGCGGCCTTGTATTCTATACCTGTACCGATGATCGGTGACTGCGGCTTGATCAGCGGCACTGCCTGGCGCTGCATGTTTGAACCCATCAGTGCACGGTTCGCATCGTCGTTCTCAAGGAACGGAATCATTGCTGTTGCTACGGATACAAGCTGTTTCGGCGACACATCCATGAAGTCAACACGATCTCTTTCAACTTCAAGAATATCATCCTTGTATCTCGAGAGCACTTTTTTAGCGACGAATTTGCCGTTTTCATCAAGCGGTTCATTAGCCTGCGCAACGATATATTTGTCTTCCTCATCTGCGGTAAGGTATGTTATTACATCTGATACAAGGTTCTTCACCTTGTCGATCCTTCTGTAAGGGGCTTCAATAAAGCCATACTCATTGATCCTTGCATAGGTGCTCAATGAACCTATAAGGCCAATGTTCGGGCCTTCAGGCGTTTCTATCGGGCACATGCGGCCATAATGCGAGTGATG
>DBTX01000047.1 GCA_002307275.1 Hungateiclostridiaceae bacterium UBA1305
GTCTATCAAGCCCAGCATCGCTTACTGATGAAAATCTACCATAGTCAATATGCATCACAACAAGATCTTGCCAGATCAATGGAGGTATCGACAGCGACGATAGCAGTTTCCTTGAAAAAACTTGAAAAAGGAGGATACATCAATAAAGTAATGGATAAGGTGGATAATCGACTGAACCAGATTACCATTACTGAGAAAGGAAATAAGGTCGTAGAACAAAGCAAGCAGATTTTTGATTCAACGGATCAAAAGGTCTTTGCAGGATTTACAGAAGAAGAGCTGGGTACCCTGTCAGGCTTGCTGCAAAAGCTCGATGCCAATCTGGCCGGAATGGAAGAGCAAATGAAATCCACAAAATGAAAGGACATAATACTATGAAACGGTATTGGAAATATGTGAAACCCTATCTATCTTCCTTTATCATAGGGCCGATTCTCATGATTGTAGAGGTGATAGGTGAAGTAGTTATGCCGTGGTTATTAAGCAATATCATTGATAATGGAGTTGGCGGTAAAAGAGGTATTTCATATATTATTACGATGGGCGTTGTAATGGTAATCACAGCACTCTGCATGATGGCGGGAGGCACCGGAGGAGCTTATTTTGCAATCAAGGCCTCCTCAGGATTTGCGAATGATTTAAGGAAAGACCTGTTTCGTAAAATACAGAAATTTTCCTTTGCCAATATTGATCAATATAGCACAGGCTCTCTCATTACAAGGTTGACGAACGACATAACCATGATACAGAATATGATTCAGATGATGATGAGGATGGCCTTAAGGTCTCCGGGTATGCTTATCGGAGCACTTATTATGGCTTTTGTATTAAATCCGAAGCTGGCATTGGTTATCCTGTGTGTAATACCTCTGCTATCGATTACTTTATATTTCATCATTAAAGTCGGTTTTCCCCGTTTTACAGTCATGCAGAAGAAGCTGGATGAACTCAATACCGCAACCCAGGAGAATTTTACGAATATCAGGGTGGTAAAATCGTTTGTCAGAGAGAGTTATGAAGAAAGTAAATTTGAGAAGGCGAATACCAATCTGAAAGAGAAGACAATTCATGCAATGAAGGTAGTTATTTTTACCATGCCGGTTATGACCCTTGCGATGAATATCACAACGATAGCTGTTGTGTGGTTTGGCGGCAATCAGATTATTGAAGGCAGTATGACCGCGGGTGTTCTGACTGCATTTATAAACTATGTTGTTCAGATCCTTATGTCTCTGATGATGCTTTCCATGATTATTCTAAACAGTTCCAGGGCGCTTGCGTCTGCGAAACGTATCAATGAAGTCCTTTCTACAGAGATTGACCTTATGGATGATTATTCTTCCAGTAAGAACACGACTGTTACATATGGCAAGATCGAATTTAAAGAGGTTTGCTTCAAATACTACAAGAATAATGAAAAGTGGGTTCTTGAGAATATCAATCTCGTGATAAATCCAGGCGAGACAGTTGGTATCATCGGTTCAACAGGCTGTGGCAAAACAAGTCTGGTGCAGTTGATTCCCAGACTATACGATGCAGACAGTGGAGAAGTATTTGTCGATGATGTGAATGTGAAAGAGTACTCCTTGAAAAACCTTCGTGATGGAGTAGGAATCGTACTCCAGAAAAATATTCTGTTTTCAGGTACCATTAAAGAAAATCTTAAGTGGGGAGACGAAGAGGCAAAAGATGAAACGATAGTTCAATTTGCAGAGGATGCGCAGGCACATGGATTTATCTCTTCGTTTGAGAAAGGATATGAGACTGAACTTGGTCAGGGAGGCGCAAATGTCTCAGGCGGACAGAAGCAGAGATTATGTATTGCCAGAGCATTGCTGAAGAAACCGAAGATTCTTGTTCTGGATGACAGCACGAGTGCTGTTGATACCGCAACGGAAGCGAAGATCAGAGAATGCTTTGAAAATGAGTTAAGCGGTACGACAAAAATCATTATTGCACAAAGAATTTCCTCAGTAATCAATGCGGACAAGATCGTCGTAATTGATGATGGAAAGATTACAGGGATAGGTTCTCACAGCGAACTTATGCAAAACTGTGAAGCATATAAAGAAATTTATTATTCACAGATGGATAAGGAGGCAACTGCATCATGAGTCATCTTAGCGAGGAAAGAAAAGAAGCATTGTTACGCAAGTACGGAAGTAATACTGCCAATGCATCCGGCGGACCGGCAGGAGGCCCAGGTTTTGGCCCGGGAGGACGGAGACCTGGCGGTCCCGGAGGTCCGGGAGGTATGAGCGGCGGCAAACCCAAAAACATCTATACTGTAATTAAAAGGCTGCTTGCCTATATTGGAAGCGATAAGGTAAAAATTCTATTTGTTTTTGCTTGTGTACTGGGCAGTACCTTGACCAACTTATGCGGCAGCTATATTTTACGGCCTATCATCAATAATTTGGTTGATGCAGATAGATCCGCTGAAGAAAAAGTGGTGAATCTTCTGACGGGTATCGTTACTATGGCGGGAATCTACTTTGTGGGTATTATTTGCGCCTATCTGCAGCAGCGTATTATGATAGATGTATCCCAGAATGCACTGGTTAAGATCAGAAAAGAATTATTTGGCAGGATTCAGAAACTTCCGGTGAAATATCATGATACACATACCCATGGCGATGTGATGAGCCGTTTTACCAATGACCTTGATTCGGTCGGTGAGATGCTGAATAATACCCTGTCACAGGTATTTTCAGGTGTTGTTGCCATGATTGGCACCATAATACTGATGTTTATTACAAATTGGATTCTGGCAATCGTTACTATTGTAACAGTACCTGCATTAATCTACGTCGCCGGCACGATCGGCAAACAGAGCAGGAAGTATTATAAAGGCCAGCAGCAGGCACTCGGAGCAGTCAATGGATATATTGAAGAAACAGTTACGGGGCAAAAGGTAGTAAAGGTATTCTGCCACGAAGAAACAACCTCGGAGGAATTTGGATTCTTAAGCGATGATTTGTGCAGCAAGCAAATCAAGGCGCAATTTTTCGGCGGCATCATGTGGCCTGTCATGGGCAATTTAAGTCAGATCAGTTATGCATTGTCTGCGACCGTTGGCGGTATTCTGTGCCTGACTTCGAATTTTGATATTGGTGGCCTTACGATATTTACAAGCTATTCCAGACAGTTTTCAAGGCCGATTAATGAATTGTCACAGCAGGTGAATACGATTTTCGCAGCATTAGCGGGAGCGGAAAGAGTATTTGAAGTGATGGATGAAACACCTGAAGCGGCAGATCCGGCTGAGGCAATTCATATCTGTTCAGAAGCAGATATTGTGGAAGGAGCACAATCGATAAAAGGAGAAGTATCGCTGAGAGAGGTAACCTTCGGTTATGTTCCGGATAAGACCATACTCAAACAGGTCAGCGTAACGGCAGAGCCCGGTCAGAAGATTGCCTTTGTTGGATCGACAGGTGCAGGAAAGACAACGATAACAAACCTGATCAACAGATTCTACGAAATAAAGGAAGGCCGGATAACGATTGATGGCATTGATATTAAGAAGATCAGGAAGGATTCCTTACGAGGCAATATCGCAATGGTGCTTCAGGATACCCATCTGTTTTCCGGAACGGTCAGGGAAAATATCCGATATGGACGTCTAGATGCAACCGACGAAGAAGTGATTGTTGCTGCTAAAATTGCTAATGCCCATTTCTTTATCGAGAGATTGTCCGATAGTTATGATACGGTGCTGGATGGCGATGGCGCCAATCTGAGCCAGGGTCAGCGTCAGCTTCTGAACATTGCAAGGGCGGCTATCTCAAAAGCTCCTATTCTGATACTTGATGAGGCTACCAGTTCGGTGGACACGAGAACAGAAAAGCACATTGAACAAGGGATGGATCGGCTGATGAAGAACAGAACTACCTTTGTAATTGCGCATAGACTGTCTACCGTTCGAAATTCCAATCGGATTATCGTACTGGAACATGGTGAGGTTGTAGAACAGGGCACCCATGAAGAACTGCTCGCAATGAATGGAAGATATCATCAGCTCTATACCGGAGCAGTTGAGCTGGATTAGAATAAACAAGTTATTATTTGACCTGTAGATCAAAATGAAAAGAAGGTATAGCCGAAATAATATTCAATAAACCATTCAGTGTATACGCGGTCTTTGCATCAGCGGCAAATGTCAGACTTTTGTTGCCGTACCTGACAGTGCAAGTGGTATTTTGCCTGGAATATACTGCCGCTTCTGTCAGTACGCCATTATTCCATTTGATGGACACTTCAAATCCGCCTCTGGCGCATAAACCTTTCACCCCGCCGGAGTCCCACTGTTTTGGCAGTGCAGGCAACAGATGGATCTCACCATTGTGGCTTTGAAGCAAAGCTTCAGCTATGCAGGAGGTCAGGCCGGTATTCCCGTCCAGTTCATATACGTCTGAGAAGGATGGAGCCCCTCTGGTAGGCGGGTGTTTTACCAATAGATTGAGGTTGGTCAGAAGTTTCTGCATGGATTGAATGTGACTGTAAACGGCGTCACCGTCATACATCCTTGCGGAATACAGCATCAGCATTGAACGCGCCCAACCTGTATCCTCCCAGTTCTCCGGAGGCTCAAGTCTCTGTACGATTGTCTTTTTTGCCGCGTTGACAAGCTCAGGCGTCCTTTCAGGTGTTATCTGGGAAAACGGAAACAAGGATAGAAGATGACTGGTGTGCCTGTGCTGGTGATCCTGTGCTTCAAAGTCATGCATCCATTCCTTAAGTTCACCATCGTGCCCTGCCATAAACGGCTGCAGTCTGTTGACGGCAGAGACAACCCGCTCCAGAAGATGTTCCCCGGTTCTATCCAGACCGCCGCTCTTCTGTTTCAGCACGGAGCAAGCTGCTATATACTCCGTGAAGAGCTCTCTGATCATTACGGTTTCATAGGTGGGACCCAGTGATGCCGTATGGGGCTGACCGTTTGCGATAAATGAATTTTCCGGCGAAATGGAAGGGCCGCTTATCAGAGCGCCGGTATCGGGATCTTCAAAAATGTAGTCTGTAAAGAATTCCACAGCTTCCCTTAGTATGGGATACGCCCGGTTTTTAAGGAAATCCGCATCTCCGGTAAAAAGATAATGCTCCCACAGATGGGTGGCTGCCCATACGCCTCCCGTAGGACAGGGGCTGAGGTTCACATGCCAGTAAGGCGCCGTAAAACCCCATGCATTGGATACCAGTTCCGCGACCCAACCGTTCAGTCTGTATGCGTCCTTTGCTGTGATCCTGCCGGATGGCACCAGGATATTCTCGATCCAATTGAACAGGGGAAGGTGGCATTCGGTCAGATTGGCGACCTCCGCAGGCCAGTAGTTCATCTGGGTGTTTATATCCAGATGCATGTCGCAGGTCCATCCGATGCGGGAGGCGACAGAATCATTCCAGACACCCTGCAGATGGGCGGGAAGAGGCGAATTTTCGCGGGAGGAGGAAATCAGCAGATAACGCCCGTACTGGAACAGGAGCGCGGAAAAGGCTTGATTTGCATAACCGTTTTTAACCTGTTCCAGCAGAACATCCGTCGGAACAGTGTTGTCCAATTCCTTGCCCAACGTCAGCCCAACTCTGTCAAACAAGAAGCTGAAGTCGCTGGAGTGCGCTTCCAGTAAATCCTCATAAGTTAATCCTGAGGCGTCTTCGATGAGCTCCCTGCATCGCCCGGCCGGATCATACCCGGAAAAATCCGTGTCAACGGCAAGAAGCAGGAGAGCAGCGTCTGCATCTGAAAGCTGCAGACCATTCCTATCTGCGGAACCACATAGCTTGCCATTTGTAATAATACGCAAACGGCAATGATAGGCCACACCGGTTCTCCCATCGCTGTGCATGGGTTCGTATGCATTGCCGTAAAGGAGCAGATCCTGGTTTGCATCCATTTCAACCCTGTGCGGGTTTTCTCCGCCATCCAGTAAAAATGTCAGGTGAAGTTTTTCCTTGCCTGTGCAGGTGAAGCACATGACAAGTACCTGATGCGGGTTGGATACAAAAGCTGTTCTGTGGTATTGGGTTTTTTCCATGGTATAACTGACTTCAGCCAGTGCATGATCCAGGGTAAGGCTCCGCATATATCCCTGGAATGGATCATCTTTATATTCTGCGTTCCTCTCTTCAGACAGCTTTTCATTCCTTATCCGGAGATTTCCGACCGGCAAGTTTGTACCGTAGTTCAGACGCTTGCCGATAAAGCCCTCCAGCAGGTTTCTGCCGGATTCATAATCTTTTTTCAGATAAGCTTCTCTCGCTTTGTAGAATGCCTCGGCGGCGCCTTTTTGATTGTTTTCCGAAGAAGCCTCACCGGAAAAGCAGGTAATCTCCGAAAGTTCAATCGTGTCCGTCCGGGGTTCGCCATACATCATTGCCCCAATTCTGCCATTCCCCAGAGGGAGGGCCTCCTGCCACCGGACGGCTGGCTTTTGATACCAAAGCCTGAGTGGATTTTGGTTATTGCTTTGTCTATTTATTGGAATATTCATATTTTACGTTCTCCTGATAAAGAATGCTGCTTTTCCCGTTTTCCTTGTTCCTTTTATTCCTATACTTCCCATTATTTCTATTCTACCTTCAGGTTCTATTCTACCAATTATTCTTGTTTTTACCATCAAAGATACTGTCTTCCCCCGTTAAGCATCGCCGCTGCTGTCACGGTAATGTACAGGACTTTTACCGGTCAGCGTCTTGAAGATATGACTGAAGTGGTATTGATTCGGGTAACCTACCAGTTCGCCAACAACCTTTATAGAAAGATCCTTCTGTGTGAGCAGCAGGTGCTTCGCTTTATTGATGCGCAGAGAAATCAGATATTTGGAAGGATTTTCCCCTGTGTATTTCGTGAATATTTTACTGAGATAGGAGGCGTTGAAGTTAAAATTCTGTGCAATCAAGTCAAAGTTGATCTCCTGCATGTAATTTTCCTTGATGTAAAGCTCTACCATATTGGTTATTTCTTCAGGTGAATAGCTTTGACTTCCAGCCAGCTTCAGCTTGTGCATTCTGAGTTCATTATCCCGTGCATCCAGACGGATCCGTATTTTGTTCAAGGTTTCCATGAGGGTTTCATATCTGATTGGCTTGAGCAGATAGTCCCTTACCTCGAATCTTAATGCCTGCTGGGCATATTTGAACTCATCAAAGCCTGTGATAATGATCTTCTCAATATGGGGGTGCCTGGAATATACGGAACTTGCCAACTCCAGCCCATTCATGACGGGCATCATGATATCGGTAATCAGCAGATCAGGAGAAAGCCTGTCAATCAATTCCAACGCTGCTTTACCGTCCTGGGCGGTTCCAATGACCTTAAAGCCTGTGCCGGGAGAGCAAATCTTTTTCACAATGCTGTTTAGAATCAATTCTTCGTCTTCTGCCACAACGACAGTGTAAACAATCTCATTTCCCAGGAATATCGCCCCCAATTGTTACTATTGTACCTCCGAATGGGTTTTCTGCAATACTGAAAAACATCTGGTTCTTGTAAATCAGCTTAAGCCTTATATAGATATTTAAAAGGCCCATACCCTCCAGTTCCAGACTTGGCAAAAGCCCTTTCCTGTCAATTTCCCTTATCTTTTCATTAATTGCTTCCAATTTTTCCTTGTCAAATCCGTTGCCATTGTCTTCAACATTGATCTGCCAGTAATTGTTGCTGATGTAGCCATGTATTCTTATATTCCATGGCGGTTCCTTGTGGGTGGCATACTTGAGTGCGTTTTCCACCAGGGGCTGTATCATAAGCTTGGGAATAGCCACATCTTTGACGTCTGTACTAAACTCGATCGAGTAGGATAATTTTTTTCCATAACGGAATTTCATACATGCAAGGTACTTCTCTGTATATTCCAATTCCTTACTTATTTCTACCAGCTGTGAGCTGTCTGCTGATATATATCTCAGCATATCCGAAACATATCCGCTCATTTCAACGATCTGCTCTTCCATCCCTTCCTCTGCCATAACACTTATTGTAGCCAGGGAGTTATAGAGAAAGTGAGGATTCATCTGAGACTGCAGTGCCAGCATTTTGGACTGCATCTCATGCTGCTGGGATAATAAGAGTTCTTCCACTGAATTTTTTAATTTAACATTCATTTTATGGAAGGCCTGGTTAAGCTCATCCAGTTCATTCAGACCGCTGTTAAGCTCCGCAGGAATTTCAGGTGAAGGCTCCTGCAGGTCCATTGACCGGATTATTTTACGAAGCTTTGCGATTGGAGTGGTATATTTTCTTGCGGCAAAGAATGAAAACATTAATGCGAGGAAAAGAATGATCACGGCTACTGGAAAAACCATCTTCGTAAAGGAAAATATAGGGGAGAGCAGCTCTTCTTCCGATGCTACGATCATAACCAGCCAGCCGGTGTAATCAGAATGCTTGTAAACCAGCATTTCCTTGTTTCCTGTGATGGGATTGGTTACACTAAGTCTGGAATCAGCCTGATTGCTTTTGCTGTAATAGTTAAAATAGTATGCTGTATTGACATCCTTGCTGTTTGACACCGGGTAAATCAACTCGCCTGATTTGTCATAAACAACTATTTTTTCACTTGTCTTTTTTCTGCTGGTGAACTCGTCAATGTTATTGAAGATATTTTCATAATACTGCTTTACCTCGACGATCCCCTGTGGAACGCTGTTGCTATTGAAGTAAAGCCTGCAAAGCGAGATATAGTAGTTGTCCCTGCTACGGGCTATAATAGCTGATAAATCAGGATCCTTATGAGGCGTTGTGATGAACTTGCGTCCTGCATTTGCCATAACCTCACGGTACCAATACATATCGCTGACTTGAACATTCAGCTGCCTGTTCTCAAAACCAGTACCGAATCGTTCCCCATTGAAATCATAGAGGTAGATTTGCTGAACGGGCATGGACGGGCCATTAATAGCAACCAGCATATCTACAAGTTCCTTCGAATTGTCATATGCATTGGTTTGATCCTGTATGGAACCGGAATTGTTTACGTCCAGTATATTGACGTAGGATGCGTATTTTTCAAATCTTTCTTTAACAAGATTGGAATAACAGATATTCATAGACACAGCATCCATATTCTGTATTTCGGCATCCAGTTTTTCCGCAAAGGAATAGCTTAGCGTGTTGATTGCTTCGAAAGCCCTGCTCTTAAGGATATTGGAGCCCCAAATGTAGAAAAAGGCAACAAATATGATAAGGACAATTACTATTATCAATGAATAGGTCAGAAACAAATTGGATTGGATTGTCTTTGATTTCCTAAACATGAATGCCCTCCGCACAAGGGTTGATTTTTAAGTGCTTTACAGTGATAATTATTCAGGTTGGTTAAAAAAACGCAAATAACTAGTCTGCTTTATATATGGCGGCAAATCAGGATAGCAAATAAAATAGTAAATGAGAGAATGTATGAAAATTGTACATCATCAGGATATATGTTGTCAAACCTACTTATATGGCTTGGGCAATGACGGATCGGATGCTGTACAGTAAATTGATGAGGAGGAAGAAACATGAAGAGGTTTTTGGCTGTAATTCTTGCACTGGGGCTTTTGGTTACTGCCTTTGCAGGCTGCGGAAGCATCGACAAAACAGCAGATACTACATCTGCGGCAGCAGTTGAGCCTGTGTCTTCGGCAGCACCAGCTGCAACAGTCGCAGAGCCCGTTCCGGAAAAGAAAGATGTTACCATTTCCTACATGTTAAGCCAGGGCTGGCTTGAAGACTCTGAAAAGGAACTCGGCGATAAATTTGCAGCCGAGACCGGTATCAAGGTGGACTACCAGGTAATTCCATCCGCTCAATACTTTAATGTGCTTCTTACAAAATTGAATGCAGGTGAGTGCACCGACATATTTGGTTCACAGAGCGGCAAGTTTGACATTGTTTCACAGCTCAACATTGAAAAGAATGCGGTTGATCTGACTGGCGCAGAGTGGATTCAAAGGATGGATCCGCTGGTAACCGATCAGGTATCCGTAAATAGCAAGGTTTATGGGCTTACCATATGGGATACCTCACCGAGCTTCCCTGTGGTATATAACAAGAAGATATTCGATAAGCTGGGGCTGAGTATTCCGAAGACCTATGCGGATCTGAAAAATGTTTGTACAAAAATTTTGGAATCAGGCGTCATACCGATATATGAACCTGTTGCCGACGGCTGGCACCATGTTCTGTGGTTCCCCGACATTGGACCAAGGTATGAAGAACTGGAACCCGGACTGATAGAAAAACTGAACAACAACCAAACCAAGTTTGAAGACTCCGCAGCAATGGAACTGGCGCTGACCCAATTACAGGAGATGGCCAAACTCGGCTTCTTCGGAAAGAATTTCCTTTCGGCAACAGGCGCTGATACCGAAAATAATCTCGGAACTGGAAAATATGCAATGGCTCTCTCCGGCTTCAGTACGCCTTCCAGAATACAGGAAGCGGTTCCTGAGGCAAAAGCAACGGATTTCGGGTTCTTTGAAATTCCTCTTGCAGACAACCAGATCCTCTGCATGCAGCCATCGGGACCCAGTAGATTCATATACTCGGCCTCCAAGTATATTGAAGAAGCAAAGGAATACTTCACCTATATAACCAAACAGGAGAATCTGCAGGAGTATTTCCTGGATAAGGATACCAAGAAGAGCAACCTTTGTTTCACAGGCGTCAAAAACAAGCTTACGGATGAAATGAATAATTACATAAGTTCATATGAAAAGAAGGGCTCTTACCTCCAGATACAGGTCAAATATCTGAACCCGCAGTGGATGGATATTGGAAAGGATATGGTCGCCATGTTTACCGGCGCCATGACTCCGAAGGATATGCTCAAGAGCATTGACAAGAGAAGGGCGGATCAGGCGAAAGCGGCCAAGGATCCCCTGTGGGCCCAGTAATTCCATGATTGACGATGTGCTAGATAATTAACTATGACAATAGCCCGATAGGGTAAAGCCTATTGGGCTATTGTCGATACTATAGGAGAGTCTCCATATGAAAAAGAACATCTACCCGCTTTATTTTACATTTGGTGCGCTGGGCCTTTATCTGATGCTGTTTGTCCTTCCCGGAGTCATGGGGATATTTTATTCCTTTACGGATTGGAGCAGCTACAGCAGGGAAATTAATTTCATCGGGTTTGAAAATTTTAAGACGGTATTTTCACCGGATGAGCATTTTGTGTCCTATATTTTCAACACACTTCAGTTTACTGCCATCACTGTTGTCGCCAAGACTGTTCTGGGGTTGATTTTTGCATTGCTTTTAGCTGAAGGGATCAAAGGAAAGGATTTTCACAGGGCGGTTATTTTCATGCCGGCAATCCTTTCTGTGCTGATTACCGGGCTTATTTTCAGGTCCATACTGAATCCGGAATATGGTCTGTTGAACGAGTTTTTAAGGTTTATCGGACTGGGTGCCCTGGAGCAGCAATGGCTTACTAATGTAAAGCTGGCATTGTACTCCATTATGGCCGTTGATACCTGGAAGGGCATGGGTTATATCATGACCATACTCCTGGCCGGCTTGCAGTCAATCCCCAGGTCTTACTATGAAGCATCCAGTATTGACGGCGCCAGCTTCTGGGGGAATCTCAGATATATCACTCTGCCGATGCTGATGCCGGCCATAACGGTAACAACCGTTTTGAATCTGTTGCATGGACTAAAGGTATTTGATATTGTTTACGTCCTGACAAACGGTGGGCCGGGCTATGTAACGGAAGTTCTGTATACGTCGGTATTCAAGGAATTCTCACTTGGAAAATACGGACTGGGTACGGCAGTATCTTCAGTCTTGTTCATATTTATGGTTTTTGTGGGATATTTCGTCATCCGCTTAATGAGCAGAGAGGAGGTCGAAGCCTGATGAAAAATAAAAAGCTGCTGACAAGTATTGTGAAAAATCTGGTTGTATGGCTTACCAGTGCCATTATGATCATCCCTCTGCTTCTCATATTGATTAATTCATTAAAAGATAAATACCAGTCAGCTTCAATGAGTATTAACCTGCCAAAGGTATACCATTTTGAAAATTATCAGACAGTAATTGAACAGGGAAAACTCGTCGGATCCTTTTTTAACAGCATGTTTTACGCAGGATCCTCCATGTTCCTGGGCGTCGTGCTGTCAGCAATGGCAGCCTATGTGCTTGGCAGGAACAGGAATAGACTGAACAGGTTTTTATACTTTTTTATTATCATGGGAATCGCAATGCCCATCAACTATGTTTCCCTGACGAAGGTCATGCAACTGACTCATCTGATGAACACCATGGCGGGGCTGTCGCTGCTGTATACCGCTTTGCAGATCCCTTTCAGCGTTTTTCTTGTTTATGGCTTTATTAGCACAGTGCCAAGAGATTTGGATGAAGCGGGCATCATTGACGGCTGTGAGCCTTTGCGGCTATTCTTTTCAGTTATTATGCCATTGTTGAAGCCGGTGCTTGTGACGGTCCTGGTACTGAACTTTATGACAGCCTGGAACGATTTTACCCTGCCCCTGTACTATTCCAACAGTGCAACAAAATGGCCGATGACCCTGGCGGTTTATACTTTTTTTGGCCAGTTCGAATCACAGTGGAATCTGGTGAGTGCGGATATCATACTGACCAGCCTGCCTGTAATAATTATTTATCTGTTTGGACAGAAGTATATTATTTCAGGAATGACGGCTGGCTCTGTTAAGGGATAGGCGGTTTTCCTGGGAAAGGAACGGATGAGATCATGTTGTATAAAGAGGATTGGGATAAATCAAAGGTGCGTCTTGAGGCGCTCTGGCAGAATGAGATCGTGGACCGGTGCTGTGTTTCGGTCATTGCGCCGAAAAAGGACAGTAAATGGAAGTTCGGACCGATGCCTGACACACAGGAAGAGCTCGTAAAATTTTATATGGACGGCGAGCAGATATTGAAGCGGGAGACGGAGAAGTTTGAAAATATGTATTTCGGAGGCGACGGCTTCCCGATCATATGGACCAACTTCGGCACCGCCGGGCACGCCAAGTATTTTAAAGGCAGCAGGTTTCAATTTGCGAAGGATACAGTCTGGTTTGAACCGGTGATCAAGGACTGGGAAAAGGATCACCTGGTGTATGACCCGGAAGCAGAAATCCTGAAAAAAGAATATGAGACGATGAATTTCCTTGCGGAGCAGGGGAAAGGCAAATTTTTTGTTTCCATGCCTGATAACTGCGGTGTGCTGGATGCATTGGCACATTTGCGCGGAACGGATCATTTGCTTTTTGATCTGCTGGAGGAAGAAGATCATGTAATTGCAGCTGCGGCAACGATCCAGGAAGCATTGAAAGATGCAAGCTTAAAGCAGTTTGACATTATACGCGGGAATAATGACAACGGCAGTACTCATGGCTGGATGATGACCTGGTCCAAGGGCAGGCAGCTGCAGCTGCAGGTTGATTTCTCCGTCATGATTTCACCGGCGATGTATGAGCAGTTCGCCATGCCCGAGTTGGAGTACATGACCAACTGGCTGGACAATTCCATTTACCACCTGGACGGGCAGGAACAGATCCGGCATCTGGATATGATTCTTTCGCTTAAGAAGTTGAATGCAATACAGTGGACGCCGGTCGCCGGACAACCCCCGACATCCGATTTCATTCCTGTACTGCAAAGGATACAAAAAGCAGGCAAAGGATTGGTGCTGATTCCGAAAAAGCATGAAATTGAGAAGCTGATGACAGGCCTTTCCTCCAGAGGACTCATCCTGGTGATTAATGATGCAGAGGACGAGGATGAGGCGCGGGCGATTGTAAAAAGAGTAACAGAACTGACACAGGAATAAGAATCGCGAATTGCCGCAGGACTATGGCGTGAATAGTACAAATAGCGGCGCAAACGGCACGAATAATGGCTTAAACGATACGAATAATGGTGTAAACAGTACGAATAATGACGTAAACAGTACGAAGAATTGCGTGAACGGCGCGAAGAATGGCATAGGTGGCACAAATAATTGCGTGAACAGCATTATTATGTGAAAGCGGGCTATGTGATGAAGAAAGAGAATCAACCGGAGCTTCGGGAAATGACCGGGGCTGAATTGAAATCCATGCTCAAAAGCAGCATTCAATTTAAAAGCCTTGGCGGTGTCAAACATTCCGGGCTCAAGCTTGGTGACGCTGAATTGAAATGGTGGCGGGATGCAAAGTTTGGAATGTTTATTCATTGGGGCCTTTACTCGATTCTGGGCAGAGGTGAATGGGCCATGCAAAATGAACAGATTCCGGTCGAGGAGTATGAAAAATTGGCCGGAGAATTTGCCCCCGGGCATTTTGATGCGGAACAATGGGCGAAGCTGGCCCGTGATGCCGGAATGAAGTATATGGTCCTGACTGCCCGCCATCATGATGGATTTTCACTCTGGGACAGTCCTGGCAGCTACCGTGGCTTCACCAGCATGAATTCAGCCGCAAAGCGCGACTTTGTAGACGAGTATACCGAAGCCTGCCGCGGGGCGGGGTTAAAGGTCGGGCTCTATTATTCCCCAATGGACTGGAGATTTCCGGGGTATTTCAAACCGCATGAGCTGCCGGAGAATGCCCTGCTGATGAAGAAGCAGGCCTATGATCAGGTGGAGGAGCTTGTCAGCCGGTATGGGAAAATTGATATCCTGTGGTATGACGGCGCGTGGCTGGCACACCAGGGAGGTGACCCGGACGGTGCATGGCTTTGGGAACCGGTAAAGCTGAACCGGATGGTCAGGAAGTATAATCCCGGGACTGTCATCAATCCCCGTTCCGGGTGGGAAGGAGATTTCTATTGTGACGAGGGCTCTCATGAGATCACGGGAGGCATTATTCCCGTACCATGGGAAAAGAACCTCTGCATCTGCAGCGGGCGCTCATGGGGGTGGATCCCGGACGATCCGGTGATGCTTTTCGATGCGGCAATCAGGATGATGGTCAATGTTTTCATCCGGGACGGCAATGTACTGCTGAATGTCGGGCCGGACAAGGACGGAGTCATTCCGGAAGCTGCCGCGGAGCGGTTGAAGGAAATCGGCGAATGGATGGAACAGTTTGGCGAAAGCGTTTATAGTACCAGGGGCGGGCCGTTCCAGCCGCTGGATCATGTATATGGAAGCACTTATGCGGAGAATCGGATTTATCTGCATATACTGGATTGTAAGGAATTTGCAAAGCTGGAGCTTCCGCCGATACCGCAAAAAATAAACCATTGCGGACTGCTTGACGGGGATTGTATACCATTTGTCCGGACTGCAACCGGAATTAAAATCACCATATCGCATGAAGCGGAAAAGCCGGACACTATAATTGTCCTGGAACTGGATGAGCCGGTTGAATTTGATTTTGTTGAGAATATCACTTTTACAGGGAAATAGAAAACCTGGAAAGGTAATATAACGAGACAGGCTGGCCGCAAGCTTTGCCTATGACCAGCTTTGTTGAAATGTTGCAATACACCAGGTACTGCAATCGGAACATTTTCTTTGAACCAATGCATTATAATCCGGAGGTAAATACTTATGCAATATTATGGTGTATCCTATTACCCGGAACATAAGTCAGAAGACGAAATAAGCAAGGATGTCGCACTGATGGCCGGGGCAGGTATCAATACTGTCCGGATGGGAGAGTTTGCCTGGTGCAGGTTTGAACCGGTTGAAGGACGGTATGAATTTGAATGGCTGGACAAGGTGATAGAAGAACTGGGTGACGCCGGGTTGTACAGTATTATCTGCACACCTACGGCATGTCCTCCGGCCTGGCTGGCTGAAAAACACCCTTCGATCCTGTACCGTGATAACCGCGGAATGGTAAGGCCTTTCGGAGGCCGGAGGCATTATTGCTGCAACAATGATGTATATAGGGAATATTGTGTGAAAATTGCAGAAGAGATAGGACGGCGTTACAGAGACAACAAGAATGTGATTGCCTTTCAGATTGATAATGAGCTGGCTCAGGAAGGAACAGGCCGGTGTCACTGTGAAGTCTGCCGTGTAAAATTCAGGCGTTGGCTTGAAACTAAATATGCTGACATAAAGAGCCTGAATGAATGCATGGGTACCATCTTCTGGGGACAGGAGTATGACAGCTTCGAGCAGATCCCTTTACCGGTCGGTACGATAGAAGCGGATGCGCAGGAAGCGATAAAGGCTTATTATGAGAATCCGTCGCTGCGTCTGGATTATGAAAGATTCTGCAGCGATTCCTATATTGATTTTCAAAACTTGCAGAAAACAGCACTTAAAAAACAGGTGAAGCAAACCGTTACTACCAATGCTACCGGGCTTGCCACCAATAGCTTGGATTATTACCGGGCTTTCAGCGAACTGGACGTATATGCCTACGACTTTTATCCCAGCCTGAGAGAAGGTAAAATCAGTTCCTTCAGCTATTCCTTTTCCAGAGGTATAAAAGATAAGAATTTCTGGATTCTCGAATTTGTTTCCGGCGGCGGGCACAGGCTGAACGGCTCAGGCAGGCTGCAGCCTTATCCCGGAGCGCTGAAGCAGTCGGTCATTCACGCTTTTGCGTCGGGGGCGCAGCTCCTCTGCCATTTTCAGTTCAAGACTTTTCCCTTTGGGGCGGAACAATTGAATTATGCAATTCTTGATCTGGATGGGATACCTGGAAGAAGGTATCTTGAAATGAAAGCCGCTATGGCTGAACTCAAGAACCTTGGCGGTATTCTGGACGACTCTTCTATTGTGAACAGGGCAGCGCTTTGCTTTGATTATGATACTTTATGGTCAACACGCATCAAACCGATCAACCGGGAGACCTTTGATTATTTGTCCTATTGTGAGGAATTCTATGAGGCTTTTGTCCGTCTTGGCATTGGTGTGGATGTGGTTTCCTGCAGTAAGGACTTGGAGAAATACAAGCTTGTGATTGTTCCGGTACCATTCGTAATGAACGAGAAATTCAAATCGGGCCTGAAGGAATATGTGAAGCAGGGAGGTATTGTCGTTTCAACCTTTCTGGCTGGAGCAAAGAACAGCTGCAATGTTGGTCTTTCCGGGAGTCTGCCCTGCGGCTTGACGGATTTGTTCGGTCTGAGGGTCTCCGAGGTGGAACCTGTTTTTGATCCAACGACAGCAGTGATCCATTTGCGGTTGGGTGATGTGGAGTATTCCGGCTGCAATAAATACTGGACCGAGGTGTTGGAAGCGGAAACTGCAGAGTTGATAGGAATCTACGGTAATACCTTCAGAAAAGGTGCGGGTGTTATAGGAAGGAATTCATATGGCAGCGGAAGTGCATATTATATAGGCACCGGATTGGGAGAAGATCTGCTAATTCCCCTGCTTCAGCACATTGCACAGGAAGCCGGCATCATACAGGCCCCATTTGCATTCCCTTCCAGTGTGGAAATAGTTGAGAGACAATACCAAGGCAGGAGTTTATATTTCATCTTCAATTTCCTTCAGGAGGAAGCTGTTGTTGAACTGGCCGGAACCTTTACCGATATGCGGAATGAAGCTGCCTTGTCAGGGAATATTGTAATCAACTCAAAGGACTTTGTTGTTTTAGTACAATGCAATGGTGAACCGATTTTTATATCAAGTGCGGAGGTTTCATGTTAAAAGCTATTAAAGGTGCAAGAGCAACTGTTAAAAGTATCTGCAGAAAAGATGACTCTTTGATTCTTACGACGGAAAACGGCAAATTAAAATTTGAGCCATATAGTGATTCGGTAGTCAGGATTGCATATACTCTTTCGGATAACTTCCGCTGTACTGACGGCCCTGGAACCACACCAGTCAAAAGCGGCTGTGAATGGCAGTTTACCCAGGACGATGCCATAATTTCACTGACAACCAATCGGATGAAACTTGTTGTCGACAAGCAAACCAGTGCCATATCATACTATGACAGAAATGGGCGACTTCTTGTGAAGGAGCCCTCTACCGGCGGCAAAACACTGGAAAGGTTTGATTCCTATAAGTCAGCCTTTGATGCGGAAAGTATTACGGAGAAGATCGTCACACCGGATGGTATCAAGAAAGTTGTCCGGGGTGCAAAAAAAGAATTCTGCAAATCCCTGTATCATACGCGTCTTGAACTGCAATGGACTGATGGTGAGGCACTTTACGGCCTGGGCCAGCAGGAGGAGGGCAGCCTGAATCTGCGGGGAACCCGCCAATATATCCATCAGGCCAATTTAAAAGTGGCAATGCCTGTTCTTGTTTCCACCAAGGGTTACGGCATCCTGTTCAACACTTATTCTCCCCTTATCTTCAACGATGATGAATATGGTTCCTATATTTATAATGTAGCGGCCAATGAGCTCAACTTCTATTTCATATACGGTGAAAGCCTTGACGGAGTTGTAGGCGGTTACCGTACCATATCCGGACAGGCAGTTATGCCGCCCAAATGGGTATTCGGATACATGCAGTCGCTGGAACGTTATGAGGACCAGCAGGAAATTATTGATACCGTCATGGAGTATCGCCGGCGTAATATCCCGCTGGACTCGATTGTACTTGATTGGAATTCATGGGAGGAAGGAATGTGGGGTCAAAAAACATTTGACCCGAGCCGCTTTCCCGATGTCGGAAAAATGACGGATACCCTGCATGAAACCGGTGTTCGGTTCATGGTTTCCATCTGGTCGAATATGAACGAAAAGACGGCAAATTATATAGAGATGAAAGAAAACAACCTTTTGTTCCCAAAATCGAATATATACGATGCATTCAAAGAGGAAGCGCGTGCATTATACTGGAAGCAGGTCAATGAAGGTTTGTTTTCAAAGGGCGTCGACGCCTGGTGGTGCGACGCCAGCGAGCCCTTCACCCCTGAATGGAATACCCCGGTTAAGCCGGAACCCGATAAAAGCCTTACTCAATTCCATGAGACAGCCAGTAACTATATTAGCGAAGAGAATACCAATGCGTTTTCACTGATGCATTCCAGGGCGATTTATGAAGGACAGAGAAGCGTCACTGACCGCAAGCGTGTCGTAAATCTGACCCGAAGCAGCTATACCGGTCAGCAGAGGTATGGAACCATTGCCTGGTCGGGAGATATCAGTGCAAAATGGAACACATTGAAAAAACAGATTCCGGCGGGTTTGAACTTCTGTGCAGCAGGGATGCCCTACTGGACCCTGGATATCGGTGCCTTCTTTGTCAAGCGGGGAAACTTCTGGTTCTGGGATGGAGAGTATGAAGACGGCTGCGAGGATATGGGCTACCGTGAATTGTACACCAGATGGTTCCAGTATGGGGCATTCCTGCCCGTTTTCCGCTCGCATGGGACGGATACCCGCCGTGAAGTATGGCAATTCGGAGAAAAGGGCGAAATGTTTTATGATTCACTGGTCAAGTTTACCGAACTGCGGTACAGATTGCTGCCTTATATCTATTCCATGGCAGGAATGGTTACGTTGAAGGATTATACGATGCTGCGCCTTCTGGCTTTCGACTTTGCAGATGACAACAGGGTGTTTGACATAAAAGATCAATTTATGTTTGGTAATGCGATTATGGTTTGTCCGGTAACCCAGCCCATGTATTATGCCCATAACTCCGTACCGCTTGAAAATATGAACAAAACCAGGGATGTATATTTACCGGCCGGCACAGTATGGTACGATTTCGGGACCGGTATGAAACAGGAAGGCGGCCGGGTCATCACTGCCAATGCGGCAATAGATACCATGCCACTCTATGTGAAAGCAGGATCCATTGTTCCAATGGCTGAGGCCGTGCAGCACAGCGGCGAAAGCTCAAACAGCGAATTAAGACTCCTTGTCTATCCCGGAGCAGACGGTGCATTTACCATTTATCAGGATGAAAATGATAACTATAACTATGAAAAGGGTGAATACGCCCTGATTGATTTGAGTTGGCATGACGGTTCTTCCACTCTGATTATCGGGAAAAGGAAAGGGACTTATGCAGGTATGCCTGAAGTAATCAACTTCACAGTGGAGATCATCGGCAGGGAGCCTTACAAGGTGACTTACGCAGGAGAAGAGATTTCGAAAGGTCTTCAAACCTGATATCGATGTTAATGAGATTGATAAGTTGTAAATCAGTACTAACTGTCTATTTTACACTCAACACATTGTTCCACGCTATAAAGAATTCATCTTTGGAAGCATATCTGGCGGTTCTTTCAATGAAAACGGCTTTCAACACGAAAGATATGTAAATTGGAACTTCATGAAAACGACATGGATGACTTGAAACTTCCTGCCAGTCTTCATGATATTGGCAAAGTGGCAATTCAGGATGCCGTTCTGACAAAGCCCGACAAGCTTACCGGGGAGGAATGTTGTGAATTCCTATGATGTAATGACAAATATCAGGCTTTATTATGGCGTTTCATTTAATCCTCCGCAAATAACATTGATGTTTTTCATGCCACCATTCGGACAAGGTTTCTCACACCACCATCCGAGCAAGTTTTTTTCTATACACATAAACTGCCGCTATCATTGCCAAAATCATGTATCCGATCATAATCAGCCAGCCTTCTTTAAGGCCCAATATACCCCCGACGGAGGGGTCCATGGCAAAGACTTCGCCGCGAATCTGACTTAAGCCATAGGTGTTGGGAACAGCCAGCGCAATCGCTTTCAAAATTCCTGTGGCATATTTTATTGAAGCAGTTGCGCCGGAAAGGAACCACAATATGACTGTTGTTGCCATTGTGAATACCGCCGCTCCACTGAAACTGTTAACAAGCAGGGCGACAATCTCGGCAAAGAACACATAGGTTATCCCCAAAACCAGTAATGGCGCAATCATACCGGGGATAAATACCGCAAGATTAATTCCAGTGAGCAGCCATATGAACAACGCATTTATAGAGGCAGTTACAGTTCCCGCAAAAAGCGCCATAACAACCCTTGCGAACAGGGACGGCCATATACTGTTTGGCGATAATCTGTATTCATACAGCGTATCATAGGTTTTTTCCTTATAAAACAAGTACAGCATATTGAACATGGCTCCAAGCAGGAAGGCAAGAAGAAAAACCGCCACGGCAATGATGTTGAACCAATGCAACTGAGTTTCAACATTGAGTACTTCCTCGACATCAACCTGCAAATCCGGGTCGGTTACACGGTAAAAATCCAGTATTCCTTCGGTAAGGTACAGGCGAAGATTTTTCGCCATATCAGTATTATAATTGTTGAAATGGTATTTGATACTTGTATTTCTTCCGTTTTGCAGGTCGTCGCTGAACTCTTGACCAACAACTACTACCCCGTTTACTTTTCCCTGTTTGTATAGCTCAAACGCAGCATCATAGTCCGCTTTGACTTCTTCAAAGTAAGGATTTTTGCCCAGAGGTGAAATCTGGCTGAATATGGACGTTTCAAGCACTGTGCCGCAGGTCCCGCTGTCCTCATTGACAAAAGCCAGCTTTAGCGCTGTGAAATTGCCGAATGTAAAGGCAAAGACAATGAGAATGATCGTGGGGGCGATGATCCCCGCCACGATAGACTTCGGGTCGGCTTTAAACATTAAAAATAACTTTTTCAATTCCGCTGTAAATACTCTCATCATCTGACCTCCTCACTGCGTATCCATCTTGTATAAATAACAATAATCAGGGAAAATGCCGCAATAAATGCAAGGCTTAAAAAAGTAAATCCGGCGACCAGATTGGTATTACCATTGAAATAACACCATCTGACAACTTCTATTGCGTAAGTTGCGGGGTTTATGCATCCCAAAATATTAGCAATATCTCCAAAATAGGAAAGCGGACCGAAACCGCCGCCGCCAACCCAAAGGGTCAATGCGGTAACAAGGGATATCAAAAAGGCTGTCAGTGTTGATTTGATATAAATACCGACACACATACCCACACAGACAAATATACTGTAAACCAATAGTAAAGAAGCTATAAAGGTAAACGCATGAACAGGCAAGGCTTTTGAAAGCAGGAAAAAGATTATGAGAAATATCAAGCCGGAAACGAAGCATTTAATGACATTGGCAAGCATTTTGCCCGTTACCGTAATTCCGGCAGGATAGGGCGAAAGTTTAAGCAATTTCGTCGTTTTATTCTCCCATTCGCTTGTAATGGACAACATTCCGAATAAAAGGCCGGACAGTACCAATCCAAACACAAAAACACTCGTTCCGAATCCCGTATCCCATGGGATATCCTGTTCATACACAGTCGTTTCAGCAATGCTGACATTGCCGCCGCTTCTCAGAGATTCAACATAGCTGACCAGCGCGCCGTCAAGGCGGTTTCTGAAATTTTTTGTCATATTTTCATTGACATCGTTGAGATAGTGGATAATTTTCCCGGTAATTACGCCATCCTTCATGGAAGGCTCTTGTTCTATTACAATTAAATTGCTTTCAGCATTGGTAGGCGGCACATCCTCCGCAGCGGGCTGTAATTCCATATATGGCGTTCCATCCGGGGCTTTGCAGCTTTCCATGGCTTTAAGAAAATCACTGAGCTGCGTGTCCGGATATACCTGAACCGGAAGTGTAATCCCGCCTGACAGCATCAACGAGAAAGCAAGCAGAAACAGGAGCGGGGAAAGAATCGTCACCAAGTTAAAAGAGATATCCTCTTTTACACATTTCAGTTCTTTTGCAATAATTCGTAATATGCGCATCTTTCCCCCTCCTAATCTCTCAAACTTTTGCCTGTATGGGTTAAGAAAACATCATCAAGCGTCGGCTTGTGAAGAGATACGCTTTCAAACTCAATAACATTTTTCAGCTTATCCAATACCTCTGCCAAATCCTGTTCACCCCTTGGAGCATTAACAATGATGGCTTTGCCATCATCATAAGAAAAATCACCGATTTTTTCCCTGATCAAATCTTCCTGTAAAGTGTCTTTCAGCTTAGGGATTAATTGTATTGTGCCTGCACCAAGGTCCGATTTTAGTTTTTCAGGGGAACCCTCGCAAACCATCTTCCCATGATCGAGAATGATAACCTCGTCGCAGAGAGCATCTGCTTCGCCCATGATGTTTGTAGTTACAAAGATTGTTTTATTGCTGTCTTTCAACCTGCGTGTATACTCCCATATTTTATGGGTGCTTTGAACATCTACACCCAGTGTCGGTTCATCCAGAAGCAGTATTTTGGGATCGTTGAGCAATGCTCTGCCAATTCCAAGCCGCCTGCTCATTCCACCTGAAAAATTTTTCACCGGTTCATCGGCGCGTTCTGTTAAATCCACAAGAGCAAGAATTTCATCAATCCTTTTATTAATATTTTTCAGGTTGGGAAGATATAGGGAAGCATGAAACGAGAGGTTTTCTCTTGCGGAAAGCTCAGGGTAGAGAGCGGTGTCCTGAGGAAGCAATCCGATACGCTTTCTTGCCTCCTTGTAGTCCTTTACAGGGTCAAGGCCGTCTATGCGGATTGTTCCGCTATCCGGCCTGTACAGACCTGTTATTAAATTGAGCAGGGTTGTCTTTCCTGCCCCGTTCGGCCCGATAAGACCATAAATATTGCCCTGTTCGCCTCTAATGGATAAATTGTCCGTTCTTTTTACTTTGCCGAGGGTTTTATTGACATTGGTAAGTAATACAACGGGGGGTTGTTCTTTATTTTCCATATTCATGACATTCCCTTTCAACAACATATTTATTCTGCAGAGTACCTTGCAGGAGGACATCTACAATAACTTTGTTAACCGCATCGGATGTCACATGATGCGTTAAAAAGAAAGCAGGGTTATACATTCCTCTGACAAGTGTCAAAATCAGTGCCGATAAAAGCGCGGGATCGATATCAGTACGGATCGTACCGCTATTCTGCTCTTTTGCCAGCAATGTTGTAATTAAGCTTTCTTTTTCTTTTCTTGCAATGTCAATCCTCTCCCATAGCTCCGGAAGACTGCTCTCTAAATCTCGCAAAAACTCCATGTCCATTTTTGTGTAAATATTTGAAATGATTTCAATGCCCTGCCTTAGCTTTTCCGGTAAAGGCAATTCAGACTGAAGCAATTCGGACATCGCAAACTCCGCATTTCCAAGAAGCCGTTCAATCAACCTGCTTGCTACAACGTATTTACTGTCAAAGGTTTTATACAAGGTTGTCTTGCTTATGTTTGTGTCTTTGGCAACATCGTTCAGGTTCAGATTCTTATATCCATAGCGAAAGAGGAGTTTTTCCGAAGCATCCAAAATGATCTTTTCCAATACTTCCTTTTCATAGGCCATATTATCACATCCCATCATATAAATTGAACCAATTGGACTGTATGAGTTCATTTTATTCGGATTTTTCTTCTATGTCAAGTGATTATGCAAAAAGGCAGCGAAAATATATTTTGTACAATAGCTTATAAAAAGGAATAGATACATTATGCAGAAAGAAACAAGTGTAAAAACAAAGTTCTATGTAAAACATAATAGAATGAATATTAATCACTTGACATTATTCACGGATTTGTTAGGAGCATCTGCCTTTTGTAATCTGGACTTTACAATATAGAATTATTAAAGCCCGTTGCAGTAATAGTGCAGTTAGCGGGCTTTTTTACGCACAAAAATAGCGGGTTACAATCTCTTGAAATCCGCTTTCTTGTAATGGCCGGAGTGGCGGGATTTGAACCCACGGCCTCTGGTCCCGAACCAGGCATGCTACCGATCGTACCGGTTTAGGTACCTAAAGACCGATATTGAAAATTGCCTGAAGCGCCAGAATGATATTCTCGCGGACGGATAGGCAGCTGATGCAGCCGTCGGCCTTTCTGTCGTCGGGAAGATATCCCATACCCACCTTTATCGCATTGATAGGCGCTTTGATTCTCAATTCCCTACCCTTGAACGCAAGCTTTCCAGTCTGGCTGCGGTCCGCACCGTAGATGCAGCGCACCATTTCCGACCGCCCAGAGCCGCCGAGTAACCCGGTAATTCCAACGACTTCGCCTTCGTGTATGGTAAAGTCGAATGGTTTTATCTTGCCAATATGTGACAAGCCTTCAGTTTTAACGACAACCTTTTCACAAATTTCAGATTTGCCTTCCGGTTTGATCGCCGCAAGGTCGTCGAAATCCTTCCCCAGCATTGCCGCAACAAGTTTGATCCTGGGAAGCTCCGACGTTTTGTATTCGCTAACGAACGCACCATTTCGCATGACGGTAATGCGATCGGCAATGGCGTAGACCTGATCCAGATAATGTGTGACGAAAATGATCGCAACGCCATTTTCCTTCAACCGGCGCATCAGGGCAAACAGATTTTCTACCTCTTTATCATCCAGAGAGGAAGTCGGCTCGTCAAGAATGAGAACCTTCGCATCTATATCCACCGCTCGTGCAATCGCAACCATTTGCTGAATCGCCAGCGAATAATCTCCAAGCATTTTCATAATATCGATATCAACCCGATGCCCGCTCATGATTTTTCATGACATCCGGTTCATTGCTTT
Source organism: Hungateiclostridiaceae bacterium UBA1305 (assembly GCA_002307275.1). Lineage (GTDB taxonomy): Bacteria > Bacillota > Clostridia > Acetivibrionales > DTU013 > UBA1305. Next base: position 25,350 of record DBTX01000047.1, read on the forward strand.
CCAGTCGATGAATCCGAGCTTTGTTTTAGGTTTGCGGCCAATGAACAGGTTTTCGGCAACAGATAGATCCGGGCAGAGATTCACTTCCTGATAAACTGTAGCTATACCCTTTTTCTGGGCTTCCTGCGTAGAGTGAATAGAGAGATTCCCTTCTGTTCCCTCCATGCGGATTTCGCCGCCGTCGTATTCATATATCCCTGTCAGGCACTTGATTAAGGTGGATTTGCCTGCGCCGTTCTCGCCCATCAATGCGTGAATTTCTCCTTTCCTTAGTGCTAATTGTGCGTGATTAAGTGCTCTTACGCCGGGAAACGATTTATCGATTTCTTTAATGTCAATATGATTTTTTCCGCAATACCATTTCCTCCTTAAAAAGGTGAAACTTGGGAAAGCCTCCCCTTGCGTGATCCGCCGCAGTTTAACGATCTTTTCCTTAATATGGCGCGTTTGCGAGTACAGTGTCGTCGACAAATATTATCTTTTCTGTAGCTGATGTGCCGCTGTTGTTGACATAGGTTATATCGGGAATGATATCTTATATCATTCAGAGTTTCAATCAAGCCTCGTGGTTTAATAGCATAATCAGATATGATAAAATAAAACTAGATGCTTCTATATAAACTTCGAATTTAAGTATTCGTGTGATTTTGGAGGAGAGTATGGTAACAGATATATTATGCCAAATACATTATTGTAATAGGCAGAAATTAAAGGACCCTGTAATAGTTCCGTACGGAGTTACAAGGACATTGCAGCATCACGAAATGATCTTTGTTTGCGAGGGTAGCGGCCATATCGTGATTGGAGAAAACAGATATCCGATGAAAAAGGGCATGCTGTTCTATATTCCTCCGGGTATTCAGCAAACAATCGAGCCACGTCCTCGAAATCCTGAACATTATATGACGGTGCATTTCAGCGGCTCGCGTATGGTGCTCGATCCGGACGGAACATGGAAGTATCGGGAGAATATCCAAATCTTACGACAGCCGTTGGCCCAGAAAATAACGGACTATACCCCTTTGGAAGAACTGTTTGGAAAACTCGTGGATACTTGGGATGACAAGGGGCCAAGTTATGAATTTGTTGCGGCAACATTACTTCGGCAATTGCTTATTTGGGTTACTCAAAACAATATAAAACAGAGCAAAAATCAGGCCATAGCTTTAAAGATTGATCGGATAATAGAATATATGCGGGAAAATATTAACAGCAAGGTCACTTTAGAGGAATTATCCGGTATAGCAAAATTATCCGCATTCTATTTATCCAGAGAATTCAAAGAAGCAACGGGCTATCCGATCATCACGTATTTCAATAAAATGAAAATTGAAAAGGCCAAAGAGCTGCTAATTGAGGGCAATAAAAAGGTGAAAGAAGTGGCATACGAGCTGGGATACACCAACGAGTTCTATTTCAGCAGGATGTTTAAAAGAATAGAAGGGTTAAGTCCAAAAGAATTTTATAGCAAGAATGTGTATGAATTTTAAAATTGTGCATGGATTTCAACCGTTATTCCTTCTAAAATAAGAGATAAATAAAGGTCGGTTTTATTTTTGCAAGAGGAAAAGCGTTAAGCTTCAATTCACAGAATTGTACGCGGAGGAATAATCATATGCCGGATAAAAAGCTGTTTCCAGGGAAATTTGTGGCGCCGCTTT
>DBTX01000061.1 GCA_002307275.1 Hungateiclostridiaceae bacterium UBA1305
TGGCTGCCGGACAGGGAAATGCTGATTTATTCGATAAAAGAACCTGAAGGAAAAAGCGGGCAGGTCAGGATTTCCACATATGATATCGGACCGGAGCTTGACAGGAGTTATCCTGTCATTAAAAGCCTGCCTGAGAATAGCGAAGTGATACAGATTGTACTTTCGCCGCTCACGAATATAGTATATCCGATGATAAAAGTCGGGAAGACGACTGCAAAAATATACAAATTTGATATTATGGATAATATCAAATCCATCATGAGTACAAGCACATTAACGGAAATATTTGAAACGATGTATTCCGACAAGTTGATATATCAGTCTCCGGAGGCAGGTATCAGGATCAGGAACGGTAAGTCGGGAGCGAAAATCCGGCTGCCTGTCAAGGAGGCAACAACACTGCTGGCAGTGGATGACAACGATTTTATTTATGCTGCGGCTTCTGATAAAAACGGCAGCATAACAACCATCTATTCCGGCAAAGCGGAGCAGAAAGCCGGAGAATGGGAAACACTCTCACTTGATAAGCCTGTTGAAGCAAAAAATATTTTTGTCACTGCCGAAGGAATGATCTATTATACTGATGTTGAGGCAAAGAAGATCCATGCGCTGGAAGGTACAGGTGTGACAGAATACCAGGGAGACCTTCTGACTGTATTGGATGGTTATGCAGTCTCCATTGACGGAAACAAATTATTGCTGAAAATTTTGAAAAAGTAAAAACAATGAGCATTTTTGTTTTATAAATATACTACGGGGTAAGAATAATGAAAGATGGGGATTTAATACTTTTCAGGAGGTAATAACATGGCTGGTGAAAAAATAGTAGTATTGACAAAGGATAATTTCGAGGAACTCGTTACAGCTTCAGATAAACCTGTTCTGGTCGACTTCTGGGCATCCTGGTGCGGACCGTGCAGGGCCGTGGCGCCTGTGATGGAAGAACTTGCCGGTGAATATGCCGGTAAGGCAGTGATCGGTAAGGTCAATGTTGATAATGAAGGTGATCTTTCGGCAAAATTCAGGATCATGAGTATTCCAACTGTCATGCTTTTCAAGAGTGGGCAGGTAATCGATAAAGTAGTAGGTGCGAGACCCAAAAGCGATTTTGTAAAACTTCTGGACAAAAGCATCGGTTGATACCCGACCAGAATCTCGGGGGCTCGATGCCTCTGAGATTTTTTTACCCTTTTTCGCAAATATTCTCGAAAAAGCAGGAATTTAAAAATATATATGGAATATATAAATTAAATCATTTTTTGTGTAAAAAGGGGGATTTTCATGCCTGGTGAAAAGCGTTTCAGAACATCGTTCATGGGTGGTTTCAAAAAAGTTGATGTCAACTCATATATTGAAAAGATTCTACGGGAATTCGATGATAAATTAAAGGAAAAAGACGACGAAATCGTTTCCCTGAAAAACCAGAGCAAGGATATCAGAGTCAAATATGAGGAGCTCGCCAAAAAGGCGGATCAAATCAATGACGACAGATCAAAAATAGCGGATGTGCTGATCAAAGCCCAGGAAAAAGCTGAATTGATGCTAGAGGATGCACGTATTGAGGCTATTGAAGAAAAAAGGAAACTGGAAGGCGTCATAGAGCAGGAAAAGGAAAGGCTTGTCGATATCCGGCAGGAAATGAAGAGCCTTAAGAATGAAGTTGTGAATACACTTAAAAAATATGAAACACAGCTCGGGACATTTGCTTCTGAGGAAGATGAACAGGCTGGCTGATAAGGTGGCAGATAAGTTTTTGCGTTATTTTAAAAGCACTTGATTTAGTATCGTTTGTCTGCTATAATTTAATATAATTTTATAAAAATTTTATAATAATATGCAATGATGGGGAAGAGTACAACTGTGGATTTTACAGAGAGCCGGAGGTTGGTGTGATCCGGTAAACGAACAGGAAGAAGGCAGCCTTGGAGCATTACCTTGAGAAACCGGACGCCGGGATATTGCGATACATATATCTTGATTGTCTGTGATTAAAGGTTGACGTGTCCTCACGTTACAGAGGGTGGGTATGAATGTACCCGCAAAGTGAACGCTATTGCGTTAATCAGGGTGGTACCGCGGATAACTCCTTCGTCCCTTTTATAAGGGATTTTGGGAGTTTTTTTATTTTTTACAGGGAATCGGTGGCCACGAATTCTCTGATTATAGACTGATAAAAAATAATTGATAAGGAGAGGATTGTTATGGATGAGATTCTTGAGATTCTGGAGAAAAATGGCAGAGCCAGTGAAGAGGAAATAGCACTTATGCTCAATAAGAGCGTTGAAGAGGTGCGTGGAGCGATTAAGAGACTTGAAACGGACAATGTCATCGTTGGTTACAATACACTTATCAACTGGGAAAAATCAGACAGAGAGAATGTCATAGCGCTGATTGAAGTGAAAGTTACTCCGCAAAGAGGCCAGGGCTTTGATAAAGTGGCTGAGCGGATATACAGGTATCCCCAGGTAAAAGCATGTTACCTGATGTCAGGTGGCTTTGACCTGACAGTGATCATTGAAGGAAGAGAAATGAAGGAGGTAGCACTGTTTGTTGCTGAAAAGCTTGCCCCGCTTGAAGGGGTGCTGAGTACAGCCACTCATTTCGTATTGAAAAAGTATAAGGATGAGGGAGTGGTATTTGCTGATAAGGAGCTGGATGACAGGGAGGCGCTGATATTATGAACCTATCGGACATGATACGTCCATCGGTAAGTAACGTGCCGCCATCCGGTATACGAAAATATTTTGACCTGATCAATGAGATGAAGGATGCCATATCTCTCGGAATTGGAGAACCCGACTTTGTAACTCCCTGGAGCATAAGGGAGGCTGGCATATACTCGCTTGAGAAAGGGCATACGCATTATTCCTCAAACCCGGGTTTTATCGAATTGCGCAGACAGATAGCGAAATATCTGATACGCAAGTACAACGTCAGTTATGATCCGGCGAAAGAGATCGTAGTAACGGTGGGCGCCAGTGAAGGTATTGACATCGCGCTCAGGGCTCTGGTCGGTCCGGGAGATGAAGTCATTATTCCCGAGCCCAGCTTTGTGGCTTACAAGGGCTGTACCAGTTTTACAGGAGCGACACCTGTATCGATTGAACTGAAGGCTGAGGATGAATTCAAGCTGAAGCCGGAACAACTGGAGAAGGCTCTGACCAAAAGAACAAAGGTTGTCATACTGCCGTTCCCGAATAATCCGACAGGAGCTATCATGACCGGGGAAGAGCAGAAAAAGATTGTAGATGTACTTAAAGACAGGGATGTCATCATCATATCCGATGAAATATATGCGGAGCTCACATACAGCGGAAAGCACGTTTCCTTTGCCAGTTTTCCCGAGATCAGGGAAAAAACGATTTTGATCAACGGATTTTCCAAAGCCTTTGCAATGACAGGGTGGAGGATCGGTTATGCGTGCGGGCATCCTGTTCTGATCGAGGCCATGAATAAAATACACCAGTACGCCATCATGTGTTCTCCGACTACAGCACAATATGCGGCATCCGAAGCGCTTAACAACTGTGACGATGAGGTCGATTCAATGGTCAGGGAGTACAACAGGCGAAGACGTGTCATGGTCGACGGATTTAGAAAGGCCGGACTGGATTGCTTTGAGCCGCTGGGTGCTTTCTATGTTTTCCCGGGTATCAGTTCCACGGGAATGACATCAGACGAATTCTGTGAAGGACTTTTGAAGGAAGAAAAGGTTCTGGCTGTGCCGGGGTCAGCTTTTGGAAGCTGTGGAGAAGGCTTTATAAGGACCACCTATGCAAATTCGTATGAAAATATAGTTGAAGCGATGAAAAGGATCAGGCAGTTTGTAGAAAACCATAAAGGGAAAAACTGATTTCGCCGGCAACCTATTTAGCAGCACAATATAACGAGGCGAAAGATGTCCCTCACCTCGTTGAAACGCAACAACAGTAAAAAAGTCCGTACCTGCCTGTCTGCAGATACGGACTTTTTTATGTGCGGGTATGGTACCATGTAATGTTTGTATGTCGGTGCTTCTCACGCGGAATCAGATGGCTGTTTCACCCTGTTCACCGGTTCTGATCCTGATCGCATTCTCAACACTGTAGATGAATATCTTTCCATCGCCAACCTCGCCGGTTTTTGCCTCTTTTGTGATAATAGCGAGTACATCCTCAAGTGATTCGTCTTTTATAACGATTTCAAGCTTGATCTTGGGAAGAAGGTTCATCGTGACTTCAGTACCGCGATAGTATTCCTTCCTGCCCTTCTGATGGCCGCAGCCCATAACCTGACTGATGGTCAGCCCCTGTACATTGTATTTGTTCAGAGCCTCCTTGATATCTTCAAGCTTACCTGGACGAATGATTGCTTCTATCTTTTTCATGTGGCAGCACCTCCATTTATTTTTATTGGGTTATTCCTGCATTATACCATTTTTGCAACTTAAAGTGAAAGGTTTTCCTGTGATGCAAAGTCAGGATACGCATCTTCACCATGCTGCGCAATGTCAAGGCCTTCTTCCTCTTCAGACTCGGAAGCACGCAGAGGTGTAAACAGTGAGATACCCTTTAGTATTAAGAATGTCATGCCTGCTGAAAGCGCAATAGTGACAACTACACTTAAAGCTTGAATTCCAAGCTGTGCAGGGTTTCCGAAGAAAAGTCCGTTGTTGCCCGCCGGGTTTACAGCCTTGCTTGCAAACAAACCTGTTGCAAGTGCTCCCCATATGCCGCCGATCCCGTGGCATCCGAAGGCATCAAGTGAATCGTCGTAACCGAGTTTTGCTTTAACTACGCTAATTGCAAAGTAACAAATCGGGCTGACTGCCAATCCGATTATTATTGCGGGTATTACACTGACAAAACCTGCGCCTGGGGTGATTGCCACCAATCCTATTACTGCGCCGGTAGCAGCTCCGAGTACGGTAGGCTTGCCATGCAGAAGCCATTCGATCAATACCCAGGATAAGGTTGCCGCAGCAGCTGAGGTATTTGTAACAAGGAAAGCATTCATTGCAAGACCATTTGCCGCTACCGCACTGCCGCCGTTAAAGCCGAACCAGCCGAACCAGAGCAGGGCTGCGCCCAATACGACAAAAGGAATATTATGCGGTACCATTGTTTGCGTTTTATAACCTTTTCTTTTCCCAAGCACCAATGCGGCTACCAAACCGGCAACACCTGAACTGATATGGACAACGGTTCCTCCCGCAAAGTCCAGTGCTCCCAGATTTCTGAGCCATCCGCCGACGCCCCAGACCCAGTGGGCCAGTGGATCATATACGAGTGTAGCCCAGAGCAGTATGAATATGATGAAAGCAGGAAAACGCATTCTTTCTGCGAATGAGCCTGTAATAAGCGCCGGTGTGATGATTGCGAACATCATCTGGAACAATACGAACAAGCTCTGCGGGATGGTTCCGGCATAATCGGCATTTGCTGCTTCGCCGATCCCCTTCAAACCAATCCAGTCAAGTCCGCCAAAAAGGTTGAACTTGTCAGGACCGAAAGCAATTGTGTAGCCGATGATCACCCATTGCAACGAGATAAGTGCCATGATGATAAAGGAATTCATCATTGTATTGAGGACATTCTTTTTTCTTACCATACCGCCATAGAAAAGTGCCAGACCCGGTGTCATAATAAATACAAGCACTGTGGATACAAACATGAATGCAGTGTCCCCTGTGTCGATTTTTGATTCACTTGCCGCAAAAGCAAACGCCGGAAGAAATAATACCGATAATGCAACTACGAGTACAGCCAATAACTTCTTTTTCATAAGACGACTCCTTATAAAAATTTGATTTTACAGTGAAACTAAGAGGGGTAATATTATCGGCTCTGATAATCAGGACGTAAATCCATTCTAAAATCGCGACGACGAGATTTTAGAAAACAAAAAAAGGCGCTGTACTCAAAGAGATTCATCTCTGAATAAGCGTCCTCACTTATAATCATCACTGTAATTTAAAGTAATTATAGCATGGGCCTTAAAAATATGCAATATAGAAATACGAATAATTCATATTTCTTCATTTGCTTACATATATGCAGGGTAATTGGTTATATTTCGCATAAATATAGATAATAGGAGTTCAGTTTTGCAGGATAACAGGAAAGGACTTGCATATTATGTACTGCTTTTAGCCGCCCGAAATGGCGTCAAATAAATTCTCTTTTAATTAAGCGTGTTATTTGGTATATTATTAAATGGAAAGGCGGTCTACATATGGCTGGTGAAAAATACATCGTTGCAGCAACGGAAAATCCATTGCAGATAGCTGTAAGAAATATGTTAAACCCAAGTGGATTCACCTTTTTAGGAAACTGCAGTGATGCAGTATCATTAATGCGGCTTATAAGAAGTTTTCATCCTGATTTTGTAATTGTTGATATGAACATGCAGCATGGTGATACTAGAAGCATGATAGAGACGATTGATGATGAAATGTTATGTGCAACTGTGCTTCTGGGTGATTACAGCAATACAGACATTTTTTCACTGATGGAGAAAGCCAATGCGATCAGCTTCTGCCCAAGACCATTAAACAAGGATGTTTTTTTGCATACTGTGGAGCTGGCGAATATTAATTACAAGAGAGTATTCGGTCTTGACAGGAAATTGAAGGAAATGACCGAGAACTATGAGAGCAGGAAGCAGGTCGAACGGGCAAAATGGATTCTGATGGAACGTGATGAACTCAGTGAAAATGAAGCGTATGAACGCATAAGAAAGAAGAGTATGGATAATAGAATGTCTATGAGATCGATCGCAGAGGCCATCATAAACACTTATGAAATAATGGGAAAAGGTTAAAAAATGAAAAATGAAAAATGAAAAATGAAAAGGTTGAATGTGTATAAGGCTGATACTTGGCGCCGAAAGGTGACAAGCTGCAAATATATTACTGGAGTTGATAATGATGCTGGAACTGGAACAATTTAAACAGGAAATCTACAGTCTGAATAATTCTATCATTGAAATGGGGGCTTCACTTTGACATCGCCAGATTGAAAGGCGAGATAGAAGAACTGGAACAAAAATCGGCAGAAGACGGTTTCTGGGATGATCTTGAGAATTCCCAAAAGGTTCTGCAAAGGACAAAAGGACTGAAAACCAAAGTCGAAAGGTATGAACGGTTGGTTTCGGACTGTGAGGACCTGAAGACACTGAACGAACTTGGCATGGAAGAGCAGGATGCCGGAGTGATACCGGAGATCGGCGATGGCCTGCAAAAACTCAGTGAGATACTGGAAAAGCTCAAACTTGAGACACTTTTAACCAAGCCATATGATAAAAACAATGCGATACTTACCCTGCATGCAGGCGCAGGTGGCACGGAAGCCCAGGACTGGGTGCAGATGCTGTTGAGGATGTATACGCGTTGGGCTGAAAAGCATGACTATGCAGTGAATACTTTGGATTTCCTTGATGGTGATGAAGCGGGTATTAAAAGTGTTACAATCAATATCATCGGCGAAAACGCATATGGCTTTCTGAGGTCGGAAAGCGGCGTACACAGGCTGGTTAGAATCTCACCTTTTGACGCTTCGGGAAGAAGGCATACATCCTTTGCTTCAGCAGAAGTTATGCCTGAATTGAATGACGAAATTAAAATCGACATCAATCCGGAGGATTTGAGGGTGGACACCTACAGAGCGAGTGGAGCCGGTGGCCAGCATATCAACAAAACGGAATCGGCGATTCGAATTACTCACATTCCTACCGGTGTTGTGGTATCATGCCAGACGCAGAGATCGCAATTTCAAAACCGGGATACTGCAATGACGATGCTCAGGTCAAAACTGATGGATCTCAAGGAACGGGAGCACAAGGACAAGATTGAGGATCTGAAGGGGATTCAACTGGATATCGGATGGGGAAGTCAGATCAGATCCTATGTATTCTGCCCGTATACACTGGTAAAGGATCACCGTACAAATTATGAAATGGGAGATGTCAATGCTGTAATGGATGGCGATATTGATAAATTCATCATTGCTTTCCTGGCAAGCGGAGTATAAATTGATGAGAGACGCAGGATCGCAGGATATCTGTTTTCACTCCGTCATATACAAGAAAGAGCCCTTTACGGGCTCTTTTCTAGTTTAGACTTATATACTCAAGAATTCCTTTATCAAGATTATACGATACCTTATATTTTTCAATAAGGGTATCATTACCCAGACGATTTGCGGTCTTTAATGCCAGTATAAATGTTTCAGGATCGAAGCTGATTGCATCCGGCTGGCTGCTTAGGTACTTTATTCCATATGTCGCTCGGATTTCCTTCACAATTTTATCCAGGGGGATCAGGTCGCCTTTCGTAGTAAAAAGACTGCTCCTCGGGTCCATCCCCAATACCAGAAAACCGGAAACTTTACTGGTATGGACATATGTCATCAGCCGGTATTCGATTCCGGATTTTCTGTAAGGATCAATATCCGTGAATACGGTGCCGGCCTGGAAATAAATCTTCGCATCGGCTGAAGAAAGCGATTTGATGTAATTTTCGCATTCCCACATGTAATCTTCCTGATGCGCAAGCCGTATGGTCTGCCATACCACTTGACCGTCGGAAGTGGATGCATCGACTTTAAATGTCCGCACCACGTTTTCCGATTCAACGTTTTCACGGGTGGTTAATATTAAAGTCATATTTCTTTCGTCCTTTACTATATCAACTATGATCTTTCGACTGTAAAACCCTTTAAGCTTTTCAAGCTCATCATTCAGTATGTCTCGCTTTAATATGGAGTTCACTATTGCGACCTGTCTGTTTTGATAATCCAGTCTGATTTTATAAAAGCCGCTCATAGCAGTATTTCTGACTGTAGCGAAAAAGGTTCCGTCAGGCTGCAGCTTATCTACTGATGTTATGATCAGCTTCGGATCTATCATCTGTTTCAGCTGTTTCTCGACGAAAACAAGCTTCCTGTTGCGCGTCTCGCCTGCTATTCTCCTTGCTTCAGCTTCCGGAGTCGTTTCCAGATGGAAGGAGGAAGCTACCATATTGATCAGGTCGTTAACCCTGACATCATTGAAAAGCCCGTTTGAAGTTTTATATTCGGCTGCAGTGATGAACATGGAATACAGCTTTCCGCCATTAATAATATCGACAGAGTAGCATAGCCTGTTTCTGCTGTTATCATCCATGAATACACTCAGACGGTATATTACAGATACCGGACCATCTATAGTGAAATCGGAAGACAGCAGCCTGGAGGTTTTTCCTTTGAAAGGGGGATTGTAGTTATCGGTAAGTTCCGGCCAACTGGTAACAGTTTTGCCGTTTACACTTTTGACAATATCGTTGAAGGTAACGATCTGTTTCAACTCGCTTTCCTGCACGGATACATCAAGAGCTCCGGAAAGGCCGGGAATTGAAAGACGAAGCCGGTCAAAGGCAATATCTGATGAAATATCCTCAAGCCGCCAAGTTTTTGGATAGGTGAAGCTGTAGCCTTCTTCACTGTTAAAATACTCTGTCGTTGATGAATCACCGGATTTTGCAGGTTGATCAGCAGATTCGGATATCTTTGTGCCCTTTGAATAAAAGCTTGCAAGAATTTTATCCATTTGCGCGTTGACAATACTTCCGGGTTCGGCTATGGCACTTTGCAGCTGCAGCTTGAAAAGTCTTGCCCCAATCTGCGTATAATAGTCCTGGTAATATTGCTTCAATCCATCGTTTGAACTGACATAGGACAGATAAGTATACTTTCTGGTGCCATACTCTTTACTGCTGTTTTCAAGCATGTCAACCGAACCGTAGGCCGTTACCCTGAAACGTGTAAGGGCGTCGGACATTCCCGAGCCCTGCAGGGGTTCGGAGGATATTGACAATATGATGTTTGGATTGATTTTGAAGCTTGTATAGGTAAAAACTCCGCCAAGGCTGTTTTGAATGAACGGAACATAGGTGGTTGGAAGCGAGACAGTGAAACCGACGGCGGAATCTGAAAATGATACATATTCAGGTTTCTTCTGGGATGCTGCCGGATATACTCCCAATTGGACTTTTTCCATGATGGTCTTATCGCTTAACACGAAAGGCGCTTTTGTCTGTGCAGGAAGACCTTCAAACTTGAAGCCTGACATCATCGACCCGATTGTTTCGTTAACAGCTGAGCCTAGTTTGTTTTTTGGAATGGTGAATTTAATCGTATTGAAAGTATTTCTGGATCGGTCGGGTATAAGCATGTCAAGATGGACGAGTTCAGTGTTGGACAGACCTTCATATTGAACGATATTATATAGGTATACATTGCAATTATTCACCCCGTAAAGTGTCTGCGTACCATCATAATATATCTGCATTGCAGTTTCGGTGCTCTTCGTGTCCGGATCCATGTAATTTGTATTATAGAGGGCTTGTAATGCAGTGATATAACTTCTTTTCAATTCAGCTAATTTTTCAAAGAGTTGTTGATCGGTAAGAGAGTAATCATTATAATAAGCCCTGAGTGTGTCAAAAGCCTTTTTATCAAGTACCTGGTGGCTGATTTCCGCACTTATCCCGGTTGCATTATCATAAAGCTGAAGAGAATCACCATCATCATCAGACTTGTCCGAAGAATAATCGGTGCCGGAATCAATGAGTGCATAGATGTTCTCTGCGTGTGACACTGGTTGGTATATATAAATAAATGCTGTAGATAGTAGTATAATTGCAAGAAATCTTTTCACTATGTATTTACCTCTCTTTTTTATAATATCAAACACAGCAGCTTCGCACAATGTATTACAAGCACTTGTAAAGCAAGTGAAATAAAAGGGTAATAAGAGGAGTGAACCAACATATTTGTTGAAACAAGAGGAAATGTGGTAATATATATCTGCAATAAATTAATATAAACGGGGAGAAACATTACAAAATGGCAGATGTAAAACTGGAAAAACTCAAAAAACTGATAAGTGAAATGGAAAGCGTGGCGGTAGCCTTCTCAGGCGGTGTCGACAGCACGTTTCTATTGACAGTTGCCGCTGATGTTCTGGGAGACAGGGTAATTGCTGTAACCGCAAAATCATCGACCTACCCTCAGCGAGAATTTGATGAAGCATACGAGTATATGAAGAAAATAGGCGTAAAGCATATTGTCATTGTATCCGAGGAGCTTGATATAGAAGGATTTTCACATAATCCGGTCAACAGGTGCTACTTCTGCAAACAGGAGCTTTTTTCAAAGGTAAGGGAAGTTGCCCGACAGAATGGAATCAGCCACGTTGTCGATGGCTCGAACATGGACGATCTGGGCGACTACAGACCTGGCATGCTTGCACTGAAGGAACTGGAGATTTCAAGCCCGCTCAGGGATGCGGAAATGACAAAGGAGGATATCAGAAGGCTATCAAGAGAAATGGGTCTTCCTACCTGGAACAAGCAGCCGTTTGCCTGCCTTGCATCGAGATTCCCCTACGGACAGGAAATCACACGGGAGAAGCTGCAGATGATCGACAGGGCGGAACAATTCCTGTTGGACCTTGGCTTCAGGCAGGTTCGCGTCAGACACCACGGGGAGGTTGCAAGGATTGAGGTCGCACGGGAGGAAAGAAGCAGATTCTTTGATACGGATCTGATGGATAAAGTCCATGTTAAACTGATGGAGGCGGGTTTCCGGTATGTAACGCTTGATTTGAAGGGCTACAGGACGGGAAGTATGAATGAAGGCCTCGGCAAGGATGTCACGGATAAGGTAAAGAACAGCCTTAGTGGTAAAGATCAGGCTTAGCGGCAAAGGACAGGCTTAGCGATAAAGGACAAGCTTAAGGGTAAAGGACAAGCTTAAGGGTAAAGGACAGGCTTAGCGGTAAAGAACAGGCTTAACGGTAAAGGACAGGCTTAATGGTAAAGAACAGGCTTAATGGTAAAAGACAGGCTTAATGAATGAGTACCCCCGGGATTTTATTGTATAAGATCCCGAATAGGAGGAAGCTGTATGCGCACAGGTATAATCGGGGCCGGGAGGGTTGGCTGTTCTCTGGCTTTTGCGTTATCGGAGAAAGGGCTGCCATCAGGCATGTACAGCAAAAATCCGGCTTCTGTCGAATTTGCCGCTCAAATACCTTGTTGCAGTGTTTTTAATGATTTAGCCCGTCTTGTTGAATCCAGTGATACTGTGTTTATTACTGTGCCGGATTCTTCCATCCGGACTGTGGCTTGCAGTATCGTGCAAGCCTGTAAAATTAACGGCCTTTCCGGTAGGGTGTTCCTGCATTGCAGCGGTGCGCTTTCATCGGAAGCTCTTGAATGTATCAGGAGTGCGGGAGGCTGGACGGGTTCGCTTCATCCCATACAGACCTTTCCTGACAGGAAAACTTCGTGGGAAAACATGTTCGGGATCTATTTCGGATTCGAAGGCTCGATTGAGGCTGAAGCAGCTTCGAAAGAAATTGTGGACCTGCTGGATGGGACAATACTGATGGTTGATGAAGGCGCTAAAAGTCTTTATCATGCGGCTGCCTGCGTACTTTCCAATTATATGGCGACTTTATCCCATACTGCCGCCAGGATGCTTGAGTGTGCCGGGATTGAAAGGGAAACAGGCATCAAGGCCTTTGCTCCGCTTTTACAAAGCACGCTTGAAAATATAAATAAACTTGGCAGCGTAAAAGCGCTTACTGGTCCGATATCCAGAGGAGATTCAGGGACGATATCGGCACATCTGGAAGCTTTGGAACGACAGCTGCCGGATGAATTGAATTTGTATAAAAGTCTTGGAAGAGCGACAGTATTGCTGGCATTGGAAAAAGGTACAATAAATGGGGAAATGGCACTGGAACTGATGCGGCTGCTTGGCGGATCAGATTGAGTTTGAGTGAATAGTGTTGGAGGGTTGCATTTATGGATAATGAAGCTTTAAGGAAATTGCTTGAAGATGTGAAAAACGGCGGAGTCAGCGTGGATAATGCGCTTACCGAGCTAAAACTGCTGCCTTTTGAAGATCTCGGCTTTGCCAAGATTGATCATCATCGCAATCTAAGGAACGGTTATCCTGAAGTGATCTACTGTCAGGGAAAGACGGTTGAACAGATAAAAATCATTGTATCCCGCCTGATGGAAAGGGATAACAATATCATGGCAACCAGAGCGGGAAGAGAGGTATTCGAAGGGATACTGGAAGTGACCTCCGATGCGGTTTATCATGAAGCGGCCAGGATCGTTGTCGTAAAGAAGCGGGAGCTGCAGACATCGGAAAAGGTCATTGCCATAGTGACTGCGGGAACATCCGACATACCGGTGGCCGAGGAAGCGGCAATAACAGCCGAGACTATGGGAAATAAAGTTGACAGGATATATGACGTAGGCGTTGCAGGGATACACAGGCTGCTTGCACAAACCGAAACACTGATGCAGGCAAATGTTCTTGTAGTGGTTGCAGGTATGGAAGGGGCACTTGCGAGCGTTGTCGGCGGTCTTGTCGATAAGCCTGTAATAGCATGTCCCACCAGCGTAGGATATGGCGCAAACTTCGGTGGCCTTTCTGCATTGCTGACGATGCTGAACAGCTGCGCAAGCGGTATAGGCGTTGTCAATATAGACAACGGTTTCGGAGCAGGTTATCTTGCAAGCATGATTAACAAGCTTTGATCAGGAGAGATATTTGGCAGGAGTGTTATTTAGCAGGAGAGATATTTAGCAGGAGTGTTATTTAGCAGAAGAGATATTTGGCAGGAGAGATATCTGGCAGGAGAGATATCTGGCAGGAGAGATATTTAGCAGGAGAGATATTTAGCAGGAGAGATATTTAGCAGGAGAGATATCTGGCAGGAGAGATATTTAGCAGAAGAGATATTTGGCAGGAGTGTTATTTAGCAGGAACGTTATTATCAGGAACAGTATTTATCAGGAGCGTATATGAAAATATTATATTTGGATTGTTTTTCAGGGATAAGCGGAGACATGACAATTGGCGCGTTACTTGATCTGGGCATAGACAGGGAGATATTCCTTCAGGAATTATCCAGTCTGGGACTTGGAGGCTATAAAGTAGAGATAGGTTTGAAGACAGTGAATGGTATCAGAGGGACGGATGTCAATGTTGTGCTGCTGGATGAATTTACTGAACCTGAGCATGAGCACGAGCACGGGAAAGACGGCGGCCACGAGCACGACCACGAGCACGACCACGATCACGGGCACGAGCACGACCACGAGGATGGGCAAGACGGCAACCACGAGCACGACCACGAGGATGAGCATAACCACGACAATGACCACAGTCATACGCAGGTGGAACGCGGCCTGGCAGAAATCGAGCAGATTATTGACAACAGCAGTCTGAATGATAACATTAAGAACTTTAGCAAAAAGGTATTCAGGGAAATAGCCACAGCAGAGGCAAAAGTCCATGGCAAGCCGATCAACGAAGTACATTTTCATGAAGTCGGTGCGATCGATTCCATCGTTGACATAGCGGGAACAGCAATATGTCTTGATCTGCTGGGCGTCGAAAAGGTTTACAGTTCAGTGCTGCATGACGGTAACGGATTTATAGAGTGCAGGCATGGCATCATTCCCGTTCCTGTGCCTGCGGTAATGGAAATGCTTGCGGGAAGTGGAATTCCTCTTGTATCCGAGGACGTTGGCACAGAACTGGTGACCCCGACGGGTATGGGGCTGATCAAGATCCTGGCCGCCAGTTACGGCAGAATGCCTGCAATGAAAATTGAAAAGACCGGCTACGGTCACGGGAAAAGAAATACCGGGCGGCTTAATGCGCTCAGGGCGGTTCTTGGTGAAACATTTGATGAAGCTGCAGATCAGGAAGAAACAGCTGCTGCTTCTGCTATTTCAGTTACTTCAATTGCTTCGGTTGCTTCAACAGCTTCAACAGCTTCAACAGCTTCAACAGCTTCAACAGCTTCAACAGCTTCAAATAACAATGCTGTAAACACATCTGCTTTGGGTGAAATTATTGAACTTGAAACAAATATTGACGATACGACATCGGAAATCATGGGATATGTAATGTCCAAGCTGCTTGCCGCAGGTGCGCTGGATGTATTTTTCACCCCCATATTCATGAAGAAGAACAGACCGGCGACCTTGCTGACCGTTCTTGCTAAGCCGGGATCAGAAGATATCATGGCCGGAATCATCCTTGCTGAAACATCCACACTGGGTATTCGTAAACAGCACATGCAGCGCTACTTCATGGAACGCAGCACAGTGACAGTAGAAACACAATATGGCAGGGCAAGGGTGAAGGCCGCTGCATTTGGAGATATAAAAAAAGCTTCGCCCGAATATGAGGATTGCAGAAGCATTGCAGAGAGTTCGGGACTGCCGCTGATCAAGGTATATGAAATTGTTAAGGCCGAGGCTGCAAAACAATATGGCTTGTGAGAGATTATATTACAAATTTTCCGATTATCTGAGAGAAAGATATGGCGGCAAGGTTTACAAGCTGCCCATAAACCTGCCTGTCGGCTGTCCGAACAGAGACGGAAAGGCTGGTAGCGGGGGCTGCTGCTTCTGTGGTGAGGAAGGTGCGGGCTTTGAAAGCCTGCCTTCCCAAATGAGTATCAGCGGCCAACTTGCAGCGAACGCTCGTTATATAGGCAAGAATTACAAAGCGGAAAAGTTTATAGCATATTTCCAAAATTTTTCAAATACCTATCTGCCGATGGATGTCTTTTCACAATATATGGCGGAGGCATGCGGTGATAGGATCGTAGCACTCTACATCTCCACCAGACCGGACTGTATTGATGACAGGCGCCTGGATTATCTATTGCATCTTAAAGAGGAAAAATGCGTTGACATTGTCATTGAGCTCGGGTTGCAGTCTGTAAACATAAAAACACTCAAATGGCTGAACAGGGGGCATGGGCTGGCTGAATTCGCCGATGCAGTACTCAGGATAAAAAAGAGCGGTCTTCAGGTGTGTACGCATATGATCAGCGACCTGCCGTCCGACGATACAGAGGATGTCGTTGAAGGCGCCAGGCTGCTTTCTGCACTTGGAGCTGATCAGGTAAAGTGCCATTCACTTTACATACTGGAGGGCACTTCTTTGGGTGAAAGCTACAAAAAGGGCGAGTTTCAACCTCTTGGCATGGAGGATTTTATTGAAAGGACCATATTATTTCTGGAATACCTTGATCCGGGAATTGTGGTGCAAAGGCTGCTTGGACGCGCACCTGCCGAAAGGACACTGTTCTGCAACTGGGATACCAGTTGGTGGAAGGTGCTGGAACTGATTGAGAAGAAAATGCTGCAGGAAAACAGATTTCAGGGCTGCAGGTTTGATTATCTCAATGGTTCGGCATTGCGGAAAGCATTCGGCTGATAATGCAGGAATGTTCCTGACTGTGAGGTTCTGGAAACTTATATGCTACCCCGTCATCTTGCATAAATTTATTCGTCCTGTTCCTATGTCTTTGCAGCTATTATACCGTTTACAATGCGATTGGATATGGATATAATTATTCATAATCCAATTTAAAATAAAAAGCGATATTTAAATATAAAATAAGATTAAAAAATAATATTCAAAATCCAATCGATAATAGGAGATAATGAGTATGAATAATGAACTGGTTCTCGTACTGGACTTCGGCGGTCAATACAACCAGCTGATAGCAAGACGGGTCAGGGAAGCAAAGGTATACTGCGAAGTATTGCCTTATAATACGACTGTTGACAGGATAAGGGCTTTGAATCCCAAGGGCATCATATTTACCGGCGGTCCAGCCACTGTTCTGGATCCGGCTGCTCCGTTCTGTGACAGTGAAGTACTCAAACTGGGTATACCTGTTCTTGGCATTTGTTATGGCATGCAGCTGATGGGTGTCATGCTTGGGGGAGATGTCGAAAAAGCGGATCAGCGCGAATATGGCAAAATGGAAATTGAGCTGGAAAACACAAGCAGGCTTTTCAAAGGTGTTGACTGCAAAACGACCTGCTGGATGAGCCATACATATTATGTAAAAAACATACCGCAGGGCTTCAGCAAAACGGCATGGTCGCCCAGCTGCCCTGCAGCAGCCATGGAGGATTGCAGCAGAAATCTTTACGGAGTGCAGTTCCATCCTGAAGTGATGCATACGCCCAAAGGCAGGGATATGCTCAACAATTTCCTCTACGATATATGCGGCTGCTCGGGAGACTGGGTCATGTCCTCTTTTGTGGAACAGAGCATCAGCGCAATAAAAGCAAAGGTTGGCAGCGGGAAGGTGCTTTGTGCGCTGTCCGGCGGCGTTGATTCCTCGGTAGCGGCTGTCATGATGCACAGGGCGATCGGAAAACAGCTGACCTGTATCTTCGTTGATCACGGACTCCTTAGAAAATATGAAGGAGACCAGGTGGAGAAAGTGTTCAGAGAAAAATTCGACATCAATCTGATCAGGGTGGACGCGGAGGACAGATTCCTTGAGAAGCTTGCCGGCGTTGAAGATCCTGAACGCAAGAGGAAAATAATTGGAGAAGAGTTTATCCGGGTTTTCGAGGATGAAGCAAAAAAGATCGGTAAAGTGGATTACCTCGTGCAGGGCACCATTTATCCGGATGTTATAGAAAGCGGCGCAGGTGATGCAGCCGTTATCAAGAGCCACCATAATGTTGGCGGTTTGCCGGATTATGTGGACTTTAAAGAAATTATCGAACCTCTGAGGAATCTCTTCAAGGACGAGGTCAGAAGAGCGGGGGAAGAGCTTGAAATACCGGCGGAGATCGTCTGGCGGCAGCCGTTCCCCGGGCCGGGCCTGGCAATAAGGATCATTGGCGATGTGACCAGGGAAAAACTCGAGATTCTGAAGGATTCCGACCATATATTCAGAAGTGAGATTGTCAATGCAGGACTGGAACGGCAAATCAACCAGTATTTTACGGTTCTCACAGGGATGAGGAGCGTCGGAGTAATGGGCGATGAGCGGACCTACGATTTTACCCTGGCGCTCAGAGCAGTCACTACAACAGATTTCATGACCGCCGATTGGGCCAGGATCCCGTATGACCTGCTGGAGAAAATCTCAAACCGGATCGTGAATGAAGTGAAGCACATCAATCGTATTGTATACGATATTACAAGCAAACCACCGGCTACCATTGAGTGGGAATAAATACCAACACTAGAACGCTGATATACCAATACTTTCGCTGATTAGAAACGAAACAGAAGGACACGTGGCATAATATGCAGGAAATGAGCATTATAGTTAATCAGATAGCAGCTTTGATCATATTGGCCGTCATCGGATACATTGCCAGGAAATCAGGCTTTCTATCAGATGGCGCAGATACGGTTTTATCAAAGGTACTCATTAGGATCACGGCTCCGGCACTGATCATTTCTACCATGACCTCCTACAATTTCGATGCCGCGACTTTATCGGACGGTCTGTTGGTAGGCCTGCTGGCTATTATTTTCATGTTCTTCGCTCTTTTTACCGGAATGCTTTTCAGCAGGGTCATGAAGCTTGATGGATCGACGGCAAATGTATTCAAAGCACATCTCATGTTTGGAAATGTAGGTTATCTGGCGCTGCCGCTTTTCAAAGCTGTTCTCGGTGAAAGGGCGGTTGTGGTAGCAGCCTTTTTTGTACTTGCATTTGAACTGCTTTGCTGGACTACAGGCGTATTCATGCTGAATAAGCATAAAGGCTTGCCATTTGTTGATACAATAAAGAAATTCATTTCTCCCAATACAATCTCCTGCCTGATTGGCCTGATATTCGCTTTTACCGGTTTACACCGTACCATTGAGGGAAATGCTGCCGCTACGGTCATCTACAATTTCTTTTACAGCGCCCTGAACCCGTTGGGAAACTGCACCCTGCCGCTTGTAATGCTGTTTATCGGGATTTCTGCTGCCAACAACCCTTCAGGCAGCTTTGCAGCCATTGTTAAAAAGCCGGTCACATTGGTATTGTCCCTGCTGAAGTTATTGGTGATCCCGTTTGCAGTATTGGCGATCCTGCTGCTGCTCGGGGATCTGATCAACCCGTTCGTACGGACAATTGTGATCCTGGACATGGCAATGCCATGTGCAGCAATCATAGCGGCACTTTCCGCGGATTACGGCTCGGATTTCAAACAGGCAACAGATAATGTGATCTATACTACAGTGTTGTCTCTTTTCACTCTGCCCATATTCATACTTCTTCTGAATTATTTGTAATAGAATAAAGAGAGGTCTCTTGTGCGATATTATATACCATGTTGAATAAGAAATGTTTCTTTATTTAGACTTAACACGAATGTTAATTAAAAAAAACAAGGGAATGTTCGTATTTTTTATTGTTCTCAATTGACAAATGGTTCGTTCATTTGATAGTATTAATAAGGTGAAGGATGAGTTTAAAGTTCAGGGAATAGACTGAATTGCAGCGCGCAGACCATGGAAACAAAGGGTTCCGGATGACAGAGTCCTATTTTAAGGGCAGCCTGTGAGCTTCAGGTTTAGAAAAGCTTCATGGAACAACCTAATTATTATAAAAGAAGTAAAGTACGAACATTTGAGGAACTTTGTCAGAACTAACCGACCATGAATGTCGGGCCGTTCAGGTGATTATTTCTTAATAATATGGGAGGAGTAGTTTATGCTATACCACAATCCCTTCAATATGCCATCAACAGAGGTGTCTGCCTGTTTATTGCCAACATTGGCATGGAGGATGGGCACCTTTTTGACTTCTGTTCAAATAAGGTAAGGAAGTTCGCCGGAAAGCGGACTTCTTGTTTTTTGGTCATTTATGTAACAAATCATTGTACGGAGGTATTTGATGAATAATGGAAAGAACCCAAAGGTAGCAGTCATTATGGGAAGCGATTCTGATTTTCCTGTTTTGAAAAGCTGCTTAAAGCTTTTGAAGGAATTTGGCGTTGAAACGGAAACAATGGTATGTTCAGCCCACAGGACACCTGAAAAAGCTGCTGAATTTGCCACGAACGCAGAGAATAACGGATTTGAAGTAATCATAGCGGCAGCAGGGAAAGCCGCTCATCTGCCCGGTGTTCTGGCAGCATTCACTCCGCTGCCGGTAATAGGCATTCCTGTAAAGTCATCAACCATGGATGGATTGGATTCACTCCTTTCCATCGTACAGATGCCCACAGGTATTCCAGTGGCAACCGTGGCAATCGACGGAGCTGAAAACGCTGCAATTTTGGCGGTGCAGATATTATCAGGACTGCACCCCGAACTTAGAGAACGGATGAAGGAATACAAGAAAGGCCTTGCTGCAAAGGTTGAGCGAAAAAACACAGAGTTGCAGAAGAAACTCAGGGAAGAAGGATTCTAATCATGGGAAAAGGGTCAACTGGAGATGTGATGTTCGGAAAGCTCCATGAGGAGTGCGGCGTATTCGGCGTATTCGATTGCGACGGGAATGATGTGGCGCGTATGACATACCACGGCTTGTATGCACTTCAGCACAGGGGTCAGGAGAGTGCGGGAATTGCAGTGAACGACGACGGTGTAATTCTCCACCACAAGGATATGGGGCTGGTACCCGAGATATTCAATGATGTGGTTTTAAATCACCTTAAAGGCCGTATTGCAATAGGACATGTCAGATATTCCACAACAGGGGCGAGTCTTAGGGAAAATGCACAGCCTATGGTTGTAAAGTACAAGGTTGGCCAGCTCGCTTTGGCGCATAATGGAAACCTTGTCAATGCTTCAGAACTCCGGACCAGTATGGAGGAAAACGGCGCCATATTCCAGACCACAAGCGATACGGAGGTCATCGCCAACCTCATATCAAGACATAGGGTCGGAAGTGATAATATTGAAGAAACACTTGAAAAAGTCATGGATACGATCAAAGGGTCCTATGCAATTGTGATCGTCACGCCCAAAAGGCTTGTCGGTATAAGGGATCCTCAGGGTATCAGGCCGCTTTGCATTGGCAAGCTTGGAAATTCGCACATACTTGCCTCCGAGTCATGCGCTCTGGATGCGGTAGGTGCGGAGCTGATACGGGATGTGGAACCAGGAGAGATCGTCCTTATTGATTGCGATGGGATCAAATCCATCAAGACAAAAAGAAAAGAAGATTCACACCTTTGTATTTTTGAATTTGTATATTTTGCACGTCCGGACAGCGTGATCGACGGCACCAGCGTACTGCAGGCAAGGATTGCAGCAGGTAAAAGGCTTGCGATCGAGCATCCGGTTGAAGCAGATATTGTGATAGGCGCACCGGACGGCGGCCTGAATGCTGCACTCGGCTATTCGAGACAATCAGGCATACCTTACGGGCAGGGCTTGCTTAAAAACAGGTATGTGGGAAGAACCTTCATACAGCCGGAGCAGGGGCAGAGAGAATCCGGCGTACGCATAAAATTCAACGCAATGAAATCGGAAGTAGCCGGAAAGCGGGTTGTCATGGTTGACGATTCCATCGTCAGGGGTACGACGACAGGAAGGATCGTGCAGATGCTCAAGGACGCAGGTGCGAAGGAAGTCCACATGAGGGTCAGTTCTCCGCCTTACAAATTCCCATGCTATTTCGGAATAGACATATCCTCATCGGATCAATTGGTAGCTTCCAAGAATACGATTGATGAGATCTGCAAAAAGATAGGAGCGGACAGCCTGGGTTATCTTAGTCTGGAAGGTCTTCTTGGGATCGCGCCGGACTCCAGCTGCGGCTTTTGTACAGCCTGCTTCAATTCTGCATATCCCATGGAAGTGCCGGTTGAAGGAAATAAGTTTTCATGTGGAGGAGGAAAATAAAATGATCGATTATAAGTCAGCCGGGGTGGATGTCGAGGCTGGGTACGAATCTGTAAAGCTCATGAGAAATGATGTAAAAAGAACCTTCAGACCGGAGGTTTTAACTGATATAGGAGGTTTTGGCGGCCTTTTTGCGCTGGATAAAAGCAAATACGAGGAACCGGTACTGGTGTCCGGTACCGATGGCGTCGGAACAAAATTGAAAATAGCATTCCTGATGGACAGACACGATACAATAGGCATCGATGCCGTGGCAATGTGCGTCAACGATATCATCTGCGGCGGCGCTGAACCGTTATTCTTTCTGGATTACATCGCACTGGGGAAAAACAGGCCGGAAAAAGTTGCCAAGATCGTAAAAGGCGTTGCCGAAGGCTGTATCATGTCAGGGTGCTCGCTGGTCGGTGGTGAGACTGCCGAAATGCCGGGCTTCTATCCGGAAAGCGAATATGATATTGCGGGCTTTGCCGTGGGTATTGTGGACAGGAAAAAGATCATTGACGGGAAAAGCATCAAAGCAGGCGATATTCTGATCGGCCTTGCCTCTTCAGGTCTTCACAGCAATGGATATTCCCTTGTCAGAAGGCTTCTGAACCCAACCGCTGAGAGACTCCTGGAACATGTCGGGAAGCTTGGTACGACGCTTGGGGAAGAACTACTCAAACCTACACGAATATACGTAAAGACAATCCTGCAGCTAAAGGATAAATTCCCGATCAAGGGACTTTCACATATAACAGGCGGCGGATTCATAGAGAATATCCCAAGGATGATTCCTGAGGGGCTCAGGCTGAAAATCAAGCTTGGAGCATGGCCTGTACCGCCCATATTCAATTTGCTGCAGAAAATAGGCGAGTTGAGTGACGCGAGCATATACAACACCTTCAATATGGGGATAGGAATGGTCATGGCAGTAAGTCCCGGGATTTCGGGCGATGTGGTGAGCTATCTTGAAACACTTGGCGAGAAGGCATATATTATTGGCGAGGTTATTAAGGGAGAGGCTGGAGTAGATTTATGTTAAGGCTTGGGATACTGGTTTCAGGCGGAGGCACCAACCTGCAGTCCATCATCGACAAGATTCAAAACGGATATCTGGCCGGATGCGGGATTGTGACTGTCGTTTCAAGCAAGACCGGTGTTTACGCACTCGAGAGGGCACAGAAACACAACATACCCTCGGCAGTGATTTCAAAAAAAAGCTTCGGCTCGATGGAGGAATACGACAGCGCTCTCATAGCGCATTTCAAACAGTACGAGGTGGAGCTCGTCGTGCTTGCAGGTTTTTTGTCCATGCTTGGACAGGCTTTCGTAGATACATACAGGAACAGGATCATCAACATACACCCGTCTTTGATACCGTCCTTCTGCGGCAAAGGCTATTATGGGATCATACCGCATCAGAAGGCGCTGGAATACGGTGTAAAGGTAACAGGGGCAACCGTACACTTTGTGGATCTTGAATATGACTCCGGACCAATCATTCTGCAAAAAGCCGTTGAAGTAAAGCCCGATGACACCCCGGAAAGCCTTCAACTGCGAGTAATGCAGGAAGCCGAGTGGGAGCTTCTGCCCAAAGCGATCCGTCTATACAAGGAAAACCGCCTAATCCTTGAAGGCCGAAAAGTCCGGATCGAATGACGCAACCGGGGGGACGGTTCTCGGCAACCGGGGGGACGGTTCTCGCGGTTTCGCAACCGGGGGGACGGTTCTCGTGGTTTCGCTCTTCTTGCTTAATTCAAAGAGCGGACAAATTCAAAGAGGGGACGGTTCTCGCTTTGAATTTTTGGGAAAGTTCCTGACTTGAATAGTATGAATAAATTTGCGAAGGAAGAGGAACACATGATAAAGCGCGCGTTGATCAGCGTATCTGATAAAACAGGTATTGTAGAACTGGCTGCAGAGCTTTTGAAGCATGGCGTGGAAATCGTATCCACCGGAGGCACGCAAAAAGCGCTGGCAGAAGCAGGGATAAAAGTGACAAACATTTCAGAGGTAACAGGCTTTCCCGAGTGCCTTGACGGGCGTGTCAAAACGCTTCATCCAAAGGTGCACGGCGGCATTCTTGCGATCCGCGGCAATGAAGAGCACATGAGGCAGATCAAGGAACTCGGAATTGAGCCGATCGACATGATCATCATCAACCTCTATCCTTTTGCGCAAACCATTCTGAAAGGCAATGTCAAGCTGGAGGAAGCCATTGAGAATATCGATATCGGCGGGCCGGCAATGATAAGAGCTGCGGCTAAGAATTATCAGGATGTGGTCGTTCTTGTGGATCCTTCGGATTATGAAAAGGTACTCCATGAAATGAAGGCTAATGGCGAAGTTTCAATCAAGACCAGATTCAAGCTGGCTTACAAGGTTTTCGAACATACCAGCCATTATGATACTTTGATTGCGAAATACTTCAGGGACAGGTTGGGGGAGGAATTCTTCCCGGAGACACTTTCACTTACCTTTGAAAAAGTCCAGGAGATGAGGTATGGCGAAAATCCGCACCAAAAGGCTGTTTTCTACAGGGAAGCAGGACCAAACATAGGTTGCATGACTGATTCAAGGCAGCTTCACGGAAAGGAGCTGTCGTACAATAATATAAGTGATGCAAATGGCGCAATAGAGCTTCTGAAAGAGTTTGACGAGCCAACGGCAGTTATTGTAAAGGATGCAAATCCCTGCGGAGCGGCAAGCGCGGCAACAATATGGAGTGCTTATATGCTGGCCTATGAGGCTGACCCGTTGTCGCCGTTCGGCGGAATTATTGCCGCCAACAGAGAAATTGATGCGCAAACAGCTGAGGAAATCAGTAAGGTTTTCTATGAAATAGTGATTGCCCCGGACTTCTCAGAGGATGCGCTGCAGATACTCACCAGGAAGAAGAATATCCGTCTGCTGAAGCTTGACAATATATCCGCCAAGCTCCCGGCAGGCACATATGATATGAAAAAGGTCACAGGTGGTCTGCTTGTTCAGGATTACAACAACGAGCTTGTCGATTCGGAGGAAATGAAATGTGTTACAATAGCCAGGCCTTCTGAGGAGCAGCTTGGTGATCTGCTGTTTGCGATGAAGGTGGTAAAACACACGAAGTCCAGCGGTATCGTACTTGCAAAAGCAAATCAGACCGTCGGCATAGGTCCGGGCCAGACCAACAGGGTGACTTCGTTGAGGGTTGCGATAGATTATGGGAAAGAAAAGTCAGAAGGGGCAGTGATGGCTTCAGACGCGTTTCTTCCATTTGCAGATTGCGTTGAAGAAGCTCATACCGCAGGAATTACTGCAATTATACAGTCTGGCGGTTCGGTTCGCGACCAGGAGTCGATCGATGCCTGCAACAAGTACGGAATCTCCATGATATTCACTGGAATGAGGCACTTCAAGCATTAAGGCCCTTCAAGCATTAAGCCAATTTGCAGCCTTCGTGCTGCGATAATAGATAAGTTGTACATAAAATATGGCTGGAGGAGAAAGACCATGAAAGTTCTTATTATTGGCGGGGGCGGACGCGAACACGCGCTGGCCTGGAAAATTGCACAAAGCCCACTGGTTGACAAGCTCTATTGTGCACCTGGCAATGGCGGCATCGCAGCGCTGGCTGAGTGTGTTCCGATCAAGGCCATGGATATCGAGGGCGTGATTCGTTTTTCAAAGAAGGAAAAAATAGATTTGGTGGTAGTTGCACCTGATGATCCGCTCGCGGCGGGCATGGTTGATGCATTGGAACTGGCCGGTATCAGGGCATTCGGTCCGAGCCGGAATGCTGCTGCCATCGAAAGCAGCAAGGTGTTCTCAAAAGAGCTTATGAAAAAATACGGCTTGCCTACTGCAGGCTATGAGGTGTTCAGCAAACCTGAAGATGCACTGGCATACCTTTCAAGCTCAAGTTACCCCATAGTAGTAAAGGCTGACGGACTGGCTCTGGGGAAGGGCGTCATTATCGCTCAGAATTTTAATGAAGCAAGCAGGGCGGTTCGTGAGTTGATGTCGGACAAGGTTTTCGGAAATGCCGGTGACAGGATCGTCATTGAAGAATTCATAAAAGGTCCCGAAGTCTCGATTCTGGCGTTCACAGATGGGAAAACAGTCGTACCCATGGTCAGCTCACAGGATCACAAGCGTGCGCTTGACAACGATATGGGGCTTAACACCGGCGGAATGGGGGCATTTTCGCCCAGTTTGCTCTATGATGAAAAATTGAATGCCTTTTGTATGGAAAAACTATTTTTACCTACAATAAGGGCAATGAACAGTGAAAACCGCAAATTCAAGGGTGTGTTGTATTTTGGCCTTATGCTGACAGAGGAAGGACCCAAGGTGCTGGAATATAACGCCAGGTTCGGCGACCCTGAAACACAGGTTGTGCTGCCCAGACTGAAGACAGATATCATAGAAATATTTGAAGCAGTCATTGATGAAAGACTTGACTCCATCAATATAGAGTGGAGCGATAATGCCGCTGTTTGTGTCATACTGGCCTCCGGCGGTTATCCTGGCAAGTATAGGACAGGGCTTGAGATAACAGGCATTGACGAAGCTGAGAAGGATGCCGATGTTATGGTATTTCATGCAGGCACCAGGCTTGAAGGCGGCAAATGCCTTACAGCAGGCGGCAGAGTATTGGGCGTGACGGCAGTTGCCGATACAATGGCAACTGCAAGAGATAAAGCATATGCGGCAGCCGGAAAAATAAGCTTCCCGGATATGCACTACCGTAAAGATATCGGAATCAAGAAATGATTGATGATGTCGAAGAAATGGTTTAATATAATACTCAAGGTTGGAGTTTTACTTTAACCTTGAGTATTACTCTAACTTGAGGTATTACTCTAACTTGAGGTATTACTCTAACTTGAGGTATTGCACTAACTAGGAGTATTACACTAACTAGGAGTATTACACTAACTAGGAGTATTGCTCTAGTACTCTGTAAACTCTGAAAATTTTATAAAATAGCTTACAATGTCATCCTGAGCGTTTGCGAAGGATCTTAGCCAGCCAGGTTCTTCGCTGCACTCAGAATGACAAATATTTAGATGTTACAATACACGAGTCTGATGTGATTACAAATTTATGATGATAGGGAATTCATTATGCAGCAGCGTTTCAAAAAAGTTGGAATACTTGGCGGGACATTCAACCCGATTCATTACGGGCATTTGATTATAGCAGAATCGGTGAGGGAGAGCCAGAATCTTGATAAAGTATTGCTGATACCATCCGGACAGCCTCCGCACAAGCCTGATAGCGAGGTGATCGATCCGGAGCTCAGATACGAGATGGTCCGGCGTTCAGTAAGTTCCAATCCGTTTTTTGAGGCTTCCAGAGTTGAAATCGATACAGACGGCTATACATACACCGTCAACACGCTCCAGACACTTAAAAAGGCTTACGGAGATGAGACTGCACTGTACTTTATAGTCGGAGCGGATGTAATACCTGAATTGACTTTATGGAAGGAATTCAAAACTGTTTTCGGCCTTTGTGAATTTATTGCAGTCAGGAGGCCGGGTATTGGAAGAAATTCTGCAGATGCTGATGTCGAGAAGCTAAAATCAGAATATGCTATGAGGATTAGTCTGATCGATACGCCTCTGATCGATATTTCTTCGAGTGAAATCAGAGAAAGATGCAGTGCCGGTAAATCCATCAAATACCTTGTAACCGAAGGCGTGGAGGAATTTATTAAAGATGGGGGATTGTACAGGAAAACAATATGATGAACATCGATGATATAAAAAGCAGACTGCAGATGATGCTGTCTCAAAAAAGATTCAGTCATTCCACCCATGTTATGGAGGCGTCCCGGATATTGGCTGAAAAATATGGGGAAGACATAGGAAAGGCCGAATTGGCCGGACTTATCCATGATTGTGCGAAGGATATGGATAAAAGTTCAACTTTCGCCCTCTGCAAAAAGTATGATATAATTGTTGACAGTATCATGAAAAAACAGCCGGAGATCCTGCACGGCATGGTAGGCGCTTTTCTTGCCAGAGATCTTTTTGAGGTAGATGACAAGAGTGTACTGGCTGCAGTCACGAATCATACAATGGGCTGCGAAAACATGAATAAGCTCAGCAGTATCGTGTTCATCGCAGATTATATCGAAGCGGGAAGAAGCTATGAAGGCGTTGAGAAAATCCGGAAAGCTGCAGAGTCAAGCCTGGAAGAAGCAATTGTTGCAGGCGTTGACAGTACGATTGAAGATATTTTAAAAAAAGGCAAATTACTGCATCCGCAAATAGTTCTTACCAGGAACTGGGCATTGGAACAATTGAAAGGTAGAACAGTGGGGTTATTATGAAGGAAACAAAAAAATCTGCCGCTGGTAGATTATTTTATACATTTGGAACAATATTGCTAATGGCGCTTGTAACAGTATGCGCAACAAATTTTACGAAGAACGGCAGGGCTTTTGAAATGCCTCTGCTGTCTGCGGTTACAGGCACAGCGGGACAAACAACGTCAGGTGCTGTGAAAAGTACGGTTGATTATAAGACGATAAAATATAAAAAGGCTGAGACAAAATCCACTTCCTCCGCCGGGAAAAAATCCAGCGCCAAAGCGGCTGCAACTCCTGCTCCAAAAGTGAAGCAGCCCGTCGTCAATCCCTAGGAGTTCGCTCGGGAACTTCTTCATCCATCATTTCATATATCATTTCATCCATTGCTTCCGCCCGGATTCTTTCAAAAAAGCATTCAATATGCAGAAATTCACCTGTGAGTACACTGTGCTGAATTTCTGCATATCTATTTTCCATTTCGGCACAAAAAGTTGGCTTATCTGAATAGTATGAATCATGCATTGTAACTGGAGGATCCGGCATGAAAACATACTTTACGGAGCAAACCGGCTTTTTTGGCAAAAGCAAGCCATCCCGGCTGTTAAGGGAATTCGGAAGCCCGCTTTATTTGTACAATGAAGCCATCTTGCGGGAAAGGTGCCGCGAAATGGCAGGCTTGATTTCCTGCTCCCGTTTCAAACCCAACTACTCCACAAAAGCAAATTCCAGCCCTGAACTCTTGAAAATCATAAGAGAAGAGGGCTTTGACGCCGACGCAATGTCACCCGGCGAGATACATATATTACTTGCATCCGGTTTTAAACCGGAAGAGATATTATTTGTGGCAAACAATATCTCCACCGGGGAAATGGAGTATGCCCTGAACAAGGGTGTACTAATCAGCTGTGACTCAATTTCACAGCTGTGCCGGTATGGAAGGCTGAATCCCGGAGGAGCGGCTGTTGTCCGATTCAATACGGGGATAGGCGCGGGGCATCATGAAAAAGTGATTACAGGAGGGGAGAACACCAAATTCGGAGTAAATATCGAATTATCAGGGGAAGTCAGGGCTGTGCTGAAGGAATACCGACTCAGGCTGGTCGGGATAAACCAGCATATCGGTTCCTTGTTCATGGAAGCGGCGCCATACGTTGCATCGGTAAAATCATTACTATCCGTAGCAGAAAAGTTCGAGGAACTGGAATTTATTGATATGGGCGGCGGCATAGGCATACCGTATCACAAGCAGGACGGGCAGAAAAGGATGGATCTTGAAGATTTAGGCGGTAGGTTGTCCGAGCTCCTTATGAATTGGGCAGCAGTCCGGCATAAGGATACCAAGGTCAAAATGGAGCCTGGCCGCTACATAACGGCGGAGTGTGGGGTTCTTCTCGGAACCGTGCATGCGGTCAAGCAGAATAGCAGCAGAACATATATTGGCACAGATATTGGCTTTAATGTACTTATAAGGCCTGCCATGTATGATTCCTACCATGACATTGAAATATATGAAAACGATGAAATCATTAAAAGTGATCAAAAAAATGTCGTAACAGTCACAGGCAATATCTGCGAAACGGGCGACATTCTGGCTAAAGACAGAGAACTGCCGCCCGTCATGGAAGGCAACATCATAGCCATCATGGATGCCGGAGCATATGGCTATTCCATGTCATCCAACTACAATTGCCGCCTGCGGCCCGCTGAGGTGCTGATAGGCATGGACGGCACACCCCGGCTCATTCGCAGGCGTGAAACAATGGAGGATCTGATGATGTGATTCTACAAAGATGTTATAATTTTACAAATATGTCACAATTATATTGACATAATATGGGGAATAGTGCTATTATTGAAATCAAAATAATAACAAATAAATAATGTAATTACAAATAAATAATGTAGTTACATATATGGGCGATATTTAGGATAGATGCGTTGATGTATAGCCAATACTTGGGCACTTTGGGCTATACTGAGCAAGTGGTGCAACCGGCTTTTTTTTATTGCCTTTTTTGTTTCTGGAGTATTTCTGGTATCTAATCTTGAAGGACTGCTTAAGACAGACGGGATAACTAAAGATGACGTTATGATAGCGGATCAGGTTTCTAAAAAGACTTCAATTCCATTTAAGGAAGTTATGCAAAAAAGGATTGGCAGGCAAACTTGGAGAGAAATAAATGCAGAATATGACATTGTTAATGGTCAGGCGGAATTGCCGCGTGTTTCTGTAGAACCTGAAAAAGTCAAAAAATTAATGCAAAGCAGCGGTTTGTCCGAGCAGAGCATTGTGCAGGCATATGTAACGGCCTTTAAGCTGGATTCCAGCGTAGAAACGATCATTGAAAAGCTGAAATCAGGATATTCCAAAGCACGTATTTATTCCGAATGTCTCGTGAGTAAATTCGAATAATTGCTTGAAACAGTTTCGGCTAATTGCCTAAACATAATTTCAGCCAATTACTTCGGAAATAGGATCAACTAATTTACTGGAGATTATCACATATCCGCTAAATTGCCTTTAAGGGGGAAAACAATGTGAGAAAACTAATAAAGCTAACTATTATATTTAATATATTACTCATAGCACTCTTGTTACCGGCGCAGGTTGCAAAAGCCGAAACGCTGGAAGAACAGCTCAATAACCTGATAGGGCCGAATAAACAATACAATACCGCCCTCTCTCCGGTTTATCTGCGAAATAATACCACCGAGGAGACTATCAGTGCGCAAAGCGGCGATTTGACCTTGAATCAGACAGATTACGTTCTTCCCGGGAAGAACGGACTGGATCTTGAAATAAAAAGGCTGTATAAAAGCGGTACTTCGAATGTTCAGGAGATGAAAGTAAAGTATGTAGACGGCGCATGGGTGGACTATGTCTATTCCGACGCCAATACAACATCTTTTTACGAAGAACGCTTCAATTTAGGAATTGGTATGCGCTTCTCTTTCCCCGAGATGGAAATGAAAACGAATGCCGATGGAACCAGTTACAAATTTCTTCACACTGAATCAGGTGATGTATACAGACTCTATGATCCCAAACCGGATGACGGGATCGAAGCCTATGAACCTGAAAACCAGACTATCAAGGATGTAACCGTAACGATTTCCGCCGATTTCAGCAATGGGCAAACTGATGGAAAATCAAAGTATGTCATGACCGGAAAGGACGGAAAGAAAACATATTTTGCCGATGATGGAAGAATACTAGGCATAGCAGATCGGTATGGCAATACGATTAAATTCGAATATAGTACCTTCAACTACACGGTCGACGGTGTGAAAAAGACCAGGAAGCTTGCGACACGTATTACTGATACGGTAGGAAGAGTAGTTACAATAGAATACAAAGAAGATGAAACCTTTATTGCAGGCCCAATTAAGAACATTGTTTACAGTGCGGAGGAAAGTTATAAAACGTCACAGAACCCGAATACTATAAGTTCTGGAGATCTGGAAGGAAAATTCCAGGTCGTTGTAAACCTGCCGGACGGTAAAAAAATCGTTTATGACAAAACAGCTGTACTTGTGAGCCCGACAAAACATATCCTGAGAACAAGGCTCCAGAGAGTGTTCGACATTGACGGAAAGCCTAAATACCATTACTGGTATGAGCAGCCATCCCTGGGCTTCAGCTATACCGGCAAATCCGGTTACAGTGCATACAATACTTACGAAAACCTGGTGCAGATAGATTATTGCAGGAATAACAGGATGAAACGTTATACCTACAACACCTTTACCCAGGGCCTTAGCGATGGCAGTATGCAGTACCGTAAAATATTCGAAAAAAAAGAATTGGCAAAGACGGGTTATGATCCTGCAAAGACGGATTTTCTTGACCGGTTCGTCTGTGATGTCAAGGACAAAATAAACTACAGCTATACGAATGAGGCAGATGGTTACGGCTTCAGCGGTTATCAGGAAAACAACAATGATTATTTGAAAGATACGTACAAGTATTATGCTTCGAAGACCGACCTGAATGGAACGTCTGTAAAGTACACCTACAGCGGTACGCATGAGCTTGTTGTAACTGAAGAAACAGGTAAAGACCACAAGAAGACTATTGTTACAGAAAACGATGAAATGAAATTCCCGAAAAAGATTGTAGAAACATTAAACAATGTTGCAGATGGACAGGCAGTTTCACAAAGTGCTATAAAAATAGAAAATTTCAGGTATGACCAGTACGGCAATCTTACCAACTACACAGGTCCCCTGGCAAAAAGGGATGATAAGGGCTATCCGACAGATACGGAGAATACCGTCATTTATTCCTATGCCTACGATAAATTCCATACGTTGTTGCAAAAAACATGGAAGCAGGATAAGGATACGGTCTGCCAGATTATTAACACGATTGATGATAAAGGCAACATAACCAGGGAGCAGAAGGTTAACACCGATGATCCGGTACAATGGGTCAATACGGATTACCAGTATGACGGCAGTGGTAATGTAACGCAAAAAACGGTCAACTCACCGGATAACATATACATTACGAAATATGTGTACGGAACCGATGCCGACGGCGCCGACCATAAAGGAGCTTATCTGACGAAGGAATTCAAACTTGTCGGCGGAGTGGAACTCGCAAGACAGTATGTTTATGACCACAATACCGGAAACAAAAAAGCGGAAATCGATGAAAACGGAAACCGCACCGATTACGAATATGATGCGCTGGAGAGAAACACGAAAATCACTTATCCCGACCAGACATACCGGCAATATACATACAAGGATTACCTCTATGCCGGCAGGGAAGTGGAGTATCTAGATCAAAACAAGACCAAATTCCAGTTCAACTACGACATATTCGACAATATAACCCGCTACAGCCTGTTCGAGAATAATCTATGGAAGACACTTGCACAGACTGAATATGATTTCAGGGGGAACAAGGTAAGCGAAACCGATTCCAACGGCAATAAAACAGCATATGAGTATAACAGCTATAGCATGTTGACCGGCAAGATCTATTATGAAAAGGATACTGCTAAAAAAGAAAATATCAAGCTAACCTATACATACGGAATCAGCAACGATACGCCGATAATTCTTACACTCACAGACGAGGACGGTTATGTAAAGAAGTATTATTACAATGCAGCCGAACAACTCGTCAAATATGAAGAAACACCGGATAACGCGAATTATTTTGCTAAATCCTTTACCTATAATTACATAGGAAGCGTAGCCAGCGAGAAGGATGCATTGAACGGCACAACCATCTATGTTTACGACAATCTCGGGCGTCTCGGCAGGAAGATTGACGCGTTGAATAATGAGACTGTCTACAGTTACAATAATCTTGACAATGTACTGGCCGAGGAAGCTCCTGGCGGCAAGGTCACGGAAAACATCTATGATGCAGCCGGCAGGATAGTTGAAGTGCGCACTTATACCAAGGGCTCCGGAGACTATTATTACAAACAATATGGATATGACAAGGCCGGAAACGTGACCATATCAGAGGAAGGCAAGGTGGAAGGCGGTAAAGACAGCCTGTCCTCCATGGCGGAATTCACTTTCGACAAGATGAACAGGGTCACGGATGAATACAGGTATCTCGATTCAAGCAGAAAAGCTCACATACATTATACATATGATGCAAATGGCAACAAGACCAGCGCGGTTGAATACTCCGACCAGACAGAGGGCAAATTCCTTAAATACACTTATGCATATGACTTTGCAGGAGAACTGGTAAAGGAAGAAGGTACA
The DNA here is from genome assembly GCA_002307275.1 of Hungateiclostridiaceae bacterium UBA1305. GTDB lineage: Bacteria > Bacillota > Clostridia > Acetivibrionales > DTU013 > UBA1305. The sequence continues at coordinate 33,691 of DBTX01000061.1, forward strand.
TACTCGGAGAACGGCAGTCAGGTAACAGCTCCGGTTCAGGGAAATTATCTGAAAAAGTATACCAGGGACTGCGAAGGCAATCTCCTCAAGGTAGAGGAGTATGACGGAAGCGGATTCCAGGCAACGGATTATACTTACGATTACCGGAATCGTATGATGTCAAAAACAGAACCGTTTGAGGAAGACGGAAAGAAGAAACAGACTTCCTATAACTACGATAGACGCGGCAATATGGTTTCAGAAACCATTACGGTACAAGGAGTGCCTTATACTACCTACTACAAGTATGACGGCATGGGCAAGGTGTCACAAAAGACAGATGCCATGAACCATACGACAACTTATCTATATGATGCAAATGGAAATCTTAAAAAGGAAATTGACCCCAGATACTATGGACTGAATGGGGATAGTGCACCTGGTATGGAATACGAATACGACAGTATGGGGCAGCTTGTCAAGGCAATCAGCTTTGATGGGACGAACCGGGAAGTGGTATCGTACAAAGAATACGATGGACGCGGAAATGTGGCGAAAGAAGCGGATGGCACCGGTTACAACAGCCAGGAACCTGCTCTGTCCATCGGCAAACTTTACAAATATGACGCAGCCGATCAGGTAATCCATTATACATCCGCACAGACGGCAAAAGATAATTCCGGAACGGCAAGCGGCTATACAAAATCCTATGTCTACGACGGTTCCGGCAGAGTAATCACCGAAGAGAATTCAAAAGGGGATATGACCGGCAATGCCTACTATCTGAACGGCTTGCTTAAGGAGACAGCCTATTCGGATGGGAGCAGGGAGAGCTATACATATGACGATACAGGAAAGCTCAGCAATGTAAAAACAGACAGGCGTGGGAACAAAACCACTACATACAACACTATATTCGGAAAGCCTTACCGCATCGAATACCCCGACCAGTCTGTTGAAACCTTTGCATATTCACCTGAGGGATACTTAACGGAAAGCCATGACAGGAACGGGAACGCGGCAGCATTTGAATACGATCCGGCAGGCAATATGACTGCAAAACGGGAATTTGTCAAATCCGAGGCCGGTACTGCGAACTACAGGCTTACCCGGTTCAGCTATGATGAAACCGGCCTGACACTCAGCAGTGAAACCTTTGATCAGAAAGCTTCAAGCTCGAATGGACAGGAGATTTCTACCACATCGGCAGGAGACAAGGTTCAGAATACATACGATAAGGCAGGAAGACTTACCTCAACATTCGGACCGTTCGGGCATGAGACTTTGAACTCTTATGATGCTACCGGTAATTTAACTGCTGTAAGGCAAAAAGCTTCGGAAAATGCTTATAAAGTAATAAGATTTACATATGACTCGCGATCAAGGAAAGCGAGCGAATCACTGCTGGTTGACACTGCCGACATTGATAAAAATCTGCTTCAGGGGGCTGTGTTTGATGACGAGTATCCAACCATGGTGCAATCGACTACAGCATATACCTATTATGAGAATGAGCAGGTCAAGTCTGTCAGGGATGCATCGGGCAATGAAACTGTGCTCGAATATGATCTGGACGGGAGTTTGACGAGGAAACTTCAGCCATTGAATATCACAACACTCTACGGATATGATACGGAAGGCAACCTGATCAGCGAGACCAATGGAAGAAAGGTATCCACCTATTACGACTATGACAGCCAGAACAGGATGATAAGAAAGAAAGTGCCTGCCGCAAACGGAGGCTTGGCTGTAACCCGCTATGTGTATGACGCCATTGGAAATCTGCTGAAAACCATCCAGCCCAATGATTATGACATGGCAAAAGACACGCCGGATCAACTGGAAAGCATGCAGGGCGCAGCATACACCTACGACAGCATGAACCGGCCCGTCACCATGATTGCACCGACTGGCGAAACTATACAGTATATATCCTATGACGCCAACGGAAACGTAAAGAAAAAAGTGGATGGTCTGCGGTACAAGGACAGTATGGCGGCATCTCCGGGGACTGTTTATGAATATGACGGGCTCAACAGAGCTGTGCGAGTGACTGATGCATTGGGCGGTTTTAATTCAAGTGAATATGACATCCTTGGGAATGCTATCAGGCAGACCGATGCGCCGGGAAATACCACAAACTTCGTATACAACCCTGATGGTACTTTAGCCAAGGCAACCTATCCGGATCAGGGAAGCATCAGCTTCACCTATGATTTGCTGGGCAGGATGACAGGCCGTACAGACCAGAGGGGCATCAGCTCAGCCTTTACATACAATGCTTTCGACAAGCTGAAGGAAGAGAAAGACTCCTACGGCAACAGCATCCTGCATAAGTATGATTTAAAAGGCAACGAAACCATTACTACGGATAAGCGGGGAAGCACGGCATACATCCGTTATGACGCATTGGACAGGCCTGTTGAAAAGAAAACGCCGCTGAAGGAGGATGAAACCGGAAACATATCCTATTCCGTTGAAAGCTATACCTATGACGAAGCCGGCAATTTACTGACAAGGACACTTGTTGGCTTGGAGAATGTTTCTTCCCGGAGGGTCTTGTCATATTCCTACTATGACAATAACCTCCCCAGGACTGAAGCCAACAATAACGGTTCTTATGTGATATATTCCTACGACAATAACGGGAACATGGTCAAGAAAGAAACCTTGCGTGACATCACCGATGGCAAAAGCCGGTTAAATACAGAAAAATATACATACGATAGTATGAACAGGATGACCCAGAGCATACAGCTTGTCGACGCTGAAGACGTATATAACGCCTCAGGCATCGCGAATATGGAAAACCTGACGGATAGCGAATATCCGGGGAAAGTCAAACTGATTACCGGATACGGGTACGATATTCTCGGCAATAGAACTGCTGAAGTTTCTCCGATGGGTTATAGCTTTGCAGATGGAGATATTGCGGACAGGGAAAAGTATACCGTCCGGTATTCCTACGATACGCTTAACAGGCTCGAAAAAGCAACTCGCAGGGTCAACGGAAGCGACGTATCGGTCAGCTATATCTATGATGCCGCAGGAAACAGGATAGAAGAGCAAAATGAACGCGGCTATTCCACAAAGTATGCCTATGATGTGATGAATCGCTTGAAAAACATCACTGACACTGACAATCAAACCATTACCTACGGCTACGACCTTGCAGGCAACAGGAATACAGTCACCAATTCCAAGGGTTACACAATGACCTACAGCTATGACCTGCTGAACCGCGAGGAGAATGTTATCGATGCTTATGGGGTCATTATCAGCAGGAAGCTTTATGATGAAAACGGCAATATCATTAAATCAATAGAAGCGAAAGGTTATCTTTCCGCAGCGAGTGATGATGCAAAGTATGGCACACTGTACACCTACGACCTGGCAAACAGGCTGACAAGCATCGCAAAGCCGGAAGCAGCCTTGCAGGGCAAAATTACTGAAAGTTATGAATACAATCCGTATGGAGAAAGATCCAAGGTTACCGACGCTCTCGGCAATGCCACAGCCTATGAATATGACAACGGAGGCAACCTCATCAAGGTCACGGATGCTCTTGGCGTCATCACCGAATACGGTTATGACAAGGCGGGCAACAAGCTCTACATGACCGACGGCAGGGGAAAGATGACCAACTACAGCTACAATGCCCTGGGTAAAATACAGAGTACGACGGATGCTGAAAACAGGAGCGCCAGTTATCAGTATGATCTGGCAGGGAACCTTGCCAGCCTGTCCGACAGGAACGCAGCCGTTACCCTGTACACCTATGACAACAGGAATCTGCTGCTGGAAAAGAAGATCGATTCAACCACAAACTGCGGCGTGAGGTATACATACGACGAATGCGGGAACAGGTCGGGCATGTCTGATGAAAGCGGAGATTACACCTATAGCTACGATGCAGAAAACCGTCTGGAAGAGATCAGGAAGGGTGGAGACACCCAGATCGGCTACACTTACGACGAAATAGGGAATATTGCCACAGTAACAGACAGCCTTGGATTTACGACCACTTACACCTATGACAAATCCAGCAGAATGGAAACAGTTGTCTACGCGGATCAAACCGTTGTTTACACATACGATAGCAACGGGAACAGAGAGTCGGTCACCTATAGCAATGGAATAAGGGAAGAATTCCGTTATGACAGGGACAACAAGCTGCTCAGGCTGACAAACAGCAAGTCGGACGGCAGTGTCCTGTCCTCCTTCAGCTATACTTACGATCCGACGGGAAGACAGCTGACAAAGCAGGACAGCTACGGAACCTCAGCGTACACCTATGATGCAGATGGAAGAATCCTCAAGGAGGAGACCCCAGGCAGGACAGCAGTGTATGCTTATGACAATGGAGGCAACAGGGTGTCCCTGAACGAGACTTATACCTCAGGGCAGCCGACCGGCTTTATTGACAGTACTACCGGTGTAGGAATACAATATATTCTTAAGAAGAGCGAATATGTTTATTCCGCCTCCAACCGGCTCCTGAAGCTGGTAGAGAAGCTGTGCGAAGCAAGCGGCAAGGTTTTGCTGACCAGAACCACAACATACCTGTACGACGAAAACGGCAATCAGTTGCGCCAGAGTACCAGCTACACTTCCCTCAGCAGCATCAAGGCACGCCAGACCCTGAAGGGCACCTCCTATGGGGATAGTCTGAATGGAGCAATTGATCCGCTGATCAACCGGACAAGCAACACCTTCGACGGCTTCAACAGACTCAAGAAGACCGAGCAGATCCAAAGCGGAGTCAGGACGCTTGTAGAATACACCTATAACGGCGACGATCTCAGGGTGCAAAAGACGGTAAGAAAGTCAGACAGCAATTATACCCCTGAAGTGATCAATTACCTTTATGACAGGCAGCATGTCATCCTTGAGACGGGAGTAGATGGCGGCTTGAAGATAAGGTACATCAGGGGAATCAATTATCTGGCAAGAGCCGGCAGCACGGTTGGCTACAGTGCTATCCTGTACAACGGCCACGGTGATGTCATCCAGACTGTCGATGCCGCAGGAAATATAGAAAACAGCTACGATTACGACATCTGGGGCAACCCGACGCTGACCCTGGAACAGTACAGCTTCAGCATACGTTATGCAGGAGAGTTCTTTGACAAGGAAACGGGCCTGTACTACCTGAGAGCCAGGTACTATAACCCGTACATAGGGCGGTTTATCAGCGAGGACAGCTACTGGGGAGAAGATACCAATCCGTTGAGTCTGAATCTTTATACGTATTGCAGCAATGATCCCGTGCAGTTTACGGACCCCACGGGACATAAGCAGGCCGGTGATGAAAACCTGGATGTTATTTCACGAGCGGGAATTAGAGATGCAACCGATGCTTATAATGAAGCCAAGGCCAAAAACGATAAGGCAGGAATGGAGGCAGCTCACCAAACAGCTGAAAACATCAGAAAAAATGCTGCAAACCAAACTTCCGGCAGCAACAGCTCAACTACTAGTAGCAGCAAAAGCAGCAGTTCGACCTCTTCCAGTGGCAAAAGCACCTCAAGTGGAAAGAGTAATAGCGGAAGTACCGTAACAATGTTCTGGGAAGGGTACACAGAAACAGTTAATGCTGATGAAGTGGATTTCTATAAGGAAAGAGGATATTCTGTCGTTACTTCTGAAAATGCTAAAGGCTGCGTGGAGGTAATCGAGCAACTTGGCAATAAAACCAATAGTAAAGGTAATAGCCAAAAGGAATTTGCTGGCAGCCTTCTCAGTGATTTGATAAGCTCAGTAATTCAAACTGATGCCTCAAATAGTGATGGAGCAGAGTTTACCCAAGTGCAAATATCTGATGAGGAGCCAGTAACAGGAACGGTTAAAAGCGCATCACAATTACTCTATGAGCTTGAGGATAAAATAAAGAGTTATCCTCAAAATGACTGGTTAAGCTGGCTTAGGAAAACCAATAATCAGAAGAAATTACATAACGAAGCCAATGAGATTAGGGATGCGATCAAGAATTCAGTTGAATACCAGAATGACCCAGATTTTAAGAAATTAGTTGACACGACTTTTAACGAAGCTGCTTATAAGAACGGTAATAAAACTGGGGATATTGAGAAGTTAATCGTGTATTTAAAAGAAAAAGAAACCAAAGAATTATTGAAGAAGCAAGAGGAGAATAGTAACTTAAGCGAAACAAGTAAAACCGAGGAACTTAGTGAAGAGCTTATAATAATGATTGCCACAGTGTATGGAGAAGCTGCGAATTGTAGTGATGCCGGGAAAGAAGCTGTTGCGAATATAATTATGAATCGAGTAGGAACAAGGGAATGGAAAAAGTATAATACAGTTACGGAAGTAATTGAAAACAGTGGTTTTGATGCCTATACACATCCCAATGATCCTTATAATGAAGCCATTACATATTTGAAGAAGAGGGATGGATCGAATGCAGACATTGAAAATACCATTAAAATTGTGACTGCTGTATACAATGATGAAAGAGAAGATAATACTGATGGTGCAGTTTTATACTACAGTCCTAATGCACAAGCAGCATTACATAAAAAGTTCCCGAAATTATATACTTCTCTTGTTCCCAAATGGGTTAACAACAAAGTTGAGGAAGTACAGGTGTCTGGAGCTGGAAATGATGATCTCAAATTTTATAAGTATAAGTAGCGGAGGTAGACATGCGTAAAAAAATAATATTCATTATATTAATAATTGCAATGTGTGTTTCATTTGCTGCTTGTGAAATGAAATATAATTCAGAAGCACCTACAGCAACGCCAGTTGCAGAAAAAAGCAAAAATTCCTCTATTACGATGAAGGACTTTTACATAATAGCAAAAAATAAAGACGAAACCTATAATATTAAATTACTCGATAAGAATAAAAAAGTCATTGATGAATTCACTGTACCAAAGGAGCCTCATGTAAAGGAATTGGAGAAGGACGTAATTCAGTTTATAATTAGCTATGGTAGTCCTTTTTACACAACATATTTTTATGATACTAAAGCCAATCTAATTTCGCAAGCTTATGATACACCTGTATTGGTAGATAAAGGGAGAATTGTAATTGTAGAAGGCAATAAGTTAATAGTATCTGATATTTTTGACAAAGATTTATATTATAAAGAAGTTGAAAGAAATTTTTCACAGACAGTTCCACCCTCTTCTGCAATATTGACTGCAAAATTTGTTAATTCAGATAAATTGCAAATTGATTATTATGAGGGCGAAGACTTTACAGAAAAGTCGGAAATTATAGATTTAAGTAAATAGAATTGAATATCATGTAAATAAAGTTCCAGGCGGTTATCAATGAGGTAACCGTCTTTATTTTAATACAGCCCGTCGCTCCGGTGAGCGGCCTCCGTAAGCGGGCAGGCGCGGGAACCGCCCATTCAGGCTAACATCCTGACAAGCTGGTATTGATGCAGCCTGCCGGGCGGGTTCCCTTGCGCCGGTAGTGGCAAGTGAGCAAGCCGGAAGCCTCACACACGCAGCAACTGTCTCTTTCTTTTAAACAGAATTTGCGTTTTCAAATCCTGTTCTACAGCACAGTAAATGCCTTTGTAGCAGAGGAAACGGCTTGAGCAGGCTGATCCGATAAAAATGCTCCTTCCAGCATAAAAATCACCGGAAAAACAAATGCAAAAAGCATAATGACGGCTTACTGACCAGAGAATCCAAAACCCATAAAACACAAAGAAAAAAGCGCGCCAGACACTGAAGGGCACCTCCTATGGAGATAATTTCGAGAGTATATCAGTGGGCTCCCTAACGCAAATATCTAATGAAAATTTGCCGGCAGGAACGGTTAAAAGCGCATCGCAAACCACTGAAAAAGTACTGCTTCTGAAAAAATACCAACGAAGTCATGCGGGTTTTAGCATCAAATTTCAGAGAGAGGACTTGTTGAGGTTTCTTGAAATATTAGCTTCGTCCTTACGCTTCCAAACAAGCTGGTACTTGGTTTCAATAAGTATGGTGTAATTTCAACAAATTCCAACAAAATAATTCCAATTAAGTAAAAAACATAATTGACAAAAGAAGGCAATTATGTTAATGTAAACTATATAGAACCAAAAAGTAATAGCTTTACAAGTCCTCGGATTAATAAATTGATGCGTTGATATATAGCCAATATTTGGGCACTTTGGGCTATATTGAGCAAGTGGTGCAACCGGCAATTTTTTTGTTGCCTTTTTGTCAAAGCTTTTAGCAAATACAGGCGAGGGAGATGCGAATATGAAAAAGAACAAGTTCATAAAACTGGTAGGCCTTATTATTATTATTGCATTTGAATTCCTATTTGTCGTGCAAATGAGTTCATTTGCCGCGACAGAGACGGCAAAAGACAATAAATCACCATACAAACTTGAATATGTAAAATTTTTTGGAAGCGGTATTGACGAACTGGATCAGGAAAATCGAATATATAATAAAAAATTTCCGGTATCTATAACAAAGTATGTTAACTGGGAAATTGGTATAAAGTATGAGCCAGTATCTGCGGCAAAATCAGTCATTGTAAAGCAGGTTTTCTATAATCCGGATGGTACGGTTTTGGGTACGAGTGTATCAAAAAAAGATGAATTCATGATATATCCGGAAGGTGTATCTTTTTTTTGCTGGGGATATGGATCGGAAAATTTAGGAACATGGGAATTAGGTAAATATAAGGTTGAAGTTTGGATCGACAACTATAAAATTTTTACTGATACATTTGAAATAAGCAATGGGAACCAGGGCAGAAAAGAATTATCTACGAAAGAAATCGCAAAAAAGGCCAATGCAGTATTGCAAATAAATGCCTATGACAATAATGGCGGGAGAATAGGTTCGGGCAGCGGATTTATAGCATCAGCGGATGGAAAGATTTTCACAAATTATCATGTGATAGATAATGCTTTTAAAGTCGAAGCTGTAACGAACGATAATAAAAAGTATTCTGTTGAAAAAGTCATCGGATACAGTTCTGAAAAAGACATTGCCATTCTGAAATTACGAGGCGTAAAAGATTTGACGTACCTAACTATGGGTGATTCTGACCTGATTGAGTTAGGCGAGGAAATAATAGCGATCGGTAGTCCTTTAGGACTGACAAATACTGTATCAAACGGGATCATAAGCAGTATTCGTCCCAATATCTTCCGAAAGGTTGCCGGATGCAAGGATATTCAGATTTCGGCTCCAATTTCCAGTGGGAGCAGTGGTGGAGCTTTATTTAATATATACGGAGATGTGATTGGTATAACCTATGCCGGTCTTGAAGCACTGGGCGGTGAGAATCTCAATTTTGTCATACCGATTAATGAAGCAACATCTATTGATATGTATGCTAACTATTCTCTGGAACAGGTTTATGTAAAAGAACATATACTATGCAATGCTTATGACGGCGACCTTGCTAACGGTTTACCAAACGGCTCAGGTAAAATGACATTCAAAAACGGAGATATATATACCGGAGATTGGAAAAATGGATTCATGTCTGGTTACGGAAAGCTAACAACAGCAGACGGTATGGTATACGAAGGAAATTGGATAAACGGAAATAAAAACGGCGAAGGAAAATTGTTGATTAGTGATGGCTCAGTAATAACCGGGAATTGGGTTAATGGTAAACTTAATGGTAGTTCTACTGTTATAATCAATGATGGTTCTACTCATACTGTATATTGGCTTAATGATGAAGTTATTATGCTTGATGGGCATAAAGTTAAAGATAATAAGCTGGTGGATTGAGCCTGGATTTGAAATGCCGCAATATATGGCAGAAGTTACGAGTTTTAATTTTATAGACAGGTCAATAGTATTGCGGATGAAAGGCAGGATAATACTGCTTCTTCATGCAGAGCATAAGCATACACAAAGCAAAATTCAGGTCTTGACATTGGCACAGTCATTCATTATAATAAATTTAACTTTTAACTTAATATGGAACGGATGATCGACGGGGAAGATTTTATAGCAACCTCGTCGGGACGGATCTCTGGAGAGACCATGACGGCGCCGAAGGGGCAAGGCTGATAAAGCCATAATCTCTCAGGCAAAAGGACAGAGTAAATCTAGCATGTATTTAACACATGTTTTTAGAGGTCAGGTCTCAAATGGGATTTGACCTTTTTTATTTTATTTTCACGCAGCAGGACATACAGTACTGCTGCAAGGAGGGTATTTATGCACAAAAAGCTTTTTATTCCGGGACCGGTTGAGGTCAGGGAAGATGTTCTTCAGAAAATGGCCACCCCGATGATCGGGCACAGGACAAAGGATGCGTCCAGCCTGCAGAGAGGTATTTCCGAGAAAATGCAGAAGGTGATGTATACGAATAACACGATCCTTCTCTCGACATCTTCGGGAAGCGGTCTGATGGAAGGCTCCGTTCGTTCCTGTACGGCAAAGAGAGCCGCCATTTTCTCCGTCGGCGCCTTTGGTGACAGGTGGTACAAGATGGCCGCTGCGAATGGCGTACCAGCCGATCTGTTTTCATCCGAATCAGGCAAACCCACTACAGCAAAAATGGTCGACGATGCACTGTCTACAGGCAAGTATGACCTTGTTACGATCACACACAATGAGACCTCTACCGGCATCATGAACCCTGTAGATGAAATAGCGCAGGTGCTCAGGAAATATCCCGAAGTCGTATGGTGTATGGATACGGTCAGCTCAATGGCAGGCACAAAAATAGATGTGGATCAGCTGGGCGTGGATATTTGCATCACGTCAACGCAGAAGTGTCTGGGACTGCCTCCAGGAATGGCGATATGCTCCTTCTCGGAAAAAGCGGCCGCAGCAGCTTCAAAGGTTCAGTTCAGAGGTTTGTACCTGGATTTGCTCGATTTGTACAAGTATATAAAAAAGAAAGACTTTCAGTACCCGTCAACCCCTTCGCTGTCCCATATGTTCGCATTGGACTACCAACTGGACAGAATTCTGGAAGAGGGTCTTGAGAACAGATTTGCACGTCATCTGGAAATGGCGGAAGTTGTAAGGGCATGGGCGAAAGAGAAATTTGAGCTGTATCCTGAAGAAAAATATGCTTCAAACACACTGACTGCAATTAAGAATACCAGGGGGATCAATGTAAGCGATCTGAACAAGAAGCTTGGCGAACAGGGCTGCATGATTTCCAACGGTTACGGCGACCTCAAGGAAGTCACATTCAGGATCGCACACATGGCGGACGCCACAGTAGATGAGATAAAGGAACTGCTGGCTCTGATAGACAGAATTATCGCGTAAGGGAGGATATTTATGAAGATCATTGTTACGGAAAGAATTGCCGAGGAAGGCATACAATACCTGAAAGACAAAGGTTTCGAGGTTGACACCAAATATGGGATATCCCATGATGAACTGCTTTTGATTATTGCAGATTATGACGCGATCATCGTCAGAAGCGTAACAAAAGTGAATGCAGAACTGATTGAAAAGGGTACGAACCTGAAAGTGGCAGGCAGAGCAGGTAACGGCATCGACAATATCGACGTACCCTCTTGTACCAGAAGGGGTATCATCGTAGTCAACACACCGGAGAGCAATATCATGGCTGCTGCTGAACTGGCTGTAGGTATGGCATATAGTATTTTCAGAAATATACCGCAAGCGAATGCAGCTTCCAGAAGGGGCGATTTTAGAAGAAGCCGTTTTCTTGGAAATGAACTTGACGGCAAAACGGCAGGCATCATAGGTCTCGGCAGGATTGGCTCCATTGTCGCCACAAAGCTGAAGGGCAGCAATATGAAGGTTGTGGCATATGACCCGTATATAACCGATGAGAAGTTCAAGAAATACGGTGTGGAAAAATGCGAACAGCTTGAGGATCTGCTGAAACAGTGCGACCTTATTACACTGCATACGCCCAAGACCTCCGAAACATATGGAATCATTGGGGAGAAGGAATTGATGCTCTGCAAGAAGGGCGTCAGGATTGTGAATGCAGCCAGGGGCGGACTTGTAAATGAAAAGGCGCTTTACGTTGCGCTGAAGGAGGGCATAGTGGCAGGCGCCGGCATTGATGTGCTCGATCCCGAGCCGGGTTATGACAAGAAGCCGGAGGATCAAACCTATACCAATCCGCTCCTTGAATTCGACAATGTAGTAATCACCCCGCATCTGGGCGCATCCACCGAAGAGGCCAATTACAACGTCGGTACCGCAGTAACTCAACTGGTGGGAGAAGCGCTGTCCGGCGGAATGGTCGCAGCTGTCAATATGCCTCCGATGAAGATAGCTGATCTGAATGGACTGAGACCGTACATCACGCTGGCGGAAATGCTGGGAAAGATCTACTACCAGACTGAAAAGGATACCGTGCAGAAGATCGAAATCATTTACAGCGGAGACCTCGCGGACAAGGAAACAAAGGTGATCTCATTGTCTGCACTGAAAGGCTTTCTGGACCCGATCATCAAGGAAAAGGTCAACTATGTCAATGCAGAGATGATGTTAAGTAATATGGGCATTGAACTGATCGAGAGCAAAAGATCGCAGCTGGACAAATATATGAATCTCATTACTGTAAAATTCATCACGAAGAAGGGTGCGCAAAGCGTTTCAGGCACAATATTTGCCAAAGAGGAAATGAGGATCGTCGACTTCTTCGGCTATAAGCTGGACTTCGAACCCAGCCCATTCATCCTTGCGATCCAGAACATCGACAAACCCGGTATCATCGGCCGTATCGGAACAGTGCTCGGAAGTGCAGGCATCAACATAGCTGCAATGCAGTGGAGTCGTAATAAAAAGGGTGAAAAGGCTGTTTCCTTTGTGAGCGTGGATCAGGAAGTCAGCAACGATACACTCGAGAGTCTTCGCGGGATAGACGGCGTGCTGAAGGCGACGATGATCAAGTTTTAAACGCAATTCTTGCGAATTTGCATGTATGGGCGTAACTCTGACGAATTTGTCTACATGGTGCAATTCTGACGAATTTGCATGCAGACGCGTCTTGCGAACTCGCCTGCATGGCCGGCTTATTATACAAATAGCCTAAATAAAGAAACCGGAGGATGCATCTTTGATATGCAGCTTCCGGTTTCTTTTGATACCCGCATCCGCCCTGCATCCATCTAGCATCCACCCTGCAGCAGCCCAGCAGCAGGAGTCGTAAATATTTATCTTTTAATAATTCTATCCGTATCAATATTCTTTATATCTCTGATAATGTATAAAGGCCTGCCTTTTACTTCGTCGAAAATTCTGCCGATATACTCTCCCATAATGCCAAGGATGATAAGGACAATACCGTTGAAGAACAGGCTGACGGCCAATGTCGATGCCCAACCTGTGACAGTGCTGTTTGTAAAGAGGCCCTGATAAATGACGACCAGCAGGTAGATGAAGCTCAGGATCGAAACAAAGCTGCCAAAGTATGTAGCCAGCTTGAGCGGCTTGTAGGAGAACGCGGTAATACCGTCAAACGCAAATTTGAACATCTTTCCCAGTGGATATTTCGATTCACCTGCAAACCTCTTGTCTCTCACATATTCCAGGCCTGTCTGTTTGAAGCCCATCCAGCTGATCAAGCCCCTGATATACCTGTTTCTTTCATTTGTTGTCTTCAAAGCATCGCAGACCTTCCTGCCGATAAGTCTGAAATCGCCGGTATCAAGTGGTATTACTACCTCGGTCATGCTGTTGAGTAAACGATAGAATAGCTTGGAGGTCAATTTTTTAAAAAATGTTTCGCCCTTCCTTTTAACACGCACACCATATACGACATCAAACCCTTCACGCCATTTCTCCAGCATTTGCGGGATTATTTCAGGCGGATCCTGCAGATCTGCATCAATCAGAACAATCGTTTCACCGGAGGAATAATCCATACCTGCCGTACTAGCCATCTGATGTCCGAAGTTCCTCGAAAAATCCACAAGCTTTACTCTTGGGTCGGTTTCACATATCGTGCCTAATATGGCTTCCGACTTGTCCCTGCTGCCGTCATTGACAAATATCAACTCATAGGACTCCTTCAATGAATCCATGACAGACTTCAGACGCTTGTAGGTCTCCAGTAGCACAAGCTCTTCATTATATACGGGAATTACAACAGAGCACAGTATTTTTTCCGACATGAAAGGCCCTCCTTGTAAATTTAAAAGTCCATTTGCTTTTAACCCCTGAAAAAATTCAGCACATTATTCAAATAATTCAGCACATAATTTCCTGGAACCTCAAGTCCCGGGAGAACAGGGTAGAACATATCAAATAACACAGTACCATGGTAATATACCCAAATATTACATACTTCATTTGCTGCGCACTCAGATTTGCTTCGGATAAACCTATTACATTACTATTGTATGTTTTTTGCAAATTACCAGGATCAATGTCCATAATAAAATGATAGGTATTGATAATACGCTTGATTTTTTGTATGATATATCCATAAGAAGTGTAGCGGAGGAATATGAAAAAGCTTGCAGCGGTTATATTAATAATAGGCATACTTGTAATGTTAAGTCCATTAGCAGGTAAGCTTTATATGCAATGGCAGGAAAACAAGCTCATGGACGAGTGGTACAACAGCGTAGATGCTACAACTGCAGAAGCCCTGGCGACTTCTGAAGCGAACCCGGAGGAGGCTTATGAGCAACTGCAGGATGCATTTTCTGCTGATGCCGATAATAATGCGGAAGAAGGGGCTTCGCCCAATACAACGAATCCTTCTGACGGCAATGTTCAAGCCACAGCCGGGGCTGCCGCGAAACCGTCCTCAAAATCACAAAACGTTCTTGGCATCATTACAATAGATAAGATAAAAATAAAATATCCGGTCGTAGAAGGTGTGAAGTCCTCAAACCTCAGCAGAGCCATAGGCCACATTCCAGGTACTGCCAGCCTTGGACAGCCTGGCAATTGCGCATTGGCAGGACATCGCAATTATACATTCGGACGTTATTTCAACAGACTTGATGAGGTAAATGTTGGAGATATCATCTCTATCACGACGAAAAAAGCAGAACTCCGATACAAGGTGTATGAGAAGCTCGTCGTGAAGCCTGATGACATTTCTGTGCTCAAGGGCAGCAAAGACGATACGGTTCTGACGCTTATAACCTGTACACCCATATATGTCGCCACTCACAGACTGATATTACACGCCAGGCTTGTGGATAAAATAATGCTTGAACCTTAGTTCTGATTGAATGTAAAAGGATGTAAAAAGATTGTAAAAAGATATGTCAGAAAATACAAAAAAAGTGTTGCGCAATTAAAAGTTTTCTGATAATATATTATTAATTAAATAAAAAAATTCCAAGTTGAGCTTTTCAA
>DBTX01000049.1 GCA_002307275.1 Hungateiclostridiaceae bacterium UBA1305
CAGGATATGCGGGGCTTGAGGTACGGGTGTACTTGGGCCGGCGCAGTATGAGGAGGGCTTGTTTATGGATATGCAGCTTACGATTACGTCACGGGGCGCGGGTTCGTCCGTGCCGCTGTCGGTGGAGGTCTCCGGCTACCGGCTGGAGCTTTCAGGTATCGCAGAGGGTGGGAAGCTCACCATTACCGAGGAGTCCGGCAGGATCGCCGTCAGTATTGCCGCTGTGGAGGCTGCGCCGGTGCGGGAGCAGGCACAGCCGGAGGTTGTTGCCCCTGTTGAGACGGCTGCTGAGACGCAGATCATCGGTGAGGCCGTTCAGGATGCGGCCCCTGCTGCCGTTGCGGAGCCGGAGCAGTTGTTCCAGCGGCTTGCCGCGCTCAGGAAGCAGATCGCCGCTGAGGTCCGGCTGCCGCCGTATATCATTTTCCACGACGCCACGCTCAGAGAGATGAGCAAGCTCCTGCCCGCAGACACGGAGGCCTTGAAGACCATTCAGGGAGTAGGGCAGGCCAAGATCGAGAAGTACGGTATGCGCTTCCTCCAGGCGATACGCGAGTATTCCGCCGGAAAGGCGGCATAGCATGGCAGGCAGCGATTTCGACAGGCAGTTTGCCAGACTGTGCGGGAAGTACGGGGGTTTCCTCCGGTACTTCCGCACGACGCTATTCATTGTTTACCTGTTAAGGGGCAGGCTGTAGCCTGCTTACTATATGGAAAATTGAAAACCGCCGTGACCTGCAAGTGTAGCAAGCACTCGCAGGCTCATGCAGGTAATTGGTCTACCCACAAGCGCAGCGATTGCTGCCACAGCGATATATTGATTATACCCCATACATCCATATTTTTCAAATCCTGTATGGCGTTTTTCGGTTTTCCTCTCAAAAAAAGAGAGGAGATATTGTTATGAGTTCCAGAGTTCTTACCGTTTCAGGGCTGTATACCAGCCCGTACAGCACAAAGCCGGTTCCCTCCGTCAGGGTACAGGGAAAGTGGCTTGAACAGATCGGCTTCCGTATCGGTGACAGGGTGGAGATTGACGAGGACAAGGAAGTTGTCACCATCCGGCTGGTGAAGGACAAAGTTAAAGCCTGACTTGATGGCCGGGGGGCTGACTGGCTGTCATACTCGCTGCGGGCCTTTCCTTGAAGGGCTAACGCTTTGGGTATCTTGCCGCAGTCCCCCTGCCTTGGAGTATTTACAGGTGCCGCCCATCTTTGAGCGGCTGCTGTGAACATTTCAAACCCCTTTCTAAGCTTCATACTGGCTGCGGGGCTTCATGCCTAACGCTTTATTAGGGATGCTTTCAAAGGTTTTGAACCTTGAAAATATATGAATATGGGAGGTCATAATTATGCTTCATCCGAAAATGAGACATGTCTATGTCGGCCTGGACATCCACCGCCAGACTCATACGGCGGTGATCATCAACTGCTTTGGTGAGAAGCTGGGCGAGATCACCTTCAACAACAAGCCGTCCGAGTTTGACAAGCTGCTGAAAGAGGTCAAGTCCCACATTGGAGCAGGCATCACGCCGGTATTCGGCCTTGAGGATGTCCAGTCCTCCGGCAGGTCACTGGCTGTCTTTCTGCTGAGCAAGAGCAAGGCCGTCAAGTATGTCAATCCCTCACTGACTTACTCCGAAAGGCACAACCAGACCATACTCCACAAGACCGACGCGCACGACGCTTTATGTGTCGCCCGTGTCCTGCTGAACAGGATGGAGGAGCTTCCGGACGCTGATCCCAAGGATACTTTCTGGATGCTGTCGCAGCTTGTGTCAAGGCGTACCGCCATGGTGAAAGCGTCTGTAGCTTTAAAGAATCAGATACACGCCTACATTATCCACCACTATCCGAGCTACAGGAAGTTTTTTTACGTTTTCGACTGCAAAACCGCCCTTGAGTTCTGGGAGAAATACCCTTCACCCGCTAAGCTCAAAGGCACTGATGTAAAGGCTCTGGGCGAGTTCCTTAAAAGCAACAGTCACGGCTTCCTAAACGAGGATAGGGCTGTTGAGATACTGGAATATGTGGAGAAGGACGGTGACACGACAAACGAATACCAGGATACGAGGGACTTCTTGATATCCTCCGCAGTGCGCCAGCTTAAGGCTAACAACGCAGAGATCACAGGGGTGGAAAAGCAGATCAAAGGACTGCTGCCGCTGTTTGACTACAAGCTGGAAACCATGAAGGGCATAGACAGCACCACAGCCGCCATTCTGATCGCTGAGATCGGGGATATCAACCGGTTTTCCAGCGCAGACAAGTTTTGGTATCGCAAGCTGTAGTCTCCAAATCAATGTAGTATTTGCATGTCAAACTATCGTTATCTGCATCATAAGCACTGATTTGAGGAGTATATGCTGTATCTGATTCACAAAATGTACTATTTTGCATAGGAGTAGTGATAGAAAATGAAGGCACAGTGGTTACCTTTATATACCAGTAGCCGTCCGTGTGTTGTCCGTTATCAGGATATGTTCCGCTTAGTGCTATAATGCCTGATTGTGTGAGGGTAGCTGCACCTATATCTCCTCTTGTTCTGCTGACATATGTACCTGAATATTTTGCTTTGT
The DNA here is from genome assembly GCA_002307275.1 of Hungateiclostridiaceae bacterium UBA1305. GTDB lineage: Bacteria > Bacillota > Clostridia > Acetivibrionales > DTU013 > UBA1305. The sequence goes on from DBTX01000049.1 coordinate 2,579, forward strand.
ATACACCGGAGCTGCAACTAGTACTAATAAGTGCAGTTGGTTTAAAATAGCTTTGTTTCTCATCACTACTATATTTTATATAATTATAAGACGATGATAATTTACTTCCATATGTATATACTTCTGTACCGGAATAATCATACTCATGAGATACCTCATTCCAGCATACGTTGGCATATCCATAATAGTAGTATTTTTTTCCAGTACCATTATTACCACTTTCATCAAAATAGTAAATGCTGTATGGATTAGTGCTAGTATAATATGTCACTTGTTCACCCGACCAAATATAGTCTGCGATATATTTATCATACATATAATAAGTATCAGCCGCCCAAGCCTTCTCTGCCCCCAATTGAATAAAATGTCCATTTTCTGTACCAGTATTAAAAAGAACACTAAAATCTACCGACACATTTAAATATAACATGATAACTACTATTACCACCGATGTTACTTTTTTCGATTTCTTATACATTCCTACCCCTCCATAATTAGCAAGCACTATTAAATTCCATTTTCATCCAGTTTAGTAAATGTCCATGTTAAGATCTTCAATCCTGTTTTTCTAGTATATTGCATAATGCCTAATTTTTCAATGTTTTTCAACAATATTCCTCACATCCCAATAAAGCTACTAATAACCAATAATATCTCAGTTGAGATCAGCTTCCAACCACAGCAGCAACCATTTCATCGCACAAAAAAACAGGCTATACCGGTGATCAACCAATACAGCCTGCATTCGATAAATTCTATAAATTCTCAGCCTTACCCCTACTTACTTTCCTACTTACTTACTTCCCTGCTTACTTCCTTACCCGCCTTACTTCTTCATCTCAATAGCTTCCTTCGCCTTCGCAGCTACATTCTGCGCCGTCAAACCATACAGCTCAAGCAGCGCATACGGTTTCCCTGATCTGCCGAAGGAATCATTGATACCGACGATGCGCAGCGGCACCGGGCAGTTCTGCGAAGCAACTTCAGCTACAGCACTACCGAGACCGCCATAGATATTATGCTCTTCAACAGTTACCAGCGCTCCGGTCTTCACAGCGGAATCAATGATAAGCTGCTTGTCGATCGGCTTGATGGTATGAATATCGACAAGACGCGCGCTTATTCCCTCATCCGCCAGCAGCTTCACAGCTTCAATCGCCGTGTGAACCATCAGTCCGGTGGCGAATATGGTCACATCCGTTCCTTCAGATACTACAATACCCTTTCCAAGTTCGAATTTATAATCAGCCTCATCATATATGGCAGCTACTGCAAGCCGTCCAAGTCTCAGATACACCGGGCCGTCATACTCAATGGCCGCTTTGACAGCAGCCCTGGTTTCAACTGCGTCAGCAGGGGAAATAACAGTCATGTTCGGTATGGATCTCATGATGCCGACGTCCTCGACCGGCTGATGGGATGCGCCGTCCTCGCCAACGGAAATACCGGCGTGAGTTGCGCCTATCTTTACATTGAGTCTCGGATAACAAATGGAATTTCTCACTTGCTCACAGGCGCGTTCCGCTGCAAAAATTGCAAAGGTTGAAGCGAAAACAGTTTTACCGCAGGTGGCAAGACCGGCTGCGACAGTCATCATGTTCGCTTCGGCAATGCCCATGTTGATGAAGCGTTCCGGGTATTTCTTCTTGAATGTATCCGTCTTGGTTGATTTGGACAGGTCCGCATCAAGTACTATAATATTCGTATCGGCGCCGAATTCTGCAAGTGCGGCACCGTATGCTTCTCTGGTTGCTATATTTCCCATACTATTCTACCTCCTGCAGTTTGGCTAAAAACCCATCCAATTCGGCTATCGCCTGATCCCTCTGTTCTTTGTTCGGTGCGGTACCGTGCCAGCCGGCCTGGTTTTCCATAAAGGATACGCCTTTGCCCTTGACAGTCTCTGCGACGATCATGGTTGGCATGCCTTTGGTCTTCTTAGCTTCATCAATAGCCTCAATGATCTGCTGATAATCATGTCCGTTTACAGATATGACCTTCCAGCCGAAAGCTTTGAACTTCTCATGTACAGACTCCGGTGACATGACATCCGTGATCTTTCCATCTATCTGCAGACCGTTGTGATCGAGGAAAGCCGTCAGGTTGTCAAGCTTGTAGTGGGCGGCCGACATGCATGCCTCCCATACCTGTCCCTCCTCTATCTCACCGTCTCCGAGTATCGAATATACCCTGTAATCCTTTTTGTCCAATTTACCTGCGAGCGCTATACCGACTGCCGCCGATATTCCCTGTCCCAGCGAACCTGTGGACATATCTACGCCCGGAACATCCTTCATGCTCGGATGACCCTGCAGATAACTGTTGATGTTTCTGAAGCCTGTCAGATCCTCTGTCGGGAAAAAGCCCTTCTCAGCAAGTGTTGCATAAAGAGCCGGAGCGCAGTGACCTTTTGAAAGTACAAATCTGTCCCTGTCCGCCCATTTCGGATTTTTTACGTCTACACGCATCTCATGAAAATACAGTACTGTCAGTATGTCGGTGCAGGAGAGCGAACCGCCCGGATGACCTGATGCAGCAGTATATACTTCATCAACGATATGCTTGCGTATAGCTGTGGCCTGTTTTTTAAAAGACGTGATTTTTTGTTTGTCCATCTGCAAATCCCCTTTTATCATTAATTCATAAGGAATGACAATATAGCAAAAGATTTTTTACTATTTACCATTTCTAGAGTATACTATAGCCGTGCATTATTTACAATACTTCCAAGTCTGCCTCCCGGTCAACTTTTTAATACAAATCCTTATTTGGTTCATATTTCACGTATATTCAACTTCATTGCTACTCATATGTCTTATTCATATGTCTTGAAGCCCTCGCCGAGAACTTCCGTGACCTCGCCCAGGATTATGAATGCCGCCGGGTCGATTTTTTTCACCAACTCCTTGAGTGTCGCGATCTGCCCCCTATGTACGATGCAGTAAAGCACCCGTTTTTCCTTACCTGTATACATGCCCGTCCCATTCAGCGAGGTGACGCCTCTGTCCAGTTCCTTCATAATACTTTTGGCTATTTCATTCGGGTATTCCGAAATGATGAACACTGCCTTAGCAAAGTTGACACCTTCCAGAATCACATCAATGATCTTCGCGGATATATATAGTGAAAGTATGGCGTAGAGTGCCAGCAGAAAGCTTTCGAAGGCGACCGCCGCAAATATGATGACGGTCGAATCAATTAATAATAGAAGCTTTCCCATTGTAAGTCCGGGGAAGAAATGGTGCAGGATCCTTGCAGCGAGGTCCGTGCCTCCGGTTGTCGCGCCCGATTTGAAGACAAGTCCAAGTCCAAGCCCCATAAAAAAGCCGCCGAATATGGAGTACAATAGATAATCAGGGCTGGCAGACAGCTTCTCCAGTGCAAGCTGCGCCCCAAAAAGTCTTGTGAAGGGCTCGGACAAATCGATGACAGCCGACAGGAATATTGTGCTGAAAAGTGTGCGTACGGTAAACCGGCCCCCGATAAATTTCATACCGAATATAAAAAGCGGTATATTCAAAACAAGCATGGTGGTGCCTACCGGAAACTTTTGTCCGCTCAAATAATAGATTACCGTAGCAATTCCTGTCACCCCTCCCGGAGCAATTTTATACGGTACAAGGAACAGGTTGATCGCAGCTGCAGTTATGATGGAACCAAGTATGATCCACAGATAATCCTTGGTTCCTCTTATGAATCTTCCGCTTAATTTCATGCACGCACCACCTTTGATTCACTGCATATTTCTTATTAATAATCTTGCCTTTTTCTCCGTAAATCTTATTTACAGTCTTGCCTTTTTTCCGTAAATCTTATTTATTATCTTGCCTTTTTCTCCATAAAGTATGATCCATATACACATTCTACACCAATTAATTGGTGTAAAGCGAATAACACCCCTAAAATTTATTGACAAATTAAATCAGCTTCAATAGACTTTATCATATAAATGACTTTTTACGAATGAAATCATATTTTCGAATACAGAATTGTGCCTGCAGCGACAGAGCAGGAACCGGGGAGGAAGCAATGCGAAAAACAATTGATATACTTGGGGTACCAGTGGACAGCATAACAATGAGTGAGGCAGTTGCAAAAATAGATTCATTCATGAATGAAAGCGGCGTACATGCCATATTTACACCGAATGCGGAAATTATGATGGCTGCGCAGAGGGATCCGGAGCTGAAGGAGATCTTGTCAAATGCAGACATGCTGACAGCCGATGGCGCCGGTGTGGTGCTTGCATCAAAGCTGCTCGGACGCAGCGTCCCGGAAAAGGTGTCAGGCATAGACCTGGTGCAGAATATCTTTAAGACCTGTGCAAGCAAGGGTTTGCGGCTTTTCCTGTTTGGCGCGAAGCCCGGTGTGGCACAGGAGGCTGCGGAAAAAATAAAGGCTGCCAATCCGGGCATAGTTATAGCAGGCTGTCGCGACGGTTATTTCACTCCGGATCAGGAGAGCGATATCGTTAATACAATTAATTTGTCCTGCGCCGACCTTCTTCTTGTGGCGCTGGGTGCACCAAAGCAGGAGAAGTGGATCGCACGCAACAAAAATGTGCTGAATGTCAAGGTATGCATAGGCGTTGGCGGAGCAATAAATGTTTTGTCGGGCAGGGTCCAATTATCACCGGATTTTTTCAGGAGGAATGGGTTGGAATGGCTTCACAGACTGTATAAAGAACCCAGGCGTGCGAAAAGGATGATGGATCTGCCCAGGTTTATGATACGCGTGATGTGGGAGAAGTTCACAGGCAGGTAAGGTGGCAAAACTGTGATAAAGACAGTTTATATGCGCTTTAATCTAATCTCCCCGGCTATCTTCCCTTTATTTGGCAGATATGTGTTCTGATCGTCTTCTCTCTCTTTAATCCGGTATATCCTTGCCGGTGTAGCTTCTTATGCTGTATGACCCCAGATAATAGACGTCACCCATGGTCAGAGGCTTCCTGTCTTTCATTCTTAATTGCATCACATCATTTATTTCACGCTGCTCACATAATTTCTTATAGGTGGCATCAATACCGCCTTCAATTTTGTACAGCGCCCCAAGCATTTTCACCGCATTGTCATATGTCAGGGCATCCTCTGTAATAAATGGTCTGATGCGGGCGTCCAGATCAAGAGAATAGCTTTCGATGTCAAGTCTGTAAATGCCATTCAGCAGGATAAATGCAAGCTCCTTCTGCTTTGCCGGCGTATTGAAACGAAGATCGTTGTTTGCTCCTCCCGCTATAAGTCCCAGCGTTAACAACTGCCTTGCAGCAGGATATGACCAGTCTCCCCCATTCCTGTTCTTTATCTTCTGGTTGGGCAGGTACATTTTCTGTGCAGTTAACATATCCCGAAGCTCCCTGAGGTTTTCATGTTCGTTTACAAGGAAAGCAGGACTTTCATTTTTTACAAGACAGAAAACTGCCGCCGCTCCTGCCGCTTCACCTGTTGCAATGCTGGTTCCCATAGTGCCGGCGCTGGTTGCCGCAAGTGAAGAGTAGGAAATATGAGGACCAGCCATAAGAAGATTGGTTTCCTTTTCCGGTACAAGACATCCAAACGGGATTCCGTATTGTGAAGGCTTGCCGGTGATATATGCGCCGTTGTTCGTAAACTTGCCTGACAAAATGGGATATGATCCCATCGCGATCGTATCATCAAAATACTTGTTATCCAGTACATCATTCACTGTCAGAACGTACTTGCCGTTATAATGCCTGGACTCCTTTACATTCAATATACGGGCCGTCTTCGAAAGCTCCCATCCATTGAACTGCTTGAATTCCCTTGTCATAAACTGCGCAAAATTTTTCGCTTCTTTTACCGCAATCCCATATGCGCTATCCAATTCACCCTCGGCAAGCACATTTACACCAGACACCTGAAGTCCTTTAACAAGTATACTGCCATCACCGGGGAAGAATATTTCCAACGCATCGAGCCGGGTATGCAGATTTATAGGTTCATACTTCTTTATGCCCTCATAAAACTCTGTTTTGTTATTAACCAGCTTCTTTATTTCAACCACTTTGTTCTGGTCGCCATCCGAAGGGGCCATTTCAAAGTTCAGACAGACCGAAGTGAAGCTGTCGGGAAGGTTCAGATCACCAGAACCTGTGAAGTACGGCACATTGCATGCATCAAGCAATTGCCCGCTTTCGGAGGCGTCTATGAAAATCCGTCCAGATACCACCTTGGCTTTACCCATGGAAAGCAGCTTTAACGATTCGATATCTCCACCGTTCATGTTTATACCTTGTATTGAAGTACTATAAATGACACTCAGCTTTTTCTCCGCAGCAAGCATGCTCTTTACAGTTGAAATGTATTTATCGCCGGAAAATCCGGAATCCAGTTTGCCGTAAAGCTCCTCCAGAATGCCCCCGTTGAGGAGTTTACCGTCGCGTGAGACAGGTACATCAAGTTCAGGAATCAGGCAGTCCGTAACAGTTCCTCCGACATCTTTGCTTTCACTGATCAACAACGTACGTGCGCCAAGCCGCGCTGCCGAAAGCGCAGCTGAAATGCCCTGAGGCTCGGCTCCGAATACGATCACATCATAATCGGCGCCGGCCCCCTGTACAAGCTGGGTTGACCAGTCCTGCCGATCCGCTGCCACGCTTTTGCTGGAATGATTGAAGATTGGTTTGAAACCAAATTGATAAACAAGAAAAAATATAGCCGCTGCAAGAACCACCCTGAAAACTGTTTCTTTTTTCATATATTCCTCTCAAAGGCTTATACTATGCGGCTGTAGTATTGTATTTGATTTTTCATATGTACGCTGTTCATTTTGTTCTTTTTGTTAGCTTTATTCGTTTTGTTTCTTCTGTTTTTCTGTTTCCTTTGTCTTGCGCTGCCAGCCGCTCTGATTATATATCGGCCAAACCGAAGCTGATGCTTAGCGCTTCGTTCACCCTGTCCATCAATTCTTCGTCAAGATGCCCGATTTTTTCTCTTAATCTCTTTTTATCGATTGTCCGTATCTGTTCCAGCAAAATCACCGAATCTTTCTGAAGTCCGTATTCCTGTGCGTTGATTTCAATATGTGTCGGTAGTTTTGCCTTGTTGATCTGCGATGTGATCGCCGCCGCAATAACTGTCGGACTGTATTTGTTTCCTATATCGTTTTGCACTACCAGAACCGGCCTGACTCCTCCCTGCTCCGAGCCAATCACTGGACTTAAATCGGCGTAATAGATATCACCACGTTTAATAATCACGTTTACTCCAACTCCCCAAGTCGTTCTTCATATTTTTGCTGTTGGTCGCAGTCAGCGTCCATACACATCTCTGCGAATCTGATGTTGATTTCGGCCATCTCCTGATAACCTTTCTTCATTCGGTCTCTCATTTCCATCTTTCTCTTTTCACGTATATACAATTTCATTGCTTCCCGTACAAACTCGCTCCTGTTAGTCTTCTCAACGGAGACAATATTATCTATCTCTTTTAAAAGATTGTCGGGTAGGCTTATCAGTATCTTTTTGAGTTCTGCCAAAATAAAACCCCCACTTTCAGCCATTGAAATAAATGCTTCTCAGAAATGGCTAACCAAGTTAAAACATCAGAGCAGGTATTATAACAGCGAATGCTATTATTTTTGCTTTACTGTGTTTAAAATATGTGACTATTGATCCTGCAAAAAGAATTTAGTTGACAACCTTTTGCATTTATCTTCCTATGCCGATCCTTTAAAACTATTACCCGGAATATTTGCTCCATGCTGCTGCGAATTTTTCCTATACTAGATATATATTATTATATATTAAAATATATGCGCAGGTCAAATTAAAATTTTATTACCCGCCTGAATAAGCAAGTCCCAATGTTTAAAATCGGATATCCTCAGATAAGATTATTTAATACACTGCTGATTTTACCATCCTTCAGGTAAACTCTTGGTATTCTTTTCCCAATGTTACAAACAATCTCATAATTGATCGTGCCAATTTCCGCAGCGACCTCGTCCACACTGATGCAGGCATCGCCCTGGCTGCCGAAAATCACAGCCTCATCACCAGCTTTTACTTCATACTTGAAATCGGTAACATCGATCATACACTGATCCATGCAGATTCTGCCTACAATGGGGGCGGATTCTCCATTCACAAGTACCCTTCCCTTACTGGACAACAGTCTTGCATACCCATCGGCATAACCTATGGGAATCGTAGCGATCCTGCTTTTACAGGCTGTTCGGAAGGTCCGCCCGTAGCTGATGCATGTATCCGGCTCAACATCCTTAACAAGTATGACCTTCGCCTTCAGAGTCATTGCCGGTTTCAGGCAAATCATACTTTTATCCACCTGTGATGAGGGATGCAAGCCATAAAGTATGATTCCCGGACGCACCAGATCAAGATGCATTTCGGGATATTGAACAATTCCGGCGCTGTTGCAGACATGTTTCACGGGAATATGGAGTCCGGCGCCTTCCAGTTCATTGCACAAGCTGATGAATCGCTCATACTGCATCCACGTATAATCACGCTCGGCCTCGTCGGCAGAAGCAAAATGGGTAAAAATACCCTCAACGATCACTCCGGGAAGCCTGCTGATTCCGATTATTTCTTCCACGGTCTTCAGACCTGGAATGAAACCGATACGGGTCATTCCCGTATCAACCTTCACATGGACCCTGACACTCCTTCCAAGTCTTTCTGACGCCTCAGACAACGCCTGTGCCAGCTCATTACTGTAAACAGTCTGTGTAACATCATATTGAATAATCTCATCAGCCCTTGCCGGTTCTGTGTAGCTTAAAATCAGTATCGGCACATCAATACCCGATTTTCTTATTTGAATTGCCTCATCCAGCATCGATACTGCCAATTGTGTGACACCACTGTCCAGGAGGGTCCTGACGACCTCCAGCACACCGTGCCCGTAGGCATCCGCCTTAACCACGCCCATCATTTCAACTTTGTCTTTCAGCAATCCCTTTATTTCTCTCACGTTATATGCAATCGCATCAAGGTCGATTTCAGCCCACGACCTGTTTAATTTATATTCCATAAGTATCCTCCGGACTATATACAATAAAAAATTAGGTTCCTCAGTTTTTCACTTATACAGCAGTTTTTCACTTATACAGCTTTCTTTTACTTATACAGCTTTCTTTTACTTATACAGCTTTTGGTGATTCGTTGAAAAAATAAAATATTCCCTTTTATAGTTCTTTTGTCAACCTATACAGGCATTACAACACATGCAAATATGGCGAAGTTCTCCCTTGAAATTGAAAGTGGGATCAAGTGTAAACAGTAACACTTTTAATGGCCTGCGGCAGCGAATCAATGATATCACCGGCCACCATCCCATGCATGCCAAGCCTGTCTGCTGCTGCATCCCCAGCCAGGCCGTGCAGAAATACACCTGCTGCTGCTGCATCCCCTGCATCTACCCCTTGTGCCAGCAAACCGGCTATTATACCTGTAAGGGTATCTCCTGCGCCCGCCGTTGCCATTCCGGCATTTCCGGTGGAATTGACATATACTTGCCCGTTCGGCAATGCGATGATCGTCCTGCTGCCCTTCAGTACAACAATGACCCCGTGATCTGCGGCAAATGTTTTTGCCGTGCCGATCCTGTCCGCCTGAATATCTTGTATGCTTAATCCCGTTAATCTTGCCATTTCACCGGGATGAGGTGTCAGAACCACCTGAATACCCAAACCTTTCAGAATGTCTGTATTGCCTCCAATGACATTTAGCGCATCCGCATCCAGTACAAGAGGGATCGTACTCCCTCTGATGATCCTTCTTACGATCTCCGAAATGCCGTTTGATGCTGTGAGCCCGGGACCGATTGCCGCAACACTCATTCTTTTCATCTGTCCAAGTATCTGCTCTGCACACTCAACCGAAAGAATGCCGCTGCCATTGTCCTCAAGCGGCAGTATGATCGGCTCCGTCAGCGCCGAGCTGTATATCGGGGCTAGACTTTTTGGCACACCCGTATAAACAAGGCCTGCACCCGATCGCAAGGCAGCCATGGACGCAAGGCAGCCGGATCCTGTCATCCCTGTTGAACCGGTGACCAGCAGTACCCTGCCGAAGTCGCCCTTATTGCTGTTTGCATTTCTCGCAGGCATTATTTTTGAAATACAGGCGGGATCGATTAATTCTGTAGTGATATTCCGGCTTTCAACAGCACAAGCCGGGATGGAGATGTCTGCGGTCACAAGCCTGCCTGTATGCTCACATCCCGGATGAAGCACAAGGCCGGTCTTGGGAAGGCAAAAGGTTACAGTAGCTGCTGCATGGATACAGCTTCCTCTTACAAAGCCATTCCTGCCATCTATCCCCGACGGTATGTCAATGGAAAGTACCGGTTTTCCGGACATATTCACCAGCTCAATCACTTTACCGGCAAGACCGTCTACATCCCTCGAAAGACCCGTACCGAAAATTCCATCTATAATGAGCTGTGCCTTTTCCATATCTGCGCGGAGCGATTCCGGCACCGCAGCATCTGATACTTCAATGACCCTTATTCCCGTTTTCTCCAGTATGTCGAGATTGATTCGGGCATCTCCTGCTACGGCAGCTTTTTTACCAAGCAGATAAACCCTGGTTAATACACCCCTGCCATGAAGCCGCCTGGCTGCGGCAAAAGCATCTCCGCCATTGTTGCCGCTTCCCGCAATTAAAAGAACAACCGCATCTTTTCGTCCACCCAGCATGGAAAGTGCTTCCGTTGCGACAGCCGAAGCAGCGTTTTCCATCAGCACGATGCCCGGAATACCGTATTCCGTTATGGCACTCGCATCAATCGCTTTCATTTGTTCCGGTGTTGCAAGTTTCATATTTTCATCACTTTACTTTCCGAAAAATCCCTTATCAAGCTTTTCAATTTCCTCCCCGCCCAGCAGGTCATGGAAATAGGAATAGATGTCTGTATCATCCTGTGACAGCGACTCCTTTTCATCTATGTATTCATTCAGTTTTATTTTTGCCTCTTCAATAAGCTTTTCAAGCTCCTCGACCCTTTTTTTACTTGATCCGATTTTATAATAAACAGTGCTGACCGTCTTCTCCAGCAGTTCCAGATTTGCCTGTTTTATCCTCTCAGGCATACCTTCCAATTGTTCTCCGATCTTTATCGATCTGTCATTTATCCTTTTAATTTCGCTTTCTGACAGCTGCATTTCCTTCTTGGCATTTTCATCGTTCTGCTCGAAAACAGCTGTGGTCAGCTTCATGATCCTGTCCATATGCTTTTTTTTCGAAACGGCGATTTCCTTCTGCTCTGTCAAAAGGCGGGATTCTTCCTTGAGAAGTTCCTTCAGCTTATACTCACATCGCTCAATGACAGGTGTCTTCGGCGTGTTTGTAAAAAGCTTGTTAAAACGCTCATCCAGAATCAGAAGAGAAATATCGTTTTTCCTCAGGGTCTTTATATCGAAATTCACCTTCCGGTTCGATTTCCAGGGTAATAAACTCATACTGTCAGCCTCATTCCAGAAGAAACAAATTACACACTCTGTAGTTAAGTTGCTAAAATATTCTGCATTGCCTATAAACAATTATAGTTTTTTTGAATTACATATACAATGAAAAAAATTATTACACCTGTAAAGGTTCTATTGCAAAGAATCTTTCAGGTATCTGCAGGATAATTCACGTTCCCCGCTGAGAAGGCGTTCAACCTCTGTATAGTCAATGTCGTTGGCTTCACTGACAGCTTGTTTTATGAAATCGTTTCGTTCCATATTGTGTGAAAATATTCTGGATACGAGACCAAGCTTTTCCAATATGTTATAAAGTCTTGAATTGACTGTTTTTTCTGCCTTCTGCGCGGATTCGAAGCAGAAGAACTGTTTATTGAAGTTAATGGAAAACACTGTTCCATGGAAAGAATCCGTACAGACCATGGAGGCATTTTGGAACAGTCCGAGGAACTCCCTGGGCCCTGCGTCCAGCACCGTATGTCTTGTCTGTGCCACAACCCTTCTGGATCCGCAGAGCGAAACCACCGGCAGCTTATATTTTTGTGAAAGGACCCCGACGAACTCCGAATATTTCCTTGCATCGGAAATGAAATAGCACAGGATATACGGCTCGCCAAATGCCGGACCGGCAGCTTGCGCGCCCCATTCCACGCCCGTTAGCAGCAGAGTGGGGTCCAGCACGGTCAAACTATCCTTACCCGATATGTCCCGAATGATTTTTTCACCCTGTTTTTCTCTGACGGACAGGCATTCAAAGCTTTTCAGATATTTTTTAAGCTCCTCCCGCTTATCCGCAGGGATCTCGTTTATTCCGAAGCTTGGCGCATAGGCGACCCGCTTTCCGTCGTGTGCAAAATCGGCAAAGAAGGCCGGGTCGAATGTCTTTTCCTTATAAATCAGCGGATTCCAGATTTGGTCGCTTCCGCATACATAAACATCATATTCGGGTGAATCATCCTTAAGAGCCCCATAGGTTCCATAAAATTTTGGAGAAAGCTTCATGTCGCGGTTTACAAAGTCTTCAAACCTTTGATATCTTTTTTTTAGCTTGCCATAATTTAAAATAGTATTTGCATTTGAGAGAAGAGCCCTTGCGGAAAAACCTTTTTTGAAAAGCTGGTTCCCTTCTGTGGTATCCTCTCTGACATAATTGATGATTTCACAATCTGTCCCTGTATTGATAACCGCCCTCATGAGCGCATACGCCTGAAGCTGAGCACCATAATGATGGGCCTGGTGGAACGTTAATAATCCTGCTTTCATGATTCGTGCTTTCCTCCCTCCAACTTCTTCCTATACAGACTTTTGATCCTTATGTAAACTTCCGCAGCCATCTTTCTTTCAATAATAATATTGCCGCCTGCGATAATAATAAACGCCCATATTGCTGTCGGAATTGCGTACAAAGCCCAATGAAACAGATTCCCCGGTTTTATGTCAATAAAGGTTACGACCGGAAAAACTGCCGCTGAAAACAGAAGCGTCAGTCTCAGAACACGCCTTACCGACATGGTGGCTTTCAGCTTCGTTACCGTTTTAGGTATATAGAATAAAAGGTCGATATCCCTGTAAAGATGTGAAAGGACCGCACCGATCAGCACACCCGCGATTCCCAGAAATGGTGCAAGCACTGCAGAAAGAACAACAATGATGACCGCCTGTATCAGCGATTGTATCTTTGTTTCTTTATACAGTCCGGCAGAAATTACCAGCATTCCCTGAGGAGTCTTTATGTTTGAAAGCACACCGACTGCCACAAACAGCGCCGCTATACCAGGCCTGATGTAAACCGCATCCGTGAATTTCCGCGTATAGATCTCCATGAAAGGCATGATCAATATGGCGGCGCAGGCGTACCCCCAGGCTAGAAGGCCATAATACAGGTATTCATACTGCTGGTAAGCCTTCTGGAGTATACCGAGTTCACTCCTGGCGAGCAATTCACCAAACATTGCGCTCAAACCGCCGCTGAATGTCGTAAGCAGTGCCAGAACGCTTGCAAAGACCATATTGTAAACAGTGAATACACTGGCTTCCTTGAACCCTAATACCAGCGAGGTCACGACAACCGGCGTCGCAGTAGACGCAACTCCGAGAATCTGCAGGAACAGAGCGTCCCATCGCTTGTCCAGCGCCTCGTTCCTGGGCGGCACTTTGAAATTGATCTGTGAATATTTCAGTCTCCCGTACACGACATAGAGAACGGAACGTGCAATAAAGCTTATAAGCGCAATTAACTGGACGATGACGATATCAATACGAAGAATTGCCAGTATAAGAATGATGACCGCATTGATTACAACCGCAACCGCATTGATTAGCGATATGATATAGCTTTTCTGGTCGGCGGTGTAAAGCACCTTGTATTTGCCTACTGCAAAGAATTCCAGGGAACCGGAAGCACCTATGATGACTACAAGTGCAGCAATTGTAATGCCGCTTATCCCCTGACCGGAAGTAAACATCGGGTAGATGAACGCTGTGACCAGCACAAGCGCCGAGAAAATGAAGCCCGAAATATTGTAGAAACGGTTGGAAGCTGACAGGATGCCGTTTATATCATCTTCATCCTTGTCCGCCAGCGGCTTGTAGAGCGCATAAACAGCCGCTCCTGAGAGCCCGGCCTCGACAAGATTGAAATAAGAGATGATCTGTCTGATGGAGGTGACAAGCCCATTTATTGCAGAGCCGTATACCCTGATCATGACCTGTGGCAGTACCAGATTTACGATCATGTTTATGATCTGCAGAACAATTGCACTTATTGTATTGTAAAGAGAAAGCTTTGTTCTCATAGTTCCCTTTCGTGAAGAGCAGATGAATAAATCTCCGGGTATCATGCCTCCAGGTGCTCAAATTCAATTGCATAGCCGGATTCGTTGCACATACATAATTATCTTCAAATAGTTTGTTTTTTTAGCAAGCTTTTGTTCTTAAATCAAGTCATATCAATACTGAGGGGATAAAATCCAGATTCTGCATTCTGCATTCTGAATCCTAAATCCTAAATCCCTAAATCCTAAATCCTGAATCCTTGCGGCTTTCAGCGGTATGGCACAATTCATTAAGGAATTGAGACTAAACAGCCTCTCAATCAGGACATCTTCAAACATCTTCAGATATCCCGGCAGGATCATGCCTTTCCAAGCAATTGTTTCACCAGAATTTTAGCTTTATATTTCAGGCTAAAGTTGTCCATATACTTTCTACGCAGCATGTCAAAACTATGACCAGAGCCAAGCTCTTCAAAAAAGATCCTGCGGCCTGCCGGTTCCGGAACGGAAGATACAAGTCTCGGGTTGTATTTCACCGCCTCATCGAGCATACGCTGTTTCATGCTGATATCCCCACTAATCTGAGACATGGCATTTTCACCTGCTTCAGTGTGTGTAATGATCAGAGAAATGCCTTTATTGTCCATATAGTCCTTGTCACTTTGCCTGTCGATCCCCCAGAAATCAGCCAGCGTAATATCGGCTTTCGTACGATCGATCCTGAATTTGCAGTCATAACAGGAAGTCCTGTTGAATATGCTTTTGCCGAAACCAATGAAAAACATTTCTCTTTTTACTCTTTCCATATACCGGCTGCCGTTTTCAAAGTCGATCTTCATGCTGCTGTTATTCCAGCCGGTGGATTTGTCCCGGAAGGAAACCGATTTGATATCGCTTTTATATTGATCTCTCAGGAAGTCAAGAAACATTTGCCACACCTTGGGTGACGGCACGCCATGGCAGGCCAAGTCACATGTCAGAAGGCTATCGTATTCCCTGTTCAGAAATGATTTCAGCCCTGCGATCTGGCAAGGTGTACCACAGTACAGGACCTTTCTCCCTTCCTTGAGAAAAATCTTTGCTTCCCGGAAAGTGCCGGCCGTATCGCTCTGTACATACTTGGAGCGCCTTAAACCGTCCAGTTCGTCTTTATCTTCAATATATTTGTGCTGCACCTTGAACGCCTCATCAAACCCTGCACCGAATACAACACCGTTCTCTGCAAGAACCTTCAGGGCCAGTTGTGTAAAAACACCGCCCGAAGAGCTTTTGGACCTAATATCCTCATCCATGGAAAAACAGGCATATACCTTGTGCCGGTCATCTGACTGAAAATCCGGCTGCCGGCACTGTCGAGCTGATGAATCCGTTTCCAACTCTGTACAAAACCTTTGTTCTACTGCATCCCCATTTGAAGTTGTCTTTTGATCTCCCTGATCTTTACACACCGCATTGATGGGGCAAGTTCCGGCACACAAACCGCAATCATTGCAAAGGCTCCCATTTATCTGCGGATAAAGGAAGCCTTCCTTATTTTCAATCATTGTTACGGCACTCTGAGGACAAATCTGTGAACATGCCGAGCACCCCGTACACAGTCTGCCCTCACAAATATTCTCCATCATACTGCCACATCCTCTTCTTCCTCATTGGATTCTGCCTGTACATCCACACTGCCGTCCGAAGTCTGCTCAAGTTCATTGGCTCCAATGTTCAAAGCCGCAAGCATGATGCCAATGACAGCCCAGAAGAACAGCATGACCCTTGGATAAAACCAGACATGCTCAGCCATCCCGATGGCAAGGGTCCCCATAAGCGCTGAAAGACCGGCTATCAGGATATTGTTGACAAAGACATTCCTTTTGTTTTTATATAATGACCTTATGCTTTTTTTAACAATCGTGCCCAAAAAAGCAAAGAATGTGAGGATCCCCGGCAGTCCTGTTTCTATCCAAAGTTGCAGATATAAATTATGACTGTGTGAAGGAATAGAACCCTTTGCTACAAAGATGTAGTAGTTCTTTGATACCCGCAGCAGTGTCTCATTGCCAAGGCCCAGGCCGGTAAACCAGTAATCCTTCAGAATGGGAAGGACTGTCTGCCAGACCTGAAGCCTGGTCGTAATGGAAGAATCCAGCACGTTGGTGATAGTTCTTAAACGCATAATAACGGACTGCGGCAGAAACGGAATGGAAACCACACCTAGTAATATAAAGACCGGTATCAGCCTCTTCTCTTTAAAAAACAAATATACGAAACCAGTAATAACAAAGGCGATCCAGGCGATCCTTGTCTGTGTAAAAACCAGTGAAAGGAAAAGTGGACAGGCAAGTGCCAGATAAACAAGTCTCATCAATGCATTTTTCGTATTGAAGAGCGCTGCGAAGTATAACGGCAGAAACAGAAGTATTATTTCTGCGAAATTGTTCGGGTTTTCAAAAAAAGAGTACACCCTGGTCATGGATCCCTGATTGACAGAGGTGTCCACCCATGCAGGATTGACAGGAACGTGTATGATCTGCTGATAAACGCCATACAGACTGGCTGCTGTCATCCCGGCGAATATGACGGCAAGTGCCTCACTCATATCCTTTTTTGTCCGGATCGTTGCAATCAAAAGCAGTACCAGCATGAAGCAGGTCAGATAGAAGGCAAGAAATCTGAGGCTGCTGCCCGGCATGATTGAAAACACTTCCGCAAGTGTAACACTGACCAAGAACAGAACCAGAAACACATTGAAGGCTCCGGTTTGGAAACCGGTTCTGCCCTCGACGATCGTTTTTACAAAATACAAAAACAGTATAGCCGCCATGACTGCCGTACTGTAACGGTTATTCCAATAATCGTGTGGTATGATCAGTGCAATGAAAATAAAACCGGCTAAAAGCAGGTGCAGCTTGTCCAAAATCAAGAGCAGTACCCTGAATAAAAAACTTTCCCTAAAAACTGTCTCAGCCTTTTTGTATACAGGATGCAGCAAACGCTGCGGCAGGTTCAGCAAACCGTCGACAAGCCTGAAGAGCAGGCTTCCTTCATAATTCCGGTTAATTATGCCTTCCCTGGCAACAAAGTCCAAAATGTGGCTGCCGGAAAATATTGCTTTGAAAAAGCTGCCAACTTTCCTGAAAATCAGCGCAATATAACTGTCAGGCCAAATTTTGCCCAAATAGCTGTAGATATTATATATAAACTTGTATATCAAGCTTTCCTGAAGCAATTTGCATTACTCCTTTGCTTTCTTAATATCCGAGATCTTTGCATAGAAGAACGAATTGCCAAATCTCATTTCTGTTGCCGGCTTGTTGACAAAGTATTCAACACCGCCGAACGTTACACCTGAAGAGGCGAAAATTCCCTGGCCCTCAACAATTACAGTCACAGAGCAATAATCCGGTCTGGAACTCAGTACGACCTTTCCTTCGGAATTAGGTTCACATTGCAGATCAGGCCCGACTTTCACATCAATCACTTTACCGATAACGATGGTTTGAACTCTATCTTTTGCGACATCGCCAACCTTGATACTATCAACGATATATTTGGGAATGGATTCACTATAAAAACTTACCTGCACCTTTTCCGTCTTTGTAAAAGCTGTAACAGTGCCGGAATTCCCGAACTTGTAATATAATCCGCCGACTACGGCTATGATAATCACAACTATCAGTATGTCTACTATGCTGACCTTGCCGAAAAGTTTCCCCTTTTTATCAAACAGCATTGTAATAATCTCCTTTGCATTTATCTTGTTTTATAACTGTTTATGACTTATGTATGAATTCCTCATACAAATTATATGTTTGATTCGCCATTTTTACAAGATTGAAATTCTCCTGTACCGCTTTCATGGCATTCTGCCTCAGCTCGGTCTGAAGATCCCCGTTCTCCATGATCCGTTTTATTTCCTTCGCCGTGCCGTCCGCGTCTTCATATTTTACCAGCACACCACAGCCGGTTCTTTCATTTATGATATCATTATTCCCGCCCATATCGGTAGCCGCCACCGGCAGCCCGCTCGCAAGCGCCTCAAGTATAAGGAAGCTTGAAGCTTCATGCTCCGATGAATTGAAGTATAGGTCGCTTCCATTAAAAAGATTCTTGATGTCCTTGCGGAAGCCTAAGAATACAATATCCTGTTCCAATCCCATTTCCGAAGTCAATTGTTTTATTTCCTCCAGCAGCGGTCCGTCCCCTGCCAATACGCACTTGAATTCTCGCCCGCTCAGTTCCTTCAGCCTGGCCATCGTCCTGACAAGATAGCTGTGCCCTTTATCATGCGCAAATCTGGAAGCACAGAGAATGACGAATGTATCTGCGGAGAGGGCAAGTTCCTCCCGTAAAGTGGACGGTTCCGGCTTTCCCCAGAGTTCCGGGTCGACAGCGTTGAACAGCACGCTGATTTTTGAAGCGGCAACACCGTTGGAAATCATCATTTCCCTGCCCCTGTTGCATACGGCAATTACGCCTGATTCCAGCGGATTCATCAATCTGTTCGAGAGTCTGGTGACAAGATTGTTCCTCGCAATAAAATGGTTCGTGTAGGCAACCTTTGCTTTCGAACCGAAAAGCTGTGCCAGCATCGCAATATAGTTTTCTCTCAGATAATGCGTATGGATCAGATCGATCCTGAGTTTACGGCATAACGCAGCAAGCTCTTTCGCCGCTTTCAGGTCATAAGGATTTCGCATCTCCACCCTGTATGTCCCGACGCCAAGTTCCTTAAGCCTTTCCAGCAGCAGGCCATCTTCATTGTATGCAAAATAAGCCTTTATCTTCGTCCCGTCCAGTTTCTCAACAAGAGACTGCACGTATCTTTCAGTACCCGCCTTGCCTGCATGGTTCAGCAGATACAGCACATTCATCAAAATAACCAACCTCCAAAAATATAATACCCCTATTATATCAGAAATTCAAATGTCCCCACACCCTTTAATTCTACAAATGATTATGATAAAATCGTATCGATACAGTTTTATTTATTAGACTCACGTTATGTCAATTAATTGGGATTGCTGATTAAAGTGACGCAGAACATATTGACGAAGAGGTGATGAGATGCTGGAAATATTTAAAGAGATATGTCTTGATAGAAATAGTGCAGCTCCTCTTTATCAGCAGCTGTTTGAAATCCTCCGTGAAATGATAGAAAACGGCAGGCTGCTGCATGATACCCGCTTGCCATCGATCCGCGAATTTGCGCGCCTGCTTGGCGTTAATCAGGTCACAGTGGTAACGGCCTTCCGGCATCTTGAAGAAAACGGATTCGCCAACTCAAGATCCGGCAGCGGCACCTACGTAGCAGGCTTACTTCAGCGGTTGCCTGCAAAGGCTGAAAATCCGCTTCTTCAGGATGAACTGTATCCCCAGGCGGAAAACTCCTTTATGCAAAATGATCAGATATTAATTAATGAGAACACCATCAACTTTGCCAGCGCTACCCCGACATCCGATTTGTTTCCGGTGGATAATTTCAAAATTGTTCTCAATGAAGTCCTTGACAGGGACAAGGGCAACGCCTTCAGTTACCATGAAAGCCAGGGATTCCTTCCATTGAGGGAATCCATCACCGGACTGATTGCAAAAGACAGACTGGATTTTTCAGTAGAGGATATCAACATCATATCTGGCGCTCAGCAGGGTATTGATATCATTGCCAAAGCCCTAATACATCCGGGTGACTGCATCATGACAGAAAGTCCCACGTATACAGGCGCTGTGGCTGTTTTCAAGTCACGGAACGCTCAACTGGTCGATGTGGCCATGCAGCCGGGCGGCCCTGACATGAACCTGCTGGAGTACACAGTAAAAAAATACAGGCCTAAATTCATGTATACCATCCCATCGTTTCAAAATCCGACAAGCTACTCCTATACGAATGAAAAAAGAAAGGCGCTTCTGGGTCTTGCAGACAGGTATGATTTTTTTATCGTGGAAGATGACTATGTCAGCGACCTCGATTTTGATCACCAGGGCTATCTCCCGCTAAAAGCACTGGACGCCAGAGGCAGGGTCATACTGATAAAGAGCTTCTCGAAACTGTTCATGCCAGGTCTCCGGCTCGGCTTCATGGTCGTGCCCCCACAGCTGTCCCAGGATCTGCTCACTGCAAAACATACTACCGACATTTCGACATCCGGACTGGTCCAGAGAGCATTTGACCTTTATATCCGAAAGGGCTACTGGAACAGCCACTTCGATTTCATGTACAAAATATATAAAACCAGATATGAAAAAATGACAGATGCCCTTGACAAGTATCTTCCAAGTACTTGCAGTTGCATTAAGCCCGGCGGAGGACTGAACATATGGATTTCGCTTCCGGCGGGATTCCATGTCACCAATCTGCTTCACATGGCTGCCGCCAGCGATATCGCATTTGCACCGGGTACCATTTTCCATACAGGAAACACACCGGATGCGGCAAATAATCTGCGGCTGAGCTTTGCAGCCGTACAAACAGACAAAATTGAAGCCGGCCTGGAGAAGCTGTGTTCTCTGATCGGCCGGCTTTCAAGCACTATTTATCCAAGTTCCAATACACCCGTATTTTGATTTACCGTGTTTTTATTTACCGTGTCTTGATTTACTGCGTCTTGCTTTACCGTGCTTTGCTTTACCGTGCTTTGATTTACCGTGTCCTGATTTACTGCGTCTTGTTTTACCGTGTCTTGTTTTACTGGATGTCGATCCTGTGTGACTTTGGTTTCTGCTCCTCAGACTTCGGAAGGTTCACGGTAAGTACACCGTCATTGTATTTTGCGGTGACATTCTCCTGATTCACAGCATCCACGCTGAAACTCCTGCAATACGAGCCATATCTTCTTTCTTTCCTGATATAGTTGTCTCTTTTTTCGTCAACATTCTCATCATGTTCCACACCGACAGTCAGTATGCCATCCCTTAGTTCAAGCCTGATGTCTTCCTTTTTGACACCCGGCATATCGGCTTCGATAATGTATTCCTTTTCTGTCTCACGAATGTCTGCCTTCATCGAGCGGCTGGCTGGAAAAAACGCGGGAGCGAATGAGTCGCTGAAAAAGTTGTCAAAAATGCTTTCAAAATCAAACGGGTCATTCCTTGTTACAATATCATTGGACCTTCTGCTGAATGGTACTAGTCCGAACATATAAAACACCTCCATAAATATTTTTTGTCTTTGACTATCTTTGACCTTATATATATTTTATATCATATTATATGCAAGATAATCAAAATTTGATTTTGACTATCTTTGACCTTCAAGGACCTATAAACACGATTATTTGAATTTATTTCTCCAGATCTCAATATTTCTCTGTATTTCGCTATTTCTTCAAACCGGCCATCTTAATCAGCTCATCCACCTTCAAAACTCCGGCCAGAAGCATTAAAAATATTGCAATTGCCACATTTGCGGCTAATGTTATTAATAGAGTCAATTTAGAGTCCCCTCCAAAAATTTCGAAAAAATGCAGCACATATCTTCCGGCAAGTACCATGATAACACCGACCAGACCGGGTTTGAGCAGCCACTCCCTCAAATCCGGCAGCAGACCGGTAATTTTATTGATTGCCTGTAAATTCAAAATGGAAGTAAGCATAAAGCTCGCACAAAGCCCTAATATATAGAACCTGATCCCAAAGGATGGTATCAGGAAGTATACTGCGCCTATCCTCAGCAAAGATCCGATTACTGTGTTTCTGAGCAGGATGCCCTGCCTGCCCAGTCCGTTCAGTACACCTGTCAGCGTCTGCTGCAGGTAAATAAATACACAGGAAAAGGAAAGCAGATATAACAGGTCTCCTATTTTCTCTCGCCTGTAAACAAGGGCACCGATCTCATTCGGGTAGCTGATGAATATAGCGGTAAATATCATTCCAAGGATGAACGTTACCTGTATTGACTTCGATATCCTATAGTTGACAGCCTTGTGATTCTTCAGCGAAACAGACTCTGATATTGCAGGCACCAGTGTGGTTGCCAGAGAATTGGTAACCAGAGACGGAAACATAATCAGAGGCAGCGCCATACCGGCGAGCCTTCCAAACAGTTCCATGCTGCTTTTGTATTGCAGTCCGCCTGCCACAAGCATTGCAGGGATCAGTATGTATTCGGCTGCTGAAAGAATTGAGACAACCAGCCTGTTGGCCGAAACCGGCAGAGATTCCTTTAAAAGCTCAATGACTATGACCCGCTTACGCATGGGTCTGCCAGCCGCTTTACGGGAAGAGGAACCTTTCCCTTTCATGATATAAACTGCAGCGAGGACAAGCAAATTTGCGATCTCCCCCACGGCTGCCGCTAAAGTCGCATAGGCGCAGGCAATCTCCGGCCCCCTGGACAGGATGCTTGAGGTCATGAAAAGTATGAAGCCCATTTTTACAACCTGTTCTACAATCTGTGAAAATGCAGTCGGCACCACTTGCTGAATCCCGTAAAAGTAGCCCTTCAAAGCAGATGCCGCGACAGTCAGCGGCAGGCACGGCACTAGTAACAGCAGCGCGGTTTGGGTCCTTGAATCACCCAGGATCCTGCTGCTGATCATAAACCTATTCAATAATATAAGCAATGAAGCAAATATCCCCGCAGCAAGTACCATCACAAGCGCACATGCGGTAATTCTGCCTGCGTTAACAGGGTGGTTCCTGGCTTGCTGCTCTGCTACCATTTTTGAGACCGCTATCGATATCCCGGCAGTAATTGTAAGCACAACAGTAGTATAAACAGGTATTACCAACTGGAACAAGCCCATGCCTTCGGCACCTATCAGATTTGACAGGTATATCCTGTATGCAAATCCAAAAAGCCTGGCAACCAGGCCTGCAACCATCAGGATTATGGCTCCGTTTACAAAAGATCTGCGCACATCCGCACTCCAATCGAAAATCATGAAAATCCAACTGTTAATCTGTATTTTTCGTTTTGACATATATGCTTTATTTTTTTGTGAATTACTGGTATTATTAATTTGTTAGTGCCGTAGGCAAGCTGTACTTGAGCTATTCCAGAGAGAGAGCGCAATATACGGGGGCCATTAATGATACACATACATAAGAGTCACAGAGTTATTTATGCAATAATATCGCTTCTATTGATCTCCTATTGTATATATTTTGGTATGTTCATAACAAAGCTGGATATCAATACAGCTCCGGCCAGCAATGCAAAAGACTTATCAGAACCAATTGAGCTCAATTCCGGATGGCAGTACCACTGGGGCGATTCACCACTGGACAATAATGGAAAGTTTATCTGGCTTGATAAAAATTTATTGACTGACAGCTGGAACAGCTTCCAGTTCCCCGGCAGACCGAAAAATCCCGGCGGTTACAATTCAATATGGATCCGGTCAGTTCTTCCCGCAGGAAACTGGAAACAGCCCACGCTCAGGTTCAGAGCGCCTCAACAGGCTGTTGAATTATATCTGGATGGGAAATTAATATATAGTTATGGCTCTTTCAATCCTGATGAAAAGGTGAGAACGCCCGGCAGCATCTGGCACCTTGCAGAATTACCGGCTGACTTTGCAGGCAAAGTAGTGAGTTTTCGGCTTCGGACACCTTTCCCGCAATATACAGGCTACTTTATAGAAACTGATTTAGGTGAAAGAAGCAGCCACTTACTCAACATTGTCAAAGAAACCTCTGCCAGCGTAATATTCGGCAGTCTCTTCATATTGATCGGGCTCGGGCTTATACTTCTGCAGCTGGCTGGCTCCCATGAATGGCGCTTCCTTGGATTTCTGGGATTAAGCTCGATATTCATGGGCGGCTGGTATATTACCGAAAGCAAGATTCTGCAGCTTTTTACCTTTACACCGGTTTCAATGACGTATGCCGCCAACTTCTTTATTTTTCTTATGCCGGTGTGGCTGATCATCTATATAGATAATACATTCACCGTCAAGTCAGAAGTACTGAAACAATTGCTGCGGGCATTGTGCTACGCTCATGCACTGCTCGCGATTCTGGCATTTACCTGCGATATTGCAGGGCTTATGTCTTCGCTTTATTTTGATAAATTCCTGCATATCATGTTCCCCATCACTATATTAGCGATTGCCTGTACCGTTATTACATCGGCAAATCGAAATAAGCTAAGTACCTTACTATTTATCTCAGGCATTCTGGCTCTGGGAATCACAGGAATTTTCGATACTTTCATCCTTTTCTATAACAACTTCCCTGCTCTTAGATTGGTAAAGTTCAGCTACATCGGTATGTTGTTCTTCCTTGCCACATTGCTCATCAATGTGGGTAGATTGCTGAAGAATCTTTTTGACAGCATGCAGTTAGATTCCATGGAGAATGAGACCAATTACAAGACTCTTTTCACAAACATGTCCGATGGTTTTACCTACAATAAGTTGGAATTTGATGTAAATAGCAGAATCAGCAAGTGCATCATCCTTGAGGCCAATAATTCTTTCATCGAAAAGACAGGCCTGGATAAAAGCAAAGTGATCGGTGCGAATATGTTCTCTATTTTCCCTGAAATAAAAACATTAAACTTCAGCCCTAGTGAAGCAGACAGTGAGATCGCCGCAACGGCTGAACTCTGCAACTCAAATGATCCGATATGCCTCGGTTCCAAATGGTACCGGCTTTCAGCCTTCTACCCCAAAAAGAGCTATCTTGGCATTATATTCTCCGATGTGACCGTAATGAAAAACGCGGAAGAAACAATAAGACGGCAGGCCTATACGGACAGTATGACCGGTGTTTTCAACAGAACCTATTTTGAAGAGGTCATGCTCAGGATGTTTGAAAGGATGTCGGAGTTAAAACCATTAAGCATCATCGCAATTGATATAGACGGACTTAAAATAACAAATGATACCTTTGGTCATAATATCGGCGATAAACTTTTAAAAGAAGTTGCTGAAATTATTTCAAGAGTTTTCAAATCAAATGGAATCATATCGCGAGTCGGCGGTGACGAATTCTGTATCATCCTTCCGAATACCGACTATGAAGCCGCACAGGAAAAGACCGAGCAGATCGTTAAAACGACGGAAGAAGTAAACAAACAAAATCCGGCAGCCCCCATAAGCATGTCCATAGGCGTGGCTACTTCCTGTGAAGAGGATCATAATGATATCTACAATATTTACAGGCGTGCTGATGATGATATGTACCGCTATAAAATAAGCCAAACCTCCAGTGAAAAAAGCAAGGTCATAGATATGCTGCTCACAGCGCTTTCTGAAAGGGATTACGTTTCACAGGGCCATGTCGAGAGGCTTGCAGAGCTTTGCCAGCTGATGAGCAATGCTCTCGATCTGCACGATACACAAAAAAGGAATCTTATCCTTTTATCCAAAGTACATGACCTTGGGAAGATAGGCATTCCTGACGAAATTCTGAACAAACCCGGTCGACTTACGGCAAAAGAATATGAACGAATGAAGCAGCACGTAAAAATCGGTTATAACATTGCAAGCCGTTCAAAGGAATTAGTAATGATAGCACCACTGATACTGCACCATCATGAGCATTGGAACGGCGGCGGCTATCCGGATTCATTAAAGGAAGAGGCAATACCGCTGGAATGCAGGATACTGGGCGTAATAGATGCCTTTGATGCAATGACCAATAACAGACCTTATCATAAGGGCATTAGCAGAGATGAAGCTATCTTTGAGATAAAGAAGTGCTCCGGGAAACAGTTCGATCCGCAAATTTCCATCAAATTTATAGAGATTATTTCGAAGATACCAGCTTTCTCCTGAGCCGATAGTCTGCAAAATTCTCACTTTCTTCCCCCTTGAAAAGCCTGCATAAATAATTCCGGCGGAGTCCTGCGCTCACAGCTATATTACTCCCCATGTCGGAACCCCAGCGCCTTGGCAGGCACAATAAATAGTTACCATCGACCATCAGCTTTTCTGCGGAGTGTTATGGAGATTCACTTCAGCCCGGTATCACCAATAATCTGTATCAAGTAGTATCGAATCGGGATTGGGGGTAAAAGCAATCGAAATTTTATATAACAGGGACATACTGAGAAATATTAAAATATTTTGACATAAACAGAACATATGTATTACAATTATATTAGCTGTACTGGTAAATAAAAGTTAGTTGTATTGTTATGTAACAATTTATTAA
>DBTX01000062.1 GCA_002307275.1 Hungateiclostridiaceae bacterium UBA1305
TACACTGGCGGCGCAACAGTTGCTGCAGCGCATGCGGGCGCCGGGGTGTGCCATGTGGACGCATCAAAGGGCATGGTGACCCGTGCGAAGGAGAACCTTGCACTATCGAAACTGGCGGAAAAACCGGTGCGATTTATTGTTGATGATGTGATGAAGTTTGTTTCGCGAGAAAGCAGAAGAGGCAATACCTACGACGCCGTCATCATGGATCCGCCGTCTTATGGGAGAGGTCCCAACGGCGAACTCTGGAAGATCGAAGATGAACTATATGGGCTTATCGGCCTTTGTATTGAAATATTGACACCGAAGCCGCTGTTTTTTCTGGTCAACTCTTACACGACAGGACTTTCACCTATTGTGATCGGAAATATGCTCAAATTGTCAGTGCAGCGCAAATACGGCGGCAGGGTCACCGCTGACGAAGTCGGCCTTCGTGCCACTGCAACGGGTTTGATTCTGCCATGCGGAGCTGCAGGCAGATGGGAAGAAGATTGAAGGCGGTGAATCACAAGGTATGACCGGTAAATTTAAAATCAGTATCATTTACGAGGATAATCATGTGCTCGTTGTCGTGAAACCGCCGAACATACTGACACAGGCTGACAGCACAGGTGACGAGGATATGCTGACTTTACTCAGGGAGGATCTGAAGCTTCGCTACAACAAGCCGGGAAATGTTTTCCTTGGACTGGTCCACAGACTTGACCGCCCCGTGGGCGGAGTTATGGTATTCGCTAAAACATCAAAAGCTGCTTCCAGACTGTCTGAACAGATACGTCTCGGAGAGTTCGGCAAATCCTACATGGCAGTCATACATGGTGTACCCGGGCAGTCTTCAGGTACACTTGTCAATTATCTTGTCAAGGATGAAACAACCAACACCGTACGGATCACTTCCAATGCGGATGAGGGGAAAAAGGCATCCCTTTATTATGAGGTCAAGGATATAAAAGAAGGTCTGTCACTTGTGCGCATTAAACTTCATACGGGTCGTTCCCATCAGATACGCGTACAGTTTGCGGCAATGGGACATCCATTGTACGGTGATCAGAAATATGGTGCAGCGCTGAACAAACCAGGCATGCAGCTCGCCCTGTGGTCGGTGGAGGTGGGCTTCACACAGCCTACGTTGAAGAAATATGAAGTATTCACATCAACACCGCCAAAAGTTCATCCATGGAATCTCTTCCAGTTGGCAACAAATATAAACTTGATGCATTAAATGTGCTATTATAGAAGCAGAGGGCTAAATGTTTTAACGGGGGTATAAATGAAAAGGAAAATGAGCTGCGCCGAAATAGTACTGGCGCTGGGTCTGGTTGGCATCTTCAGTGTCTTTGTGACAATTATAAGCGATTTGATTCTGCTCGGCAGACCGGCCACCGCTTATTCGTTTTTCGAACTTGGAACGGAAAGTATGGCAGGGATCGTGCAATGGAGAATTACATCAGGTACATTCATCGGTGTATTCATGCTGCCTTTTCAAATAGCAGGGCTGATATCGGTTTATCATGGCTTGAGACCTTCAGGAAAGCTTCTGCCGGCTTTGGTGATACTTGCGGATGCGCATGCACTGATCATGGGGGTAGCTTTCCATACATCCTATGCATTCATTGCAAACGGATGGAAGCTATTCTACGCCACTAGCCCCGACAATCTGAACATGTCGGAGATCATGCAGAAATTTGATTTCTATTGGAAACTGATCATCATCATAATGCTGGCAGAGCTCGTATTCAGCTCAATTATCTTTGTACTGCTCGTTATGTCGGGTAAAACCATGTATCCCAAATGGATGGCACTTTTAAACCCTCTTTGCGTCATACTGTGCATGTTTCTGGTCATACCTCCCATACCGGCGCCGGTCGGAGGCTTTGTTGGTCCGACTACACTTAACATGGCGACCCTTATATTCTTTATTATTTCAACGATAGTAATCTATAAGAAACTGAAAAGGCAGGAATCAGAAGTCAAAATCCCTGCATAATCTTAAATCTCTGCTGCAGATTGTCTCTTGATACAATGTTACTAAAAAGGCTTAAGAGAATAAAAGCTGAAGCAAGAACGGGTATACTGCAGGAGGTGCTTCCTATTTACATAATGCCTGACTGTAGTGTATATTTATACTATAGAATATAAATCGTACAAAATATTAACTACACGGATGAATACACAGCGATACTGCTGAGTTATGGGTACATATGTTTATTGGAAAGTTTTTCAGAGATACCTACTTTAATACGAAACCGCTTGATGAGCGTGATTATGAAAATAGCCGCAACATGTCGATTTTTGAAGGCTGTGCTGCCAGGACGATATTCAACCTGACCAGTGGAGCTTTTCTTGCCGGATATGCAAGCTTTCTCGGCGCCAACGATGCGTTCAATGGAATAATCGGAGCGATACCGGTATTGGCTGGTGTAATATCATTATTTTCGCCGATGTATTTCGAGAAATTAGAGAAAAGAAAGCTGCAGATTGTTCTGCTTAACTTTTTACACAGATTCATACTGGGCCTGATGGTATTCATACCGCTCATTGCTTTTGGCAAAACGCCAAGGCTGATACTCCTGTCGATCATGTATCTTATCGCATATCTGGCGGTTTCCTTTTCCAACCCCGCGTCCAGTGGTCTGATTATCGACCTTACACCTGAAAATATCCGCGGAAGATATTTTGGAAGGAGAGAGTCCTGGCTTCTTGCTGTTGGAACAATTATTGCACTGATCCTCGGAGGGGTCATGGACGCATTCAGATCCGGCGGAAACGAATATGGCGGCTTTGTGGTTACATTTTCAGTAATATTGCTGCTTTCCGCTGCCAATTTCATATTCTGGTCAAACATCAAGGAACCGCAAATCAAGAGCAAAAGAACGGTATATCGATTAAAACAGATTGTTACAATACCACTGAAGAATTCCGGGTTCAAAAAGATCATTATTTTCTTTGTAATCTGGAATATCGGTTTGCAGATCGGCGGCCCTTTTTTCTCGGTTTACATGGTTACAGGTCTGAAACTGGATTATACTTACATCATGCTGATGGGCATGATTGGTACGTTTGTAAACGTAATTCTGGTCCGGGTCTGGGGAAAGGTCGCAGACAGCAGGTCTTGGGGCTTTGTACTGAAATACTCGATCCTGTTGCTTGGAATAACGCATTTTACCTGGTTCTTTGTCACCAATTCATCCGGTGTCCTCCTGATTCCCTTCCTGCATATCATCAGTGGAGCAGCATGGGCGGGAATAGGCATTTCAACCTTTAACATACAATTCATCTTTTCTCCTGAAGAGGGCAGGACAGTATATATCGGCTTCAATGCTGCACTTGGAGGACTCATGGGCTTTCTGGGCACACTCGCAGGCTCTGTACTGCTTGTGACGTTTGGAGGGTTGGGCCTGCATATTTCCAGCCTTGAAATTGGGGGAATGCAGATGCTGTTTGCCATCTCAGGAATAATACTTATGCTGTGTGCTGTTTATGCACATTTCTTTATAAAACAATCCAATGCAAATGGTTGAGTGTGGATTTTGGCCACTTCATTCCAAACCGGCGCTTATTTCCTGTATTTTTGCTTCAACCTCTTCTTTGGTGATCGAGCTAAGATAGGAGAATTTGCTGCCGAGAGCCATTTTCATCATTTCCAGAGCTTTTTCAGTTTCTCCCAGCTTTTCAAGCAGCAGTCCGTAATTGTAGTACGGCTCGGGGAAGGTAGGGGATTTTTTAACCAATGGTTCGTATATTTCTCCGGACTTGTCATACATGCCCAGCAGGTAATAGTTCTGCCCGAGGTTGTCCAGGATGATCTTGTCTGTGGAGTTGAATTCATGGGCTTCCAGATTGAATTGCAACGCTTTTTCAAGATCTCCCTCTAAAATGAGAAGGTAACCGAGACTGCCATATACAGAGGAGGTTTTGTATGATTCAATGACATCTTCAAGCATGTCCGTTGCAGCGTTGAGCTCGCCTTTTTTCCATAGTACGAGAGCCAGGTTGGATTTTATAGATGGGACATCTTCAGTACCAGGGTTATTCTTCAAAAGCTTTCGCAGAATTTTTTCGGATTTCACCAGATCGGCATTTTTAAGAAGAAGGTAGGCATAAGAGATAGAAGGCTTAATACCTGTTTTATTTTTTTCATGTGCAAGCTTGAACCATTTAAGCGCCGAATCGATTTTCCCCTGTGCATAATACCAGCCGCCTATCATGGTTAACAACGACACTCTAAAACGGTATAGGATTACCGTGATATATACAAGCAAAGCAGCAATAGCATACCATATGTTCAATTGGCCAAGCAGTATGATTACCGCTGCCGGTGCGATGAATCCCGCAATAAATTTTATCAGTGGATGTTTCATTCTTAACCTCCAAATGTTTTCTCTGGCAGTCCTCATACTTGGACAACCCACTCAATTATAAACCAAGCGAAGATATAATTGCAAATACATCCGGAAAGGGCGTAACTGCCCCGGGATCAGGACATCTGTGATAAAATTGCCGGTTGCAGCCTTCAGGCTGCAACCGGCATATCGAGGGGGGAAAATGAGTTATAGGTTACTGTCTACAATTTTATGCTTTTCGGCAAAAATTAAAAGGTACTATGGTCTCTTTGGACATAGGTAATTAGTACTATTTTAGTCCCGGATGATAGGGTATAATGTAAGAGGACACACCTCAGCAGGTAGTATGGCGATTTGGCCGAGGAATGTCCCCTTTTGACGCTAAAGCAACATGGACAGTCAGAATAGTTCCTTTAACATAAAGCAACAGGGAGATGGAAATTATGGTTGAGATATGTCGTGTAAAAACGGATCGTGAAATGAAGCTTGTATATGATATCAGAATGGAAGTGTTTGTTGAGGAACAAGGCGTTCCGGCAGAACTTGAGATGGATGGACTGGACGATGATGCGGTACACGTGCTTGCCTTTGTCGATGGAATACCTGCGGGTTGCGCCAGAATGCTGCGCAAGGGTGAAGAAAACAAGATCGGCAGGGTTGCCGTGAGGAAAAGTATGCGAAGATATGGGATAGGAACAGGGATGTGCAAGCTATTGATCACCATTGCAAAGGACGAAGGCGTCAGGAAGATCTATATAGGTTCGCAGCTTGCGGCTGTGGATTTCTACACAACACTGGGCTTTGTGAAAGAAGGGGATGTGTTCATGGAAGCAGGAATTGAACATATTAAAATGGCAAAGAGCATCTGATCCATATCATCCGGAATGAACGAAATGGGAATGTATTGAAAAAAACGTTGATTAAGACTAAAATGTTCTTATGGGATGCAACCCCGTTATTTTCACTGAGAGCACTTATTATAAGTATAATGCAGTACACAAGGGTGCTTGTCGCGATCCGGAACGCCATTACCCTGTTTACAGTCTGGTGGCAGAAGCTGACGAAGGAAACGGCAACAGTATTTTTATGGGTATGCACGAAGAGACCTCGGCGTATATGATGATAAAGCTGATATAAATGCCCCGGATGCGGCAGTGCAGCACTGGTGAAAAGTGGCTGCTCATTCTGGAAAGCTTGCAAGGTGAAATAGGGCTGAGAAAAGGTTAAGATGGTAGAAGTAGGAGGAAGGCTGGATGAATTCTGCTGATGTACAGGAACTGAAGGAGTTGCTGAAACAACGTGGCTACAAGTTTACCGGTCAAAGGAATGCAGTGCTTGATGTGCTGGTCAGATACGGCGGAAAGCATCTGAGTACGGAGGAGGTATTCAACTACGTCCGCGAGATTCATCCGGAGGTTGGCCTGGCTACGGTCTATCGTACGCTGACTTTGCTGGATAGCTTGAAGCTGGTTGAGAAGCTTGACCTGGATGATGGCTTCAGCCGCTATGAACTGGCCAGACCGAATGAGGACCACCGTCATCACCACCTGATCTGCAACAATTGCGGCAGTGTCACCGAGGTTGAAGAGGATCTTCTGGATTCCCTTGAGGCGCAGATACTAAAAAAGAATGAATTTCTTGTCACCGATCACCGGGTAAAATTCTATGGCTTGTGCAAACAATGCAGAAATATAACCTAAATATTACTGATCATTTATGAAGTAAATCCGACCCAAATAACAGGGATTTGATTCCCCTGTTATTTTCATATGGATGGACAGGTTGGATTTCAATTTTCGAGAATACTGCCGTCGGTACTTATTGTAACAACATTCCAGGGTACCATTGTGCCGCTCGTCAGGAGCGCATTCTTAACGGCGTGGACGATTCCTCCGCAGCACGGCACCTCCATGCGGAGCACAGTGATACTTTTCAAATCGTGGTTTGCAAATATCTGAGCCAGTTTCTGTGAGTAATCCACTTCATCCAGCTTTGGACAGCCAATGATTGTAATCTTGTTCTTCATGAACTCCTGATGGATGTTCGCATGTGCATATGCTGTACAGCTTGCTGCAATGAGCAGGTTGGCATTGTCAAAATACGGCGCATTTACAGGAACCAGCTTTATCTGGCATGGCCACTGACCGAGCTGCGAAACCGGTTTTTCGGATGCTGCAGTATGCTGTACTCCGGCAGGTGTTACACTGACAGACATTGGGACGTCTGCTTCACTTCTGTTTATGGTACGTGCTCTTGAACCGGGACAACCAGAATGCTGCGCTGCTGCTGCAGCCTGTGCCTGATGTGGTGTCGTTGCAGTATCCGTTGAAGTTTCAGTTGAATGGATGTTTCCTGCTTCTATACGTTTCATCACGGCCTCCTCATCGAAAGCTTCAGCTTCCCTTTCGACAATCCTGATCGCATCTGTGGGACATTCCGGCAGGCAGTTACCCAGACCGTCGCAGTAGCTTTCCGATATCAGCCTGGCTTTACCGTCAATGATCTTAAGCGCACCTTCGTGGCAGGCAGTTGCACAAAGACCGCAGCCGTTGCATTTTTCTTCGTCTATCATTATTATTTTTCTTTTCATAGTCAATCCCCTTTTCTTTTAGGAAAGTATATTTGCAATTCATATCTTATGAATAAATTATAATGTATATCCGATGTTGATTCGGTAACCTATGTTACAAATATCAGGATTGTAATTCATGAGGTTGAGAACTGCCTGTCAGCAATGTTATAATGGAAGGAGAGTTATTCTTCGTTATAAAGAATGACGAAATATTAGGAAGGCAGATGAAATGAAAACAGGTAAATCAGGAATTATCATCGTATGCCTGATTATAATTATATTAATATGTCAGTTATCACCGATCATACCACAGACGGCGGAGTATTTTGGAAGCTCTGATACCGATACCGGTTTGCAGCTTTTTTCCAATCCGCTGCATAATTCCGAACCGGTACTTGATAACAGTACAGCAAGAAATGCTTTTCAAAAAACACTGGCGCGGAAGCTTGATGGCAATTCTTATCGACTGGGAACCATGCAGGTGTTGGCGTCCAGTATGGAAGAATCTGTACAAATGCGGCCGTTGGATATGAGAAGCATGATCAGAGAAACGATTTCACACTATTTTAACGGGAGTAAATATAAAGCCGGCCACTTCATCGCATACTAAAAATTGAGGTGGAGGTGAAAGAATGGATGCAGGCGTTATTATGGTTATTGTTTTCGGCGGATTAATTATCATTGGAGGTCCTATTGTTTCTCACTATGCTGCAAAATCTTCCGCGAGGTCGGAAGCGGCCGAAAAAGCAAAAGCGGCGGCAAAACAGAAACTGCAGTAGTGATAACTCAGGGAAAGAAGAAATAGAACAGTTATATCGATTAAAATAGTATGTCGGGTAAAAGGGCATGTTTCATTTGATGCGTGCCCCAATACCTTTTAGTATAAATTCGATCCTTATCGAATCAAGAAGGGGGTAAATATGCCACATAGAAAAAATAAAATCAGACGAGGGATAACCAAGTATGTATTTTTGTTTCTTGGCTCTATATTGGCGGCTGTCGGACTTGAGATTTTTCTGATACCGAACAATGTAATTGACGGAGGAATCGTAGGCATTTCCATTATAACCAGTCATTTATCGAAGATATCTTTGAGTATTTTTATAGTTCTGTTTAATATCCCATTTCTGTTTGTGGGCTATAAAAATATTGGGAAGACCTTCGTGATCTCCTCATTATTTGCCATTGTTTCGTTGTCGGCCTGGACGGCAGTATTGCATCCGGTTCCGGGTGTTACAAAGGATGTCCTTCTTGCAGCCGTGTTCGGTGGAATTACTCTGGGCCTGGGCGTAGGTATTATTATTCGTTATGGAGGTTCGCTGGACGGCACTGAAATGATTGCCATTATGCTAAGTAAGCGAAGTTCGTTTTCAGTCGGTGAGATAGTGATGTTCTTCAATGTCTTCATTTTAAGCAGTGCGGGACTTGTATTTGGATGGGACAGGGCAATGTATTCACTCATTGCCTATTTTATTGCGTATAAAGTTATTGATATCGTAATAGATGGTCTTGACGAAGCCAAGGCGGCTTTCATCGTATCGGATAATGTAAAGGAAATTGCGGAAGCGATCATTGCACGGTTAGGCAGGGGAGTTACCTATCTGGATGGGAAAGGCGGCTTTTCCAAGGAAGATAAGACAATTATCTATACCGTTGTGAACAGGATAGAAGTATCCAAACTCAAATCAATCATTGAGGACAAGGATGAGAATGCGTTTGTGACGATTACGGACGTATCCGATGTATTTGGCGGCAAGCATAAGAAGAGATCTATCCACTAGCAAAAGAGCACATGGGTATCCACTTTACAAATATTCTATATGGCACAGGCGCACAAAAGCACTGGCATTATTATGTCTTGTTTATAGTTACAGGTCCTCCAACAGCCTAATACATTCGAGTGCCGGTCCTTCAATGATGTCGCCCGTATAAGTGAATCTTGAGCCGTGGCAGGGGCAGTCCCAGGACAGTTCCGCGGAATTCCACTTCAGCTCGCAGCCGATATGGGTACAGGTGGTGCTCACAAAGTGCTGGTTTCCATCCATATCGCGGTATACGCCTGTCTTGTGGCCGCCAGCCTCCATAATGGCAGCCTCGCCCTTTTCCATATCAAATGATTTTGTTGGAATATTGAGTTTGCCTGAGATGTAATTTTTAGCCACATCTGCATTCTCAGCCACAAAGTTTTTTGCCGAGGCGACCGGAGTGAAACGTCCCGGGTCGTAGACCGGAGCCCATGGACTGTCGCCCCGTATAATCAGATCCGTAATGATGGCGGCGGCTGCCGTTCCATTGCTCATGCCCCATTTTGCAAAGCCTGTTGCCAGGTATATCCTGTTTCTGCCTGAAGTAAGATGCCCGACAATCGGGATCTCATCCATAGCGGTATAATCCTGTGCCGACCATCTGTATGGGATGTCGATCACATCAAAGTTTGACTCCGCAAATTTGCGAAGGATCTCATAATGTTTGTGCATATCCGTGCCGTGGCCGGTTTTGTGATGTTCGCCTCCCAGGATCAGAAGTTCACGGTCTCCGTCTGCGCAGGTCCGTAAAGAACGACCGGGATCCTCTGCGGTGATATACATGCCTTCAGGCAATGTTCCCCTGATATACATCCCCATCAGGTAGGAACGTTCCGGGTAAATCCTTGTGAAATACAGCCCAGGCAAATCGTAGAACGGATAATGCGAGGCGATCACAACGCTTTTTGCCCTGATTTTGGCACCGTTATCCATAACCACCGTATGCCAGTCGCCTTCAAAGAATTTGACTGCCCGTGATTGTTCAAAAATCCTGCAGTCATCGCCGTGTATCGCAGCTGCCAGCGCCAGCAGGTATTTGCGCGGGTGGAACTGCGCCTGGTTGTCGAATCTCATGACGCCCAATACCCTGTACGGCAGCTGCAGCCTGTCGGTATATTCAGCCGGTATACCCAGCCTGACTGCAGCAGTGACTTCATCCTGCAGTTTCTGAACATATTCTTCATCTTCTGTATAAACATAGGCAGGCAGTCTTTTAAAATCGCATTCTATATGGAATTCCTGTATTATTCTTTCAACCAGGTCGATAGCCGTCTGGTTTGCCGTTGCATATTGCTGTGCTTTCTCTTCTCCGACTTTCCTCATCATTTTGTCATAGATCAGTGAATGCTGGGAGGTGATTTTTGCTGTGGTATGGCCGGAAACGCCCTTTGCGATGCGATTCGAATCAATGACTGCCACCCTTATACCCTCCTTGCGGAGAAGGTATGCCGTCGTAAGCCCTGTGATCCCTCCGCCCACAATGGCGACATCCACTTCCATTTCTCCCTTGGCCTGTGGGTAGTCCGTATCCTCCGTTGAGGCGAGCCAGTATGATACAGGTACGCCTGTCAGCTTGTCTTCTTCATGAACTTCCTTATCCATACCGATTCCTCCGCTGCTTATCATGCAAAAGTATTTGCGATAACATGCTTTTTGCACTTGTATTATTTTTGTACTTCAATCAATAATGGTCTATCGTCTCTTATAATTTGCAAAAACGTTGATTTAATACATATCGCAGTTTTGCAGGATAAGTAAAAAAAGCTGCCTGTTGAGGCAGCTTAACTATTTTACGGACAGGAAGTCTTATCATTTATAACGAGGCGAAAGATGTCCCCCACCCCGGATGCATGGGCGAGCAGCAAGCTTAGCTTGCGACCAGCCTCGTTGAAACGATGCGTTATAGGTCATTCGATATGTGTATTTTCACTGTGATAGCTGTCGATTTCCTTTTTTATGGAATTTATAGCGCCATACACATAAACGGCGGCAATGACATAGTACAACAGCCACATGTAAGGCGCATGCAGCAGCATGCCGAGTAAGGTACATATTAGCAAAGGCAGTGTCAATGAAAATGCACTGATTTTGAAAATACTCTGATAACTTAGTTTGGTCTTTCTGACAGAGTTGATGATCATCCCTATAAGACTGACAATAAGAGCATTGATAAATTTTGCGCAGATGAAAAGGATTATTCCGAACATGAAAAAGAATATTCCAAGAGGCTTCATCATTGGAAGCGCCTCTTTTATGTCTGCCTTCGTAAGAGTGAACCCCTTGAATACTGACAGGTTTGTAACCTGCCTGTTCACATAGGTTTTCTGGATCATCTTGTCCTTTGTGATCAGGATGGCACTGTCATAGTCTTCAAGAATGGATTCGTCAGGGCTGTCAGAAGTATCTATGATAACCGGGTATTCGGACTCACCGAGTTTTACAGGCATATTACCCTTAACATGAAGCTCACCGTCGGATAATGTAAAATCAGGAACAGCTGAGTCAAAGCTTGAGATTACTCCATCAATGGCTGTATTAAATGTGCCCAATACCGGAATATAGCTGATGATCCCGATCGACATGGCCAGCAGCAGAAGGTATACGACTGCCTTGCCCGTGCCCTGTCTCAGGAAATATCTGTAGTTGTCGAAACCTGCCATGCTGTAATATATGCGCGTAAAAAAATTCAATTTGGGTTCGTTCATAAAGCCCTCCTGTATATGTTTGTTACATACTACTATACGTTGCTTATTGAAACAGAGTCTTGTGAAATTTTTGAAGTTCACCCTAACATTATACTATTATATATTGTTTCAGGCAATTTAAAATATGGGACATGCCTGCAGCCTTTTTTCAACGCTCAGTCTTTTTTCACGGCCTTTTTTCACAAACGGATTCAAGACGAAAAAATGAAAATTCATATTGACACTGTATATGCACAGTATTATACTGTATATATCGCAATATATACAGTTGATTTTGAAAATAGAGGTGAAGAATTGTTTATTGCATTGTCAAACAGTGAGCCGGCACCACTGTATGAACAAATCGAAAAGCAGGTAATCGAGCAGATTATGAGTGGAAAACTGTCTCCGGGGTACATGCTTCCATCCATACGCGCACTTGCAAAAGAGCTCGAAATCAGTGTAATTACTGTAAAAAAGGCATATGAGGATCTGGAGTCGGGCGGCTACATTGTAACCAGCCCGGGCAAGGGTTCCTTTGTTGCCGAAGCGGGTGCTGAATTTGTCCGTGAGACCAGACTGAAAAACATACAGCAGACCTTTGAACAGGGAATAGAGGAATGCAGGAGTTTGGGCATGGACGATGGCACGATCGTCAAGACCTTCAGGGATATATTGGGCACGCTTTTGTAAGGTGCTGAACGGAGTGATGGGAATGAATGAGATAATGTTTAGGGATGAAATGATCTTAAAAGTAAACGCGTTGAACAAGTCCTATGATAAATTTGCGCTGAAGGATGTCGGGCTTCAGATACCAAAGGGTTACATCATGGGCTTTGTCGGAAGAAATGGTGCAGGTAAAAGCACTACGATCAAATGTATGATGGACCTGATCTCTTTTGATTCGGGTTCCATTGAAATATTCGGCCTTGACAGCAGGGGCCACTCGGATGAAATCAAGAGAAGGGTCGGGTATGTGGGAGAAGAACAGTACTTTTATGAAAACATGAGCGTTAATTGGTCGATGAATTTTTTCGGCGGGTTCTTTCCGGGCTGGGATAGGAAAACCTGTGATAAGCTGCTCAAAAGGTTCGAACTGGATCCTTCCAAAAAAGTCGGGGAACTGTCAAAGGGAATGAAAATGAAGCTGGCACTTACACTGGCCCTGGGTCACCGGCCCGAGCTATTGATCCTTGATGAGCCGACTTCCGGCCTGGACCCGGTTATTCGGAATGAACTTCTGGAGCTGTTTCTGGAAATTGTTCAGGATGAGAACTGTTCCATTTTCTTCTCCTCTCATATTACAAGCGATATTGAAAAGATCGCTGATTTTGTTACGATTATTGATAATGGCAAAATCGTAATCAGTGATGAGAAGGACGCAATACTGGAAAGCTGGAAGCTGTTCAAGGTTGAAAACAGCTGCCAGAATCAGGAAATATTAAAAATGCTGGTGGGTGTCAAAAAAGGAGAATTCGGCTTCAGCGGAATAACGGACAGATCGGATGGATTTATCAACGAATTCGGTAAATCGTTCCCCAAGGGGAATTACAAAATGGAAAAAATAACTTTGGATGAGCTGCT
Organism: Hungateiclostridiaceae bacterium UBA1305; assembly: GCA_002307275.1. Classification (GTDB taxonomy): domain Bacteria; phylum Bacillota; class Clostridia; order Acetivibrionales; family DTU013; genus UBA1305. The sequence goes on from DBTX01000062.1 coordinate 12,989, forward strand.
GGTCAGAATTGTAAAGGAGAGTGAAGCGATATGATGAAGCAGGTGTTTCGTATTGCTATAAAGGATTTTCAAGTACAATTGAAATCCATTTTGAGTTATCTGGTGATCGGCTTTGTGATGATAATCGTGTTTTCATTGATAAATTTGATGCAAAAGCAGATGGTTTATGCACTGGTGGCGTTTTCCATACTATATGGTTTTGTAAACAAGGCCTTATATGAAGATGAAAGAAATAATACGCTGAGACTTTTGGCAGCTATGCCTGCCAAGAGAGATGTGATCGTCTATGCAAGGTATTTGAGTACAGGTGTGTTTATGTTTGCACTGTGCCTTACAATGATGCTCATAACGGGATTTACTGATTTGATTGTGCTTTCAACGGTAGAGCCGACGTTAGTAATAATTATTGCGAGTATTTTTATGGTTTTCATGATCTTATTGTCCGTATATCTGCCGCTGGCGTTCAAACTCGGCTACATAAAGGCGGCAGGTATAAACAGGTTTGTACTCCTTGGCATGTTTGCCCTTGTGGGTGGAGTGACCGCCGTGTTCGCAGCATTAAAAAACAAGGAATCTGATATTCCTCAAAAGTTGAGGGCACTGGATGCGACTTTTACATCAATGAACCCGGCAATTTTGTTTATAATCCTTACACTTTGTGTGATGATAGCATATTTAGGATCCATGAGAATTTCAATAAAGGTTTTTAGAAAAAGGGCGCTGTTCTAGCCTGGAGCTTTTGCAACTGGTATTTGATAAAATATTCCTTACCGGGTATAATAGGAAAAGGCAAGCTGGCTTAACAAAAGGCATGTGCAAAGTGTCATGGAAAGAGGGAAAAATGTCAAAATTACAGTTGATCGCCACTTCATCTTTCGGGATTGAGGCAGTGGTGGGAAGAGAATTGAACTGGCTGGGCTATACCGACCAGCATGTGGAAAACGGCAGGGTCACCTTTGCTGGTGATGAAGAGGCGATCTGCAGAACAAACATCTGGCTGCGCACAGCGGAGCGTATACTCATAAAAATGGGCGAGTTCACAGCTTTGTCCTTTGATGAGCTCTTCGAAGGTACAAAAGCGCTGCCCTGGGATGAATGGCTGCCGGAAAATGCTGAATTCCCTGTGGATGGACGATCGGTGGATTCGAAACTTTCCAGTGTCCCTGATTGCCAGGCTATTGTTAAAAAAGCTATTGTCGAGAAGATGAAATTAAGATATAAGAAGCAATGGTTCGATGAAAATGGGCCGCTTTACAGGGTAGAAGTAGGCCTTTTGAAGGATGTCGCTACACTTACGATTGATACGACAGGAACAGGCCTTCATAAACGCGGCTACAGAACACTCAACACAGGAGCGCCTCTGAAGGAAACACTTGCCGCCGCCATGCTGATGATCAGCAGATGGAAGCCGGACAGAGCGTTGATCGATCCCTTCTGCGGTTCAGGAACGATTCCGATCGAAGCGGCTCTCATAGCAGGTAATATCGCGCCTGGCTCAAAACGCAGTTTTACTGCCGAGAGTTGGCGGCAAATGCCTGCGGGATTGTGGACGAAAGCAAGGGAGGAAGCGGCAGACAAGGTAAAAACAGTGTCAGATCTAAGGATCCAGGGTTCGGATATAGATGAGGAATCGATCGGTATTGCCCGTTACCATGCAGCCCAGGCGGGTGTTGCCCAGAATATACATCTCCAAAGGCTGCCGATGGCAGATATCAGTTCCAGGTACAAATATGGCTTCATCGTCTGCAATCCGCCATATGGGGAGAGACTCGGCGAAATGCCGGAGGTGGAGAAGCTCTATAAAGAACTGGGAGTCGTTTTTAAAAGCTTTGATACCTGGTCCTTTTATGTTATTACTTCCTATATGGACTTTGAAAAGCTTGTAGGCAGGAGAGCCGATAAAAAACGCAAGCTGTATAACGGAAGGATTCAGTGCAACTATTATCAGTTCTATGGCCCGCCCCCACCAAGGATCAAGTATTCCGACGGAGTGGCGAAGGGTGAATAAAACTTGAGGAAAGACTGGAATCTCATATACAGAAATGCATATGAGATTTTTTTGATAGCCATTTATGTCTTTAAGAGTCCGGCACCGATTGTACAAGTTGTAATAGGTCAAAGCGATTATGTTTGACGAAAGCGAATTATTTATATTATAATTAACCCAAAATAAATGTCTTAATAAAAGTTGCAAAAATCTTATTTGACTTGGTTGGATCTGATTTTTGTATTGTAGAATGGTAGGAAGGGTGCATTTTATGCTGTTAAAGGTTAGAAAATCTGAAACCTGCGGTTGTGTTAGGGTTCCGGGTTCAAAGTCCCATACCATCAGGGCGCTTTTTATTGCCAGTCTCGCAGAGGGTCAGTCTGTAATCACAAATCCGCTCATTTCTGAAGATGCTTTGTCCGCAGTAGCCGTGTGCCGTGCTTTTGGCGCCGGTATTGAGAACCATGGCGACCGGTTTGTTGTTAATGGTTTAGGCGGTACACCCAAAATTCCTGAAAATATAATAGATGTAGGCAATTCGGGAACTACTCTGCGGTTTGGCTTGATGACCGCCGGACTGATTGACGGATGTACCGTTTTTACCGGAGATGAGCAGATACGCAGAAGGCCTTTGGGCCCGCTGATCGATGCGATGAACAACCTGGGAGCCGATGTTTTCTCAACACGCGGCAATAAAATGGCGCCTGTAGTTGTGAGAGGCCGACTAAAAGGCGGGAAGACGGAGCTTGACGCCGTGACATCCCAATACCTTTCCTCCATACTTATGAATGCACCTCTTCTTGATTATGATACGACAGTATCTCTGACTAGGCTCAACGAGATTCCTTATGTGGAAATGACAATGTGGTGGCTTGATAATCAGGGCATAAAATACAACAACAACAACTTTAAAGAGTTCCACATAAATGGCGGGCAGAAGTACAAGCCCTTCAACATGGCAATACCGGGAGACTTTTCTTCAGCTACCTTCTTCATGGTGCTCTCAGCGATATCGGGCGTGGATTTCACCTTGAAAAATTTAGATATGACTGATCCGCAGGGTGATAAAAGCGTATTGGAATATCTGCAGTCTATGGGTTCTGTCATCAGGCATGAAGAAGACGGGATACACATCAAGGGAAACACTCTGAAAGGGATCGAAATTGATATGAACGCTACTCCCGATGCTTTACCGGCGATGGCAGTGGCGGGGTGCTTTGCACAAGGCGAGACCCGGCTTGTCAATGTACCGCAGGCCAGGCTGAAAGAGACGGACAGGATCCATGTCATGTGCACGGAATTGAAAAAGATGGGCGCTGATCTGGAGGAACTTCCGGACGGACTAATTATCAGGAACAGCAGGCTGAAGGGCTGCAGAGTGTGCGGGCATGGCGACCACAGGATTGTGATGGCGCTGGCTGTAGCAGGTCTTAATATTGATGGCGAAACCGTTATTGAAACAGCTGAAGCGATGAATATCACTTTCCCTGATTTTACGCAGTTCATAAAAGACTGCGGCGGTCACGTGGAGCTTGTAGAAGAATAGACTGCAAAGCTGCTTTATTCATTGCCACAATGCAGTTGTCAGAGCAGTTGCCAATGCAAGTGCCAGTGCAATTATTAATGCAGTTGTTAATGCAGTTGTTAATGTAGATATCATGGAGGTAAAATAAATGCTTGGAAATACCTATGGAAGAATGTTTCGTGTAACAACCTGCGGAGAATCATACTCGGGCGGTTTCAGGAAAAATCCGGGAATACCGCCGGAACTTTATGGCGGGCAGATGGTCATCGTTGACGGAGTACCGCCGGGACTGAAAATAACAGCAGAGATCATACAGGCGGAGTTGGATAAGCGAAAACCAGGCTTATCGCAGTTGAGTACCCCAAGAAAAGAAGCCGACAGGGTCATCATATACTCAGGTGTCATGGAGGATGATCTGTCGACAGGTGCTCCAGTCGGAATGATTATACCAAGCAGCGATATTGAAGATATACATCTCAAACAGCATAAAGAGAACAAGAATTTGATCAGACCGGGACAGGCAGCCTACACCTACTTTAAAAAGTACGGCAAATACTACGATTGGGCTGGAGCCGGAAGAGCATCCGCCAGGGAAACAGTGGCAAGAGTTGCAGGCGGAGCTGTTGCCAAGCTGGTGCTGGACACGCTGGGAATTGACGTTATTGCATTTGTCATGGAATCGCATGGAATAAAAGCTGCGCCGGTTACTTATGAAACTGCAAAGGCCAACTACCGGAAGAACGAACTGAACTGCCCGGATCTGATAAAAGCGCAGGAAATGATAGAAGACCTGTTGAAGGTAAAGGCTGCCGGAGATTCCTGCGGCGGTGTGGTAGAAGTGATTGCGACCGGAGTGCCTGCAGGCCTGGGCGAACCGGTCTTTGACAAGCTGAGTGCGACGATAGCCCACGCGATAATGTCTATTGGCGGAGTGAAGGGAATAGAGTTCGGTGACGGATTTGAACATGCCAGATTGAAGGGCTCGGAGTCCAATGATACCCCATATTATGATGATGAGACAGGCAGGATCAGATTTCGCACCAACAGGGCAGGCGGTTTGCTCGGCGGTATTTCGAACGGCGAGGAAATAAGGGTGCGGGTCGCAGCGAAGCCGACGCCGACTATTATTCAGCCGCAGGCTACAACTGATATGTCGAAGCTTGAAAATGTCAGCCATGTATTTGCATCAAGAAGCGACCCGTCGATCTGCACAAGGATATATCCCGTATGCGAGTCCATGATGAGACTGGCGATACTGGATGCCGTTTATATGGCTGGAGGTTATAGGAATATCACGGCAGCAGTTGATCCGGGGTGGGATAAGTTATGAGTGAAGGTTGCATTATCCTGATCGGCATGCCGGGAGCCGGGAAGAGTACTGTTGGGCCGCTGCTGGCCCAAAAAAAAGGACTCATTTTTAAGGATACGGATGCCATCGTAAAGCAGATGGATGGACGCGATTTGAAAACAATTGTTGCAGAGGATGGCTTTGAGGCATTTCTGGATATACAGCAAAAAGTAATCCTGTCACAGGAGTTGAAGAACTGCGTTGTTGCCACTGGCGGAAGTGTGATTAAAAGTGACACCCTGATGCAATTTCTGAAAAGATTCGGAACAATTATATATTTAAAGGTTGATTTCAAGGTTCTCGAACAGCGGCTTGCACCTGAACGGAAGCTAGCCAGGGCAGGCGGGCAGTCCTTTAGGCAGGTTTTTGAGGAACGGGAGCCATTATATATAAAGTATGCAGACAGCATAATAGACTGTACAGGAAAAATTCCGGATGAAATAGTTATAGAGATCACCGGGAAAAGATGCAGGTAGGCGCACTTATTTTATTTAATATTAGGAGAGACAGCTAATGGACGATTTGATATCTGTATTAATTGCCGATGACAATATTGAATTCGGCAATATTCTTCGGGAATACCTGGACAATTGCGGTGGCCTCATTGTAAAGGGTATCGCGCGAGACGGACTTGAAACGATCGGGATGCTGAAGGAACATACGCCTGACGTTGTCATTCTTGACCTTATTATGCCTAACCTGGATGGGATAGGCGTACTGGAACGGGTTCGCAGTCTGCAGCTAAAAATTAAACCGATCATTATCGTGCTTTCTGCAGTCGGTCAGGATGGCTTTATTCAGAAAGCTGTTCAATTGGGCGCCGAGTATTATATGGTAAAACCTTTTGATGCTGAAATGCTTGTAAAACGCATCAATCAACTATATGGCGAAAGATATGCCAAGCATAAAATCAATATGAATATAGAGGCTATGGCAGAGGCTGGATCGATACATCCGTCAAAATACGCGGAGAACAGACTTGAAATTATCGTGACGGATCAGATCAGGAATATGGGCATTCTTCCGAATAATGCAGGTTTTCACTATCTAAGGGAAGCAGTTGTTTTGGCTATAGAAGATCCGAAAGTTCTTGCTTCAGTGACAAGGAACATTTATCCTGTTATAGCGGGAAGACACAATATAACCGAGAGTCAGGTCAACAGGGCAATAAGGCGTGCAATAAAAAGTTCAATGGATAAGATAAGAAAAATGGAAGATAAGAAAATAAGTTCAGATTTCAACCTTCATAAAAAAGATACAACTAATGCAAGGATAATTTCTTCGCTTGCCAATAAAGCAAAGCTTCTAATAAACAAATGACAAACCATTAACAGGTGTAATAACTGCATATACCCTGCAGTAAATACGCAAAAAGGGTTGTCCCATGAGACAACCCTTTTTCTTACTATAAAAGTTTTTATTACTTGTTTACTTTATCCTTTAATACCTTGCCAGCTTTGAATACTGGAGCCTTGGAAGCAGGGATGGTGATTTCTTTCTTGGTCTGGGGATTTCTGCCTTTCCTGGCTGCTCTTGATCTAACTTCGAAAGTACCGAAACCAACTAATACTACTTTGTCTCCGCCCTTAAGGGATTCTTCAACAGAACCAATGAATGCATTAAGAGCAGCTTCACTATTCTTCTTGTTTAAGCCTGATTTAGTAGCGATGGAATTGATTAAATCTGTCTTGTTCATTAACACAACCTCCTAAATTTGGAATTCGACATTATTTTATAATGAAAGTGGCTTAAAGTCAAGCTTTTCGAAACAATTTAGGCTTAAGGAACTACATAAAATATGCTAATATGACTATAAAAACAGTTTTAAGGCAAGATTCTTATTTCAATACCATTTTTCAACAAATTTTTCAACTCTTTTACAAAATTGTTTTCAGTTTTATCTACAGGCGACTTACCCAGAATGATGCAGTTTATCTTGTTATCAGCAGCATATTCCGCAATTGTAGCGGCAATATTATCCGATTTCAAAACGGCAAGATTCGCCCCAATGGATTTTGAAATACCGAATAGGTATTCAAGCGCCTCGGATTCTCTGGCACTATCAAGAAAATTTACATCATTGCCTACTACATTTAGTATGAACAACCTGCCTTTATATTCATCAATAATTTCATGTGCCTGCTTAATCAATCTTTCACAGGTTTTTTGCTGTGTCACGCAAACCAGTATGTTTTTAGTATCCAAGAAAAATCCCCTTTTCCAATAAATTTATATCATGTTCTACAGATGATGGGGGACATTCCCCGAGCTTGAGTTCTTCAGAGGGAGAGGTGTGTCCCCTTTTCTTGAATTTCCCCTTTCTATTATACCAAAGCAACGCTAAAAAGTCTTATGAACAAGCTGTAAATTTTGTGCATCAATCCTGTTTGACTTGCATTTTGCACATTGATAATATATCATGTAAGCGGTCGTTTGGAATCCAATATACGGGAAATGTGGAGGATTGAATGAGAGAAATTGATGTATCTTCTATTATAGATGCTGTTGAACAGCTATGTATGAATGCAAACTATTTTCTGAATGATGATATTCTTCAAGCTCTGAAAAACGGTTCGCGCTGCGAGGAATCCGAAACGGGCAGGCTCATACTTTCACAGCTTGTAGAAAATGCCGGGATTGCTGCAAGCGGGCGTATGGCTATCTGCCAGGATACCGGGATGGCAGTGGTGTTTATAGAAGCCGGTCAGGATGTGCATATTACCGGAGGAAGTATTACAGAGGCGATCAATGAAGGCGTAAGAAGAGGCTATGCAAATGGCTTTTTGAGAAAATCTGTCGTTTCCGATCCTCTTGATAGAATAAATACGGGAGATAATACGCCTGCTGTGATTCATTATGATATTGTTGAAGGTGAAAGTATTAGAATAATTCTTGCCCCGAAGGGATTCGGAAGTGAGAATATGAGTGGGGTCAAAATGCTGAAGCCTTCCGACGGAGTGGATGGTGTACGCAATTTCATAGAAGAAACGGTTGAGAAGGCAGGACCGAATCCATGTCCGCCTGTTGTGGTCGGGGTCGGTATCGGTGGGACAATGGAGAAAGCGGCCCTGCTTGCAAAGAGAGCGTTGTTGAGGTCTGTGAATGTCCGCAATTCCAGGGAGAACATTCGTCAACTGGAAGAGGAAATGCTGGAGCGCGTAAACAGGCTCGGCATTGGTCCTGCGGGACTTGGAGGAAGACTTACGGCATTGGCAGTAAATATCGAGACATTTCCGACGCATATCGCGGGCCTGCCGGTAGCGGTTAACATGAGCTGTCATGTGACCAGGCATGCGGAAACGATATTATAATTGAAATTATTCGGGGGGTGTTGCTTTGGATAATATTATTAGGATCGAAACGCCTTTTAAAATGGAAGATGTAAAGAGATTGAAAGCCGGAGACGCTGTTTATATAAATGGTACGATATATGCAGCCAGGGATGCAGCCCATAAAAAGCTCATTGGGCTTGTGAATGAAGGTCTGGAACTTCCCTTTGATGTCAGGGATCAGATCATCTACTATGTAGGACCATGCCCGGCAGGGCCCGGCCGGGTCATCGGTTCGGCCGGCCCCACCACCAGCGGGAGAATGGATGCATATGCACCTGTCCTGATTGAGCGCGGACTGACGGGAATGATCGGCAAGGGATTAAGAAATGAACAGGTGGTGGCTGCAATGATCCGGTATGGCGCGGTTTATTTCGGTGCAACAGGCGGCGCAGGGGCATTGCTTTCGAAATGCATCATTGCCCAGGAGATTACAGCATTTCCCGAGTTAGGGGCTGAAGCACTCAGAAAGCTTACAGTAAAGGATTTCCCAGTCACAGTCATCATTGACAGTACTGGTACGGATCTATATAAAACAGGCCGTATACAATACAGCAGAGTAAATTATAATGGGTGATTTTCTGTTATTTTTGTTGATTTAACCGGTAAAAGAAGGGTATATTTTAAACTGAATATAGTGTATAATAATCTAAATTACATAACGGCTGTAACTGTATAATAGGCGCAAGGCCTGCATTAACGGTTATTACAGATAGGGAGGATTTTATTATGGCAAAAGTAACCAAGGATATGATCATATCTGATATTTTAAAACTGGACAGAGGAACAATACCAATATTGCTCAATAGCGGAATGCATTGTCTGGGATGTCCGTCATCATCTGGCGAAAGCCTTGAAGATGCTTGTGAGATCCATGGAATAGATGTGGATCAGTTGGTAGTGGAATTGAACAATTTTCTTGCGGCAAAAGCCTGATATACAGGCGATAAAGCGGCAGTGAACGGGGGATTAAGCTAATGGCGGTTAGAGTGGTTGTAGGCACTCAATGGGGTGATGAGGGCAAGGGCAAGTACATTGACATGCTTGCAAAAGAATCTGACCTGGTTGTGCGGTTTTCCGGCGGAAACAATGCCGGACATACCATTGTGGCGGACGGAGTCAAATATGCGCTTCATCTGATACCATCGGGAATACTTCACAAGGGCAGGACCTGTATCATAGGCAACGGCGTCGTCGTTGATCCGGCAGTTCTTCTGAAGGAAATGGAAGATCTTTCGCAAAGAGGAATCAGTACTGAAAAGCTTCTGATCAGCGACAGGGCTCATGTCATCATGCCTTATCACAAGCTGCTTGACGAGCTGCAGGAAGGCCAAAGGGGCACTGCAAACCTTGGTACGACAAAAAGAGGGATTGGTCCGGCTTATGCGGATAAAACCGAGAGATGCGGCATTCGTATGTGCGATTTTATCGATCCTGAGCAGTTTGCTGCAAAGGTGAATGAAAATCTTGTCATTAAGAACCAGATCATTGAGAAGGTTTATGGAGGCAAGGGATTTAGTGCTGATAGTATTATTGAAGAGTATAGCGGCTATGTGAAGCTGTTGAAAAAACATGTCACCGATGTGAATTCCATTATCAGTGATGCAATAGAAGAAGGAAAGAACATATTGTTCGAAGGGGCTCAGGCTACCTTCCTGGATCTTGATTTTGGCACGTATCCGTTTGTAACATCCTCAAACCCGGTAGCAGGAGGAGTTTGTACCGGCGCCGGCATTGGGCCCACCTACATCGATGAGATATTCGGCGTACTGAAAGCCTATACCTCAAGAGTTGGCACAGGACCATTCCCTACGGAGCAGAACAATGAAATCGGTGATACTATCAGGGAGCTTGGATGGGAATATGGTACGACCACCGGAAGACCCAGACGCTGCGGATGGCTTGATACGGTAATGATCAGGTATTCAGCGCGCGTAAACGGGCTGACGGCGCTTGCGATAAACCATGTTGATACAATCGGCAAGCTGGATAAAATAAAGCTCTGTACGTCATATAGGAAAGACGGCGAGGTTATCAGAAATTTCCCCGCCAGCTTGAAGGAGCTTGCAAAATGCGAGCCCATCTATGAGGAATTTGACAACTGGGTGGAAGATATTTCTTCCATCAGGAAGTTTGAAGACCTGCCCGCCAATGCAAAAAAGTATCTGAAGCGCATTGAGGAGCTTGTCGGTGTCAAAATAGGACTGATTGGCGTAGGCAAGGATCGCGAACAGACAATAAGGATTTAGCTTGAAATTCGTCAACCACTGGTAAAATAAAGTTTTTCCGGTGGTTGACAAAATTACCGGCCATACTGTATTATATATACTTGTGTGGCGCAAAGCACACGGCATATCCCATTCATATGGGCCATTAGCTCAGTTGGCTAGAGCATTTGACTTTTAATCAAAGGGTCCCGCGTTCGAGTCGCGGATGGCTCACCAAAACCTTGTAATCACTGGATTGCAAGGTTTTTTGCTATTCCGGGACAGACACCTTGATTCGGAACAGGCACCTTGATTATCCGACACCTTGATTTTTTCACTCATGAATAATTATTATTCGGAGGATTGAGTTTATGGTTAAAAGTCAAAAGGTAATCAGGTCATCGGGTCATACGTCGGAAGCGAATTTGGCACCAAACAGGAAAGTTTTTAGTCTGGACAGTATGAAGGAAGGCTTTTTGCTGGAACAGAGCTGTAGAAGCAATACGGAGGCAACGATCCAATACTACCAAGGGAATATTGATCGCTTTTTGCGGTATCTCGAGGAAACTGACCAGGAATTCACCACAGAGAGCATTTCCAAAGATAATATCAAGAAATATATTCTATATCTGAAGAAGGCGAAAAAGTGGAAAGACACAGAATTTATCGAATCTGATGATGTCTTGTGTTCCATATCCGTGCAAACCTACATCAGAGCTATAAAAGCTTGGGTCAGTTGGATGGAAGAAGAAGGTTATGTTGAAGGACCGATTTCATCAGGGATTAAGCTGCCCAAAGCTGTTAAAAGCGTCATTGAAATATTAACCGAAGATGAAATTAATACTATTGCCAAATTCCTCGATGGGAAAAAGCAGAATAAACTTAGAGACCTACTAATTGTAATGCTTTTTTTGGAGTGCGGCTTGCGTCTGGATGAGCTGACAAAGTTGAAATTTAAAAGTGTCCAGTTAAGCCAGAATTCATTGACTGTAATGGGGAAAGGTCAAAAAGAGAGAATTGTAAGTTATGGGGTTAATCTTCAAAGGCTTATATATAAATATATTAACCAAGAAAGACCTGCACCATACTCCACAAAAGTTGATGCCTTGTTCCTATTAGGTGACGGAAAAGCCATTACTCAAAGTACTGTTAAGCAGCTTTTCAAAAGAATGAAGCGAAAAACTGGTATTGAGAAATTGCATCCGCACCTGCTACGGCACACATACTGCACGATGTACCTGGCCAGGGGCGGGGATATTTTCAGCCTCAAGCAATCGACCGGTCATGAGAGCTTCGAAATCCTCAACAATTACGTTCACCTAGCAAGCACATTGATAAATATTAAAACAAAAAGCCTTTCGCTGCTGGATAGCCTGAAAATTAAGATATGATACAAAATTAAAACATGGCATCTTAATATGATTAAGCATTATAAGGCATTTTAAAATTATACTTTTGGTGTCAGAGCATAGGATATAAAAATAATTTTAAGGGGGGCTCATTTTGAAACATGATGATATTGTAACAAAGTATCTAAAACTTAACATTAGTGATTACCGAATAAACAGTGTAGATGAGTTAGTAAGCCTATATAACATTGACATTAAAAACGTAACTGGTTTAATAGGTGCTCATTGCGAAACGTTTAACCGTTTTCTCGTCAATTTCTACAACAGGTGGGGGCTTGAAGCCCGGGAAAGCATTAAGCCAATATTAGTAAAGCATGTAAAAGATACTAATAAATCTTATTTAAGGTTTGAGTATTATATGTACGGACGCCGAACATGGCTTCATGTAAAAAATGCTGAAACTTGGTATTAATACAATTGGGCTGTAGAACGAATTAAACACTTCCTTCTACAGCCCAGTATAATATACCTAAAAAGTAAAGATGATTATGGAATAATTTTTTACTTGAACTACTATAATCAATAAAAAATACAAAAGGAGCATTTCAATGCAATTTTTAAATATCATGCACCCTGAATTCCGCATTAAATTAGCGT
>DBTX01000071.1 GCA_002307275.1 Hungateiclostridiaceae bacterium UBA1305
GGCTTCAAAACCACAGGGTACCCGAGCAGGGAGGCAGCAGAAACAGCAGATTTCACCGTATAGGCGATATCTCCCTGCGGAACCGGTATGCCTGCATCTGAAAGGATCCTTTTCGTAAGATGCTTGTTACCGGCAATGTCTACAGGAATACAACCAGGTCTGTCTGTAAGCGAGGCCTCCATATAATGTGTGTATTTGCCATTTCCGAGCTGCAGTACACTGGAATTATCAAGGCATACAACCGGTATGCCTCTTTTTTTCGCTTCATTAAAAATTGCAGAGGTACTTGGGCCGAGATCGGTTTCAGCAGCTGTTCTGGCCAGATGCCCCGTTATTTCATCGATTTGAGGCATGATACCTCCGATAAGCATATTAACCATATCTACAGCTGCCAGAAGGCATTCTACAGCATACTTTTCATTCTTGTATTCAAAAACCATGTAATAGTTCGAAGGTGCAGCCATCTGACGGCTTCTGCCGAAATGCACGTCATAGCCCTGCAGATTCTGCAATTCAAGCACCATATGCTCTGTAACATGGGTAAGATATGTGCCTTCTTCAAGGCGCAGCATAAAGCCGCCTTCATATCCCAGAGAACAATAATGCTTCTTTAATCCAGGCAATATTTTAATAAGTCTTTCATTGAATTGTGATATTTCACAAGTAGGAGTGTCATATAGATCTCCAACATCCACTTCAGCTCTTATAACAGGCTTGTGGCTGTAAATATTCTTTCCTTTATAAGTCCTAATGCTTAAAATATCCACAAAATTCCTCCATTTAATGCAAAAAAATAAAATAGTCAAGTTTGCACATGAAAATCTGCGTGCAGAAGTTTTCGAGTGGACTCCTAGTGAAGCCGGATGACTTCTCTGTTTTCCAGATCGAATCCGTAACCCGAAGGCAGCACATGCAAAGTTATGTTAGCAATGGCAAGGTTTTCGTCAGGCTTAAGTTCTGATACATTTGAGCTTTTTATATGGCTTCCGTCTACTACGGTTACCGAATTGCTCCCCAATACTTCAAAATGCAGATCCGGATATACACGGATTGCCGTATCCTCATCAATACCTATTCCGAGAATGGACGGGTTTTCCGCTACACCACACAGAAGCCTTCCTATCCTGCCTCTCTGATGAAAATGCTGATCAATTAGTGCTAACTCCAGCAGCCCAAGACCAGGCGCCATTTTTAACGTGCATTTTCTGGCCGGATCGTTGTCGATGCCGTCAACAATCATCGTCCGGCTCATTACGGAAGCCCCGGCACTGGTGCCGGCAATTACGGCACCCGCCGCATAAGCTTCATGAAGGGCGGCATATACCTTTGTACCTCCCAGTATGCTTGTTATTCTGAGTTGATCTCCACCGGTAAAGAAAATTCCAGTAGAACCGGATATCATTTTTACGTTCTTTTCCATATCTGCTTCATCACGAGAATTAATATCCATAATATTGATTTCTGAAGTCCCCAATTTTGAAAATACGGTTTTATACTGATTCCCAGACTCAAACGGATGCTCCGTCGCTGTTGTGATGATTGTAAGCCTGGCAGCCGCTTCACCTGAAAGCTTGGCAAAGGTCTTTAAAATTGAACAATCCCCGTTTTTATCCTCTGCCCCGCCAATAATTATCAAATTGCCCTTATTCGTACTACTCATCATGTCCCCCGATCCTTTAGCAAAGGTTTTGTCAAATACCCAGTGCATGTCTCAAATAATTGTAGAATACTCCGCTGAAGATGAGTCCGACCGCCATAAGGATGATACTGGCTATGATCAGAGGCAATGAAGCCCTGCTTCCTTTTTTATTTGCAATGATGCCCATTATCACGCCAACGACTCCAAATACAAAAGGGTATCTCACAAGCGAAACAACTGCAGCGATCCAACCTAACGCGAGATACACCGCCGTACCTTTTCCTGTCGAACTGCTGATACTTCCATTTTGGTTTACTCTATCCATTCGATCACCTCAATAATATATTAGTTTCCCATAAGAACCCGAGGTATACGTTTACCCGCTTACTGCTCAATAACTACCAAAATAGCAACGACCAGCATCACATCTGTCCGGATGCATGGGCGAGCAGTTGACTTTAGTCAACGACCAGCCATATTCACCAGTTTACCCTTGTCAACAGCTAACCGGCCTTTGACAAAAAGCATATCAAGATTTAAGGACAACCTGTCAAGCAGCATGATATCAGCATCACTGCCTGCTGCAAGTTTGCCCTTGTGCGGGCATAGTTTCAATACACGTGCAACATTGGAGGTAACAGTCCTGAGTACTTCCTCCAAAGGCAATCTATAAACCTGGACTGCCGTTTTAAAATCATCAAAAAGCGCCATGACTCTCCCAGTCTCTTTCCCGGATGCACCCGCTCCGCTTCCGTTGCCATCAGAAGAAACCGTCACCCTGTCAAGCCCCGCCCCACATTCCAGCAACTGCTTCAGGCACTCCGGGACACTGCAGCCTTTATCCGTATTCTCACCGGCTGTAAGGTCAATATTGCCGCCATTTGCCCGATACTGAACAGCTTGTCTGAAAAGTGTCCTGTTCCTGTTCAAATGTGTAGGTACGAACATCGATACAGGATAATCGGACTCCTCTACAAGCTCTAAAAGCGGTCCAAGTCCATCCTTCCCGTTACCCACATGAAGATGCATCACTCCGGCCTTTCCCCCGAGCATGCCTCCCGTGAGGACTTCATATGCCAGATTCATTAATTCATGCTGTGTGGGGTTGGAGGATCTATGATCCGATAGGGCAATTTCTCCTGTACCGATTACCTTGTCAATCAGTGCAATATCTGTCATGACCCGGCCGGTTATCGTAGAGGTTGGAACACCATAGTGCCCTGAGTATATGAAAGTAGTCAAACCTTCAGCCTCGAGCGAACGTGCTTTCATTAAAAGACCTTCCATGCTTTTGGATACGGAATCAGCACCCAGCAGACCAACTACCGTTGTGACACCTGCAGAAATCAACTCGTTTACAGCGATCGGCCCAATTATGCTTTTGGGGCCTTCCTCACCGCCG
>DBTX01000038.1 GCA_002307275.1 Hungateiclostridiaceae bacterium UBA1305
AGGCAATAAAGGAAATAAAGCAGGATAAGCTGGAGTGCAAAATCATCGTCCTTACCATTCATGAGGACAGGGAGTATTTATTCAAGACGCTTCAGATGGGAGCAGAGGGTTATGTGCTCAAGGATGCCGAACCGTCTGTACTGCTCGAAGCGATCCGGAGTGTCAATTCCGGGAAATCTTACATTCAATCGAATATGACCATGGAACTTGTGAAGGAATTTAACAGGGTCACCATGCATGAAAAGGAAAAACATGACGAAAACAACCTTACCTCCAGAGAAATTGAGGTCCTAAAGCTGATTGCAGAGGGTATGATAAACAAGGAAATAGCAAAGCAACTCTACATTAGTGAAAAGACTGTCAAGAACCATGTATCGAATATTTTCAGAAAGCTTAACGTATCAGACAGGACCCAGGCGGCGATATACGCTTTCAAGCATAACATCAAGACCTGATCAGTCATAAACCCGGTTTCACCCAATGATATGAATGGCACGACTGTAGGACAGTGGTCCCAGCAAAAGTAAGCCTTTCGGATAGAAAATCCGGAGGGCTTTTTTAGGTACATTACATCATCAAAAAAGGCCCTGCGGCGGATAGTTTTATGACATTGACCGCTCTATAATGAAACCATGCAAGAGACAACGAACACAAAATTAATTCAAAATAAATGAAAATTTGAAAGGGGTACAAAATTATGATGAACGTATTGAATTATCTGAGGGCAAGATTCGCAAGCAAAAAGGGACAGGGCATGGTGGAGTACGGACTGATTGTCGGAATCATAGCAGTTCTCATCATAGGATGTTTTACATTTTTGAAAGATCCGATTACTGCATTGTTTACCAATATTGGAACAGTAATTAACGGGAGTGCTACAGCTGTTAAATAAAAGTACAAAACAGAATAAAGCATAGCAGAAATAGCTGCCCTATCTGTTTACAGGTAGGGCAATTTTTTAAACACCGCACAGGAAGTAAAAAGCATTTATTGCAAATTGCGGGGAGGATCCAGATGAATCGATTCGGAAGGGGAAATGTAAAAGGCCAGGCACTTGTCGAAACAGCACTGGTGCTGCCAATATTACTTCTAATTCTTACAGGCATTATTGATTTCGGATTTCTTTTCAACAATTATCTGATAGTCAGTAATGCATCACGTGAAGGTGTCAGAAGTGCTGTGGTAGGCAGTTCGAACAGTGATATTACGACAGTAGTGAATAACTTTGCCAGTACATTGGACAAGACCAGATTGACCATAACGATTACTCCTGATCTTCTGACCGGAAGAACAAAAGGCGTTGCTGTGACAGTTACAGTAGTATATAAATATAACCTGATTACACCAATAATTGGCACAATCATTCCTTCCCCGGTAAACCTGACAGCCAGTACGACTATGCGCTGTGAATAATTTCGGAGGTACTTATGGAGAAAGCTAATAAAAAGATAATCCTTGTTGCTTTGGCATTATCGCTTGTTACAGCAATACTGATATATATGTACATATCAGGACCGAAAACGGAAGTGACCAAGGTGGAGTACGCGACAGTATATGTTGCGGCAAAAACGATGCCTGCAAGATATAAGATTACAGATGCGGATTTAAAACAGGTAAAGATTGCAAAGGAACTGCTTAACCCAAGTGCAATATCGGATGTCAGCGAAATAACCGGGAAGCTGACGATGGAAAGAATCATCGCGGGTGAGCAGATCGTCAGGGAGAGACTTGCAGATGAAGAGGGTGTATTGCTTTCCTACAGTCTGCCGGAAGACACAAGGGCTATCAGTATAAATGTGAATGAACAGATTGATGTAAATAGCTTAATGAGGCCGGGAGATTTTGTGGATGTCATAGCCAGTTTTGAAAAAGAAGAAGAGGATAACGGTCAGACGGTAAAAGTATATCCCAAAATAACCAGGACAATTCTCCAGAATGTGGAGGTGCTTGCTCTTGGACAGGATATGACACTTTCGGTTGATAAACTGAGTGAAATGCCTGTGACAGTAACACTGGCAATAAAGGATAAGAATGTAGAGGAGTTCGTATATGCTTCCCAATTTGCAACAATAAGGCTCGTATTGAGGCCTGTGGGCGATGAGTTGGAAGCTGCTACGGAAGGTATCGGCAGAGGGGATGTTTCAGGGACAAAGGGCGTTTATTCAAAGCCATCCTCGGGCAGCTCAACGCCACAGTAGTAAATTAGGTAATATTATTTTAAACGTTATGCGAGGAGTATGATTATGGAAAAAATAAAACTTGTCGTTGTTGATGATTCGATGGAGACGAGAAATAATATAAAAATGCTATTGTCCTTTGAGAAAAGGATTGAAGTCATTGGGGAAGCAGAAAATGGCGAGGAGGCTGTTTTTGTTGTGAAGGAATCAAGACCGGATATCGTGCTGATGGATATCAACATGCCGGTGGTTGACGGTATCAGAGCTACGGAAGAAATATCGCTCAGTGTGCCCGGAACAACGGTTATCATTATGTCCGTCCAGGGTGAAATGGAATATGTCAGGAAGGCAATGACAGCCGGTGCGCGTGATTTTCTGAGCAAACCATTTAATGGGGATGAATTGGCAAGAACAATAATAAAGACCTATGATCTTGAATCAAAACGCAGAGAAAAAGTCTCTGTGCCAAGGCAGCATGAAGAAATCGATTCTAAGGTCATTACAGTATTCAGTACAAAAGGTGGAGTCGGCAAAACCACTATTGCATCGAACCTGGCTGTATGTATAGCACGTTCAACAAAGAAAAAGGTAGCGCTTTTAGATTTGGACCTCCAGTTCGGTGATATAGCAATCATGTTGAATGTTTCGGTAAAAAACACGATAAGTGACTTGATTAAGGAAATCAACCAACTCGACAGCAGTCTGATGGAAGAGTACCTTGTTACCCATTTCTCTGGTGTCAAGGTGCTGCCGGCGCCGATAAAGCCGGAATATGCGGAGTATATCACAGGAAATCATGTCGAAAAGATCATCAATGCGCTGAGGGAATCTTATCACTATATAATAATTGATACCTCGGCGAACTTCCATGAAACAGTTCTTACATCCCTGGACATGTCCGACAGGATCCTATTGGTTTCTACGCTTGATCTGCCTACGATAAAGAATGTGAAGGCAGGACTTGATGTAATGGAAACACTTCATTATCCAAAGGACAAGATCAATATTGTTTTAAATAAGGCTTCGGAGCAATATGGCATCAAGTACAAGGATTTTGAAAACACGCTGAGGCATCCAATTTCATTTTATATACCCGAAGACAGCCAGACAGTGATAACTTCCGCTAACAAGGGCTTCCCTTTTGTAATGACCAGAACTGAAACGAAGGTTGCAAAGGCAATCATGGATATTTGCAGCAAGACGACGAATGAACTAAGTGGCGTCCGTGACAATAAGCCTGCGATCAGGAAATTGTTTGGTTAAGCTGCAAAAAATTCATTGCCAACCAGCCCGGTTATTTTTCTTCATTGTATATAAATTAAGGATGTGAGCGGAAATGTCACTGATGGAAAGACTGCAAAAGGAGAAAATTGTTGAAACGGTTGAAATCGGTGGAATACAAAAGGCCCGTAAAACTGTTGCGCCCAAAATTGATCCTTTTGAAGAAATAAAATCCAGGATTCATACGAAAATCATTGAAGAAATAAATGGCAGTTCTTTAAAAGAAGATTCTCAGGGTAGTGCTGAAAACCTCGAAAATGAAATATCCGAAATTGTTGAGAAATTTCTTGATACCGAAGGTACATTCATAACAAAATTTGATAAGCAGAAGCTGATCGCTGAGATCATTGATGAAACGATCGGCTTCGGTCCCATAAACAAGTTTCTGCATGATGCCACGGTCTCCGAAATCATGGTCAACGGGCCTAATATGGTATATCTTGAGAGGAAGGGCAAACTGGTTCTCAGTGATGTAACCTTCAAGGATGACCAGCATGTCATGAGGGTCATTGAGAAGATTGTTGCCCCTTTAGGCAGAAGAATCGATGAAAGTTCTCCAATGGTTGATGCGAGGCTTCCAAACGGCTCGCGCGTAAATGTTATCATACCGCCTCTTGCGTTGAATGGGCCTACAATTACCATAAGAAAATTTTCAGAGAAACCATTTACAATAAAGGATCTTATCAATTTCGGAACTGTAACACCTGAAGTGGCAATGCTCCTGAAGGCGTGTGTCGAAGCCAGGCTGAACATTGTAGTGTCGGGCGGCACCGGAAGCGGTAAAACCACTACATTGAATGTTATATCCTCATTTATACCGGAGGATGAACGAATCGTGACTATAGAGGACGCTGCAGAACTTCAGTTGGTACAGGATCATGTGATCAAACTGGAAACACGGCCGCCCAACATAGAAGGCAAAGGTGCCATTACCATAAGGGACCTTGTGAGGAACTCGCTTAGAATGCGGCCCGACAGGATCGTTGTAGGCGAAGTTAGAAGCGGGGAGGCACTGGACATGCTGCAAGCTATGAATACGGGCCATGATGGTTCACTTACCACAGGTCATGCAAATTCTCCAAGGGATATGATATCAAGACTTGAGACAATGGTCTTAATGGCAGGTATGGATCTTCCCATCAAGGCAATAAGGGAACAGATTTCATCTGCAGTTGATCTGATTGTACAGCAGTCAAGACTAAAGGATGGCAGCAGGAGGATCACTCATATTACTGAGGTGACAGGTATGGAGGGTGATGTAATCACGATGCAGGATATTTTTGTATATAAACAGCATGGTAGGGATGAGAAAGGTAAAATACTCGGGGCTATGTCCCCAACTGGAATTAAACCCAAATTTGTTGAAAAACTTGAGGAAGCCGGTATCAGTCTTCCGAATGATATCTTTATACGCTGAATACAAAAGGGGGTATAGCCTTGGAAGGATTTATAATATTATTAGGTTCCATATCCGTTTTCTTATTCACTTACCAGATATTAAAGCTGATTGCCGGTAAACGTGATTATATATCAAGGCTGAATAGCTATACCAATGTCGAGGAAGCAAAAGCTGAAAGTAAAAAAAGCATCAGGAAGGAAAACGGAAAAGTTTTTGGTGGAGTTCTTTCAAAAAGCATCGGGAAAGTAAAATTCCTCGATGGGTACAAGAAAAAACTGCAGACTCAATTGACAAGAGCGCACTTATTGCTGAAGGTGGATGAATTAATCGTATTAAATCTGATTATTTTATTTGTGACAGGTGCATTAGTATTGATGCCGATGGGATCAAGAGGATGGTTGCCTGCTCTTGTTGCAGGGATCGCCAGCTGGAATATACCAATGCTTGTAATTAAAAGCAAGGCTAAAAAAAGAGTAAAACTGCTGAATGAACAGCTGGCAGATGCAATTACAATGATGTCGAATTCCTTAAAAGCAGGCTATAGCTTTTTTCAGGCAGTTGAAATAGTTGTGGAGGAGATGACCGGACCGATATCTGAGGAATTCGGGACACTCCAGAAGGAGATCAACCTTGGCCAGACTACAGAAAAAGCAATGGAAAATATGGCAGCAAGGGTTTCAAGCGAAGATCTGGAACTTGTCATTACAGCGGTCATGATTCAACGCCAGGTAGGCGGCAATCTTTCTGAAGTACTTGATAATATCACTGCAACCATCAGGGACAGGGTAAAAATAAAAGGAGAGATTAAGACTGTAACAGCCCAGGGAAGGATGTCCGGGTGGGTAATATCATTGCTTCCACTTATCCTGTATGTCCTTACTTACATGATTAATCCAACACAGATGAGCCTTTTGTTCACAAGGCCACTGGGCATATTAATGATAGTAATTGCAGTTGTCATGGAACTGATTGGAATAATGACCATTCGTAAAATTGTCCAGATCGAGATATGAGGAGGCATAGAGGATGCTGATATTAATTATTATTATGGCGTTTTTATCCTGTTTTACAATTTGCTATTCCATACTTGTATATATTCAGCGCAGCAGACTTGCTGTGTATTCGAGGCTTGAAGGAATTCAACAATACAACTCCTCCAATGACAATACTGAAATGAACCAGTCTTTGTTTCTCAGAGTATTTCGTCCTATGCTGGACACTTTGGAAAAAGCTATTATGAAAATGACACCTGGTGAGTTGACTACATCACTGGAACGCAAGGTCACCAAGGCTGGAAATCCAGGTAATCTGGCTGTTAAGGATTGGGTAAACCTGCAGGCTGTGCTTGCGGCAGGATTGCCAGCAGTAACCTTACTGACAGGTAGATCTTTTAATGTAAAATTGTCAGGGCTGCTGCTCTGGATCATACTCGAGGTCGCGACCGGTTTGGTGCTCCCGGGGTTCGTACTGGGCAAAATGGCAACTGCAAGACAAAAGCTGATCCTGAATTCATTACCGGATGTTATGGATCTTTTGACTGTAAGTGTGGAAGCAGGGCTTGGGTTTGACGGTGCGCTGCTGAAAGTTGTTGATAAAAAACCAGGCCCGCTTGCAGCTGAGTTTGAAAAGGTACTGCAGGAGATCAAGGTTGGCAGGCAAAAGAAGGATGCATTGAGAGATATGGCGCAAAGAGTCGATATACAGGACCTTACAGCTTTTGTAAGCTCTATAATACAAGCAGACCAATTCGGTGTCGGTATAGCCAACGTATTGAGGATACAGGCAGTGCAGATGCGTCAGAAACGCAGACAAAGAGCCCAGGAAAAAGCGATGAAGGCCCCAATCAAAATGCTTATACCAATGGTAATTTTCATTTTCCCGACATTATTTATCGTGCTGCTTGGACCGGTCGTAATTCAGTTAATAGAACAAATGGGCAAATAATATCAGCTATACAGGGACTGTCTTAAAAAGGCAGCCTTTTTATTTTTAAGAATATAGTTGAAGATGACTGTAGATAATAGTATAATAATGGCATGGATTTATTGGCGTTGTAATGCGGAGGTTTATATGAGAGATTTTTTAAAGGAAATAGAGAATCGTATATTGGTGCATGACGGTTCAAAGGGTTACATGCTTCAGAAGCTTGGACTCAAGGGCGGTGAGTGCGGAGAGTACTGGAATCTGACCAATCAGGATGCAGTCAGAAACGTTTACAGGGCCTACCTGGATGCGGGGTCCGATGTGATTCAGACGAATACTTTCCCGGGGAACAGGGCTATTTTGCATAAATATTCTCTTGAAGATAAAACATATGAAATCAATTACTGGGGTGCCAGGCTGGCACGTGAGATTGCAGGCAGTGATGCTTTCGTAAGTGCTTCAATAGGGTCTACGGGAATGCTTTTTGAACCTTCAGGCGAGTTAAACTTCGATAAAGCCTATGAGATCTATAAAGAGCAGGTGAAGGCCGTGGCAGAAGGCGGAGCTGATATCATCAATTTCGAGACCTTCACCGATCTGGCTGAAATGCGTGCCGCGCTGCTGGCGGCCAAAGAGCAATCGGACCTTCCAGTGATATGTTCCATGGCCTTTGAAAATGGCGGGCGGACACTTATGGGAACAGAGCCCTTTGTTGCCGTCACTGTGCTGAAGTCGCTCGGAGCGGATATGGTAGGAACCAACTGTTCCTTTGGACCGGAGCATATGGTGGGAATCGTAAAGGCGATGTATGAAGCCGGGGGCGGCTATCTCAGCGTAAAGCCCAATGCCGGCCTGCCGCAGGTTATCGGCGACGATGTCGTTTATTCGGAAACTGCGGGGCATTTTGCCGAACTGGCGGCTGAATTTGTTAAATACGGTGCAAGACTGATCGGCGGATGCTGCGGTTCAACACCTGATTTCATCAAGGCTTTAAAAAGTAAGGTCAGCGGCCTTTCACCCGTTCCGGTGGGAGAGTGGAACAGAAATGTCATCACCTCCAATGTCAGATGTGTGGAGGTGACGCAGCTGGATTGGAAGAATACAGGCAGGCTTGATGCGTCCATGGATGCAGGATTAGCGGATGCCTTAAGGATGAATGATCTGTCATATATTGAGGATGCAGCACTTGATCTGGCTACGGAAGGGTATGATGCCATCCGTATAAATATAGATGAAGTAAATGGCGGTTCAGAATTGCTCATGAACGTTGTTGACAGGGTCCAATGGTATGTCAGGGAACCATTGATTCTTGAAACGCGGAATCCGGAAGCGCTTGAAAAGGCATTGAGGATTTACAGAGGGGTTGCAGGGGTCATATCCGGCAATGCTCCGTCCCAAAAGCAGGCGGAATTGAAAGCTTTAACGGCCAGATATGGAAGTATAATTCTTGAACCGCCGATTCTGATTTAAATGCGCTGATCTTTATACAATTATTCTGCAAAAGTTTGCTTAAAAAACAAACCTATTGCACATTAGAAAAATATTGCGCAGCAACGTTTTTGGAACCCGGTATTCTGTAGGGGTGCGCATTGCGCGTCCGATATATGGTTTTCCCGGCACCCTGCGGCGGACGGCCAATGGCCGCCCCGATCATTATCACATTCATTGCGCATACTTTATATAATACGTAACTTTTCTAATATATGAAACCTCTGAATAGTAACTACAGATTAGCCAAGATATAGTTTAGGTAGCCGCGATCATACTATTTGCAGTATGGCGCATTTCAGATACTCGGTTTCCGGTGCTGCAAGCAATATGGGGTGATCCTTTGCCTGGGAGCGGTTTTCTATGAGTCTGACCTTTTTGCGGGAGTCAATTCCTGCATTGTATACGATATCTATGAACATTTCAGGATCAACATGGTGTGAGCAAGAGCAGGTAACGAGGAAACCCCCGCTTTTTAAAATTTTCATGGCACGGAGGTTTATTTCCTTGTAACCTCGAATAGCGCCTTCAACAGAGTTTTTACTTTTTGTAAAAGCAGGAGGATCAAGGATTACTACATCAAAAAGTTCGCCTTTGTCATCATATTCCCTTAATCGGTCGAAAACATTTGCTGCTTCGAAGCTGCAAATGCTGTCGAAACCATTAAGCCTGGCATTTGCGGAGGCGGTCTCTACTGCATGGTCCGAGATATCCAGCCCGAGTACGCTTCCGGCACCATAGGAAGCAGCGTGTAAGGCGAAGGAACCGGTGTGACTGAAGCAGTCCAGTACTTTTCCATCCTTCACAAAAGGTCTCAATGCAGCGCGGTTTTCCTTCTGATCCAGGAAATAGCCTGTCTTCTGCCCCTCGGCAATATCAACGATAAAACGGATGCCATTTTCCTTCATCTCCACATTCGTATCAAAGCTGCCGCGCAGG
Organism: Hungateiclostridiaceae bacterium UBA1305; assembly: GCA_002307275.1. GTDB lineage: Bacteria > Bacillota > Clostridia > Acetivibrionales > DTU013 > UBA1305. Next base: position 9,208 of record DBTX01000038.1, read on the forward strand.
AAGCCCTTTTCCTGTTGGAGACCTTCAAGCTCCCTTACGTGAATATCATTTCTTTCATAGATACCTAATGGCTTTATCAGATCAGTCAGAATGTCTGCGAGCTCTGCCTTGAACTTCTCAATCCCGAAGGCAGAGGTCTGCATTACCAGTATATCGGAGAATTTATCCACTACAAGTCCGGGCAGGAAGTCCGACTCGGAAAAAACCACTCTGCAGCTGCCGGTATCAGCCACTTTTTTTCGATATTCCCAGGCTGCCTGGACTCTTTTATAAAAAAATCCATAATCGATCTGCTCATGTTCGTATGTAAGTATTCTTATGGTAATTTGTGATTTCGGATTAAAGAAGCCTCTTCCAAGAAAACGGTTTCCATTGCTGTATATATCTACAATATCTCCAGGTTCCGCACCTGCTTCCACCGAGGCAATATCACTCCTGTATATCCATGGATGTCCGTACTCGACCCTTTTTTCCTTGCCTTTGATGAGAAATGCTTTTGACATACAAACTCTCCTTTTGCAGTAGAATCATTTTTGCATATTTATTATACCGGATAATGATGCTTTTAAATCCCGTAATATCTTTATGGAGGACGATGAATCCTTTTCTTCATATCTGCGGAATATGAATACCAGTACAAGCAGCCTTATGAACGCTGAAATAAGGAACAGAAATTGAAAGCTCCCAAATTTGATGCCTGCGAAAAGAGGTAAACCACCTGCAGGGATTGCTGTCCTTGTAAGCTGCATGAATGCTCCGCCGCAAAGGTATGCGGCAGCTGTTCCGATCAGCATGACCACCAGAGTATAATTTGCCAGGTAAATGGAGCGGTTCTTCTCAGGAGCCAGCCAAATGGATTGATTCAGTGCGGTCATCTCAAATCCGGGCCAGAAGATGCCTGTCATGAGGTTTATGAGCAGAACTACCCAAGTGGAGTGCGGCGTGGTGAAGAGCCAGATCAGTGGCAGTATGATGATGGAAGTGCAGCACAGGAACATGACAGGTTTGCTGCCATATTTATCAGCAAGGTTGCCCCATAATCTGATGAAGAAGATGGTACTGAGATTGGCAGCAACCTGCGTAAATAGCGAAATGAGCAGGAAGCTCATTTTCAACTCCTCGATCATATAAACATTAAAAAACGGACCGGCAATATTCACAGAGAAATACCAGAATGCGACAAAAATCATAAATCTGAAATAATTCCGATCTTTGAACGGTTCGGCGAACAGCTTCAGGAAGGGTTGCCTTTTCTTTGGAGCAGTCATGGGAGGATGCTTTATCCAAAAGAACAGGGTAATATCCGCTGTCCCGAGTATTGCTGCAAACACGAAAACTACGGCATATCCGGTGTAGCCATGTATCTTATCCAGAAGCAGCCCGCATAAAAGAGCGGCTACGCCACCCGTTATGGTATATATCATAGTTCTTCTGCCAAAGAACCTGCCTTTTACTTCAACCGGTACAAGATCACCCATCCATGAACTGAAGGCAAGTCCAGCGATTGAGTTTGCTATTGAAGAAATGGCGATTAGTAATGTAATGACGACAATACCTGCTTTCGTCTTATCAGGGTTTAATATAAATGGGATAAATGCGATGACAAACCACAAGGGCCTGTGTATAAAGCCAGCTGCAATGAAAAGCAGACGGCGTTTTCCCGAATTGATCATCACATAGGAGAAAAAAACCTGTATAATTGCACCAATGACCGGCAATGCCATAATGACAGAATAAACAAAATCATTCGCACCGAGTGCTCTGGTGAAGCCGGTCAATGCCGGTCCGTTTATTACAGAAAAAAAAGGCAGTCCAAGTGAGGCTGCTAAAGTCACAAGCATTAAGCTTTTTTTAAGATCATTTCCTGATATGCGGTTATTGCTGTTCAAAATAGCCACCTTTTCCATAGAGAGAATCATTTATCGTTTATATGTTGCAAAGCGTTTTTCTGCAGAATGATATCCGATATTTCTAGTTCTTTCTGATATTTTCTGATATCACCTTCATACAGACTCATGTCCAAAGTCTGACCGTCATTTCCGTATACTGTATTATCTTCGCTTACATACGTGTATTTATACGTTATTACCGATGAATCCCTGAGCACAGCATAACCATTTTCCAATGAAGTGTTAAATATGTCCTTGCCCAGTGCGTGCGGCGCATTGATCCCCATTATGTTGGCAACAGTCGGAAGCAGATCGATTTGACCGCATATCGTACTGTTCACACCCTTTTCAGTCATTCCGGGGATTCGTATAAAGCAGGGTGTCTTATGAATCTTCGTCCAGTTATATTCAGTAAAATTAAAACCGATCAAATCCTTCAGTATATCGGTCTGATCCTTCAATACCGCATGATGATCGCCATAAATGATGATGATAGAATTGTCATAAAGACCTCTGTTCTTTAGGTCGTCAAAAAGCTCTCCGATTGCCTGGTCCACATAATTCGCGGCTTTTACATAATTGCCGGTCATTGTACCCTGATATTTACCAACATCAAAGCCTTTATAATCAGTAAAAGAATTATACGGATGATGACTTGACAAGGTGATGAAAAAGCTGTAAAAAGGCTTGGAACTATCAATTTTCGGCAAGGACTGCCTGAAAAACGATTTGTCACTGAGCCCCCAACCCAGCAGGTCATCCAATATATAATCACCTGCACTGACGAATTTATCAAATCCGACTGCCTTGTACATTTGCGTCCTGTTCCAAAAGCTTGGTTTATATGCATGGAAGGCATATGAAGCATAACCCTGTTGCTTGAGCAGTCTTGGCAGGCTTTCGTAGGTATTTTCCGGGTATTTGAAATAAACAGCGCCGTCCCTGAGCGGGTAGAGTGAATTATTAGTAAGGAATTCCGCATCTGAGGTGTTTCCTTCACCAACCTGATAATAGAAATTTTCAAGGTAAGTGCTGTCATTAATAAATTTATTCAGATTCGGAGTGATGTCCTGTCCGTTAAATTTCGTATTTATAACGAATTGCTGGATTGCTTCCATCTGAACAATAATCAGATTTTTCCCCTTTGCAATGCCCTTGTATTTGTCGCCGACAGCCGTTCTACCGCTGTAAAAGGTATCCAGTTCGTTCTTTTCCACCTTATTTAAAGTATGGTCTGCAAAGAATTTCTCATGTACTTGCGTTTTTATATCTAAATAGTGAAAATAAAAAATACCGAGGTTACTTATCACATTATTGTTATCATAAGTAAATACTCCAGGCGATGATTTGCCGGAAGCGTATTGGAAGAGCCCAAAACAGACGCAGATAATAATGACAACCATGATGATCCGCTTCAAGGGATTGATCCTCGCTAATCCACTGGATGGAAGTTTTTTAAGCATTGAAAGTCCTGCTATGTACAACGGAATAGTTACTGCAAAAATCAGGTCTCCTGTTTTGAACAGGCTCCTGGCACTCTCGGTTATGGAACTCATAAGACCTATCTGGTAAAGTACCGGTATGGTTATTGCATTGTAATAATACCTGAAGTAGAGTGTGTCTGCCAGTAATAGAATGCTGACAAGTATATCTGCAATAAAAAGCGCCAGCAGCCTTTTCCTGTTGAAGAACAGCAATACGAAAACGGTAATTAGCAGGAGAGATGTGAACGTGGCTAGGAACATATTATTGTTTATGGTATTGAAATACGGTTTCTCATTAAGTTCTGTAGAAAATTGGAAGTGGGCACACTTCAACAGCATTCCCAAAATAAATGTGATCCACAGAAAAAATTCTATTATATAGGAAGGATCGATTGTGATTCTGACCGACTTTGGCTGTACTATGATTTTTCCCAATATGTCTCACCTGCCGAGCATCTGTAGTATCTTGAATTTTTTCTTATCTGTAATAGATATCTGCATCAAATAATTTTAACGTAATTCCCTAAAAATTGCAATGCCTATAACGAGGCGAAACACGGCCACCGCATGAATAATATTTTCCGGTCCCAACCCTCCGAACCTGCGATTGTCGCAACAATGACTGTGAATATTACTGTTACCAACTGGTGTTTCATCTGTGGTTTATGTAAACTCTATTAAAAGTGTAACATTTGAGGGCTTTTAACCATAGATATATATTATTGAAATATTTTATGTAAATAGTAGAGGAGGCATATTAATTGATGAGCGATAATGATGAGGAAAGAAAGTATGGTATTTCACAAATACCTGCAAACAAGGAGCCAATGGTTCAACATGAAGTCAAACCACCGCAGGAAACTGTAAATGCACTTATTGATGCGCTTGTTTTCTGTGAATTTTTTAAGGAAATACAAGAGACGGAAATTAAGACTTGGCGAAATATCAAGTGTATTGAAAAGTGCTTTGTAGAGGTAATTGATAAAGAGATATACTGCTGTAAGGAAAAAGGCGGATGGATAGTAAGCATTGTCTACAAGCTGATTATTGAGTATACTACAGACTATGGCTTTGAGCATAAGGTGATAAAAACTGTTGAGTTCAATAAATGTATTCCGTTCCCGCTTACTGAAAAGCATGACGACCATGGATTGATTGATTTTGCAAAAGCAACTCCCAGCCTGTTTGTTGAAAATGTTGATTGTATTGATATTAAATTTAAAAACATTGATTGCAACGCGTTCATCAAGGCGGTTGTGGAACTGGATTTCAAAGTCTTAGCGACAATCAGGAAGGATTATAATATTCTTGTCACAGGGCCTGTATGCTGATATTGAACTTCTTATTTGCTATTTGATGCGGTTACCAGCTGTATTTCTTTTATAGCATTGTGTAACAATTGAAAAATGCTGAGGATTTGTGTCCTCGGCATTTTTCAATTGCGGGATTGTGAAGTTATCGCCAAAAGTGTCTGATGTTCGATGCACCGGACACTTTTACTATCACTTCTTTCTCAAACTCTTCAAGTATTCCTCAGTTACATTAGCAAAACCTGTACCTGGCATTAATGATGTGCATGCATCATTTTTATCAGGATCAACTGCCGGATTCTTCTTTATGCGTGTCTTCTTCCTTTCTGTTTCACTAAGGTAATTTTCCTTCAAACTGTTTATTTCTCCGCATATGCTGTCCATTTTCTTATCAAAAGTATAAATATATTGTTTTAGTGTATCTATGGTATTTGATTGTTGTCTTAACAGCCCGGTATAATAGGATTGTTGTTTTATCAATTGACAAATAAACAACCTGATTTCTTCAATAGCCATATTTTCCCGGCTTTCACTGAAATCGTTCAGGAAAGCAAGTCGCAAGCCTTTTAAAATTTTGCCAGGCAACCGGTTGATGCAGCTGTCTCTATATTTATCCCTGATATTTGATTTGTAGGATATGCAATATAAGGGTGATGAATCGTGAAAATCATACGTAACCTGACTTCCCCAGGTGTGCCCGTTGTCGGTGGATATACGGTATGATATGCAGTTATTCTTTACCCAGTATATTATAATGTGATTTCCAATTGTCAGAATAGAGGAGTTGCAGAACAAATGACTGGAGCTTCCTGCTGTTTTGACGGTCCAGGGATTTTTAGTACCGGATGCTTTAACAGTGCAGTTCATATCTACCGCTTGCCCGGATCTCATTTGCCATAGTAAGTATATATTGCCAGGGCAATCAACTGCAGCCGAGAGGATATCCTTTTCTGAAGCGCTACTGCATAATACGCAAAAATCAGTCCACGAATCAGTGCTTGCAATATATTTTATATACCCAAGAACATAATTAGAATCCATCTTTTTTTTATAAAACAAATAGGGGCATTTTGATGTATCCATTGCCAGGGTATAGGGGAGATTTTCATATGTAATACTGTCAAGAAGCTCTGGAGATGAAATGATTCCATTATGATCCAATGCCTGAAGGACAATTTGAGTATTAGCGGGAGATCTGCCGAGATAAAGCAGAACTAATTTGCCGCCGGCTATGAAAACATCAGGATACCTATCCTGAGGGACAATACTGCATTCACAATTGACTGGAGTGGAAGATATATTCATATTATCATTCAATTGTATGTAGTTCATACCTTTATTATTCTGGCAGAGAATATGGATCGTATCCTTGCTATCAATACATACTCCAAACCAGGGGCGGACATCCCTGCATATCAGTGATTCGTTCGTCCAGCAGCTTTCTATGCATTCCAGATTAAGTCGGGTCGGTTCTATCCAGAGGTTATTCCTGACTAAAGTACTTACTCTGATCTCCATATTCTGATTGACGGCTATTTTAATAAATTGACCGTATGATTTCTCAATAATATAAGTTTTTCTGTTCATATCAAACATGGCTATTTACCTCCTGGTTTATTATATTCGGCAGCGTTTTATTTATGGCATTCAAATGCGCAGGCAGTTATAATTCCGGGGCTTTATACATATCTATTAATGATTGCTAATTAAAGGAGTGTAACGAATGGCTGTTGGAAAATCAGTACAATCTTCGAGCCTTGCGGAAGTCTTGGATCGGATACTTGATAAAGGACTGGTAATAGACATTTGGGCTCGTATATCACTGGTTGGAATAGAGCTTGTCACAATTGAAGCCAGAATTGTTGTGGCAAGTATTGAAAAGTATCTTATTTATGCAGATGCCATGGGTCAGACTTTAAAGAGTAGTGCTTTAGCAACTGCAGCGGGGAGGGAAAATAATGAGTATTAAAGATTTGACGCAGACAGTTAAAGAATTCATTTTTGAACTTTTTGGCAAGGATTCGGATGTCATATCTGCCATACCTGTCGAGAAGGGGTGGATGGTAACTGCAGAAGTGCTTATGGACGAGGATTATACCATAAAACGCGGAAGAAGCGATTTGCTTTATGTCTTTGAAATACTTGTTGATACCAATCTGCATGTACTTTCCTATTCAAGGACACGTATCAGGGAAAGAGGAAAGATAGACGAATAGAAAGGGGCATTAGTAATGGAAGAAATCACTATAGTAGACTTTAAGCAAAAACAGAGTTTTGTAGAATCCGATAAAATAAAGGAAATGATTACAAGGGCAGTGGCGTATTTGAATGCGGGATTTCCAGTGCACTTAAAAGGGCCGGCCGGAACAGGGAAGACAACACTTGCCATGCATCTGGCCCATATTTTTAATCAACCTACAATTGTAATTTTCGGAAGTGATGAGATTCGCTCAACTGATTTTGTTGGAGGACAATTTGGATACAGGAAAAAAGTTGTAATTGACAATTATATACATTCTGTTGTAAAAACAGACGAAACGGCTGAACAGCAGTGGATTGACGGAAGATTGATCACTGCCTGCAAAGATGGTTATATACTTATTTATGATGAATTCAGCAGGTCTACACCTGAGACGAATAACGTTCTTCTTTCCGTTCTGGAAGAAAAAATTCTTGAACTGCCTATAAATAGGACAGGTGAGAATTATGTCAAAGTACATCCTAATTTTAAAGCGATCTTCACCAGCAACCCGGAGAAATATGCAGGGGTATATAATACTCAGGAGGCGCTTCTGGACAGAATGATAACCATTAATCTGGACCACTGGGACAGAGATACGGAAATAAAAATCGCAGCTTCACAATCTGGACTGAATATTGAAGACATGAAAAAGATCGTGGATATTGTCAGAAATTACAGGAAAAAGGTCAATAATAACATTTCGGTTCGTGCAGCCATCATGATAGGAAAAGTAGTTAATGTTATGAACGTACCTATTCAAGCTGATCATGAGATGTTCCTGAAAATATGTGAAGACATATTGGGGGGCAGAGGGAATGCTGATGCTGCGGAATCATCTATGCCGGTACAGTCAAGAATCCAGACAGCACCTGCTTCTGTTGAACAAATCATTCGTAATGTAATTCCCAGAATGGTATAAGGGGGTGGGCCTATGCCGTATAAATCCAATAGAGCCGTTTATTCAAGACCTTCTACATACGGTGGAAGTAAAGACAACTATATGAAGGCATTTCTTTTGACCAATGAACTTAACCGACTGGAACATGAGAAGAAAATGGCGGTAACAAAGATCACTAATTTGGAGAATAGGATTGAGGATGTACGTAAAGAAATCGAAGCCATCAATGCTTTGTTCCGTGATGCAAATAATATGATACAAAATGATATAGAGCCTGCAATACCAAAGAAAAGGCATGTTACCATAGAATATTAAACATGAGGTGAGAATATGGACAATAACCGTGACGACAGTGCTTTATCCGGTATAGGTGACATCATCAGAGGGGTAGGCAAGCTGGTTGGCAGTGCAATCAATATTGCTGATAAGGATTCCTTTAAAAAATCTTTTTCTGGTGATCTTTTCAAAGGGAAAAACGTTGATGCATTGAAAGGAAAATATGATTTTTCTGTTAAGCTGGGTCTGAACAAGGAAGATGGGATAGGACTTCCTTCTCAACGGACCCAGGATGTTCCGCAAACAGAAGTTTTCAATGAAAAAGATCAAATGGTTGTCATACTCGAACTACCGGGTGTTGACAGAGACTCTCTGCAATTTGCAGTAGATGAAAATATCCTTGTTATAAATGCAGAAGGAAAGGATGTATCCTATCAAAAGGAAATCAACCTTGGTGATTTTGCAGTCGCTGGAGATGGAATCAGTATCTCTGAAAATAATGGTATATTTAAAATTACATTAAAAGCTAATGACGGAGGAAAAAGTGGAGATCAAAAATGAAGACAATATCAGGCTGGCAGTAGATGATATTGATTCAAAGGATGAGTACAGATGCATAGTGAGGGTTGATCCTGAAATTATGAAGCTCCTTCATGCAGATATCGGAGACGTCATTGGAATCAGAGGCGGAAAAATTACCTGTGCGAGGGTTATGATGCTGCCGGTGGAAGAACGTGGGAATTCTCTGATCCAAATGGACAGTCTTATCATGATAAATGCGCAGGTCCGCAAAGGTGATGAGGTTGAAGTTTTTAGAGCGTTGCCAGGCGAGCGTGCCAGAATAGTTGTTGTAACAGGTGAATTTTCATTAAGCGGGGGCAGAAGAATTGACATTGAGCAGATCAAAAAATCGCTTGTCAATCACTGCCTTCATACGGGAGATTATTTCCCTGTCCGGCAGTCAGCGGCGGGAAAGACTGCACTTAGCGTTATATCAACCGTCCCGGAAGGCTTTGTCATTATAGATGAAGGTACAAGGATTGTTTTAAAAGACAAAGAGAGCATCAATGAGAGCGATTCTTTCATCGGGTATAAGGATATCGGTGGTCTGAACAAGCAGATATTAAGAATTAAGGAGATTGTAGAATATCCTGTTAAATATGGCAGGCTTTTCAGCAGGCTGGGATTGGAACCGGCGCGGGGTATCCTGTTATATGGCCCTCCAGGTACCGGAAAGACATTGATAGCAAAAGCCATAGCAAATGAAGTTAATGCAAGGTTTATTTGTGTGAATGGCCCTGAAATCATAAACAAGTATTATGGTGAAAGTGAGGCCAGGATACGGGAAATTTTTGAAGAAGCTCAAAAAAATACGCCCAGTATCATTTTCATCGATGAGATAGATGCCATTGCCCCAAAAAGGGATGAAGTACAGGGGGATGTTGAGAAGAGAATCGTAGCGCAGTTGTTATCACTGATGGATGGAGTCAGGGACAGGAATGGTGTGGTAGTAATAGGAGCCACAAATATGCCCAACAGTCTGGACCCCGCCATAAGAAGACCCGGAAGGTTCGACAGGGAAATATATATTGGTGTTCCTGATGAAAATGCCAGATATGAGATACTTAAAATTCATACGGGTAAAATTCCCCTTGATAATGATGTTGATCTTGCACATATGGCTAATATAACACACGGCTGTGTCGGAGCAGATTTGAAAGCCTTATGCACAGAAGCAGCTATGAATTGTATCAGGCGGCAGTTGGAATCTGGTACGGGAATAGAGAGAGAAAAAGCAGGCGGCGAGGAGGGGATTTGTGTTTCATATAAGGATTTTTCCATGGCGCTTGCAGAAATCCAACCCTCAGCAATCCGTGAGGTCACTACAGAGGTCCCGCATGTTACATGGAATATGATCGGCGGACTGGAAGAAATTAAAAGCAAATTGAGAGAGTGCATTGAATGGCCTTTGAAATATCCGGATGTTTTCTCTTTCATGAATATCAAAAGTCCAAGGGGAATACTTCTTTATGGTCCTCCAGGTACGGGCAAAACACTTGTTGCCCGTGCGGTAGCAAACGAAAGCGGAGTAAATTTCATACCTGTAAAGGGTCCCGAGTTATTATCCAAATGGCAGGGAGAAACTGAAAAAGGTGTACGGGAAATATTCAGAAAAGCGAAACTGACGGCTCCCTGTATTATTTTTTTTGACGAAATCGATTCTCTCATTACATCCGGCGAGCATGCTGAAAGAAGTAATTCTACTGTTTTGGCACAACTTCTTACGGAGATGGATGGGATTGATACATTGGAAAATGTAATGATAATTGGTGCTACAAACCGTATTGAAGCTATGGATAAGGCCTTACTGAGGGATGGAAGATTTGATGAATTGCTGGAATTCAAGATTCCCGATACCACAGCCAGAAAAGATATTTTCAAACTTCACCTTAAAAACCGGAGGATTGAATCTGACATTGATCTGGACGAACTGGCCCTGCTTACAGAAGGATATAGCGGCGCCGAAATTGCCGGTGTTTGCAGAAAGGCAGCATTAAAGGCTGTTCGTAATTTTATGGAGAATTATGGTGACAGAGGGGATTTTAACTTTTTGAAAATATGTAAGGAAGATATTAGTTCAATAATAAGATGAAGCTAAAACTTACATGGGATTTTTCGATCATGTGTTATGTTCAACAGGAGGGGATTTCGAATGAAACATGGTGAATATGTTTACTGTTTTATTGAGGGAAGAGTGGATAGGACCTTTGATTTGAAAGGTGTTGGTGGGTATGGAGATGTGCATTTCATGAATTATGAAGGGATTACTGCCGCGATTAGTGATGTGCCTTACAGTATCCTGGAGCCTAACAGGGAGAACGCCCTTGCACATGAAAAAATCATCCAGCAATTATTAAAATATTACAATCTGGTTCCATGCAGCTTCGGCAATGTCTTCAAGAGTAAGGAAGACATTCATACTTTTATAAGCAAAACATATGAATACCTGAAAGAAAATCTGGAAAATGTAAGAGATAAAATGGAAGTTGGACTGCGTGTCTTTTGGAAAAAATCGGTTTTCTCAGAGGAAATTGAAACAAAAGAGATAAAGGAATTTAGAGATATGCTGCTGCAAAAACCCAATGCGGAGAATTATTACTCAAAAATTGATCTCGGCAAAATGGTTGAGGCACAGGTAAGCAGACGCAGGCAGCATTATTCCGATGCTATTTTTGAACCTCTTGCAAAATATGCGGTAGAAGCAAAGCTAAACGATACTGTAAATCCATTAATGGTTTTGAACGCGTCGTTTCTTATACAAAATAGCAAAGAACAGGAGTTTGACAGCCAGGTAGGTACAAGAATGAAAAAATTCGAGGACCGGCTGGATTTTAGTTACTCAGGACCCTGGCCACCTTATAATTTCACATCCAGTGTACCAAATACTTGATCTCATAGGTAGGTGATATAGTGTTTTTTATTAATAGTATTTATAACCTACTCGAAACGATTACGGAGTATGCGCTTAACGAACTATTTGATGAACAGGAAATTAAGCGGAAGATCATGGAATTGAATGTTTTATACGAATTGAATGAAATCGGTGAAGAAGAATACGATAGATTGGAAAAAAAGCTTCTTAAGCAGTTGAGGGAAGCAAGAGAATACAACCTGGAAAAACAAAGGGAAGAGGCAGGAGAAGAGGAAGAAGAAGAGGGAGAAGAAGAGGAAGAAGAAGAGGAAGACGGAGAGGCAGAAGAAGACAAAGAAGAGGAGCATGGGGAAGAACAGTAGGAAGAAATGGGGGCAATGAAGGAGCAAAGAGGAGGATAAGAGCTGATAATATGGGCAGGTTTTCTGCCCTTTATAGTTTTATTGATATGGATTCTATGGATATGTGTTGAAATATAGTATTTGGGGAAAAAGGCGAATTACTGATCAATGCATCATTCTAATATATAGATAGTTCTCGGGATTGGAATTTAAATTTGGACACTTTATGGGATTTGGTATGAGGGGGTATTTGTATGGCGATGCAAAAAGCAACAGAAGGATCAACTCTTGGAGAGATACTTGAAAAGATACTTGACAAGGGAATTGTAATTGCAGGGGATATATCAATCAGTCTTGCCGATGTAGAGCTATTGACCATAAAAATCAGACTGGTGGTGGCGTCGGTGGACAAGGCGATGGAAATGGGGATTAACTGGTGGAAAAATGATCCCTACCTCTCTTCTGAGGCGGGAAAAAATAATCAAAAAGATCTTGAAGAGGAGAACAGGAAATTGAAAGAAAAAATTCAAAAGCTCCAACAGGAGTTTGCATGAATTCAAGGAAAGAGAACATTGGCAGGGCCCATGGCCTATATATTTTTCCAGATTAAAAATTTCTTCATAAACCAAGCACCCAATATTGATCCCCACATATTATAGCTAGTGAAGGGTAGACTCTTCGACAATAGCATAATAAGAGGGGGTAGTTACGTGGCTATAAAGCATTCGGTCGAATCTTCAAGCCTTGCGGAAGTGCTTGATAGAATACTTGAGAAAGGAATCGTCATAGACATTTTTCTTCGTGTATCTCTTGTAGGTATCGAATTACTGGCTATTGACGGTAGAATCGTCATTGCAGGCGTTGAAACCTGGTTATGTTACGCACGGGCTGTCGGCTTAACAGAATATCACAGGGAATAGCAGAACACTATAAAAAGTAAAGATTCCAAATAGAAAGGCCATCTATGAAAAAATACATATTTCTGATGGTCTTTCTATTTGTAGTCAAAATAATATTGCTGTAAAAAAATAAGGCATTTAGCCTTATTAAAAAAAATGTTATGGGGAATAAACGAAGGTAAACTCATTCAAATAATGCATAGGTAGCACGTCTATTCTTCTTCCCGAGGGTGATGCTTTTCTGTCAATCCAACAGCAGCGGCATAGATTAACCAAGTTTCAACACCTGCGATAACTATTCTTGAATCAACAGCAAGTAGTTCGATACCTAATAAAGAAACCCTGAGAAAAATGTCAATAACGATACCCTTTTCGAGGATTCGGTCCAACACTTCGGCCAAACTTGAAGATTCAATAGAATGCTTGACTGCCATAATATTCACATCCTTTCAATTTTTTAAGACTGCTTCTACAAACAGTATATGAATTTACAAAGCATGTGTGATTAACATAATTAATAAATTATGGAAAATGATTTTGATAAAAATAGTCAGATATTATTCTGTTTATTAATGAGTTGTTTTCCTTCTGCATATACATTAATGATGAATACTTATAAACTTCAACAGATCACAAATATTGCAGGTGATAGGATGGATAATATACCTTATGATGATTATTCAATTATTTTAGATGTTATTAAGGACAGAGTTCTTGTTGATAACGAAATACTCTATTATAAGGAATATTCCGAACTTTTGTCAGATAAATTTTATTATAAGGACATAACTTACTGTGAAGCCAGGAATTTAAGTGCAAAGGCTGCGTTTATGGCAAGCAAAGCAGTAGTAACGATCCTGTTTGATCTTGTATTTGTGTATGAGTATTGCAATATTGAAGAAACCAACAATTTATTCAATATGTATACGGAAAAGGTTAAAAAAACCATATGCATTGATAAATGGGAGTGCTTAAATTTTTTAGGTAATTTCGACAATTTGCGATGCCAATGCCTGATAAGGGATGTGCGTTATGCTGCCAATATTGATTCATTTATGACAAAGCTTGCAATATCAGTACTTGTGGATATTGAATGTCTAATTACGGAAACGGAGACAATAAGACTCACAGACATAAAAAACATTAAAACAAAATCGTTGGATGTAAATTCCACAAATCACGATGCTCTTGTGGAAGATTCTTTACAGGAGGAAATTTCGCCATGTAGTGATTTGAATACGCTATCCAGACTTTCAACCTATATATCACAGTACATGAGTAAAATGATGGAGGTGAGCCAGCGACTCAACGAAGAAATTGTGCAAAAGAATAAATTGATAGATTTATTGGAAAGCACTGTTCAAAGTCTGAAAACAGAGAAAATATGTGAGGATACAAATCCGAAACAATAACAATTTTTTTGGAGATACATATAATAATATAGTTGTAGCTGACTTGAGGAGTAGTTCTACCTTAACATAGCTTCATACATAAGCAGAAGCAACTAATTCACAGAACAATACTTGCATAATGCAATATAATTTTATAAATTCTTATGAAAGGAGATCAAAACAGGATGAATGACGAAAAATCGTTTGCCAAGCAGGAAGAAATGACAGAGAAAGTAGGTATTTTTGTTAAGAGAATACTTGCAAAATACTATGTACCTGAGTGCCAGGTGCTGTTCCAGGAAAAAATTGATCCTATCACCGGAGCACATACGGGCGTGAAGGAAGCATTAAAGCTTTTTATGAACAATGCGGGAGAAAATGGTGAAAACCCAATACAGGGAATAACAGAGGTCATTATGAGCCTTACTGAAACGCCATCAAGTGTTATCATAACAAATACCAAATCAAGAGTAAAAATTATTTTTAAAGTGTTCCTACTGGTAAAATATCAGGACATGGCAGCGCCGAGCCTTATTGTACTGCCGGATGATATCGGTACAAAGTGCTATACATCAGCCGACTTGACAATACCGCAGCATAAGGAGAATGATCACCCAAGAGAAACACTTCAGATTTCCGATGGTAATTTCCTGTACATAGCAGATATACCTCTATCAGAATTTGATAATCAGATGACATCATATCAACTGCATGACCCTACACTTCAACCGTATGTTGTATTGAAAAACTTTTCATGGTCCATAGATGTCGATGATGTGGTAAGGAGCGATTCTGGTAATTCTGCGACAGCAACAACAATATCCATATGCCAGGATGTCCTTAATAAGATCAGCATAGATCAGGACCTTGAGATTAGCGGGATTGCAAAGATGTACTAGTGAGTTACCATCGAGCAACTTACTGCCTAAACAGATGAAATAATGAATTTTGTGTAAACGGTAAAAATTAATGTTGAATTTAAAGTTATTTTTTAAGGGGCAAATGCTAAAGACAGGCATTAGCCCCTTAATTTTGCCCTAATAAGCCATATTTACCATAATATATAAATAATTGGAATACACATCTGCGATTTTTAATATATTAAAAAAGTGAAGATAGAGCTTGGCAATTCAGGATATACATAACGTAGGAATGATAAAAAGGCAAAGCTGATACAAGAAGGTGAAAAGTAATGACATTTAACGAGAACGGATGCAAAAAACCGGTTAAACCGGAGGAAAATAAAACGGGGATATATATCTATTGTATTATGCAGGAGGGTGCGGTAATCAATGCGGATCAAAAGGGGATAGACGGTTCAGGCAGCCTTTTCCCGGTACAATATCGCGAGCTTGCTGCTATTGCAAGTGAGGTGGAACTTGATAAGTTTAAATTACATACGGCGGTTACAAGCAAAGAAATTGATATGGGTTGGATAGAGGAAAAGGCAAGAGCACATGAGAGAATTGTGGAGCAATTAATGAAGGAGAATGATCTTCTGCCGGCAAAGTTTTGTTCAATTGTGAGTAACAAGGAAGCTTTAAAGGCTTTTTTGGAAGACAACTACCATGAATACAGGAGGGCGTTCCAGAGGCTGAAAGGACACGAGGAGTGGAGTGTTAAAGTATATCTGGATTTTGAAAAACTGAAACAGTTTATTATTGATAATACTCCGGAAATAAAGGAGAGAATAGAAATTCTTTCATTCATGTCAGATACGGGTACATATCTGATAAAGCGTAAAATAGACAATCTGGTTCATGAACGAACGGATAAGCGCTTTGAGACTGATGTTGCATATATTGCAAAGGCACTCAGGGCTGTCAGCAAATGTGAAGCACTCTCAAAACCGGAGTCTCCGAAACACCAGCAGACGGATACCCCGGTTGTTTTTAAAGCTTCCTATCTGATTGAAAAAACCATGCTTTATAATTTCAATCGACAATTGAATGAATTATCAGATGAACTTGAGCCTGAGGGGATTACTTTTGAAATAACCGGGCCCTGGCCCCCATATACATTTGTAAAAGATGAAGAAAAAGAGAATGCCGAACGGTCTTTAGTCAGGCTGTTATTGCCATTGAAATGAGCCGGAACGGTGCACTTGGATATGTCTGAGTCAGTTAAAAGGGAGGATTTGAGATGATTGAAGCAACTCGGGATAAAGATGATAAGTCATCACTGGTAGATGTTATAGACAGGCTTCTGGATAAGGGACTTGTAATTAATGCAGATATAACTGTGTCTGTTGCTGGAGTTGAACTGCTGGGTGTAAAGGTAAGAGCTGCCCTCGCCTCATTTGCAACAGCAGCGAAGTATGGCCTTGAATTTCCTTCAGGCACCAATTACCAGACTGCAGCCTGGAAAGAAGCACAGGCAGGTGTGGAAACGTGTCCTCAGTGCGGCAAAGAAGTGGGTAAAGAAGAATTGTTGAATGAATGCTGCCCGTGGTGTGGCTGGATCAGTGCAAAGGCTGAAATGAAATTGAAAGAGAAAGAAATGCAGGCGATGCAAAGAATTGCAGTTCCAATTCCGCAGAAATGATAAAAGCTATAGAAATCAAAGCCTTACTTTGCGTTTAATAAATAGTATCAGTAGAAGAGAGCATGGAGGAGTATCTGGATGGAACAGCCTTCAAAAGCCGATTTGAGCCGGTTCATGAATGTCCTGGATATACAGAGCCGAAAAATTATCTGGCATCTGCGTTATCATGGCCATGTAAGGCTTGCTGAGCTGACTGGGCTTATTGGTGCCTCTACTGACATGGAGACCTTATACAGGCTAAAGGAGATCATTAATCCTACCGCATTAAAATTATTTGGCAGGCCGATCCTGGAATTTTGCAAGTCCAGGATTGATCAAAAAACCGGGAAGAGGGTACTTTTTAATTGGTGGCTTCGTGACTTCGCAGAAGAGGGGCAGCCGGTGACAGGTGAAGGAGAGAAGCCCATGGTTGATGTATTTGATGAAGAGGATCAGATTGTCATTATTTCCGAGGTATCTCCTTCGCTTAAATTGAGTGATACGGTAAAAATAGAGCAGCGGCATGGTATCTTGAGCATCACAATTGATAAAATTCAATAAATGCATTGGTACAGATATATTTCTAATAATCGACTCCTTCAGGACAATTCTGCAGTTCAAATGGCTTAAGCCCAGAAAGGAGAGATCTGGTTTATGGCACTTGATATAAATGAAGATAATTTAAAACATGGTTTGCTGGGACTAGTGATGGCTTTGGTGGAAATCATCAGAGATTCGCTGAAACATCAGGCACGGGAAAGAATTAAAAGCGGGATTTTAACAGATGCGGAGATAGAAAGATTGGGGGGGGCTTTGATGGAACTGGATACAGCCATTGAAGACATAAAGGAAGAGCAGGGGATCACTGAATCGGTAAAAGGAGTAAGAGATGGATTGGATGAAATCGTAGATAGCGTTGTAGATAGATTGATTAACCCTGAAAGATGGGAAGATGAAGTTGAACAGTAAAAATTCAGGAGTATTGGGCCCAATTCGGCTTTTGATGATTGCTTTAGTGAATGGAATGAAATGCTGAGCAAAGGCAGGGATGGTTATGGAGTATGTATATATGGCCATGTTTCTACAGGAGATTGGAAAGGAGATCAACGGGGAAAATATCCGAAAAATTTTCGCTGCACTGGATATGGAAGCGGATGATGCTAAAGTGCAGTTCTTTATTCCCGCACTGTCTATTCTTGCAGCAGCAAATCAGAAAAAGACAAAGAACCCGGCTGAAACTTCTTTTTATCAGAAATTAGGCCGCTTCCAAAAGCAGTTTGATACGCTTGAAAGTTCTATGGCAGCGATTGATGAGAGGCTGAAAAAAGATAATCCGCAGCAGCAGCCTGAATATACTAAGAAGGATACTGAGGAAGAAATCGCACTAAATAATGAAATGATTCATGACCTGCCTGCCAGGTATGTTTATGGGGTAGCAGATAAAGGGGTAAGCATTCATCTGGAAACGAAAGGCCTGGATGGCGCTTTAGTATACACCATCCCTTATAAAGAAATATGTGTCGCTGTTCATGACTGCCTGGCCGAGCCATACAAATCAGAGGACGATGCAGCAGTGAAAGAGTGGCTTTTCACACAGCAGGAAGTGCTGGATGCCATAACAGAGAGATTTGGAGTGGTGCTTCCTATGAGCTTTGATATGATTATTGAGGGAAATAACGGACAAGATCCGGAGCAAACGGTAAAAGAGTGGCTGGAAAAGAATTACGACAATTTCACGGAAAAAATGTCGGGACTCAAAGGTAAGCAGGAATTCGGAGTTCAGGTCATCCTTGATACGGAAATTCTGAGCACAAAACTGATTGAAACGGATGAAAAGCTATTGAAAAAGAAGAAAGAGATTGACACTAAACCCGAAGGGATAGCTTACATGGAAAGAGAGTTGCTGAAGGACTTACTGAAGGAAAAGATTGAGGAAGCGGCAGACCAGTACTTCAGGGAGTTTTATAGCATGATTAGAAAATGCACGGATGACATTGTAATAGGAAAAGTTAAAAAAGTTGGGGGAAACAAGCAAATGCTGATGAATTTATCCTGTCTGGTAAGAAAGGATATGGTAGAAGAACTGGGCACCGAACTTGAAAAAATTGAAAACATCAATGGTATAGCCGTGCGGTTTAGCGGCCCATGGGCACCTTACAGCTTTGTCACTCCTGAAAAGGGGGTGGCGAAAAATGGATGAAGTAAGTCTGAGTAATGGAGAAAAGATCATCTTAAAAGGGCAAGGTACCCTGATGTTCAAATCAACGTGGCAGCTCGGCCATTTATTTCTTACCGACAGACGGCTTATTTTTATTCAGGCTGCTAAAACAATATTGGAATACAGACTGGATAAGATAATTGAGATGAGTATTATGAAAAGAAGCTGGCTGATGGGGATAAAAGTGAAGCAGTTATGTATTGAATTCAATTGCGGAAGTGGTCGGGAACAAGCCTGTATAGCACTTGTAAAGCCTGATGAATGGGTTGCTGCAATTAAAGAAGAAATGACACTGATGCTTTTTCATTCGCGGCAAGGATAAAACAATGAAGACTTCATAGCCGCAAAGCAAATCAAAGCGATCGATGCCGGTATTAACGAAGCTCATATATTGCAGAAAGGTGGGGTTACAATGGAGCCGAACCGAAGTCCGCAGGCAACGTTGAATGACCTGATTGATAGAATCCTTGATAAAGGCATTCTCCTGAACACAGATCTGATTATATCTGTTGCCGGGATTCCCTTACTTGGCGTTAATCTTAAACTGGCTCTGGCGGGGATGGAGACGATGCTGGAATACGGGATTATGAAGGATTGGGATGAAGCACAGCGTGCTGTGGCCTCTAAAGAAGCAGTAATGGAAAGACCTTGCCTGGATGAAAATGAAAGTATACTTTTTTCAATGTTCGGTACCCACTGGTACAGCAAAGGGATATACAACAGTTGGAGGGCAGGAACGATATACATTACCGACAAGAGGCTGATCATGTTCAGAAAAATGCCTGCTGAAGTTTTATTGGAAATATGTTATGAAGATATTAAGGCGATGTCTATTCAGGAAAGGGATCATTTTACCGGTGAAAAGCGGCAGGAACTCCATATCCTGATGAAAGATGAAGAAGTAATCAAATTACATACCAAGGATACTGTTTTTTTGGAAAAGGCTATTGAGGATATTATGAAGAAAAAGGAGCTTAACCTTGAAGATAATCCTGCATTCCCTGATAAGAAGGAAGTTTTGGGGGATTTTCTATATCCCGGGGAAGAGGTCGTTAATTCAGGAAAGATATGGTACCAGATGCCTTTTACATCTGAGGGGAGTGTACGCTATGTGTGGAAGCCGGGACATTTATATCTCACAGACAAGAGGCTGTGCTGGTGGTATGATTTTGAGAGAAAATTGTATTTTGATATCCCTGCAGATGATATTTCACATGTTACCGTACAGGATGTGCAGTTTGGCAGTGCTCCGGTACAGGAAAAATCACTGATAATAATGTACAAAGAGGGAAATGAGAATAAAGTTGTCTGCTTCCATGATAATGAAACTTCTCTGCATGAATGGGAGAAAGTCATTAGCGAATATGCAAAGGAACATATGGATGGTAAAAATACTGAAACCTGCCCCAGATGTGGTAAAAAAGCATCCAAAGAGAGCTTGCTTGAAAATGGGTGTTCACGATGTGGATGGGTGAGCTTCAAGTTTGGCAGATCAATACCTGTAAACCAGCAGGTGCATTAAAAAGGGGGAGTAAACCGTGATATCGGGTGCGTATATTGGTCAGGAAAATCAAATATCTCTGAGAGTTCTGGAAGCTGAGCCCAGAGATGTTGGACGGGGTATAGCGAGAATGAATCCGGATGATATGATCAGATTGGATGTAGATGTAGGTGATATTATTTCCATATCAGGACCTGGTAAAAGGGAGGCTGCCGCAAAAATTCTACCGACGCATATGGAATATCGGGGAAAATCAATCATACAGCTTGATGAAATCAGCAGGGAAAATGCGGGTATTGGTATTGAAGAGAAAGTGACTGTAAAAAAAAGCCCGTACAATCGTGCACACACGGTAACATTATCTCCAATCGACGATGACAACAACATTGGAATGGAATGGGACACAAATCATATAGGCAGACTGCTGGAAGGCTTGCCGGTTATGGAAGGCAACCGTGTTCAGGTGCTGCTCTTCGGGTCGAGAACTGTCAATTTCACTGTAACCAGAACATCTCCAAGAGAAATTGTGCTTCTGCATTCCGATACAATATTTTTGATTGACCATTCCACGAATGCCCACGAGGGGATATGCAAGATAGCATATAAGGATATCGGAGGGCTTCAGGCAGAAATACAGCGGGTAAGAGAAATGATAGAGCTTCCGCTGTTATATCCGGAAGTTTTCGAAAGAATCGGAATATACCCGCCTAACGGAGTATTGCTTTACGGCCCTCCGGGTACAGGAAAAACACTGATTGCCAGGGCGGTAGCTACAGAAACCGACGCACATTTTATTGCAGTCAACGGGCCTGAAATCATTCATAAGTTTTATGGCGAGAGCGAGGCAAAGTTGAGGGGGATATTCGAGGAGGCTGCCAGCAGGACACCTGCCATCATATTTATTGATGAAATAGATGCCATTGCCCCAAAACGCACCGAAGTATCAGGCGAAGTTGAGAAGAGAGTGGTAGGACAGCTTTTGGTACTTATGGACGGCTTGAAAAAGAGAAAGAATGTAGTGGTTATAGGCGCAACGAATATTCCTGATTCAATAGATCCGGCTCTTCGGAGACCGGGAAGATTTGACCGGGAAATCTCTATAAATGTTCCCAATAAAGAGGGAAGAGCGGAAATCCTTGAGATTCATACGAGAAATATGCCACTGGCGAAGGATGTCAATCTGGCAAGAATTGCAGAGATAACCCACGGCTTTGTCGGGGCGGATCTGGAAGCCTTATGCAGGGAAGCCGGCATGATCGCCATCAGAGAAGCCATGCCTGAAAAAGATCTCCGCTATTCCATATCCCATAAAAAGCTACTGGATCTGGAGGTAAGGATGGAGCATTTTACAGGCGCAATGGATGAGGTGGAGCCTTCAGCCATACGCGAGGTATACGTAGAAATCCCAAATGTGAATTGGGACGATATAGGCGGTTTGAATGAGGTTAAGGAAGCACTTAAAGAGGCAATAGAATGGCCTCTTAAATATCGTGAGCTATTTAACCATGTAAAAGCCCATCAACCGAAGGGCATTATATTGACAGGGCCGCCCGGTACAGGTAAGACACTGATTGCAAAGGCAGCGGCGTCAACGAGCAATGCAAATTTCATATCTATTAAAGGTCCGGCAATTTTTTCGAAATGGGTGGGCGAGTCTGAAAAGATGATGAGGGAGGTCTTCAAAAAGGCTAAACAAGCTTCACCCTGTATTATATTCTTTGATGAGATAGATGCATTATCCTGTGGACGGAATTCGGAGGAGTCTGATTCCGGGGTGGGCCAAAGGGTCATAAGTCAGTTGCTGACCGAAATGGATGGAGTAGAAGAACTGAAAGGGGTCGTTGTTCTTGCTGCAACAAACAGGCTGGATCTGGTGGACCCTGCCCTCTTGCGTCAGGGAAGGTTTGACCAGATATTTCAAATAGAGGAGCCTGATGAAAAGGAAAGGTGTGAAATATTTAAAATTCATTTAAAAGGAAGACCGGTTGTCGAAGGAGTAAACCCGGAGGAACTGGCCGGACATACTGCAGGTTTTGTCGGTTCGGATATCTATGGCGTATGTGAAAAAGCAGCGATGAGGGCTATTGATAAATTCCTGGCCAGAGAGGATCATTGTTTGGAGCAACTAATAATTGATGAAGAGGATATGCACTGGGCGATAAATGAAGTGACTCACATGAAGGAATCAGCAAACAGGCATTGAGAAAGGATCCTCTGAACAGGTTACATGCCATGCGTGGCGCACTATAAAAATTCCAGGAGAACCATTTGGTTCCCCTGGAATTTTTCATACCTGAACATTTCCACCCGGACCTTCTTCGTTGGGAATCTGTACCTCATTGTTGTTTCCATTGGTCAGAACAACGTTCTTGCCCTGCTGTTTGACACTGTCAATAAGAACTGATACCAACACCTTTACAAGGGTCACTATATCAATATCTTTAAAATCTTCCTGCATTTTTTCACCCCCTTTCCATTGGTATGTATTCAGGGGAAGGGATTCATTTTGGAGTAACAGTATTTTTGCTTCCATTTGTGAGAATATTATTTATATTGAATATATAGATTGGAATTTTAATATTGATATTCTCGCCTGATTTTGCTTCACTTAATCTGTTGAGTGTATGAACTAATTGATTCACGGCTTCTTCATTCAAGGGCAAATCTATCAATGATCCTTCTGAAACCATAATTTCACCGGGCAGTAATTTGAATTCGTTACTGTTGCCGTTAATATTATATATGCAAATTTTAATTGCATTCTCAACACAGGCATCCTTTTTGGCAATATCCGGAGTGCCAAGAATTACTTGCAAGTTGTTGCTTTTCAGCATTCTGGACTTTATATTACTACTATTCATTTGTACCTCGCGTTTTATTTCATCTCTGTATTTCCTTAATGATTGCAGGTAATCCTGGGATGATTCCTGAGATGAAACATTTTCAGCCATATTACTATCGTTAATCGTGTTCTCTTGGGAATTAGTGGAGTTCAGCATTAATATCACCTCAATTTTCTTAATAATTGAATAACAGGTTTACGATATTATTATATTTATGTAAACCAATTGTGTTACACTATTAATTGAGTTTTTATGGAATAAATGAGTTGATACCTTTTTTTAGGAATGGTAGAATATGAATATACAATAAGGTTACTCACCCGGGTGGGTGCGAAATAGGACCAAGACCCATAGACTTGCATTTGAAGGCGCTTAAAAGTATGGGCGTAAGGGTTCAGGATGCGCAGCGCGGCTTTATATACTGCGAAGCCGACAGGCTCAAGGGGTGCGATATTCAGCTTGATTATCCAAGTGTGGGTGCGACTGAAAATATCATGTTAGCCTCTGTTTTTGCAGAGGGTGAGACCTTGATCAGGAATGCAGCCAGGGAACCTGAAATACTGGATTTGCAGAATTACCTCCAGGCTACCGGAATACAGGTTACGGGAGCCGGAACGAGTATGATAAGGATATGCGGAGGAGAACACAGATTAAGAAATGCAGAGCATACGATAATTACAGACAGGATCGTGACGGGTACATATATGACAGCCGCTGGAATTACAGGCGGTGAACTGCTTTTACGCAATGTGATACCTGAGCATATGAGTTCGATTACGGCTATATTGAGGGAAAGCGGCTGCAGAATCAGTATCAAGGGAAGTACGATGCTGATAATAGGTCCTTCAAGGCTGCGTGCCGTAGATATCATAAGAACGCTGCCCTATCCCGGCTTTCCAACAGACATGCAGGCACAGCTGGTGGCAATGCTGACGGTGGCCAGAGGAACAAGCATCATGGTAGAGACTGTTTTCGAAAACAGATACAAGCATGTGGATGAATTGCTTAGAATGGGCGCCAACATCAAGCTGGAAGGTAGGATTGCAGTTATAAAAGGTGTCAAACGGCTTATTGGAGCAAATGTTTGCGCCCGTGATCTGAGAGGCGGTGCCGCGCTTGTATTGGCAGGACTTGCAGCGGAAGGGGAGACGATTATTTCCGATATCAAGCATATAGACAGGGGATATGAAAACATAGAGGAAAAGCTTCGGCTTGCAGGTGCGAATATTCAGCGTGTCAATTGAAAGGGAAGTTCATGAAATTACAAAGGATACAAGATGTGCAGGAGCCTTCGCATAAAAAGCACAAAAGTAAAAAAAAGAGTAAAAGATCATTCCTGTGGTTAAAATTTTTACTGATAACATTGCTTCTTGCAACAACATTGATATATGGGGCTCTTTCCCCGTTTTTTAATATAAAAAACATTCAAGTGAAGGGAAAAGCCATGCATTATGACAATCAGACGTTGATATCGGGTTCGGGTATCAGCCAGGGGGTTAATGGCTTCAGACTTTTGTTCGATAATCCGGGTAAATTTTACTTTTTACGTGTAGGTTCCGCCGAAAGTGCGATACTTGAAAGCTATCCCTATATTAAAAATGTAAAAGCAAGGTTTGTCCTTCCGTCCACAGTCTCCATAGAGGTCAAGGAGAGGGAAGCGGCTGCCATCCTTATTACTGATGGGACAAGCCTTCTGATTGACACGGAAGAAGTTCTTCTGGAAGAAGATCCTGATATGAAAAAGCTTCATTTACCGGTAATCAAAGTCAAAAAGCCTGAAGTGCTGAAGCTGGGGAAAAAGCTTGATCTGCATGAGAGTCAACTCTCTGCAGCTTATAAGATATATGATGCCATAAAGGAAATTGACAGCCAAAACCAGGATAAACTATTGCCAAGTATAGATTTCGTGGACGTTTCGGATCCCGATAATATTGGATTTTCACTGCAGTCAAGAGTCATTGTCAATCTGAGGGGATCGGATGATTTGGTTTATAAACTGAATGCGGTCAAAACCGTATTTGCAAAAAATATTAAAAAGGATGATAGGGGTAGATTGGATTTCACATCTGATGGGAATTCGGTATTTACACCGGAAAACGGGGGGTAGAAAGCATGTTGCCAATACTAGGCATGATAATAGGCATACTGATTGGAGTGTTCTTTATTCCGATTAATATCCCACAGCAATACTCAACCTATGTGGCTGTGGCGATCCTTGCGGCTCTGGACTCTGTATTCGGAGGAGTAGCAGCCACGATGCAGGGCAAATTCGATATGAAGATATTCATATCCGGGTTTTTCGGCAATGCCTTGCTGGCAGCCGTGCTTGCCTACATAGGAGATCAGCTTGGCATACAGATATATCTTGCTGCCATATTTGCATTCGGAAACAGGCTATTCCTGAATTTCGCAATTATTCGCAGATATATGTTGAATAAGTCTGTCAAAAAAGATAATATATGATTGCAATTAGAATGTCGAATATCGACTTGGATGGGGGTTTCTTCTTTGAGTGATTTGATTGTAAGTATTGATATAGGTACTTCAAAGGTAGGCTCCATCATTGGGCGGATAAATAAAAATTCACAGCTTGAGATCATCGGCAGGGGCATGTCACCTTGCAACGGTTTGAAAAAGGGCGTCATCGTGGATATAGAAGGAACGGCTGCATGTATCAGGACTGCGGTTGGGGAAGCTGAAGCAGCTGCAAATATGAGAGTCGGATCGGCGTTCGTCAATATCCATGGAATGCATGTGAGTGTCATTAATAATAAAAGCTGGCTGAGTATTTCAAATGGAAACAGGGAAATTACCCAGCGGGATATAGATACTGTACTCCATTCGGTAAGGGATATTGACATACCGGAGGACAGGCAGCTGATTGATGTGATTCCAAGACAGTATATTATTGACGGCTACGATGAGATCATTGATCCTGTCGGAATGGTTGGTACAAGACTGGAAGTGGATGCAGATATCGTAGTCGGCAAGATCACATCCGTGCAAAACATTGTCAAAAGTGTCGAAAGAGCGGGTATACAGATTGACGGTATCGTTGCCGAAGCCTTTGCGACAGGGGAGATCTGCCTGACCGCTGACGAACGTGATATAGGCGTGGTGCTTTTGGATATAGGCGGGGGTATTACAGACATATCGGTCTATCAGGGGAAAAGGCTTGTCTTTTATGATTCGATTCCTGTGGGTGGAGACCATATTACAAATGATATAGCCATAGGACTTCGGATATCCAACATCGAAGCGGAGAAAATAAAGCGTCAGTTTGAATTGGCATTGACGTCGTTGATAAAGAATGATCAGGAAATATCCGTATTTGACATTAGTGAAAACAAGAAGAAAAATGTAAAAGTTTCTGAAGTGGTAGAGATTATTGAAGCGCGAGTCTTTGAGATATTTTCTCTTTGCTGGAACCAGCTCAGGAAAGCAGATTCTCTGGTGAAGCCTGATGGCGGTGTTGTACTGACCGGCGCGGGTATTTCATATGTTGACGGCTGCAAGCAGCTGGTACAGGAAGTATTCGAGGTATCTGTCAGGGTCGTTCAGGCAGGACAGCTTCAGGGAGTTTCAAAACCGGAATTTATTACTTCCGCAGGTATCATCAGATATGTAGCCAACATTAAAAAGGGAACAAGCCATGCCATAGAAGTGAAGTTGAAAAAACCAGGAAGTGCACAGCCCAAAGAGTCGATATTTGACAGGTTAGCGAGATTTTTCAGAGAGATTTTCTAGATATTTAGCTGTGCTTTTTTAGTGATTTTACTCGATTTTTTTGTTAAAACTTAGCTTGCTTTAATGTATGGAATAAGATATTATTTAAGTAATGTATGGAAGAGGTTTCTGCGGTGATTTCGGATAAAGTTGATACCGACATTTGCAGAGTAGTTATTTAATACCCTTGACCGTGTGATTAACTAATGACGAAGGGGGATTCAATTTGCTTGAGTTTGATATCGATATGGAACAATTTGCCCAAATCAAGGTCATAGGCGTCGGCGGCGGCGGTAATAATGCCGTCAACAGAATGATCGCAGCAGGACTTCGCGGTGTTGAGTTCATTGCAATCAATACTGACAAACAAGCTCTTTTTCTATCAAAAGCAAATACTAAAATTCAAATAGGCGACAAACTTACAAAAGGGCTCGGAGCCGGTGCGAATCCTGAGATTGGCGAGCGTGCTGCCAATGAAAGCAAGGATGAGATTGCACAGGCTGTCAAGGGCGCCGACATGGTATTTGTAACTGCCGGAATGGGCGGCGGTACCGGTACCGGTGCAGCACCTATCGTAGCACAGATTGCCAAGGAAATGGGAATACTCACTGTGGGTGTCGTCACAAAACCTTTCATGTTTGAAGGCCGCAAAAGGATGCAGTATGCTGAACAAGGCATTGAAAATTTAAAAGGTGTCGTTGATACTCTCGTAACAATACCCAATGACAGATTACTACAGGTTGCTGAAAAGAAAACTTCCATTATAGATGCATTCAGAATGGCGGATGATGTGCTTCGTCAGGGTGTTCAAGGCATATCCGACCTTATCGCGGTACCTGGTCTGATTAACCTTGATTTTGCCGATGTCAAGACGATAATGATCAATACCGGACTTGCCCACATGGGCATAGGCAGGGCATCAGGCGACGGCAGGGCGGAAGAGGCAGCCAGGCAGGCAATACAGAGTCCGCTTCTGGAAACCTCCATCGAGGGTGCAAGAGGTGTGCTGCTCAATATTACAGGCGGCCCGGATCTTGGACTCTTCGAAGTCAATCTTGCGGCAGAGCTTGTACAGAAGTCGGCCGATCCCGATGCGAATATCATCGTAGGTGCTGTTATTGACGAAAACCTCAAGGATGAAATGCTGATCACGGTCATTGCAACCGGTTTTGAAAAGGGTCCCATTATGAAGAAGCTGGATAAGATCGTTGAAAGAACGGGAATAAAGCCGGAAATACCAGCAGCGAAGCGCCATACGGCAGGTGAGGTGTCGGATGATGAGCTTGAAATACCAACATTCCTGAGAAAGAACAGATTCAAATAAGAACCTTAAAATAGTCGAAGAGATTCATAATTCAGCCCGTGAGCACATTGCTCCCGGGTTTTGTTTTGTTTAAGGAATTTGCCTGCAAACGCTTCTTTTAAAAATATACTTTTTCAAAGTAAGTACCTAAAGTCTGGAGAGGTTCAATGCCCCCGAGACTTTGTTTAGTTTTTCTTGTCGTACGCTTCCCATATTTCTACAGTGCCATACGACACAAAAATCAGTCACAATAAAATATAATTTGAATGTATTTAATTCTAAAAGTACAGGCATACGAATATATCTAAAATAGGGGATGTCTGCCCTGGCGGGCTGTGAGGTAGAACTGGTGGAAGTGTATCTGGATATCATTATCCTTGAAAATATTGTCATCAATTATTTGATACTGCTGGTAACTGCAAAATTTTCCAAAAACAAGACAGGTAATTTTCGCCTCCTGCTTGGAGCAATAGTAGGAGCCACCTATCTGGTACTGATGATCCTTCTGCCGGAAATGAAAATCTACACGACGATCTTGTCGAAGATTCTGCTATCCATAGCCATGGTAGCCGTAACATTCAATTTTACCCGGATAACAGCATTTCTGAAGACCCTTGTGATGTTTTATGCATCAACATTCCTATTTGCCGGTGCAGGTTTTGCATTCCTGTACTTTAACCAGAGCGGCGGCGTGATAAGGAATGGCGTAATCCTCTCTCCGCTGTCGTTTCTGAATACGAAATGGTCTGAACTGCTGCTTGCCCTTGCAGTTACATTTATCATCCTGAGAGTGGTATGGGATGTGATACAAAGCAGATTCCTGAGAGAAAAGATACTGGTCAGACTCTGCATCGCATTCGACAAAAAGGCAATTGACCTCAATGCGCTTGTTGATACGGGCAATTCACTGCATGATCCGCTGACGAACATGCCTGTAGTGGTTGTTGAGTTCATGGCAATCAGGGAAATCCTGCCTGATGATATCAGAGCTATTTTTGAAAAGGATTCCGAGAATGATCTGAACAGCGTAACTGACACTATCTCATGCTCTGCATGGTTTTCCAGATTCAGGCTCATCCCGTTCACGTCGCTGGGAAAAGAGAATGGAATGTTGCTTGGCTTCAGGCCTGACTATATCGAGATAGGCAGTGACAATGACAGGAAAGGAGTAAGTGATGTTATTATCGGAATTTATAATAGATCGTTGTCAAGAAATGAAAAATACCGTGCATTACTCAGTCCTGAACTGATGTAGAGATCATGCGAAAAAATTTTAAACGTTGAATGTTTTACAGCGAAAGGAGATTCCAAATGCGCATTTATAAGAGGTTGAAGCTGTTCTTGAGGATTCGTTTTCTAATTCTTCTTAATAAAATAAGGGAGGGCAGAGGCCACCCCATACACTATATCGGTGGGAGTGAGGCGCTGCCACCTCCGCTGACTGCAGATGAAGAGAATTATCTGCTGTCAAGGCTGGAGGAACAGGATTATGGTGTAAAGAGCATTTTGATCGAACGCAATCTGAGACTTGTGGTTTATATCGCACGTAAATTTGAAAATACCGGTGTTGGTGTTGAGGATCTTGTATCCATAGGAACGATTGGTTTAATCAAGGCCATCAATACCTTTAATCCGTCCAAAAACATCAAGCTTGCCACCTATGCATCGAGATGCATCGAAAATGAAATTCTAATGTATCTAAGAAGAAATAACAAGGTCAAGACGGAAATATCCATTGACGAGCCGCTTAATATTGACTGGGATGGAAACGAACTGCTGCTTTCGGATATTCTTGGAACTGAAAATGATATTATCCATCGCAGTCTTGAAGACGAAGTGGACAGGGAACTTTTGAACACTGCAATGAAAAAACTTTCCATCCGGGAGAAGAAAATAATGGAACTGAGATTCGGACTTGCCAATGGAATTGAGAAGACACAAAAGGAAGTGGCAGACATGCTGGGAATATCACAATCCTATATTTCGAGGCTTGAAAAAAGGATTATAAGCAGATTAAAAAAGGAAATCAACCGTATGGTTTGAACCGCCAGACAAATGGGCTTAATACGCCAAATCCGCTGTTGTCAAGGCCTTTGACAAATATTTTTTACCTCGGACTTCAGTATAAAAAAGACCTCCATGGCAATAATGTTACTATTCACAGGAGGCAGCTAATATTACTTGATTGAAGTTATATTACTGCCGTACTGATTAATTGCCGGGAGGTTTTTTATGCTGGTCAACAAGGTTGAAATATGTGGTGTAAATACTTCAAAGCTGCCGGTTCTGACAAATGATCAAAAAAAGGTCCTTTTTGAAAGAATGCACAAGGGAGATACAAGCGCGCGTGAGGAATTTATAAACGGCAATCTGCGGCTCGTATTGAGTGTAATACAGAGGTTCAACAACAGGGGGGAATATGTGGACGACCTGTTTCAGGTGGGCTGTATCGGTTTGATAAAAGCGATTGATAATTTTGATGTGTCTCAGAACGTTAAGTTTTCTACGTATGCTGTCCCGATGATTATCGGTGAGATCAGAAGATACCTTCGTGATAATAATTCCATACGTGTCAGCAGGTCCTTGCGCGATATCGCCTATAAAGCGCTGCAGGCCAAGGAAAGACTGACCAGCAGGAATTCAAAGGAGCCGACGATTGCTGAAATAGCAGCAGAGCTCCAGCTTCCAAAGGAGGATGTCGTGTTTGCGCTCGATGCCATTCAGGACCCAATCTCCCTGTTTGAATCGGTTTACCATGACGGCGGTGATGCAATATATGTTATGGACCAGGTAAGCGATGAGAAGAATATCGATGAAAACTGGCTGGAAGGTATTTCTTTAAAGGAAGCCATGCGAAAACTGAATGACAGGGAGAAGCTGATACTGAACCTTCGCTTTTTTGAAGGCAGAACACAGATGGAGGTGGCTGAGGAGATAGGGATCTCACAGGCACAAGTATCAAGACTTGAAAAAACG
Source organism: Hungateiclostridiaceae bacterium UBA1305 (assembly GCA_002307275.1). Taxonomy (GTDB): domain Bacteria; phylum Bacillota; class Clostridia; order Acetivibrionales; family DTU013; genus UBA1305. Next base: position 40,461 of record DBTX01000038.1, read on the forward strand.
GCGCTACTTCACATGAAAAAATATATTTAAAAATAAAAGACACCGGGAGGTGATAAGAGCCATTTGTAGGCTGCTGGAATAATTTACATGTATGCGGATATGGCTTGTTTTATTTGGATTAATTTTACCAGTGCTTTGTACTGGTTTTTTTATTTTTGTATGCTTGTGGATGTATTAGTGTCCAAAGTTATGTCCAAAGTTTGTCCTTTTTTATGAAGCTTCTCTATTTTTTCAGCTGCTTTTTTGCCAGAATTCTCGTAACCATGACAATAAATATTTGTGGATGATACACTGCCATGTCCAAGTCGTTCACCTACCTCTTTTACATTCATTCCCTGATCAAGCAAATATGATCCGTGGCTATGGCGTAAACCATGGGGTGTTATTGGCGGCAGTCCGTGACGTTTCAAAAAAGCAGGAAATGCATTTGTTAGCCAATAGGGATATCGTGTAGTCCCATCATAATTTACAAAAACTTTTGCTTGACCGGAACATAAAAAGCCTTTGTTTTGCTGATCGGTTTTGTATATTTCCAGCAGCTTCATTGTGCTTCCGGACAAATCTATTGTGCGGTAACTATTGTCAGTTTTTGGTAACTTATCAAAAATGCCGGTACCTGAAATATATTGAGCCTGACGTTCAACTGAAAGAGTTTTATTTTTCCAATTAACATCATCCCATTGCCAGCCACACAACTCGCCCATCCTGCAGCCTGTGTCTATGGCCAGAATAACGCCTGTTTTAAACATTATTTCTTCTTTATCCAGAGCATCAAGGAGCAAACGTATCTGTTTATCATCATAAAACTTAGGCTGCTGTTTTTTACTTTTGCCCAATTTTACACCACGGCAAGGATTGGATTTATTATAAAGTTCCCAGGTGATACAAGCTTCAAAGACAGAACGTACAACGGCAAAATGATGTTTAATGGATGAATCAGACAGCGTCCTGGAAGTATTTTTGCATTGAATAACTTCCTGCCTCATTTCGGTGAAAAACTCCTGAAGCATGAACGGGGTTATCTGGTCAAGCTTTTTAGTGCCGAGCTTCTTTAAGATTCGGCCGTCTAACATTTCACGATAATACTTCCGTGTCCGGGGCTCATAATCAGATACAATGTGCTGCATCCATTTTTCAGCAGCCTTTTCAAATGTGATATTTTGGGGTGTTAACTGCCCCTTGTCTACTTCCGAAACAAAACTGGACAACTGTTTTTCGAGATCTCTTGGGCTTGAAGCTGTTACATTTTTGCTGCGACCTTTATACCGGAGCCGGTATTTCCCTTCTCCCAGGTCCACATAGTTTCCTGCTGATCTACGTTTCATTTGAATTCGCCTCCATTTTTATTTTTGTATTCTTTTATCCATTTTTCTATTTGTTCAATTTTAATATCATTGTTTTTACTGCCCTGTTTAATTATTTGATGTATCTCAGATACCGATTTACCGGCTTTGCAAAGTTCCTTTGCCCGCCTTTCCCTCTCCCTGCTAAGTTGAGTATTAAGCCTGCTCGTACACTTTTTGTGGCATTGTTTGTCTCTTTTATCTACAAGGAGAAGAGGCTGCTGGCAGATAGGGCAAAGTATCATCCGATTACCAACAAGTAAATCTAATGTGAACATAAGATATAGAGCACCAAAAAGGTTTTTCGGTCTATAAGACATAACGTGTTCATAATTAAGGTCAGTTTTGTTATATACAGCACCTATAGACGGGCTTGTTGTTTCAAGCTGCAATGATACTGCGGACGCAACAAAGGCTTTCACTTCCCATTCTAAAAGTCTGCTTTTAGTTAAGCCTTCGCAATCTTCATACTGTGAGGAAAATTCAATTCCGCGCCCATATAATTCTTTTGATTGGTCTTTTGGTTCAACAAGCTTAGCGGCTTCAAGCATGGTATTTTTGATTAACTTTAAATCTTGATATTCTTCGAAGTTTATACTATTCAGCCATAACAAATATCTCATTAGCTTTGCTTCAACAAGGAATTCTTCTGTACTCTCACTTCTTGACTTAAGCCTTTTTTTGTAATCAGCGTCTGCACTTGAGAGCGAAATATAATCAATCAGCGGTTGGTATCCATCTGCAAGTATTTGATGTATTTGTGAAATATTCTCTTGCGTAATGCCAGAATCCACGATATCAGTTAGTCCCGATAACTTATTCATAGTTTTCTTGATAGCATTTTCGGCATGGGAAAGCTTATCTGCTGTGTTGAGGATATCTAGGCCAAGTACGCCGTAAGATGATATAAATTTTTCAGTATCTTTTGGAGTCTCTACTTTGGAAAATTCAATATAAAGCCTGAATTCCCTGTCTTCATAGAATCGGTCAAATGGACGATATTTCATCCCGCCCGTGTTAATAGTATCTATTGTTTCACTGTCAACTCTTACAACATCCGGTATTCTCCATTCAAAATCAACAATATCATTCATCATAACTTATCGGAAAACCTCCTGTAATAGCCTTTGTAATATGATTTAATATCAACTAAGTGTCACATGCAATTGACTGCATCACATGAGGCTGATATACTTATTATATACAAAATGATTGTATAAAGCAATGAACAAATTAAATATAAATCATAAGATCCCGGGTGAGTGCCGGAAAAAAGGTCTCTTCTGGCCGAAAGGTTACGGATAAAAGGCAAATGTGATAGGAGGATACTAATGTCACGCAAAAGTTAGGCAATCGGGAAGTACTATGCGAGGGCAAGGCGAGTTACTAACCTGATCGTAGAAATGAAAAAGGAAGGCTTAATTGGCCTACAACAGTGCACTCAGGTTGATAAAGTAACCCGTAGTATGTTACATAAAGATGTCGGATACCGGACAATTGATATGGTGGTCGAGAAGAAACCTGATGTCGTAAATCAAATGCCTGGTCCAATCATAACAGATGTGGTGGATGCCGCCTTCCGGCAGGATAAGCGACAAGACATCAAATATGGCATTGAATATCCATAAGCTTTCCCGGGAACAACGGGCGGCACTTGAAGAAGTAAATCGGGATACCTTAATGATCAGTGCAATACTTCAGAAGGTGGAAATTGCATTGCACATACTCCAACCGATAGATAGGAGAATTATGGAGCTGCGGTTCCTCGAAAGACTTACATGGAATGAGGTATCAAAGGCGTTATCCTATGATGTGAGATCTGTCCAGAGAAGGTCAAAGGAGGCATTGGAGAGAGTGACGGCTATAGCCAGAATTGAGATAAGTGTTTTTGTAAGGGTAAAGAATTTACTTGAAGGGATGTGATTTTATGATAAAGAGTCGATTATATGCAAAAGCAAAAGTTGGGCGAATGCCGAAAATAATGAGTTTGTCGGATGCCGAAATATCGAATCTTCTTCAGGAAGCCTCATTGGAAGCGGAAGACATCAAAGAGTTGCTAAATGGCCGTGACGTGGGGTTACTGGATTTTGAAGACCTCGAAGATATCCCTGCCGAGGTGATTATCCAGGGCTTAAAGATTCATTATGATGAGATAAGGGAACGAGGCAAGCAGGAAGGAGAAATTCTCGCGTGGCAATATAACGGTGGTTTTGATCCTGACGCAAATGAAGCCGCGCGGCTGGTTTCGGGTCAAAAAATCGATTTCAGAAAAGTCAAAGGGATGGAAGAGTCTGATTTGAGGGAATGGTTTATAAAATACCTTACAATGCTACAGTAAAAATTATGATGATGGAAGGATGATAAAAATGGAAATAACTACCTATCTTGACGCGGCAGACGTGGCTTTTGACGAGATGCTTGAAATTATTGAGAAGCAGATGGAAGCGAATGAACAACGCCAAACATTCAATCAGCCGACGCTGCCGTATGTAATTGACCTCCGGGCAGAATTGGAGAAGACTAAGGAAAAAGCTCTGCAGGTTCATGCCGCTGCTACCAGATACGGGCGCGATACGCACGGAACTGCCGCCGAATGGTCGGATAAGGCAATTATGCGATTCCGTGATAGTTTGCTTCAGATGGTTCACAGGCCGGAGGGAAATTCTGCTCTAAAAGACTACCTTCAAAGCCAAATTTACGATCTCTGGCCGGAGCTCGTCCCTCCGCGAAATCTGACGTCTGAGGAAGTGACCGAACTTTGCGAACTTCAATCTCAGTCGGAAAGCATCCTGGAAAGCCTGAGGCAGACCGCAAACGAAGCCATTGAGGGGCTGTGGGCAATTTCGACCGCTGAACAAACACTTATCTCAGGCACAAGTTCTAACAACCAACGCTTGATTAATGATCGTACACGATGTGAACTTGCAGCTCTGGCCGGCATTATTTCCACGGCATGGGATCGGCAGGCTGGAAATCTTGTGGAGCCAGTTGCGCAGATCACGAAGTACTATATGTCCGCCGCACCGCGCCGCTGGGAAGATAAACGAAAATAAAGGAAACTGGTTTGGTAAAAAGTTTGAGGTGGGCTTGTTTATCCCACAACTGCCGCCTTCAAGGCGTGAATATTTGCGGTATTGGCAGGTTCATCTCAATATTTTAGTCGAACGATTAAAGCTAATAGGGGACATAACCCCTTGTAAAATTGAAAGGAGAGTGATTTTAAATGTCGATGGAAATTGCTTTAGTGTCTGATTCAATGATTTTTCTGGCGGCCGACAAAAGATGTTCTATAATAGAACCAAATGGAACAAAAACGCCAATACATGATAATATGCAAAAAATTAAGAGGATTACGCCCCAGACATATATAGCGACTGGAGGCCTCAATCAATGTATGTCCATTTTTGATGGCTTGCTCCAGGCTGAGTTTTTCAATGGTTCAGTGTTCAGATTTGAATCCTTATCTGAGATTGGCATTGAAAAAATTACTGAATTATGTAGAATATCCGATAAGCAGTTCAGGCTTCAGGGCAATGATTTTCCTCCAAATGCTACGACAATATCAATTGTACTCATCGATTGGTCGAGTGGCCCTCAAGTTGGTATCTTCGATCCAAAACATGACTATGTTCCTACCTTTCAATGTCATAACGGTGCTGTCTTTTGCAAGAGCGCGATTTCTCCGGTGGAATTTTTACCTGAGCTTAAAAAGATACATGATGAAAATTACAGCAGGGATCCTGTTGATTTTTTCAAGGCTGTTTTTTTGCGAGCTTCCGAAATGGATCCGTCCATAAGTTCATCTTTCGACCTTTCGTACCTCACCTTAAAAAATGTTGTAGATACAGCGTCAAAAGGCCTTTTGACGTCTTTTAATACAAGTAACTATTTGGACGTTACGCTGAATTCATCGGGCTATTTGACGGGCTATAAGATCGTCGACGGTAGTATTGAGGATATCAAAATTATTAACTTAACAGCGGAAAAAATAATCGCCGGTTCGGTACTCATTGATGTAAATATGATCGTTGGCTCCGGGAATAACGTATTTAAGTCAGACACGAATGGTATCTATCTGGGAAACGCCACATTTGCAAATGCTCCTTTTAGGGTTACCATGGAAGGTGATTTGTACGCGACAAATGCGAATATAACAGGCAGCATAAATGCCGGGTCGACAATTACAGGGGCTACAATCACGGGTGGCAGCATAAATGTTGAAACTGACCTGCATGTGGGAAACAGTATTTATGTCGGTGACAGTGAAGAGGCTGGCAAGAGCATTATTTTCCGGAGTTCAGCAAGCATAGATTCGGTTGAAACAGGCATTGCGGACATAACCATTGATTGCGAGGTTCTTAAGCTTGATACCCCGCTAACGCAGGTAGGCCTCAATTTAGGCACTCTGGGCGATACCGTTTATGTTCAAGGGGAATGGGATTTCTCCGATGCTACAGTTATTGGGATAGAAAGCGATATAAGCGGTGCGTCCGATGTTTTTCAATCACTAGATGGTAAAACTGTAACTGTTGATAACGGCATAATTACTTCAATAGTTGTATGAATAAAGGCGGGTATACTCTTCACGCCTTTATTTTATCTTTAAATCATAAAATTGGTTTTATGTACGTTTCCCACGAATCATATGTAATAAATGGGTGATTATGCTTGGTTAGTGGAATAATAGTCATTCTTTGAGGGCTGATTGCTTTGTCTTTTGCTACCAGAGAAGCTTTCAAATTTACCAAATCTCTGTTCAAAACATATTTTCCAGTTGCCTTTACCAATGCATAAGCGTCATTTACATTAATATACTTTACATTTTGGTACTGATAAATTTTAATATTATCTTTTGTAAGTTCCTGAGTGGGGTTTATTGCGCTAACTATTTCCAAATCAATTATGCCGCTCGTAGTGCTTACCCCCTTTGTGGTAGATACTGCCGTACTTGTTGTAACAGAAGTCCCAGCAGTACTTATCTGTATTTCCTTCACAGTCCCATCCCATTTGAACCCTACCCCAATTTTTTCGCTGATCGTCTTAAAAACAGAAGCAGGTATGTAATTGTAGCCATTGTAAGCCAGTATAGGCAATTTTGCGTCTTTTACCTCTTCCCCGTCCACAACAATCTTGGCGGCTGACGCTGTCAGGATGTATTGCTGGACTGCGGCTCCTACGGGAAATGCTGAGAATAACAATGCAGCGGTTAAAAAACCAAGGATAAACTTTTTCATGAAATTTCACCTCCTGAGATCATTATACAACAAAGCATGTCTCATAGCAATTATAGTCATATTACACAGATATGTGCAAAATAAGCTGTTTCTTGCACGACTATGTACGTGACATTCCCGGTGCTAATAAGGCTTTAAGGTTCATTTATAGATTTTATCCCAATGTGAAATAATAGGGCAGAAAAGTATCTCAAAACTTTACTTTTTTATTTATCCTTTCGTCCTTCAACCAAATCGTTAATTTTCTTCACGGCTTCCCTGGCTGCTTTCTCCATTCTGTCAGGATCGCCCATAGATTGTATCAGGCCGTCGCGGATGCACTCCAGCGCAGCCTCAAGCACGTTGATTCTATTTCCTAGATTCCCGGCCTCCGCTTCCTGTACGGGACTGCTGCCAGTCAGGTCCTGTTCCACTATCTCACCCACCATAAGCTTAGTAAGATCATCTATGGCCGGTTGTTCATCGTTATATTCTTTAAGAATTTTTACTATCCTATGGCAGTTCTTGCCGACCTTCTGAAGCCCGTATTTGTCTGGGCTCTTTTTGATTATGTTCATGATATCGCACCACATCACATTTATTTTGATTCTGATAAAATGCCATCTATTACATCAGCCGACAATTTTGTAAGTTGAGGTAGATATTCTTTTGTCTTCATAAAAGTAGCAAGTAGCTTGATTCTACCTTTAACGTCAGAATTAATTATAGTTTCATACCAATCGTATTTATAATGTTCCTTTTTTCTACTTGCCTTATATAACCAGTTTTTTAATGTACCTTCAGGTATTCTATACAATTCAGAAACCATATCAGTATGACCACACAAGAGACATATAAGTGTTATATTCTCCCGCTCATTTTTATTGTATTTATTCTTTCGTGGGCTCATAAAATCAAAAGCATTCTTATATTCAGGCTCCCACCTAAATTTATTTTTATTGTGGTGGAGCGTGAAGTCTTTATCAAATTTATCATAATCTATTTTCTTTGTTTCTACATGAAAACCTACGGGAACCGACTGAGCAACCTCTGGATTTGTAGAACATACATGACTTGTAATTGCTTGAATGAATTGTTCGAGTGATAATTCCTTTTCCCAATGAGTCAAGTTATTTTCCCTGAAATCCTCAAATTTTACCAGGAAATTATTGCTTTGAACTTTAATAGAAATATTTATATCCATACATCCACCCCCAATTGATATTATATATCACCTTACTTGAAGTTCCAATATATCGATAGAATAGCAAGTTTTTCCCGATGTACTGGATATGCATGAGCCCAGGAGCCCTATTTTATTGTAAACTTACTTTTTATGCCCATTTCACGTTTCTTGCGCTCTTTCTCCACCCAATCCACGAACTGCTCTTTCGGGATACATGTCTTCTGGCCAAGACTCATTCGAGTAAATTCCGGAAGATTTATAATTGCATATGCACGGGTTATGCCGATATGCAAGTAAGCTTTGATATCATCTACAGTGACAGCATCTGATAGATTATCGGCTGTTCTTGAGGTGTTATCATTGTCTGATTTTTGTTGGCTTATCAGACTTAACTTCATATTTATTTCGTTTAATTCCTGTAATATTTGTTCAAGTATTCCCATAGATACCTCCAAAATTGTCTGTTTTTGATTACATTATAATTCATTTTGGTATATGTGAAAATGAAAAAGGGAGACGATTTTCCGTCCCCCTGATATTACTTTTATCTGCTACTTGCAGTAATCTTCTGGTATTCTTTAAGTTCCGATGTCAGATCCTGAGTTTCCGAACAAAGCCTATTTTTATTAATTCTACCCTCCCAGGCCTCATTATTTATTTTTTGGATGAAGGCCGAGAATTTTTGAAACAGTGCTTCTTTCAAGTCTGAAGTCATTCCTTGATATTGAAAGTCTGGTATAATATCAGGCTCCACATCAAGCAGTTTCATCAATTCTCGCTGACGATGGATCAGGTAATCCCGGTATTCACCTTTCGAAGGAAGATAAACCGATACGTCGAGCCCCAAGTACCGGCAGAACTTAAGCTTGAATTCGTCTGTCAGTTTTACGCCATTAGCACAGGGACCGCCCTTTATAAATGTTTGCAGAGTCCCCGGCCAGAATGAGGTTGTATCGATTTCCATTTCACTGAGTGTATGCTCACAAATACCGAATTGCTCACCATATGTCTTGCCCTTAAAGAGAATCTTCGATGCCTCTTTGCTCAAATCTGCACGTGCTTCCCTCAGCTGGTCTGAGTGGTAATAACTCTGAAGGATCCGGTTTACTCGTTCCTCAAAGCTGGTGCCAAGTGATACAAGTTCAAGTAGCAGGATAAAATTTGGAATAACCTTTGCTGCTGCAACTTTGGGCGAACAACTAAATATGTTTTCAGTATCTGAGCAGATCCGTTCGATTAATTTTTCAATATATGTACTTTCCACTTTGCAAGCTCCTTTCAATGCATGAAGGGAGACGGTATTTCACCGCCTCCCTTCATGCTCATTATCTAAATTAATTTATTTATCGGAATATTAAGTACCTGGGCTATTGCCTTGAATGTTTTTACGGAAGCTGAGCTTTTACCGGACTCAATTTGGCAAAGGTGGCTTTGAGATATACCCGCGTCGTGGGCAAGTTGTTTCTGAGAAAGATAATGTGCAATTCTTTGGCTCTTTAATTTAGTCATAATATTAGCCCCTCTCAGATACTGTTAATATCGCCAGATAATAGCGCTATGATATGCCGTGCGCCTGCCTGAAAGCCCTTTTTATAGCATACTTTACCGACACATGCCATTTTTAAGCTAATAGCTTCATCCAATCGCTGAGATAGATCTCCATATTTACCCGCTTTGGGATCAACCAAAGCTATCTCTTTCATTACTTCCTCAACGCTATTTGTGGCTTCAATATATTCAGGATCGTTTAGCGGTTGTGAATATATCTCACTATCAATCCAGTCAGTGCTTGCGTCCATCATCAAAAGATTAAGAATTCCGCTCATAATATTTTGCCTCCTAAGCTCGTTCTCTTTCCAAGCAGCATTATATTTGTTGCCTGGGTTGTCTTTTGTGTGCTTGCTCATTCCAAATTGGTAATGTCGATTTTGCTAAACCGTTCATACCATTTCACATATACCTCTTGATATATTGGCTCATTGGTCTGCTTGAATGTGTTCCATAGTGCTTCCTGGATGATTGCTTTTAGATATTCGTGACGTTCCTGTGGCATAGAATAGCCCCTCCTTTCATTCGTTGGGACACATTCGCGTAAGTTGCAGATTTCTTTCCTGAATGCACTGTTGGATCTGTTCCTGTTGATCTGTGTCGTTGGAATGCTCCAATTGTGAGTATAAGACCTTCAGCTCCTGTTCAAGCTGTTCAATAAGGAATAATTCTATAATAAGAAAGCCTCCTTTCATTCCTTGAAAGAAAGCACATGACATGCTATAATGAGCATGAAACGGCCTTTATCAAGGTTGTTTTTGTGGGTAAGGAATCCGGGTTACTTTAGCGAGAAGGCCGGGTTCCTTTTACTTTAAATTCTGCCTTAATACTTTAAGTCCTTCCTTTAGCGCGGATTCAGTAATATTAGTTTTAGTTGTTTTAATGCCTGTTTTTGCTTCATACAATCTAGCAAGTTCTTCAATCTCAAATTCTAATTGCTCTTCAATTCTCATATGAAGCCTATTTTTAGGACTCAACCCTATCACCTCCTGTTTGACATTGTACGTCACTGTACGTACAATGTCAAGCACAAAATAGAATTCTCTGGAAACATAAAAGACCCTGCGATATGCTATATTTAGTCGCATGACGAAAATGTACTTGAACAGGAATAGGGACAAAAAAAGAAGCGCCTTTCGGCACCTATATAATATCTGAGGGTTGATTAGGGTATGCCAGTAACACTGTCTTTTATAGTGCCGTCAGCAAATACAATTTTGTTTATCGTATAAGAAAATTTAAGGTCTGAGTAATCTGTCGTGTAAACTTTTACGTGATCATTCATGAATTGGTTTATATCAAATCCTAAATCTTCATTAACAACAGTTTCATTAGGCTTAATTGTGTTTCCAACAAGATCACAATTCATTTTTAATATGCTGACACCAAATAAATCTTGAATGTCCAAAACTCCTTGAATCCCTTTAATATCTTTATCTGTATTGTTTTTTATACTAAAATGGAAATTTACGTTATTACTATATATTGAATTATTTATATTTTTTGGTATGTTAATTTTATCTGTAACATTCACTGTAACATCACCTTGTTGAACCTCAGACTCTTTTTTTGTTTTATCAAGTTGACTTTTTATGTCCGAATAATCTGCCAAAGCCTTATCTCTCTCATTTTGAGCTGTTTCTAGCTCTTTTTGTAAGTCTGATATAATTTTATCTTTTTCTGATACTTTTGATTGTAATGCTATAGAATCTTGCGTATTCGAACATGCAGATAAAACCATGATTGCCAACAAAATTGTTATAATATAAAACTTCCTCATAATATTTGCCTCCCATTTTTCTTTTATATTACCATAATGCGACACAAATAGATAACATAAATATACTCAGTTACCCTCGTTCTGAGGGGTACTCAGTTCGATTACAGTTCCCGGAGCTTCCCTGTGGACATAACCAATCCGGGACATAAGAGGGACGAATTCTCATAAAAACGCCATCAAATGCAGCGATATCAATGCCCATAAAGGAAAATGCCAGGTTCATGTGGTGAACTGGATCACATATTGCCGACATAGCAAAAGCTCCCGGGAGTTGAGGCCAGGAGCTTTTTCAGGTAGAAGGCAACAAATTCACTATGAAAGAAGTAACTTAAGCATATCATATTTCCCCCAAAAAAACAGGAGCCACCTTCAGTGCAGCCCCTGTCCAATCGGTACCTTTACTATGAATGCCGGTTTCATTCACTGCCGGCCAGGTTCCCGATACGCTTTCAAAATCCATCGGGAGATCACAGGTTTCCTCTTCCCAACATATAGTATACTATTTCCACACAAACCACACAATATAGTAAAGTCGCATCATCTATGTATCAAGAATTCATTGTATGATGCTCCATTCTTTGGCATATAACCTATTTAAAGCCCTCTTATGGTATCCAAATACATTTCGGGAAAAATAGATGCCTCAAAATGGCAAATAGGACGTTGGGTAATTTCCGCTTATCGGAAATGTCGGTTTGTTGCGTCGCTCAACGAAAAAAAGAGAACGGAGAATTCCGTTTTCAGGAATGCCACCTTCAAGGGCTGTCAAATTGACAGTAGTTCGCTGGCCAGATGGGAAGAAAATAAGAACTTCAACTATCCTCGGCTTGAGGTAAGTTCCCAGAAAGCTGGGAATTGGAAAACTATTTGATATATTTACCATTCTGGTAAATGAAGCCCGGACCGTCAGTCAGGCCTTATGAGTCGGTAATATTTCGGAGTGGGATCTCTAACGCTAACAGAGTATGTGTCATATGGCATACTATTTTTTAAGTAATCGCCGCCTATGGCGATTTGTTTCGCAGGAAACTGCGAAGTCTCCGATTTAAAATCAGACCCTTGGTATACGGCGTTTTAGTGCTTGCATTCAGTTACCCTCAGTTTGACGGGTACTCAATTGAGTCTGATTCACGGAGTTTTCCCCGAAGTTGGGGAATAGTCTCTTGACAATCAGGCATACCCACTTCAACATCCGTCACTTTGACGGATGTTCCCCAAAAATGGGGACGGTAGATAAATACCCAACGCCGGGGATTCTTCCAAGGTTGGACTGCAGGTCTGGCCTTGAATGCTCCAATTTAGAATCGGAGGCTGTTGAGACATGAGGGACATATTTTACTGGTACGTCGTGTTTCACGGCACATCTTCAGTTGCTATCGTTTTGATAGGTACTCCTTGGATAGACGAGAAGTATTATAAAGGCCGGTTGTGGAAACTGAGCTTGCAGGGTTCCCCAATACCATTGAGTAAGCTTCTTTACAAGCACTATAAGAATTGTTTAGAGTCACTTTACCGGCGTTTGCATGATAGGCCATTTGACAAAATACCCAGCATTGGGGATTTCATCGTCACATTACCCGCGCGAGAAGCTAGTTGTTATTTTAGTTCGAGTGTGAATCGAATTTAAAGTCACATTACCCGTGCACAGGCAAGAGAGGCCAGAGTACAAGTCAAAATGACTTCTACTGACGGAAAGGCTTACAATAAGCCAGAGCGTGGGGAAGACTTTTGCACAATTTTGAGCGTTGCTATTCCTGCGCCCGTATGAGAAGCCGGACATTCTCGTCTGTTGATGAGAATGTTAAATCTGCGTTACTATACCCGCACCCATGCGAGAAGCCAGCAGGCGAGGTCGTTTCAAACGGCCTCATTGTGGATGGTAAGTATGTGCATGCGTATAAGGAGCCAGGGGACTTCAGGGCGATGCACTTCATATCATGAAGGTCACTGAGCTACATACGCGCACATGTGGGAGAGGCCAGTCGTTGTCAATTAAATTGACTTCGAACTTTATCCCGTTACCATACGCACCCATGCGAGAGGCCAGTTTTACTGGATTATGCACTTTATGCGCAGTAAATATTACCATATGCGCTCGGTCGTTCTGGCCGACTGACTTTAAATCAATAGTTACCATTCGCGCACGTGCAAGAGGCCAGCGTAAAAGTGGTGATTTGAAACCACCTACTTTGAAATCACCTTACCTGCAGTATAAATACACCTGAGCAACCGGCGTCTTTTATTTTTAAACGATCGACAAAAGACTGAAGGATCCTGAGAACCCAAATTATAGGTATCGCTTTAAGTTTTTAACAGATTTATTAAAAACCCCTTGCTAATTTTTGAGAAGCATGGAATGTACAAATTCCGTACCCACAACTGGGCATGACGGCAAGCTGCAGCAGAGTATAAGATTTTGAAGTCACACGCTTTTCAAAATACGGAAGTGTGAAAGGCCCCCCCAATATCACGGTACCCTCTTGTTTTGTGTGCGAAAACGCGACATATTATCATTTTTATGTAACGAAAACGCGACATATTTTCATTTTTATGTAACGAAAACGCGACATATTTTCATTTTTATGTAACGAAAACACGACATATCAAAACATCGATAGGCCTTAGATATATAAGCCTTTGCGGATTTTGACTTATCAGATACGTATAATGTAATATACTATTACGTCTTTGACTGTGATGAGAAAATGTAATTGCAAAAAGAGAATCTATTTTGCCTTTTTCTTGGAGGACTCAACAACCTTAAGTCTCTTGTCCTGGGAAGTGATAGACATTGTGATATAGTCCACCTTGTTTTCAATAGCATTAAGCCGTTCGGTATGCTCTTTCAGAGTTGCAGTATTACCGGCCACTCCTTCATGCAGCGATTGCAGGCTGTTACTTATGTCGTGTTCAAGCTTTATATCAATCTTTTTCTGCCCGACTTCAAGTTTATCAAGCCTTCGAGTTATTTGTTCCTGCCCGGTTTCAAGTTTCTCAAAACGCCCTGTAAATTCACTATACATTTTCTCAAGCAATTCAAAAGTTTTATCATCCATAGAGATCGCCTCCTGTCATTACGGGGATAATTATATCATAAGGCTGGGTGATAATGAAGAACTTATTCAAATATAATTAGTGTCTGCATAATGCAGTCATACCAAGGCTTAACAGGCTACCTTCATACGGAAAGAAGGAATACAGGCAGGAGCTTGACAGGTATCAATATAATACACAAGCAACCTTGGAGATAGAGAAGGGAAATAGTAGCATTAAGGCAAGCAGTATCAGGCAATGCAGGGCTTTTGCATTATCCCCAATGTGAGGCTTAATGAGGCCTGATGTCCTTTGTTGTATAACAACCTGAACAATAACATAGAACTTGCCAAGAGGGACGGACAATACAAGAAAACCCGTTCAAGAACAATGATACCAACGGTTACAAAGGCAAGCACCCGGTTCATGTGGTGAACTGAAAGGCTCAGGAATATCATTGAGGAACCTCCTGGGATAGCCGTAGGAGCGGCAAGCATACGGCATATGGTAACTTACCTATAGAGGTAAAACGCACCAAGCGTACAAGGTTGCAAGCCCTGTATGATGCTGTATGTAATGGCTGGAAGGTCTTTATATTCTTACAATTAATGTGTAGGCTTTGGGCTGATTCTCACAGAAAAAGTGTAGAGGATAGAGTGTACAGAAGGATATGCAGCGGACTTATCGGAAATGGTATAAGCCTTGAAGTGGTGATGAATAGCACGATTACGGCATTATGACTGTAATGAAATAAGCGTAGGGCAGGATACTTTCTTGATATGGTTTTCTGTATTTGAAAAAATCGCTTATTAGGCAATTTACATATCAAAATACCAATGAGCCTTACGTGCAAAGGTGTTTAAAGGCAATTTTGACTAGCACCCCCAGTAGCACTATACCCCCTATGATCGATAGCAGCTTACAATAATTAAGACATAAACATTATGGAACGTGGTTAATGTATTGGTATCACTGCGATACGTCGTGGTTACATATTAGCATTGGGTATACTTATGACGTTATATTATGAACAGGTAATAAACAGTATGTTCACACTCCAAATAAAGGATACCCATATCGGGTATATGAGGATCGGTTACCTCTCAAACTCTTTGAGGTTCCTATAAAGTGTCGCCCGGGATATCTGCAGCAGCTTTGCGAACTCAACGCCGGTGAGCTCTCCACTCTTGTACTTTGGATAGTACCGCTCAAAGTTCTTCGGCAGTTCTCTCTCTGGCCTGCCAATGGGCTTACCCGACTTTGTACCAAACTGTTTTGCTTTTTCAATGCCTTCATTAACCCGGTCAACGATCATTTCCCTTTCCATTTCGGCTACTGCTCCTAAGATCGTCAGCATGAACTTGTATGTGGTTCCTTCTGTGGAGAAGCCCTCTTTAACGAAATGAAGGACGGCACCCTTATCTTTAAAGAATTCGGTAAGTTTCCTGAGATCGTCTACATTACGTCCCAGCCTGCTTATGGATTCGATATAGACATTGTCACCCTTCTTTACATCCAGCATCAGTTTGTTAAGCTCGGGCCGCTCTGTGTTCTTTCCTGAAAGCTTATCGATGTACCGTTTGTCAATCTTATAGGCATCAAGAGATATCTCCTGTCTGCGCTCGTCCTGGCTCTTTGTCGATACTCTTTCATATGAGTAATTCATGGTTACGCCTCCCCGATATTTAATAGCTTAATTATATACTGTCTCAATAACCCTATCAAATGGCATGAGACACATTGACAGCCTGTAAACCCATATAATGCGTGGTAATACTCAATGATTCTCTTTGATTCTCAGTGTTTCATTTAACTATAGTTTTATGATACATCAGAATGCACGGATAGAGCTCCGTTTTGGAGGCCGGGACCGGTGGGGGGGAGGGTAGTCACTGCGCCCGGAGAGTTACCCCTCGTAAAAATTTCTATCCTCCTAAGCCGCCGATCATGCACGTTTCAATACCTTTATAATTTCCGCTTATCTATAATTACATCAAACTTCAAAATTCATCCTGTTTTCTTGCCCTTTAGCCCTTATTTTTTGTAGATTGGTAATAAAGACTTATCGGAAAACTTACCTATATATATAGCCGTTCCTTGCAATGCTATATTAACAACGCTTTGATGTATATTTTTCTCAGAAAATTTGTGTTGGTGTCAGTCGAAGAATGAAAGTGAAAAGGATGTTGTTTAAGCCATTGTCTTTTTGTCCAAAATCTGAATAGTGTCCAAATAGTGTCCAAAATAAAAAGCATGTACCATAATGCATGATACATGCCGGATTGTAGAAAAATAAAAGACACCGGGAGGTGTTTTTTTTTGCCAATGAGTACATATATTTATAATAAAACAGTCAGTTGGTGTGAACTATGAATCGTTCCTCTGATTTCAGGCAAAAGGAAGTAATAAATCTCACAGATGGCAAAAGGCTTGGATTTGTGTCGGATGTCGAGATAGACCTTGAATCCGGCAAAATCGATGCGATCATATTGCCCGGTGTCGGCAGGCTATTCGGCCTGCTTGGCAAGGAAAACGAGTTCGTGATACCATGGGAAAAAATAAGAAAAATCGGTGAGGATATCATTCTCGTCGACCTTGATGAACGATTCATCCGTAAATACTTTGACTAAGGGTGATACAAAAATGTTTATAATTCCTATGTAAAGCTTTTTCACAATAACCCGATATAATTAAGGTATTATACAAATGATGAGCGAAGCCGGCATATTTTACCGGTTGGAGGGTTGCAAATGAAATGTCCGTATTGTGGTTTCATTGAGGACAAGGTAATTGATTCCAGGCCGACAGAGGAAAGCGCAGCGATCAGAAGGCGCCGGGAATGTTCAAAGTGTCTGAAGCGTTTCACAACATACGAAAAGGTTGAGAGCGTGCCGCTGATGGTCATAAAAAAGGATAAGACGCGTCAGACATTTAACCGTGAAAAGCTTCTGAACGGTTTGCTCAGAGCATGTGAAAAAAGACCTGTATCCATTAACGATCTGGAAAAAATGGTGGACGAGATCGAGGGACAGATCCTAAATACGCTTAAGAGGGAGATCACCTCGCAGGAAATCGGAGAAATGGTTATGGCGAGGCTGAAGGATCTTGACGAAGTTGCATACGTAAGATTTGCTTCAGTATATCGGCAATTCAGGGATATCAACACCTTCATGGATGAGCTTCATAAGCTTCTCAAGGAAAGGTAGAAAAATAATATTAGGTATGTACAAATATTGTAAGTTATAGTAACATTATGTTGGAGACCGGAACGGTTGATTACAGCATTCTACAGCTGATGGCTGTAGAAATATAACAGTACTGTATTCAGAGAATAATATGAGGTCAAAGATATTCTTCTATTCTTTATTGATATTGAGTCTTGTCATCATTATTACTATTGGCAAAGAAGGTGTTGCTATTGCGGCAAGTACTGATACTGAGTCATTCGTAAACATTTCATATAAAGCATCTTTTGAAACACTATACGACTCTTCAATGGAAACGATTTATATTCTGATAGAAAATACTTCACAATATCCATTGATTCTAAAGGATATAAAACCAATGACTCCCGAATACATAATCTCGGATAATTTGGACAAGAGTTATGTCAATTACATGATCGACCCCAAAAAAACAATTATAATACCGATAGGCATAAAGGCACTTGATGCGGTAAAACCAGGCAAAGATGTATTGTTCTATGATATCGGCCTTGTTGTCCAAGCTGATGGTAAAGAGACTTCAATTAATAAAATACTATCTGTAGATGTGAGCATGGGCGTAACTGTATCAGGGAATATACTGACTGTATTGGGGGTTCCTTCGTTAATATTTATCCCCGGTTTTATCATTTTGGTAATTATCTCCGGCTTTCTGAAAAAGCACTTTGCTTTTTTGGCTGGACTGGATGCGAAAAACCCGCTTTTTTGGGTTATCATTATTTCAATAGGACTGATAGTAGCATTCATTTATCCGAATATTTCAGGATTATGGGGCATGGAGAATCATAATCTGTTCAGTAATTACGGGCTGGAAGATATAGTCGCAATTTGGATCAGTTCGGTCATTTTTGCTATTGTTGTTTCGGCTGTTTTAGTTTTCTTCCTGAATTTGTATAAAAAAAATAGAGTTTTTTGCGAGAAGGATGATCCTTTTACAGTCATAAAAAAGGTATCAAGATATCAGAAGGGGATTAAGCTTTCATATATATATATGGAAGTATGCGGGGAGGAAAAGCAAATGTTCCTGCTCCCAAAAAACGGTACTGATGTTATGATGTGTTCGGCAATACTGGTGGGAATCAATTGCGTAAAGACGAAAAGTGAAAAACGCAGGAGCGGAATGAATGAAAAATTAAAAGAAATCATTTACAAGGATATGGATATAAAAAGGCTTGCAGGCTATTTGCGCTGGAACAGACATAAACTTGCCATAGAATGGAAGGATGCCAAGTCAGGGAAAATCTCCAAATCACAAAGTGGACTAACCGCAATAGGGGAAAATTCTCTTATTGAGTATAAGTGAAAGGCCTGAAGGCATTAAGAAAGGCATAAAAATAGGCAGCAACCTTTTTGCTGCCTGATAAATCAGTTCGGTCAGTGCTCTGCCTTTGAGCTACCGCTCCGGAATATGGAGCGACGGGGATTTGAACCACCGAAACCTCTGACACATAGATGAGCTACTGCTTCATCCCAAATTTACAGTCATATAAATTATAATTATTTTTGAAAGGAATGTCAATTGTATGGTCAAGAAATTTAAAATATCTTTTTTATGGGTAAAAACGATTTTGGAAATTTTTGATTATGATGAAAATAAGTCAGGTAAATACATATACAGAGATTACCACTCATTTGAAGAAACCCTCAGAAAGCTCTCGTCAGACGGAACGGCGGATCGAGATTATACATATCCCTGGCATGAACTGGGGCATAACAACTTTTGGAAGCATTATTTAAAGTGTTTCAATGAAAAAAGCCTGAATATCTCCAACCTTTGGGACTGCATTATGCCACTCTATTATAAAATGAAAGCGAATATTGAATTTTTCTCGGATGGATATGGTGTGATGAAAGTTACTGGAGAGCCGTATCTGTATCATCATGGAATAGGTATTGCAATAAATATACATATACCATCCTGCGAAGCCGGTTACAGTTTTGGGCAAATCGAAGAAATTACACGGGAGTTGTACAGTTTGAACAAATATAAAGTACGGATTGAAGGGAGTGAGTTTCTGACCGAATGCAATCTGGATACTTTAGCTAAAAAACTTCTTTATATGCTGGTGAAGGATGTAATCGGAACAGATCTGCCTGTGGATTTCTCAAATAAGCCTTTTACCGTTATGACAATTTTCGAGGGAGAGCGGTTTGAAATTACAGGTACACAGCTGTTGGATGGTGTTAAGAAAATTTTTAATGCGCTTGATCAATCCTTTAAAGAAGTCATTCCGATTTCGGGATATCAGGATTCAGAGGATATATTTTGTAAAAATTTAGTCTTCACTTCTAAAAAAGGCCGGATGATATGGTGCCCGAAGTCGTTTCTCATACCGGGCGGTTCCAATAAATCGTTGGGGTGTTATCATAAGAATATTGTGAGACTAACCATGCAAATTGAAAGTTTATCAGATCTGCTAAAGGATTTTATTTGCTTGAACCGATCCTACCCTTATTTGGACACTTATATCGGCAATGCGCAGCACCAACTGGTGAAAATGTATAATCCGGTAAATCCAAACTTAAGGACCACCTATTGTTCGGCAAGCGCAGTAGCACAAATCAATCAGAACGACTACCTGGGGCTTATAAACATGGTAAGGGAAGCATTGAAAATAAGCAGAAAGGTAGAAGGTGTCCAAACGAAAGATATTGCACTGAGATATTCTTCATCTGAGCCAAGTGAATATTTATAACCGGAGTGCCTGCTTCATGCGAACGCACGTTACAGATATGAAACTAATTACTTATGAAGGCAGGAGAATAACAGCATATACAAAAGAAATAAATACAAAAACAGTAAATCAATCAGATCATAGTTATGGATAAATTGACAATGAGAATATGATAATATTTGATATGGAAATTGTTTTACGATATAATCAATTAAATCATGATATATCAATGTCTTCATGGATGCGCTTCACAAGCTTCTCAAGGAAGATAAGTAAATTGGAGTTTTAAAATTGCAGCCATATGTTATAATTAGGCAAAGAGTTCGTCTATGCGGAGGTGAGAATTTTGTGTAATTATCAAGCAATGATAACAGTTATTGAGGATATGGAAAAAATTGCTCAGACCCTGAATATTACTTCATTTCCGATATATTTCCTTGGTGGTTCTGCATGCATTTTAGGTCAATATACTGACAGGGCGACCCGGGATTTTGATTTTGTTGATTTGAATTATTCATCTCAGTATGGGAAAGTACTCAGATATTTAAGTGACTTTGACATGCTGGAATATGAAAGCACACTATTGGCGCCAACGTATAAAGAAAGGGCAAAGAAGCTTGAACAGTTTAAATTCCTTGAAGTCTACGTGTTGGCAAGAGAAGATATCATCGTGAGTAAAATCATCCGAATGGCGGCAAAAGACATTGAAGATATTGATTTGCTGATAAAAGAAAGTAATAAAGAGTTGATTAAAAAGATAATTGATGAGGTTTTAGAAAGAGCAGACTTGTTTGAAACCAAAAAAGAAGCATTTCTCAAGAATCTACCTGCTTTTATGGAGAAATATCATGTATAGGGTTTTTTGCGAAAGCTACGAAAATTATTTAAAACAGTATGAGTCGGTAGCTGAGAATAACGAATACCGTCATAAAATCAGTAAGCCATTTGAACTTATTTGTGACCTTGAATGCTTCAGATCGGAGCAGTCTCAAAACACATTGTTATATCAGGAGCTTTGCGATTTGCTTTACTATATGGCAAATAATCTTGAAAAGTTTCCCGGATTGCGTGCCTTTTTATGGACGCTGGATGCACGGGGAATAGAGGGAAAATACTTTGGTGTTGTTCCGGAAACTGATCTGGAAGAACAGACAAAACTAGTCTGCATGTTTTTGAATCTGTTGTATTGGGATGAGTTTTCCAGTCAAGTTGGTCAAGTTAAGAAACCGATTAACTGATCTGTCATACGAAGATATCAAGACTTACATGGGGGATTTTCATAAGTCCTCCTAAAGAAAAATAGCAAATAATGGTTTTAGGGTATGTACAAATGCAGTCTGATATAGTAATATTATGTTGGAAATAAATGGATTAGAATACAACATATACTATTGGGGGATGCGGGTATGTACTCCAAACTCAAAAGCTGCGGTTTACTGGGGATTGATGGGTATGTCGTTGAGGTCGAGACAGATATCAGCAGCGGCATACCGGTCTTTGACCTTGTCGGACTGGGCGATGCGGCAATCAGGGAAGCTAGGGAACGTGTAAGGTCAGCTATTAAAAATTCAGGATATGAATTCCCAATCAGAAGAATTACATTGAACCTTGCTCCAGCCAATCTGAAGAAGGAAGGTTCTTCCTTCGACCTTGCGATTGCTCTTGGCGTGCTTGCTTCGACTGAAGAAATTGAAACTGAGGCTTTGGGAAATTACCTGTTTACCGGGGAATTATCTCTTGACGGAGAAGTGAAGCCGGTCAAGGGAGTGCTCCCAATGGCAGTATGTGCCCGCCAGAATGGGATCGACAATATAGTCCTGCCGCGGGAGAACGCAGAGGAAGCCTCTGTAGTCAAAGGGCTGAATGTGATACCTGTAAGAAATCTCAAAGAAACTGTAGAATTCATCAATAAGAAAACAAATATTTTCCCTTTTGTGTCTTCCAACGATTGTATGAAGTCGGCCAGAAAGGAATATGATGTCGATTTCGCAGACGTCAAGGGTCAAGAAAATGTGAAGAGGGCGCTGGAGGTAGCAGCGTCAGGAGGACATAACTGCATTATGATTGGATCACCGGGAAGTGGGAAGACCATGCTCGCAAAAAGACTGCCTACGATTCTGCCGTCCATGACCTTTGAGGAAGGACTTGAAGTCACAAAGATCCACAGTATAGCAGGAATACTGCCTCCGGGGATATCCCTCATCACTGCCAGGCCTTTCAGAAGTCCGCATCATACGATCTCGGATATTGGCCTTGTCGGAGGTGGCGCCATGCCGAAACCGGGAGAAATAAGTCTGGCACATTATGGTGTGCTTTTTCTGGACGAGCTTCCAGAGTTTAGTAAAAAATCGCTTGAGGTTCTAAGACAGCCACTTGAAGATGGCGTGATAACAATAAGCCGCGTGAATGCCAGCCTGACTTACCCTGCAAAAACCATGCTGATCTGTGCTGCAAACCCATGCAAATGCGGCCGTTATCTCGACCCGGCCGGCCAATGCACCTGCACCCCGAGACAAGTCCAGCAGTATCTCGGCAAGCTTTCAGGCCCTTTACTCGACCGTATGGACATTCATATAGAAGTATCATCGGTAAAATACAGGGAACTGGACAGCGGCTCTGCCGGAGACCTGTCAAGCACAATCAGGGAGAGGGTTGAAGTTACAAGACAAATCCAGTTGGACAGATATAAGAGCATGCGTATTTATTCAAATTCACAGCTTCAGCCGGCTATGATGAGCAAATTCTGCAAACTGGATGAAAAATGCAGGGACATACTTCGGAATGCCTTTGATAGATTGGGTATGAGCGCGAGAGCACACAGCAGGATACTGAAGGTATCAAGGACGATCGCCGATATGGAGCGAAGCGAGGAGATAAAACCGGTGCACCTGGCTGAAGCGATACAGTACAGAAGCCTTGACAGGAAGGTTTGGAACATGTAAAGATCAGTGCCATGATATTAGAGAATGAAACTTGTAATAAAGCTACTAACCCAAAAGGTGTTTAATGCAAAAAATGATTAACCAAAAAAACGTTTAACCAAAAAAACGTTTAACCCAAAAATGGTTAGCACAATGGAATAGATTTAGTTTTGGAGAGTGTGAAATGGATATCGATTTGAAATACTGGATATGGTTCAGTTCGCTTGTAAAAATATCTCCGCGCAGGCGGCTGAAGCTGCTTGAGTATTTCGGTGATCCCGCCTTTCTTTGGGAATGCCCGGAGGTTGAATTGAAAAAACTTCCCATCTGTACACCATTGGTTATTGAGGCTATTTTGGACAAGCAGTGCAGGAGCGACGTGCCAGGGATCATTGAAGCAATTAAAAAATGCAATGGAACTATAATCACGATCAGGGACGGTATTTATCCGGAAGCTTTAAGGAACATACCAGGCGCGCCTGCAGTACTCTATTGCAGGGGAAAACTAGTGAAGGATGAAATATGTATTGCTGTCGTTGGCTCAAGAAGAGCGACAAGCTACGGACTTGATATGGCAAAACGGCTGTCGCGGGATCTTGCCGGCCGCGGGGTGACGATCATAAGCGGCATGGCAAGGGGTATTGATTCAAAGGCCCATACCGGCGCGCTGGAAGCAGGGGGAAGAACTGTGGCAGTACTTGGCTGCGGGGTTGATGTGATCTACCCGTACGAGAATAGTGGGCTAATGGACAGAATATGTCAGTCGGGTGCTGTGCTATCAGAATATATACCGGGAACGCCGCCGATCTCCTTCAATTTCCCCGCCAGAAACAGGATCATAAGCGGTCTTTCGCAAGGCGTGACGATCATCGAGGCAAGTGACAGAAGCGGCTCTCTGATCACTGCCGAATTTGCATTGGAGCAGGGCAGGGAGGTATTCGCTGTGCCTGGAAACATCAACAGTATGAACAGTTCTGGAACAAACAGACTTATCAGGGATGGTGCAAAGCTTGTTACGAATGCTGGTGATATACTTGAAGAATTGAAAATGAACAATACAGCAAATGACAATGTTTATTGGAAAAAGCAGCTGCTGCAGAATGCGATGGGGGAGGAAGAGTTGACAATTTCACAGAGATTGCTGGACGGGCCTGCACATATCGATGTGATTTCGAGAGACTGCGGTATCAGTGTACAGCTTGCGGGTTCAGTTCTCGTCATGCTTGAACTGAGTGGGTTTGTTGAACAATTACCGGGAAAATTTTATAAATTGGCGGAATGAACGCTGTTATAAACACCATAAATTGTGAATTTATAATCTGTCATGCGGCAAATAATATACAATCATATATATAAAAAACTTGTTGTACAAATTCTTTTTGCAGTATATGTAGTAGATTTTATTTTAAAATGTGATAATATATGATTTAAACAACGTACAGTGCTTAACAGGCATTTGATATGACAGATTTAAGAATAAGGAAACCCTTTATCAGAACACATGCATACATGGAGGATATAATGGCAAACAACCTTGTGATAGTTGAGTCTCCGGCAAAGGCAAATACAATCGGTAAATTTCTTGGTAAGGATTATAAGATAATAGCTTCAGTGGGACATGTCAGAGATTTACCTAAAAGCCAGATAGGCGTAGATGTTGACAACAACTTTCAACCCAAGTATATAACGATTCGCGGCAAAGGGGATGTTATCAGCAAGCTGAAAAAGGAAGCCAAGGCGGCAGGAAGAGTTTACCTTGCGACTGACCCTGACCGTGAGGGTGAGGCTATTTCCTGGCATCTTGCCAACCTGCTTAATATTGATGAAAAGGATAAATGCAGGATTACATTTAATGAAATCACCAAAAACGCTGTTAAGAATGCAGTGAAAGCGCCAAGAAAAATAGACATGGATCTGGTCAATGCGCAGCAGGCCAGAAGGATCCTCGACAGAATCGTGGGCTACAAGATCAGCCCGCTTCTTTGGAAAAAGGTCAGGAAGGGACTCAGTGCAGGACGTGTTCAATCTGTTGCAGCCAGACTCATTTGCGACAGGGAGGAAGAAATCGATAATTTTGAACAGGAGGAATACTGGACTGTAACTGCGAGGCTTTCCCGAAAAAAGGCAGGACCGGCTTTTGACGCGAGATTCTATGGAACTGCCGACGAGAAGATTGAATTGAAGAACGAAGCGCAGGTCAAGGATATTTTAAAACAACTCGAAGGAAAGAAATATATTGTTCAAAAGGTAAAAAACAGCGAAAAAAAGAAGTCACCCGCACCGCCTTTCACAACAAGCACGATGCAGCAGGAAGCCGCAAGGAAGCTTGGCTTTCAGACCAAGAAAACAATGATGGTATCGCAGCAGCTCTACGAAGGTATCGAGGTCAAAGGGCATGGAGCTGTCGGACTTGTTACTTATATCCGTACCGATTCAATGAGAATTTCGTCTGAAGCGCAGCAGGATGCAAAGGATTATATTTCTGAAAAATACGGACAAAAATATCTTCCGGAAGAGTTCAGGGTTTACAAGAACAAATCGGCCTCCCAGGACGCACATGAAGCCATCAGGCCGACCTATGCAACGATGGATCCGGACAGTGTAAAGGATTCTTTGACAAACGACCAGTTCAAACTATACAAGCTGATATGGTCGAGGTTCATCGCCAGTCAGATGTCTTCTGCCATGTATGACACGGTTTCAGCCGACATACTGGCTGGTAAATTGTTATTCAAGGCGAATGGCTCTAAAATAAAATTTCAGGGTTTTATCGCTGTTTATA
This sequence comes from Hungateiclostridiaceae bacterium UBA1305, assembly GCA_002307275.1. GTDB lineage: Bacteria > Bacillota > Clostridia > Acetivibrionales > DTU013 > UBA1305. The sequence continues at coordinate 66,166 of DBTX01000038.1, forward strand.
CCGAGGGAAAAGATGAAGAAACAGACGATAGTGAAGTTTCAATACCTGAACTTAATGAAAAGGATCAGCTGGATCTGAAAAAAATAGAAGACAAACAGCATTTCACACAGCCGCCCCTCAGATATACTGAGGCTACGCTGGTCAAGATGCTGGAGGAAAAGGGGATCGGCAGGCCGAGTACCTATGCTCCTATTATCACGACCATTCTTGCAAGGGGGTATGTGGACAGAGAGAAGAAATTCCTTTTTCCGACAGAACTCGGCAAGATTGTGAATGATTTAATGAAAAATAATTTTCAGGATATTGTAGATGTCCAGTTTACCGCTCAAATGGAAAAGAAGCTTGACGATGTAGGTGAAGGTACAAAAAAATGGGTCGATCTGATGAGGGATTTTTACGGCCCGTTTGCAGATACACTAAAGGAAGCCGAATCCAAAATAGGTCCTATTGAAATACACGATGAAGAGACGGATATAAAGTGCGAGAAATGCGGACGCAATATGGTGATAAAGAGTGGAAGATTCGGTAAATTCCTGGCTTGTCCGGGCTTTCCTGAATGCAGGAACGCAAGGCCGATCCTGGATGAAGCCGGAGTGAATTGCCCCAAATGCAGCGGGAAGGTGCTCTATAAAAAAACCAGGAAGGGCAGACGGTACCTGGGCTGTGAAAACAATCCCAATTGCGGCTTCATGACCTGGGATATGCCAGCCGGAGAGAATTGCCCCAATTGCGGCAATTTCCTGGTGAAAAAATATTCCGGCAAGAAATTGTCATTTAAATGCAGCAGTGAGACTTGCGACTATATTAGAGAGAATGTAAAAGAGAACACAAAAGAATAAATCCAAATTACCTGAAGGCAGGGAACAAATTAGAATGTCGGATAAATTGATAAATATTATAGGAGCCGGGCTTGCAGGCAGTGAAGCAGCCTGGCAGGCAGCAAAAAGAGGAATCCATGTCAGGCTTTATGAAATGAAGCCTCTGAAATATTCTCCGGCACATCATCTGGAATCCTTTGCAGAGCTCGTCTGCAGTAATTCTCTACGATCAGACAGGCTGGAGAATGCCGTGGGCCTGCTCAAGGAAGAGATGCGCCTTCTGGACTCACTGATCATGCGCTGCGCAGATGCTACCAGGCTGCCTGCCGGAGGAGCGCTTGCCGTGGACCGGCTTGGATTTTCTGAAATGGTCACACGGGAACTGTCCAATCATCCCAATGTTACTATAATAACTGAAGAGGTATCCCAGCTTCCTGGGGACGGTATCACGATCATCGCCACAGGCCCTCTTACTTCGCAGGCATTGTCGGATTGTATTGCAGAGTTGACAGGGAAAGAATCGCTTTATTTTTACGATGCTGCTGCGCCGATTGTGACAAGTGAATCAATCAATATGGATATAGCATACCGTGCGTCACGTTATGGAAAGGGCTCTGATGATTATATCAACTGCCCGATGAACAGGGAGCAGTACGAAATATTTCAAAAGGAACTTGTAAGTGCCGAGGTAGTGCCGCTCCAGGTTTTTGAAAAAGAGATCCTTTTCAGTGGCTGTATGCCTGTAGAGAGTATGGCCGGGAAGGGTCATGAGACACTTCGCTTCGGGCCGCTCAAGCCGGTAGGTCTTATTGACCCGCGAACCGGTGAAGAAGCGCATGCCGTTGTCCAGCTGAGGCAGGATAACAAGGAAGGCACGCTTTACAATATTGTAGGCTTTCAGACACATTTGCGCTGGCCGGAACAGAAGAGGGTATTCAGCCTGATACCTGGCCTTGAAAATGCAGAATTCGCCCGCTATGGAGTCATGCACAGGAACACTTATATAAATTCACCGGGACTTCTTGATGCGACTTACCGTGTAAAATCCAGGCAGGATGTATTCTTTGCCGGTCAGATAACGGGAGTCGAAGGCTATATTGAGTCCGCGGCGTCAGGTCTTGTTGCCGGTATCAATGCAGCTTTATGCTGTCTTGGAAAGCCTGGACACATATTTTCACAAGAGACCGCCATCGGTTCGATGGCCGCTTACATCTCCGGAAATGCGGTCAGCAAATTCCAGCCCATGAATGTCAGTTTCGGCTTGATAAAGTCGCCTGCTACTAAATTTAAAAAGAAGCAGGAAAAATATCTCAAAATTGCAGAAAATGCATTGGAACAAATAAGGAATACTGACATTTGATATAGTTATTTCGTTCAAATTCATAAAAAAAAATCATGACCACCCGCTTAGCGGGT
>DBTX01000073.1 GCA_002307275.1 Hungateiclostridiaceae bacterium UBA1305
TACATTGCTCCCCTGTGCTTCTTTTTCCAGCGTGTCTGATGCCGCTGAAACAGAAAACGAGCCAAGTGTTGACTGTACCCATACCGAAGCTAGCGCTACGAAAAAAGTCCCTGAAAGGATTATGAAGAATATTGAAAAAGAGAAAGGTGCTATTCCTGATGGCATAGATAAGGAAATTCCTAATTACAATGGAATCGAAGATCATAAGCAAGCGAAAGAAATCATGAAAAACTACCTGGAGAAGATCAAATCTAAAACAGACAGTTTTTATGGTTATAAAGTGGAGTTTGCGATGGTGCCGGAAGAAAGGATAATTACTTCAATTAATGTTCACGATGGAGCTTATGTGGATGGGAACGACTATGAAGGATTATGCACAAAGGCCAAGGAATGTGGGATAAATATCAAGGAAGCCTATGGGGACAAGGCATATTTCAGAAAACCGATTCTTGATATATTGAACAATGACCAGATGGAAGCAACTATTCCTGTAAGTGAAACGGTCTATCGAGTAGAAGAAAGCATGTACAAGTACAACAAAGATTCAGACCAATGGTTTTGCGAATACGGTAATTACACAGTAGGCAAAAAGAAAAAGACGCGAAAAGATGGACGTCAGCTCCTGGAATACAAATTTGAAAAAGAAGCATGCAAAAACTGTCCAAATCGCAAGGAATGCAGCAGTGGAACTGGAATAGCAAATAAGTTGGTACTTGGTTTAAATGCACTTGAATTTTATGAGTGCAGCCAACGGGCGAAGACCACTGAGTTTTTAGAGAAATATAAGAAACGAGCAAGTCAGGAATGGAAAAATGGAGAAATGAAAAGATTTCATGGAATGGACCGTGCCAGAGGTTATGGTCTTAGAAGTATGCGAACGCAAGCAAAATTAACGGCATTAGCAGTAAATTTAAAGAGGATAGCAAGCTTACTATCCTCTTATTTTGACTTAATATGTTACCGTCTCCTTGCTTCTCCATAATCAACCAATACGCCGTTGTTGTTTTGCACGTTGTTAATACTCCCGGAAATAAGTGCATCTTCTGCCCACGCAAATTGTAGTTCACTGTTTGATTAGGGATACACGGCAGATTACAGGCACCAAACTGTGCATTCGTATCGCCAATGAAAGTGTTTTATCTTTTGACGGAACAAACATTACTGGCGTGTCTTTAGTGGAAATGTAACGACTAAAACTGTGAATACCAAAACCGTATGAAGATGAATTCTCACAGGAAGTCCTTTTCGACGAATGATGCACAGCCTTCATGCAAAATGACAAGGTGTCCTCTTTGTCATGTAAAAAATATCATGTTCAAACATTTTCAATCTCCCCTCCTTGAACTTCACCACATTTTTTGAGGCATGGATGCATGGATGCATGATGGATGTGTAATATTTTAATTATGCATCGACTTTTTCTATCTTTATCCAAAATTACTCTCGCCTCGTCATAAAATCTCCGAAATAATAAAAACAAGTTCCTGTCCATTACTGTAGAATTATAGAATAAGCAAGAACAAAAAAAGCCCTTATAGTTAGGTCAGCTACAAAGGTATAATTACACCACCACGTACCACGCTTCCCCTTTTGCTTCCCATGTTAAATACACATGTTGAAGCATCTGCATATACAGTTATGGATGGAGTAAATATTACAAATGTGAAGACAACCATAACAATACATTCATGCTACTACTGTTGTTCGAGAGCCGATTTATGTGATAATACCCTTTTAATTTTTTCCAGAGATACCTTTTCTCTTCTATCATAAGTATAGAAGCCATTCTTTTCCTGTTCCACATCATAGAGCTGAGTATAGCAAAAACCGCAAATTTTCGGATTATCCATCAATATGATGGACAATAACTCAAACCGTTTGATATAATCCTCTTCACTTATTACTTTGTTTCCATAACCCCAGCCGTTCTCTTCCTTTTCATCTAGATTCCAATATATTCCACCATACTCACTAACAAAATAGGGCTGGCCCTCGTATTTCTGTCTTCCCTGCCATCCGACATAAGCTTCAACGCCGCACTTCATTACATCATACCTGGTAGCAAACACTACAGGATCCTGTTCATAATCATGCACATCGAATATATCCGTCATAACATGAAAATTACCGCTGGCATCAATGACTGGCCGGGTTTCATCAATCGCCTTGGTGACCTGATATACAATCCTCAGCACCTCATCATCCTGCCTGACCCCGCCGTTCAGCGTGTCTCCTTTTATGTCCCAGGTTTCATTGAAGGGACACCAAACCACAATCGAAGGACTGTTGAAATCCCGCTCCAGGATCTCCATCCACTCCGGCAGAAAATCCTCCAAGCCCTGTGAAGTCGTTATATCAAGACCCCAGCTGGCATGCTCGGCCCATACGATGTAGCCCATACGATCCGCCCAGTAAAGATATCTTTGTTCAAACACCTTTTGGTGCATTCTGGCTCCATTGAACCCCAGCTCCATTGCCAATTCAATATCCCGTTTCAACGCTTCATCCGATGGAGCCGTATAGATCCCTTCCGGATAATATCCCTGATCCAATACCAACTTTTGAAAAACAGGCTTCCCATTGATTTGAATGGCTCCATTTCCAATGGTGATGTTTCTTAATCCAACATAGCTTTCCACATAGTCAATACATACGCCATCTTGATATAGCGAAATTTCAAGATCATATAGATTGGGTGCGCCGGGCTCCCATAAATGCTTCTCGGACAGTTCCAGCACAAGTTTAACGTTATTGCCTGCCACCAATACCTTCTTACTGCCAACCTCTTTGCCGCCATAAAGTGCTCTAATCTGCAACAAACAGCCATTTGTTTCACCTTTGACTGAACCACTGACGAGTACGCAACAATTATCGGAGTCAGGAAAATACTTTACATTTGCAGTATAAGTATCCGGTACAAATTCAAGCCATACGGTTTGCCAAATGCCGGTAGTTCGTGTATATTTGCAGCCCTCCGAAGCGAATTCAACACTCTGCTTGCCGCACGACTGCCTGCCGGAACGCAAATCATCCTCTGCACATACCGTAATTATATTCATGCCTATCTTCAGAGATGCTGTTATATCAAAGGAAAAGGAGGAATAACCTCCTTTGTGCTTTCCTACAGAAATACCGTTCACCCAGACTTCCGTTTCATAATCCACCGCACCAAAATGTAACAATACTTTTTTTGAGCCCCAAACCGCCGGTAGATTAAATTTTCTTCGATACCAAACTGCTGCCATAAAATCCTTACAGCCGATTCTTGATAGTTCGCTCTCAGGGCAAAATGGCACTATGATCCTTCCGGAAAGCTGATGGCCATTATACAAGCCTCTGGCCCTTCCACTTCCCGAATGATCAATTTCAAATTCCCATTCACCATTCAGACAAAGCCATTCTTTTCTCCTGAATTGCGGTCTGGGATATTCAGGCCTTGGTACCGTCATATAGTTCATCATTTAGCTTCTCCCTCGTTGTTATTCCATTTCATAATACTAAATAAATATCTGATAGCTTAAAATAATAATTATTATAAGCATCAGCACCTAATTTCGTTGCATAGACTCTTATATATCTGGCTGAAACAGTACTCTTGAACGGGAAAAGCTGTATAACATCGCCCGGATTGCAATAATTATTATATTTTTGTCCGTTAGCATCTATCCAATTAACGCCATCTTCGCTATATTTAATAGTAAAATTAACCGGAAAACATATACCACCCGAACGGGGCTTTATCATAATTCCACTTATATTTATCACACTACCAGCATCCACACAAAACCATTCCGTACTATACGCTGAACTATGCAGATCACTTGACCAGCAGGTGTTTATCACATGATCGACCGCATGGGATTTTTCCCAACCACTCATTTCGGACGAAACAGTAGCAACACATCGAGTGCTGGTATCCAATTGGATCTGCGATAACTGGAAGTAGTAGTTATTATATACATCCGGCCTCAGCTTGGTAGCATATATCCTTATATATCTAGCTGATATTGGACTATCAAATTGAAAGCTTTGTTCTTCCGTGCCCGGGGAAGGATAATCTGAATACGACTGTCCATTAATATTCACCCATGAAACTGCATCCTGACTATATTGGATGACAAAATCTTTTGGAAAGCAATCCGATGTATTTCTTGGTGTAAGCCTTACACCGGTAATCGTCTGCTGTACTCCTCCATCCACGCATATCCACTCGGTAGAATTCTCTGAACTGTGCGCATTGCTTGACCAGCAGGTTGATCCATTTCCATCAATCACTTGATATGGCTCCCAACTATTCAGATACGATGAAGCAGATACACTAAAAGGAATTCCCTCTATTTTTATATCGCCAAGCTGCACATAGTAGCCGCCGCTTGCATCAGACCCCATCACAGTTGTATATATTCTTACATACCTTCCATAGATGGGGCTTTCTAGTGTATACACATAGGATAAATACGATGTCCTTACTGTATATGAATTGCTTATGAACTCAGCATCATTCCATACCACTCCATCCATGCTGACTTGTATTTTGAATTGCTTCGGATAACATTCCTCACCCTTCTGTCTTGGAGTAATTGTAACTCTCTTGACACCCCTGCAACTGCCAGTGTCGATACAAACCCATTCTGTATTGTTTGCACTTGAATGTACATCGCTGGACCATGATGTATTTACATCTGAATCTGTAACATTCGAAGCCGCCCATCCACTTAGCTGAGATGACGTTGTAACACCGCTGGCTGAAGCTGTAGCATATTCAAGAGGCTTGAAACTATATTGAGTGGAATTGGAGCTTTCACCATAGGAGTTATATGCAGACATTACAGCAAAATAGGTAGCACCATTTGTCAAACCGGTAATTGTGAAGGGGCTGGATGTTATTCCAGAAATAGTTGTCGTATAATTCCCGCTGGAGGTTCCATATTTAATTCTATAATTCACCCCGGAAATCGCTTTGAAATAGATGGATACTGAATTATTATTTTCATTAACAGAATATATTTCAGGTTTTGCTGGAAGATCGGTATTGGTATACGATATTGGATTCCATTTTGTGTACCATTCGCCCCATATTGTGCCATATGCATAAGAAATAAAGTTGTCCTGTGTCAGATCAATATGCCCCAATTCATTACCGCTGATACCGACATTATGACAGCACAATTCGATATTGTTCTGATAAAGGGTTGACGGGGTAAATGTAATTCCATCTGTTGATTCATACATATTGACATAGCTTTTAGATGTGAATCTCTTGACAGAATTGACAGCAATAAACTTACCATAGGCATCAATATACTTGACATCAGAATGATCTTCAACCGCTTCGTCTCTTTTTTCGATTGCAACTCCTCTGTAGGTAAGATTCGCCGGCCAGTTTGAATCCAAAGCCGAAGCTGTCGACACCCTTGTCTGGTAAATGGGCGTCCCATCTGTTTGCCTGCTGCACCAAGTGTAATAGATATAAAGTGTATCATCCTTCACAACAAAGCTTGGTTCACCTGCACCAAAACGGTCGGTGGTCTCCGTATAGGTTATGAATGAACTCGGATTTCCTCCCCATCCGCTTCCATTCCACTTTTCAAAAGGCCCGGTGGGTAGCGTCGATCTTGCCACATAAACATGGTTTGTAATACCGTTAAGTGTCGAGGTATATCCCATATAGTAATATCCACCAAACTTTACTACTGCCGGATCACATGTTGACAAGGCGTCATCAGCTCCTGTTGTCGGTTGAAGAACCACCTGTTCCGTGCTCCATGTCTGTCCTCCATCCGTCGATCTTTTATACCGTATCCAATCCCACTGGCCATTTGCGCCGGGTGAGGAAAACCAGGCGTCAATGCTGTTGTCCGAATTGACTATAATAGAAGGTCCATACCGATAGTTTCCTCCTTGCGAAGGGTCGAAGATATCCCAACCTTGCGATACGTTGCCCTGCACAACAGCGAATACATTGGTTGGCAACAGTAATATCGCCATAATTGACAGTACAAATAGAAACTTTAGAAGTTTATTCATAAAATATCTCCTTCACAATTTTTGTTTGTGTCAATGAATTTACAAATGTGATTACATGCAGAAATAGAAATTATCCCTTTACGGCTCCCTCCAGCAATCCACCCAAATAATACTTCAAACATGACCTGGTGATTAATATCAATGGAATCGAACCAATTACATAACCAGCTGTCATCATTCCATAATCAACTCCGCCATATGCCGTCAGACTGACAACGATCTGACTGAAGGTTTTTTTGGTCTCACCGCTCAAGGTGAGCATGGGCCATACATAATCGTTGTAAATGGCAATCAAGCTGGTGATGGCTACTGTTATCAAGATCGGCCAGGATACTGGCAACGCAATTCGCAAAAAGATAAAAAGTTCTTTAGCGCCTTCCATTCTTGCGGCTTCAAACATTTCCTCCGGTAACGATGAAAAAAAAGATCGCGCCAGCAGAACACCGAACAGCTGCAGTCCGGCAATATAGGGCAATATCAATGCAAAATAGCTGCCCATCAAATGAAGCTTGTTGATCACCATGAACTGCGGCACCATCATAAGTAAGTTCGGCACCATCATGACGCCGATAAACATCAGGAACAGCACTTCTTTACCTTTGAATTCGAATCTGCCAAATGCATAGCCTGACAGCGCAGTAAATATCAGTATTCCTATGATGCTTACTGCAGAAATAAACAGTGAATTACAAATAGGTCTGATCAAAACAAAAAAAGCTATTGTGTAATTTTCCCATACAATTCTTTTTGGAATAGACCATAAATCAGTTGAAATAATGATGCTTTCCTTCACAGACATCAACAGCATCAATAAAAATGGCAGAAAGGTGATCAACAGCAGTACCAGGATCAGTCCCCTGGATGCCCAATATTCGAAGGTAATCCGCCTCTTGTCACAAAAAAACTCACTCATACAGAAATCCCTCCACCTCAATAATTTTTTGCCATTTTTGAAAGCTTCATGGTTGCCAGCGTCAGACCCATGATTGTGACAAACAGGACCACACCCATGGAAGACGCATAGCCGATGTCCGAAGCATCAAAGGCCACCTTGAACATTAAAAGCGCCGGGATGTATGTGGCATAACCGGGGCCTCCGTTTGTTGTCACCAGGATAGTGACATAATTCTGAAGACTATTGATCACCGTCAAAATGACAACAACCGCCATATAGGGCACAACCAGTGGAATATGCACAAACCGCACCAATTGCAGGCTTTTACATCCATCAATATTAGCTGCTTCATTCAGTTCCTTAGGGATGGCACTGACACTGGCATGAAAAATAAGAAAATACAGTCCGGAAATAAACGGAAAACCTATTCCTATCACTGCTCCCAGGGCTGTTTCTATCTCCCTGAACCAGGTATGCTTCAAGCTTCCCAATCCACATAAATCAAGAAGGCTGTTCAATGCACCGCTTGGATCATAGATATACTTCCACATCAATATGATGACCAGAGACGGTACCAGCATAGGCAATATAAAAAGAGTCTTCATTCTTTTCTCCGTATTTTTATTCCGGATAAAATATAGAATCTCCGCAGCCAATAAAGGGAAAAACAAATTCTTGACTACATCTGTAATTGTCAAAATCAATTGATTGATAAGACTTTTAAAAAACACCACGTCCGTTAAAAGCTTTTTGTAATTCGCAAGTCCCACAAATTTAGCTTCATAACCCAACCTCAAATCTGTGAAAGAGCTGCCAAGCGCATAAAAAACAGGGTAATAGAAGAATACCGCAATCAATGTGAAGGATGGCAATATGAATAGATACGGACTAATAGCAAACTTTTTTTTCAAAATTTCCCCTCCTGTTGTTCAGGATTAACCGGAACGGTGTCAAAACGACACCGTTCCAGCCTCATTTCATTCAGTTATTTTTTATCATTTGTTTTAGAATCAAGATCATAATTGTTCTTTTTTACTTCATCAGCAACCTTATTCTGCAAAAGCTTGTCCAATGTAGTGGAAAACTCATCCCAGTTTATTTTGCCCTCAACATACTTCTGTTTTGCATCATTGTATAATGGCTGTTCGTTGGACAGGAAATAGTTATAAATAGCGCCAATTACGTTCATCCAGTCCTGTCTCATATTTCCATCCACCTTGAATCCATCAAGATAGGAAGCCACTTCATCACTCAATGTAACACCCTTTACAAGCGGCGGTCCCTGGACAAATTCTCCATTCTTGATGGTGATGTCATAAATCTTTGATGCAACCTCAGGAGAGTACATGTATTTCAGGAAATCTGCGGCACGATTGGTCTGCTCGGGATCATCCTTCTGTGCAAGTCCGATTCTGTGTCCAGGAATCAATATCCCTCTGGGTTGTCCCTGGAAATCTCCACCGGGTTCAGCCAGACTCGGGAACTTAAAGGTTCCCCAATTGAATTTCTTATCATCAGAAAGTTTTTTCATATCACCCAGTATCGTACCAACCTGCCAGCTTCCCATAACATAGATGGGATATTTCTGCGCCATGAATTGGCTGTATACATCGGCGTCAGTGGAAGCAGTAAAGCCCTTTTGGAAATATTGCGCCACTCCTTTGTATGTTTCCCATATTCTCTGGCTTACTGCTGATTTTCTATCAAAGGTTTTAGTAAAAGCTAGCATTTTTTCGGGATCTTCAGTGACCAATGAATCAAAAGAAGGATTATTTGCATCATATTTCATTTCAGCATTTGCTATCATGGTCTTTTCATCATACCTGGCATCTCCAGGCATTGAAATAATCTGATCCGTATACTGTCTGAGATTCCAGTCTGCCAGTGAAGCCATCATGAAGTCTGCGAACACTGTTGCTCCTATGGGAGCCTCATACCCATTTTCCTTCAATTTCTTACAAACCTCAACGAGCTCTTCGTAGGTTGAAGGAGTATTCAATCCAAGCTTGCTGAAAACATCCTTGTTATAGTAAAAACCTACACCAACCAGGTCAAAAGGCAGATATGAAACTTGTCCGGTGGAGCAAACAGCGAATTTCAACCAGGATTCATCAAATACATCCTTGACCTTGGCATTTCCGTTATAAGGGTTCTCCTCATCCAGGATACTGTCCATCGGTACGATCCAGCCCTTGGACATGAATTCACCTATCGCAGCGTCATTAGCTCCAAGAAGGTTTACATGTACGATATCAGGAGCCGTCTTTTTATCTGCAGCCATTTTGGTATTAAAATTCTGCTTGTATGCCTCATTGTCAGCTATGATCTCTATTTCCACAGTGGTTTCAGGATGAAGAACTGTGTAGTCCTTTGCAATCTGCTTCAATGCTGTGGTGTAATAATTATTAATAGTTGAAAAAACGATCGTTCTCTTTTCACTTGTATTCCATTTTGCAGCAGTTGTTGTCTCTGTTGAATTTTGTGCCTGTACAGTAGTCACATCCTGTGTTACTGTAGTTTCATTGGTTATGTTATTGCTTTCACAACCGGATAATACAAAAGTTAACAGCATTACTGCAATCAGTAGTAATGCAAATATTTTGTTTGTTCTTTGCATCTTAATTTCCTCCTAGTTTTCTCAAGACAATATAAGGCCTATTGAACAGACCTCAAGTGGTGTGGTACAATGATAAGGAACTGAAATTCTTTTATGTATTTGTGCTGGCTGGCATTCAAAAACTAATAAAAGAAGGTCAGTTCTTTTTTTTGTTCATCCACATCACCTCCAATGTTTTTTGCAACATACATTCCCCCTTTCAAAACATATGGATTTTTCATGTGTTCTACATCCGCTACACGTGTAACATTGTAATAAAATTAGACACCACATTGTGATGTCGACTTTCTTTCAATCAACTGAAGCCTATTCATAAAGTAGCCTGTATTACCTTTTTTCATATTGGTATATAAGAGTTCAAAAGCCTTGGAACCCAAAAAGCTCTTGGGGACTGCCATGGTTGTAATTGGAGGATCCCAGTATGCTGCATACGGAATGTCATCAAACCCCATCACCGATATATCTTCTGGAACCCTCAAGCCATTCTCGTTGAATGCCTTGATTGCTCCCATGGCCATTAAATCGTTAAGGCAGATGACCGCAGAATAGCTCTTGTCAATTGAAAGTAGCTTACAGGCAAGATTGTATCCATCCGGTATATCCGACGAATAAGGTGCATTGCCTTCCAAAACAACTGTATTACCCAGCTTGAATTTTTCCACTGCCTTTTGAAAACCCATTAATTTGGGATCGCATTTCAAAATTTTACTTTGTCCACTGATATAAGCAATATTCCGATGCCCCAGATTATACAAATGTCCAACAGCATCGTTCATAGCAGTCATATAATCATTTTCAACCGACGAAACTTTTCTGAGATCCGCTTCAATGTTCTCACACTTGACAACCTTAATGCCTTCATCCACCAGACGGTATAATTTTTCAATATGGAATTTATAGATTGTCGCCACAATGAATACACCATCAAGTCTTCTTGAAATAAAATTTTCAAAGTATTCATCAATATTTTTATATCCGGTGCATATATTTACAAAATAACCTTTTTCGATGGCTGCGTTTTCAAAACCAAGAACAATGTCTCCATAGAAAGGATTTGTGATATTGTCAACGACAACGCTCAATTGCATCGTCTCATTCGTGACCAAGCTTCTGGCAATCATGTCCGGTTTATACTTCAGTTCTTCAACCGCTGTCAGTACCCGTTTCCTCGTATCTTCGGCTATTCCACGTGAATTATTTAGTACATAAGATACTGTTGCTGTAGATACTCCTGCTAATTTAGCCACATCAGCTCTTGTTGTCCTCATAGTCACCTCCGTTACTCGTATAACATAGTTATTTATGTAATATCGTAAAATAGACACTTTATTTAAAGCATTTGATACAATTATAATAATACATAATATTTTATATTACAATAGTTTATTAAAATATTGTTACTCGTGTAGCAGAGTAATTCAAAACCGAAGGATTACCTACAGTCTGTTGTTTAGCTAATCTACACTGAACACATAAACCTTCTTCAATTGAAGAAAGCCTGATGGCTTCCTCTGATGCGAATGTCTGTCGCACAAAAAAGGAACCCTTACGGATTCCTGCAATTGTTTTTTTGCTTATTTCGCTTTATAGTGCTCCTCAGCCCATTTGGCCGCTGCTTTGACCAGTGCCTGGTGCTTGGGATCTATCTTATTATTATAATGATTTTTGCTTTTGTAAAAGTGAATGTCAAATACGCCATTCATATTGTTCTTTTTTACTGCATCAAGGTTCGTCCCACGCCCAAAACCTCCGCTTCTTGAACTTACGGTCTTGTTTGCGGTATACTTGTCCAGTCCCGCATGGGGCATTCCGGACATGGAACCTGCCAGTTTCAGACCACCCACACTTACGATGACTGCTCTTCTTTCCCAACTCCAGGTCCCGCCGAATATCTTTTTCATGGTAGCGGTATCTTTGGCGGATATTGTCTCACAGTCCGCATGGTTATGTCCATAAGTCCTCTTCACTCTGAAGCTCAGGCCTGTACCGATATCATAAACATTCGCGGTATCACCTATAGCAAAGGTTTTATCAACACTACCAAACCATAGGGGCATGAAATTGGTTTGTGAAGTTGTCTCAACGACTTCCTTCGACTGGTTTGCATCTTTCTCATCAGTATGTTCAGTTCCAGTCGAAACCGCTTTCACAGCTGTTTTGACCGCCACTGTTTTTACCGGCGTTTTTGACGTCGCAGTGACCTTGCTGCCGTTTGACAATTTGCTCAACAGAGCCAGCGTAGAAGCTCCGGCAATTCCATCATTTTCATAGTCATACTTTTTTTGCAGTTTTTTCACTGCTGCAGTAGTTGCAGGACCGAAAAAGCCGGTTGCCTTCGCATTAAGATAGCCGAGCTTGATGAGCTTCTTTTGCATTTCCGCTACATTGGTATTTTCGTCGCCTTCTTTAAGAAGCTTTGAATTTACTGAACTTGAAACAGCAGTAGTCTTCCCTCTGCCCAAAAGCCTGTCCACAAGAGATAAGGTCGTGTTACCGGCAATACCGTCGGCCTCATAACCGTACT
>DBTX01000018.1:0-10586 GCA_002307275.1 Hungateiclostridiaceae bacterium UBA1305
ACGAGGCTGTCCAACGCAGGATCAAACAGGCCGGATTCCCGATCAGCAAGTCGATCAATACGTTTAAAAACAGGCTTCCACATCTCACGCAAGATGCCGTCACAGAGCTTGCAACATGCAAATTTATTGCAGCCAAGGCCAATGTGTGCGCCCTCGGGCCGAGCGGCGTTGGAAAGTCGCACCTGATGACGGCGATCGCGATGGAGGCGATAGAGAAGGGATATACTGTCGGCTATTATCGCGTGAATGATCTGCTGATCAGGTTGAATGAGGCAAGGAGCGAAAAACGGCTTGACGCGCTCAATACCGCTCTGAAGAAGTGTAATATGCTTTGTTTGGATGAATTGGGTTACGTCAACGTCAACTCCAGAAATGCTGAAATGCTCTTTAATGTCGTTGCGAGCCGCCATGAAATTGGCAGCACATACATAACGAGCAACTATGCGTTCTCGAAATGGGCAGAATTCCTCGGAAACGCGGTAATGACAGCAGCCTTGATTGAAAAACTAACACAAAATGCTTTAATACTTAACATGAACGGAGAGCCCTATCGCCCTGATGCGGCATAAATAGCTCTTACACAAATCCTGTACGCAACTTATTGGCGTCGGCGTTGGCATTTCCGACGCTGATTTTTTTATTGGGACATCATTGCGCAGCTGGTTTGGGAGATGCTTTTCGAAACTCACGTCATATTTTCTGGTTGGCAAATAGAACATAACGCCTGTTTGCGCAGATGTAATTTTTTGTGCTGGGTAACCCTTGAGACAGAAGTGCTTCACTGGTATCGATCAAAAGATCAGGAGCCGATTTTCGGTGGCTCCGTTCTGGCTCCATTCAGGCTGCGCGAATCCAAATATCCTTTAAAATAGTAAATATCCTGCTGGTATTAATCAAAAAACTATATTATTGTATAGTCTCGAAAAGTAACTGGTAATTAGCCTGAAAGTTAAATTTCAGGATTAATTCATAAAGAATAGGCAAAAAGCATTGCTGAACCTTGAAAAAAGTATATTGTTACGACAGAGCAAATAAAAAATGGCATGGCAAACAAGCCCTAATCGGAGTTGTTAAAAATGGTTATGCTGCTTGCTCGAGAGCTTTGTAAAGGCTGAACTTTTCATGCTTTATCCAAGCGTCCAGATGGACATTGATGACAGCAAAAGTAGCCAGTGAAAATCTCAGCCGGTTACTTTGGGAAGAATAGCTTTCAACGCAATAATCCTCAAAGATTCTTTTAAAAGAACGCTCTACAGAAGACCTGCGTTTGAAAGTATCCTTGAATTCATCAGAATCCCTGTGAACCAAAGGAAGTAGTCTTAAATCATAATCCGGTTTATGATAAACAACTCGTCCATAGGCGGATTCAGAGCATTTACACTCTTTGGGCGGCTCCTGGCCCTGGGTGGCAAACCAACAGCGAAGCTTGATTCCTTTTGGTTTTACGTAACCCCAATTTGCATATGGAATACCGCCCGGACAGATAGGTCTTCCTGGGGTCTACCCAACATTTTAACATTTTTATACGCTAAGAAATATTCTGGAAGATGAAATAAAACAGGGGCTCAAAGTTGCTGCGCTGCACTTTAATATATCAGAGAATTGGAAGAACGTAGCTCCGATCGAGAACTGGTACAATTATCAGAAGTACAAGGCAAAGAGCGTTGAAGAGCTGGCCGAAATATTTTGTGATACATTTTATGTTGGCTATATCAAAGGCGTTGGGCGTATTTATCAGCAATCAGTTTTAGACACATATTCCGCAGTTGGATTTGCAAAGCTTTACACAGCAAAGGTTCCGGTAACTGTAGCCGATGTTTTAAATGATAGGGTTTTACCGTTCTTTGAGAACCATATGATACCGGTATTAAGGGTACTTACAGATCAAGGGACAGAATACACTGGAGTACCTGAAAAGCATCTGTTTGAGCTTTACCTACAGATGAATGACATTGAACATACGACAACAAAGGCTAAAAGCCCTCAGACTAATGGTATATGTGAGCGTTTTAATCAAATGGTGCTCAACGAATTCTACAAAATTGCGTTTAGAAAAAGCATATACAAATCAGTTGAGCAATTACAAGAGGATTTAGACTATTTCATTCTTTATTACAACGAGGAGAGAACCCACCAGGTTAAGAGGTGTAAAGGAAGAACTCCGATGCAGACATTCTTGGTCAGTCTCCATCTTGCTAGAGAGAAAATGATTCAGGAAACTGCATCTGGCACCATTTTGTGAGGTCTAGCCCGACCGGCGATGAGGGCAAATGATTCGGATCTGGTGCCAATCCGGTCAAGCAAAAAGCGCCACCACCGTCTGGGTAGCGCAGACTAATCACAACTGAATATTTTCAGGGGAGTGTAAACTCAAGTACCGGTCAGGACACATAAATCCATGTCAGTTTCATTTTTCTTTCAAATGTGATACCAACAGTTTCAGTGGCGATTTCTTTCATATTTATTTTTCCCAAACAATAGTCTATCAGGCTTTCCGCTTGTGTCGCCACACCAAACTTCCACGGAATTTAGATCCAGCTCAAAATAATTGAAAGGCCTTTTCAACTATTAATTAAAAGTACTTCCGTCAGTGTACGAAAAAAATGCAATATCACCGTAAACTATTGGACTTCTTGTTATTTTATAATATTTTGATTTATATTTATAAAAATCTGCTTTAACTATACTTTCTTTATTTGTAGTGCATTTAACGTAAATTCCCCTTTTATAATTGAAAAAAGGCATGTCTACTGAGGAAAAATGTTGACAGTAATAATAATCTTTATTTGGTAATATGTGTCCTAAAGTCTCAATGTCAGAAGAAGCATGCTTTGGATTGCATAAATTCAGCTTCAAGTGTATATTGGACAGGCACTCCTGTCAAAAGCCCATTAAGTGATGCGTGCTTGGAAGGTGTTGCTACCTCACGTTCTGCATTAATAGAGGCTTATTGTGTATCCTATAAGCATGTTTATGGTACAAGTACCACAAGATATACCACCTTGAATACTACTTATATGCATTGTAGTCAAATTCAACCATCTGTAACCTACACCAAGATCGGAGCATTCTACTTCTACGTATAAAAAATTATAATAGAGGCTGCATTAAATTATCAAAGTTTTTAGTGCAGCCTTTTTTATTAATATTTATATTCAGAAATTAATTGATAATATATTTTGAATCTTGTAACTTCAGGGTGCCATTATCTAATAAATGATCTATCGTATAATCTTTATCGATCTTAACATTATCATCATTCACGTCAGCATATTCATTAATGAAGTCTTGTAATTTTTCTTTATCCAAATAGCTATCATTCATTATTTTTCTGAGAATAAAGAAATCCATAGTATTTCTATATGCAAGGATATAGTGCATTACTTGGATTTTATCGTCGTTTACTTCCCACGAGGTATACAATGTGGACAAATATGAAGCTCTTTCTTTATTTAAAATTTCGTTTGAGGTAACTATTTCGTCAATTCCATCTCCATCATAGTCACGTATATTAAGATTACTTATATAGGTAATAATTGGCCCATTTAAGAAATCATCTACTGATATTAATACAAAATTTCCATTTTTATCAAGTGCCTTTCTTGTACTAAGACTTTTTGCAATAGCTGATATATCTGTGCTTGATGTTTTATGATTTTCCAAATAAGTAAAGTAAACCTTATTCTTATTATATTTATATTCATATTCTGGTAATTGTCCATTCCATAATAAGCTTATATCATTATCATATTTTAATAAAAATACATGAAATTCTGAATCGCCAACAGTAGGACATTCATAATATACTAAAATAAATTTTTTCGATTCATTACCTTCAATGACTTTAAAAGTTGGTTTTATATTTTCATCAATTAGGTCAAATTTGCACAAATTTAAAGTGTCACTATTAACTTTTACAATCAAATTATTATTATAAGATAAGCTTATATGATCATGTATTCCGTCATTATTTAAATCTTCTTCATCACTATTACCGGATTCTACAGTAGATTCAATATTGGAAATAATAGCAATATTGCTAGAACTTATTTCACGTTTTTCACCTTGATCAATAAAGGTGTTTTCATGTCTAGAACAAGCACTTAATAATAGTGCAACTAATAAAATCAAATATGTAATTTTTTTCATTAACGCTATCTCCAATTTCTTTTAATTTACATGTTAGACATTCATAGCAACATATTTGTTCCCACATATATTAAGTTCTATAATTGTAAAATTTTAATAAAGGTTGACATTTTTCGATTAATATCCCTTTTGATAGATATAATGATTATTTTTAGGAGGAATAAATTTGCTATTTTTAGACAAATATTTTAATAATATTAAAAGCAAAGCAAGCAATATTAATAAAGAGCAATATTTAAATTATATATATGGGATAATGTTTATAAGTTATATAAAAAAAAGCATTTCAGAAACAAGAAAAAGTTATATTATAAGGAAAAAAAAATATTGTAATGATACTCCCATTGGAGAGATCCTTGATTCTTGTTATTATTTAGAAAATTCGATGGGATCTAATATACAAATAGAAGATATTATCCAGGATATAGAAGATATTAGATTATATACATTTATAAAAAAATTAAGTTCTAGGCAAAAATCTATATTGTTTAGTTATTATATTCAACAAGAAAATGAAATTGAGATTTCTTTAAAATTGGGAATAACAAAACAAGCAGTAAGTAAAATGAAAAAAAAGATACTGTATGCAGCAAATGAGTATTTAAGAAAAAATGTATAAAAGAGGGGGATTATGGACACTGACATTGAAAAATATGAATCTATTGGATATTTACTTAGAAATATAAAAAACGGAAATGATTACCATAATACATTTAACGCAATTTTAGAAAAATTCGAATCGCTAATTAAAAAAAACAGTTTTCTTAATGGCGAAGTAAATTGCGATCTAAAAAGTGAATTATATGTAGCTTTTATTAAATGTATAAATAAATTTAGTATAGACGAAAAATATTATTTAGAACTACTGAAAATATTTTATAATAATATAAATAGCAGTAATTGAGTCGTTTTTGTAATATATCTCCAAAACTTACCGTGCGAAATATTTTTTGAGCTCGTCAAATCTTCCGTAGTATTTCGCTGACGGCGTTTTTTTCCTGTTTTAAAATCACAGTCTTATCCTCCAGTGCTTATGAGTTGCCTCCAATAAATGGTATGGTGCAAGTTGCAGTAATCTGGCCAAAACTTTTTGAAAAACCTTGTAAAAGCACTACCAGATATGGCAAAATATATTTGTAATTTGTCTTTAAGACAAATCCTATGGTTGGCGTTGATGGGGCACATAATATTATTGTGACAGCTTTCCATGCCATAACGTTGTCTTAGCGTGGTTCTCAATAAATCACCGTTGTTTACATGTCAACAACGTGAAAGCCTTGGCTTGCAAGCATTACCTGTAATAAGTATAGATAAGAACAGAAAACAGTAATACAATACCATATTTTATCAGTTCATTTTGAACTTTTAAAATATAAGTATGGTAGTTTTACACGAAATGTAATTTTGATGAAAAGGTAGACAAATTAAAAACCGGAGTTCAACTCCGGTTTTTCGATAAAGGTCAGTAGTGACTATTTTGAAGGGTCTATTGTTTCTCCATACCTATTCTCATCTTGCAAATTTCCTACTATAAATTTGTCAATAACCGTTTTACCATCACTTTTATATACGTTTATTTCTCTTGGCTTTGAATTGTTTTGAGCTAAAGCTTCTTCAATAGTTTTAGGCTCTTCTCCTTTAAGGTCTTTTGCACGTACGTAGCCAATATTTCCGTTAACACCCATTGCCTCCATCAGGTCAGGATCTTTTTCGTTAGGGAGAACATCCTTTGCAGAACCATATGTTTCTCCCAATTCATTTTTCGGAAAATTTAAATGCGATTCGACTTTCTCCTGTTGAGGTATGACAGCTTTGATATCATTCCTAGACGAAATTTGTTCAGCACCTGCATATACACCAACACCAACTATAAAACCTGTCAAAACGAAAAGCAGAAATGATGATTTTTTTAAAGCAGATCTTATTTTCATATGAGCCTCCCTTAATAATATTATAGTACAATATCATTCTATTTAAATACAAATACCTAGTTATTTTCGTAAACAAGATAGGGAGATTGATAGCCGCTGTATGTAGTATAACCGTTGCCATTGTAAGCTCTTGTTTCGCCGTCTGCATAATAATCACTAGCGCTCACATAGTTAGAATCGGTAATATTAAGCATCAAATTATCAGGTTCCTGATTATATTTCCAATTTGCTGTTCTTATTATAATGCCACTTTTATAAAGCCAACATAATGCTCCCATATATCCTGTTGGTGCGAGTGAACCATTTTGTGTAGCTACCATTTCTTTAGCATTGATACCATTACCTGTTCCCCAATTACTAATAGTACTATCGTTATAATAAGAGTACCCTGACACAGGCCCATATGACCCCATAGAGCCAGTTGCTGTACTGTAGGGAAGGGCGGCAACTGGCAATACACTGATTCCCAGTAGGATACCTAAAATAAAAGGTAATACATTTTTCTTTAAGTTTCTCTTCATATTCTTTCTCCCTTCATTATTTATATACTTAGCGGTGTTATTGGTATTAGCTGTATTTCCAGTAGTATCAGCATAAGCTATACTTAAAAGACTTGTCGAAAATAGTATTGCTATAAACAAACATATAATTTTTTAAATCATGATAATTAGACCTTCCCACAAACTTTATTATTTGATTACAACATGTGCACACTTGTATTCCATTACTAGGCTATACTCATGCGTGTGCTTTCACAAGCATAATGACCCTTCGCCCCATTATTGTAACAATAATGTAATAATAAGTCTGTTTTCGTAAATTTTATTGAAAAATTGCTAAAACTTTTGTCTTGTGAGACTTTCGAAGATTAATTTTTTATTTGTGATAACAATGATTATAATACTATTGTCTTTGGAGAAAACAAACCCGCCCAGATCGGCAAGGCATTTGCTGAAAAATTCAAGTTTGTCCTGTTCGTATTCGTACTTTTCAAGTACTTCCTGGATGCATTCCTCGTAACCTTCAACCGTCATGGGTTGGCCGTTACGTCTGCTTGTTATAACCTCGCCATTTTGCACCCTGTAAATTTGTTGTTCATACCCTGCAATGTGCCCTTGAAAGGCCTTAATTAATTTATTGCATTCTTTTATCCTGTTATTGAGGTAAACCCTGTCTTTCAGTTTTTCATTGCTTGCCGTTGCCCTCGCGGTAGCTGCCAGATCCTGATAGTAAGAACTTTTTTCGTATTCCTCAAAACCGCGTTCGTACCTTGCCATGACTCTGTTTTTGTGATTTGCAAAAGCTTGGCTGCCAGCATGCCCGGCCAAAATCGGCTGAGTTAACCACGCCCAATCTTTACGGTACCTGTTAAAATCAGCTTGCAGATTTTCGGCGCGTTTTGCAGCATTGTCCGAATAGATTTCAAAGCGTTCAGCCCTGCCCTCTGCCCTTTCTGACTTTTTTTCGATTTCCTCGGCATAACTGAGACGTTCGCCAATCTTGCCACCGTCCTCAAGGCCTATTTTTTCAGCGGTTTTGATTGCCCAATAATGGTTATTCGTTGACCTGCTCACCCATGCACCGGCTTTATTAGACCACAAAAAATTACTTCTGATATCTGATTTATGGGCCTCAGATAGCGCCATATATTCCGGCTTACTAAAATGCAATTCGATTTTCCTTGTCTCCTGATTCAATATGTACTTACCCATATTCCCCCTATCCGCCGGATATTGGCCCGGCTACCCTCTTATTAGTGTTGCCCCCCTGGGGGGTCACGCAGGTCGCACTAAACACTCGGCAGAGGCTCATTATGCAAGGCCTTATAAGAGATCGACCAGCGTGCACTTAATGGGGGGTAGCCCGTAGGGGGGAAACCATTCATTGCACCCTTGCAAAATGAGTAGGCCCGTGTTATCCTTCACTGGAAGTGACCTACCCAGGGCAACGACCCTATAAAACTTACAAAGCCCATCTTGAAGCGACCTGGCCCGGTTACCTGTTTTTCAAGCATAGAAACCCAACGGATACTTAGCTTTCAAAGGAAATACTGATCAGACTTTGTGTCTTCACGCCAACGTAGAAAGCCAAATGAAAGATACAGAATATTGACCCCCTGCTCTTCCATGGCCGTTTTTGCTTTTTCTCTCAAGCTTCGTAGGCTTTTCTGCTGTTCTTTAATCGATTGATTAGTCAGTACGGATTCTTCAAAAACTTCATTTTCATTATTTTCAAAGAGCGATATCTGCTCATCGTCATAATAGGGGAATTCAAGCGGTGTTTCGTTCACAACAAAGCTCTCCCACAATTCGAAAATTATGGGTTCTTTTATTCTCAGGCTAGATCGTTTTGTATCGCGATAATTAATTAATCGATTACGTTTACCTAAGTCGAGAAGTTTGTTTTTCCATGCCTCGAGTTTTTGGTCAATTGTTGCCATATGGTTTATCCCTCTTAACCCAATTTGTAATATAACCAAACTGTCAATTTCCCATATAGACAGTATAAATATTGTCTTTTAGCAAAACTATAACTTATGTATACGATATCAATTATTAACTTCTCAATTGCAAATGTCAATATGAACAACGTTTGGAATTACTTTCTACTTTTTTTGTATACTAAACATTCCTTTATATCATAAAGATTAAATTTGGAATTCTTAAGTAACTTAAAATAAATTCTCTGACATTGTTCCAGATCATTTTTAATTGACCTTCTCTCAATACGTAAATCCTGGATGGCCAGTTGATTGCTTAAGGCTGAAAATGTCCCCTCCTCTGGCCAGGTATATTGTACAATAGGTATGCCGAAGCAGATGCGGATGCAATTTCTCAATGCATGTTTTTCTTTTGATTCTTTTGAAAAGCTGCTTAACAGTACTTTGAGTAATGGATTTTCCGTCACCTAATAGGAACAAGGCATCAACTTTTGTGGAGTATGGTGCAGGTCTTTCCTGGTTAATATATTTGTATATAAGCCTTTGAAGATTAACCCCATAACTTACAATTCTCTCTTTTTGACCTTTCCCCATTACAGTCAATAAATTCTGGCTTAACTGGACACTTTTAAATTTCAACTTTGTCAGTTCATCCAGACGCAAGCCGCACTCCAAAAAAAGCATTACAATTAGTAGGTCTCTAAGTTTATTCTGCTTTTTCCCATTAAGGAATTTGACAATAGATTTTATCTCTTCTTCGGTTAAAATTTCAATGATACTTTTAACGGCTTTAGGCAGCTTAATCCCTGAAGAAATAGGTCCTTCAATATAGTTTTCCTCTTCCATCCAGCTAACCCAAGCCTTAATAGCACGAATATAAGTCTGTATGGAGATAGATGATAAAACATCATCGGATTCAATATATTCCGTGTCCTTCCACTTTTTGATCTTTTTCAAGTAAAGAATATATCTCTTTATTTGATCTTTTGAAATGCTTTCTGTTGTGAATTCCTGCCCGGTTTCTTCGAGGTCTCTCATAAAACGATCAATATTCCCCTGGTAGTATTGGATTGTTGCCTCCGTATTGCTTCTACAGCTCTGTTCCAGCAGGAAACCTTCCTTCATACTGTCCAGACTAAAAACCTTCCTGTTTGATGCCAAATTTGCTTCAGACGTGTGACCCGATGACCTGACTATCTTTTGACTTTTAACCATAAACTCAATCCTCCGAATAAAATATTATTCATGAGTGAAAAAATCAAGGTGTCAGGAAGTCAAGGTGCCTATTCCGAATCAAGGTGTCTGTTTCGAAACAGCAAAAAACCCTACAACCGTTGAGCTGTAAGGTTTTGGTGAGCCATCCGCGACTCGAACGCGGGACCCTTTGATTAAAAGTCAAATGCTCTAGCCAACTGAGCTAATGGCCCATAAATGGCTGGGATGGCTGGACTCGAACCAACGAAATGCCAGAGTCAAAGTCTGGTGCCTTACCGGCTTGGCTACATCCCAACATCTAAGCGCAAAGTCAATTATAAAGGTCAGTCTGGGATTTGTCAAGTCAAATTGAAAATCGGCAAACCTGTCTCTGATCGACCTCTCTGATCAAATCGTGATAATGTCTCATTGTACCACACGTGATTATGTTCCAATTCAAATTTTAGTATAATGTACTTCATAACAACATGTAAGGTGGCACAATGAGAAAGGTTAATTTAGTTATGGACGGAGATCGGCAAATCCACACCGTTTCTGAGGAATACAGGGATGGACTCTATCGGGGCATCGCATTCGATCCATTGACCGCCATTATGCCGCTGTCCGTCGATGGTATTCTTCCAGTCCGCCCCTGCAGGCAGATACACCTTTCTGCATCGGATTCCTTCATATAATATGGGCGCGACAAGGATATCCGGTCCGAACATATACTCATCATCCACTTCCCACGCCTGATTATCCTGTGGAAAATCGAAAAACAGCGGACGCATCGGGGGTGTACCTTTTTCATGGGCGGCCTTCATCACCTCAGTGATGTATGGACGCAGCCGTTCACGCAGGAACAGGTATTT
>DBTX01000018.1:10914-17462 GCA_002307275.1 Hungateiclostridiaceae bacterium UBA1305
CTTCCGCCGCCGGTGGTTCCAAGCGGAGGGGTATGCGGCTCACGGTCGCCGTGCAGTCTGAATACCGGACAGAAGGCTCCATACTGGAACCAGCGGATGATACATTCCTGGAATTCAGGATCACGGATATCCCCGCTATGGAAGCCGCCTATATCCGTCGTCCACCAGGGAATTCCCGCCAGGCCCATGTTCAGGCCCGCCCTGATCTGGTTCCTTAAGGATTTGAAGCTGGAATGGATATCTCCAGACCAGACAAGTGCACCGTAACGCTGGCTGCCGGCCCAGGCACAGCGGACAAGATTAATGATATTTTTCTGTCCTTCTGCGGCCATGCCGTCAAAAAAGGTCTTCGCATACATGACGGGATAGATATTGCTTGTTTGCAATGCCGGTCCGGCATGATAACGGTAATTGTCAAATTCATATTCGGAATACTCCGGCTCTGCCTCATCAAGCCAGAATACCTTGATCCCCTTGTCGTAGTAATTTTTCTTCACGATCTTCCAGAGATGATCGCGCGCGCCCGGATGAGTCGCATCATAGAACATTGTATTGCCCATCCAGTCCATCACAATCGAATTCCCTCTGTCGAAACGCACGAGATACCCTTTTCGAGCCATCTCGGCAAAGTTCTCCGAGGTCTTGTCCACTGTAGGCCAAATGGATACCATCAACTCAATCCCCATCTCCCTGAGTTCCTGCACCATTGCTTCAGGGTCAGGCCAGTAATCGGGATCAAATTTCCAATCTCCTTGCTTCGTCCAATGGAAGAAGTCAATGACAATAACTGATATGGGAAGTCCTCTTCTCTTGTATTCCCGGGCTACCTCAAGCAGTTCCTCCTGTGTCTGGTAACGCAGCTTGCATTGCCAGAAGCCCATGCCGTAATCCGGCATCATCGGAACAGTACCGGTAGCTCTGGCATAAGCCTCTTCTATCTCAGCAGGAGTGTTTCCTGCCGTTATCCAGTAATCAAGCTGCTGAACAGAGCCGGCAAACCATTCGGTCACATTCTTGCCAAAAATCACTTTACCGGTGGAGGGATTGTTCCACAGGTAGCCATAACCCTTATTGGACAGTGCAAAGGGCACGCTGGCCTGAGAATTTCTATGGGCAAGTTCCAGCGTACAGCCCTTGAGATCCAGATAGGGCTGTTGATACTGGCCCATTCCGAAAAGCTTCTCCCCCTCGGCGGGTTCAAACCGCGCAGTCAGCCTGAAATCATTCGTTCCGGGTATCGGTGAATATTCGCGGGCATTAATACACAAGGCGCTTACAAACTCCTTCAGATTATCCCTGTTTCTCACATATTCCTCGAGAAGCAGTTTCCCTTCCATATTATAAAAAGAAACTTTACCGCCTGGCGACACCTTTGCAATAATATTCCCGTTTCGAACCTCTGCCGTCTGCCCATCTTCCGAAATAACCGATTCAGCACACCTGCATTCCTCCTGCGGAAGCAGTGCCCAATCCTCCTGTGTAATGGCGGCGCGCTTCGTTCCGCGTATACGCAGACTGTCCGCTCCCCACGGTTCTATCCAGAGAATTTCATTGTTGCATTCACGTATAAGGCGTGGTCCTTCCAATCTGAACAAACTTTCCATATAATTCTCCTCCAACGGATTTCATAATGAATACACCAGTAAGCTGCGCCATGGTAGTAATTACACACTAATTCTATTACTTTCCATGCATATAGTAAATAATATAATTTTTATTGGATGTTGTGATGGCGCAATTCTTCGAATTCGCTATTGGCCCGGATCTGTTTCTCAAATAGCTTAACCAAATTCCCGGGGGCATCAAACCCCTCCCGGCTTTGGACATTTGCTGGCAAATTTCTATAATAAAAAAGGAAGGCTGTGTAAACAACCTTCCTTTTTTCTGGGGTGAGCTATGGGGGTCGAACCCATGACCTCCAGGACCACAACCTGGCGCTCTAACCAACTGAACTAAGCCCACCGTAAATGCGATATCTCTCAGAGACATATGTTATTTTAAGGCACGCGCAAGGTTTTGTCAAGTGCTAATTATCTACCAAATAATCCGCCCAGCGCGCTGTAAATCAATCCTCACGTATATTTCAAAGCCCTTCTATTTTCTTCTCTCATTTTTCTTCACTTATTCCAGTTCCTTCAGCCACAGCTCAGCTGATGCATCACTGGGCATACGCCAGTCTCCGCGTGGTGAAAGGCTAATCGTACCTACCTTGGGCCCGTCGGGCAGGCAGGAACGTTTGAACTGCTGTGAAAAAAAGCGCTTGTAGAATGCCTTCAGCCAGGATTTGATCTCGCCAGCACTGTAACTGCCATTAAATGCCTGTTGCGCCAGAAACAGCACTTTTAGCGGTGGCGCTCCATACCTGAGTGTGTGATAAAGGAAGAAATCATGGAGTTCATAAGGTCCGACGATATCCTCCGTCTTTTGCTGAATCCTGCCGTTTTCGTCCGGAGGAAGCAATTCCGGAGTTATCGGCGTGTCAAGTATTCGAAGGAGAACATCTGCCGACTTCTGCTCCGTTACATTGTCCGCAGCCCAGCGTACCAGGTATTTTACCAGCGTCTTGGGTATACTGCAGTTGACGGAGTACATTGACATGTGGTCACCAT
Organism: Hungateiclostridiaceae bacterium UBA1305; assembly: GCA_002307275.1. Lineage (GTDB taxonomy): Bacteria > Bacillota > Clostridia > Acetivibrionales > DTU013 > UBA1305. Next base: position 13,524 of record DBTX01000018.1, read on the forward strand.
TGTATGTGCACCAGCCGAGGGCAAGCTCCGAAAGGTCGCCGGTGCCGATGACAAGTCCGGAGTGTTTATTGGCGATGTCCATCAGAATCTGGGTGCGTTCCCTCGCCTGCACATTTTCATAGGTGACATCATGTATGGACGGATCATGCCCGATATCGGAAAAATGCTGCATACAGGCTTTTTTTATATTAATTTCGCGAAGCTCCGCACCAATCGACCGGATCAATTCGAGTGCGTTCTGGTAAGTGGTATCTGTTGTCCCGAAACCAGGCATTGTTACCGCAATAATTTTATTTCGAGGGATATTCAGCATGTCAAAGGTCTTTGCCGTGACAAGAAGTGCCAGCGTGGAATCCAATCCGCCTGATATGCCGACAACTGCTGCCTCCATGCCGGTATGTTCCAGCCTTTTTGCAAGACCAGCAGTCTGTATTGCGAATATTTCGCTGCATCTGATGTCCCGTGCCGATTCATCGGGTGGTACGAACGGATGCGGGTCGATATGCCGTGTCAGCCTGACCGATGCCGTATCCCCTATCTGTACCGTATCCTTTATATTTGCCATATCCTTGATTAAGGTTGTATCCTTAGCCGATGCTGTAGTCTTGATTGATATGGAATCCATATGTTCTGATCCGCCCAGACGGAAGCCGATTTTCCTGAAGCTGTGTCCGGGAAAGCCTTCCATGAAGCTGGTGTTCTTGATTCTGTCATTCTGCAGCTTCTGAACATCGATCTCGCTGATGATCATGCTGCCGGCACGCAGAAATCTCTCCGATTCGCACAGCAGCCCTCCGTTTTCAGCAATCAGGGCATGCCCTCCGTAGACGATGTCTGTTGTTGATTCATGTACACCGGCGGAGGTATATACATAACCGGCGATGCATTTGCCGGATTGCTGCCTGACCAGTTCGCGCCTGTATTCGTATTTCCCGATGATCTCATTGCTGGCTGAAAGATTAAAAAGGATGGCCGCTCCCGCTAAAGCCTGATAGGAGCTTGGAGGAATGGGCACCCATAGATCCTCGCATATTTCAACACCGAAGCAGACATTGTATTGTCCTGCCGCTTCAAACAGCAAATCGGTCCCAAAAGGCACCTGCTTTCCGAATAACTCTATCTCATCGCTTATGGCATTGTTTCCGGAGGTAAACCACCGTTCCTCGTAAAATTCCTTGTACCCTGGAATATATGTCTTCGGCACAACACCGAGTATTTCTCCTTTTTGCAATACAGCCGCGCAATTAAACTGCTGGTTGTCCAAAAGGACCGGCAGACCGACAAGTATTACGATATCCAGCGTATTAGTGCTTTCAGCCAGTAATTTGAGTTGACTGAGCGCTTCTCTGAGCAGCAGCTGCTGGTGGAACAAATCACCACAGCTATAGGCCGTAAGCGACAGCTCCGGAAAAGCCACAAGCTGCACGCCGGCTTCGGACGCCTCCATTATCATCTCAATAATTTTACCGGTATTGAACCCACAGCCGGCAACCTTTAGTTCAGGCACAGCCGCAGCCACTTTTACAAATCCATAGTCCATAATTCCACCAAGTACTTCACTTTCATCATCAAATTATAACGCAATTTTCAAAGGGATCATTTATCATATTATATCATATGCTCCCATTTGCAAACATCCAATTTGATCAAGTTACAAAACTCCCGCTTTTAGAAGCAGGAGTACTGACAACAACGATGTCCTGAAGAAATTTTACATCGGCAATAGATGAATTTAGATGTTACAGACCGCTAATGCCTCATTACCATGAGTATCTCCTTCTGCACTTCCTTTATCTGCTCAAGATCGAAATCATTACACTGATTGATAAACATCACTGCTGCCTTTACAAATTCCAACAGGCTGCAGTTGCCAGCCCTTTCACCTATACCGCCGGCCGTACAGCTGACAAATTCCGCCCCGGCCTGCACTGCCGCCAGCGAATTGGGAACAGCCAGGCCAAAGTCATTGTGTGCATGTATTTCAAGCTGAATATCATATTTTGACCTGATTGCATGAAACTCTTCAAAAGTCTTTCTTCTATTCAGGATACCGACCGTATCCGCATATCTGACAACCCGTACGCCCTCTGAAACTGCATATTCCAGCAGCTGGAAAATAAATTCCCTGTCTGCCCTGGATGCATCCTCAAGACCGATGGTTACCGGAAAGCCCTTATCCCTGCATAGTGCGACACATCTGCGAAGATTGTCGATCACCCATTCTCTTGACTTTTTCAGTTTATATATGATCTGAATGTCCGAGGAGGGCACCGACAGATGTATATTATCTACACCACACTCCATCGACAGAGCTATATCTGTTGTATTCAGCCTGTTCCAGGAAGAAATCCTGCTTTTTAGTCCCAGGGAGGCGATTCTTTCAACACTCTTCTTCTCCTCACCGCCCATGGCTGGAATGCCTGCTTCTATCTGATAAATGCCGATACTGTCCAGAAGCTTGGCAATCATTATTTTCTGATCTGCTTTCAGGGCTTTCCCAGCCATCTGTTCGCCATCCCTCATCGTTGTATCCACAATTTTCAATTTCATATTCCACTCTCTTATCAATATCCTGCAAAATAGAATTAATGCAGTACATCATATTTGCAGATATCTATAAATTCTTCTTCCTTCAGACTCCTGTTCAGCTTCACGCTTAATTCCCTTACTTTCTGCAACAGTTCCTGCATATCTGCATGATTGACCTCCATGTCCAGTTCAATCATCTTTGCAGCAATCGAGAGTCTGCCCGAGTGCTTTCCAATGACCAGCTCCCTCTTCTGTCCTACGATGCCGGGTTCATATGGTTCATATGTTCTGGAATCGCTGTTGATTCCTGCCGCATGTATTCCGGATTCAACCATGAAAATATTTTTTCCGATCACCGGAGAGTTTTCGCAAACGTTCTGCTGCGAATGTTTTTCAAAGAGAACTTTAAGTTCAGGTAATATTTCAAGGTTGGATTTTCGCAAATCCTTATACAGCACCTTTAATGCCGCAAGCAGTATTTCTGTGGAGGCAAAGCTCCTTTTCCTCCCGTAGCCGTTAAAGGAAGCTGTCACAAAATCCATGCCATCTACAGCTGCTTCCTGCAGAATGGCATTTCCCATCGACATTGAATAATCCGGACAGATATCCAGTCTTTTTCCGGTGATTGTTTTGATGCGCCATGCTTTTTCAATCCACTCCTGAGAATCAACCTCTCCCAGGCCGGAAAGCCTGATACCGCTGATTGCTGGCAGCCAAGCTTTCCCTAAAATTTCATCCACCCATGAAAGGTCTTCCAGATTTTCTGCATGGACTTCGAGTATGACAAAAAGACCTCTTTCCAATATACGCTCTGAAACCTTGTGCATTGATAGCATTACAGGCTTGAGAACACACCTTTTGATCCCGGAAGCTATGCATATATCCAGATCTTCAACATTGTCCACTTGCACTATGAATTCAAGACCCTCCGGAGGTTTTCCTATTTTTTTCAACAGGCAGGCGTTTACTTCAATGATATTGACTCCCGCATGTTCAAGCAGCCAGCTAAAATTCAATATATCAAGTCTGCTCATTTTTTCTGCCGAATTTATCTCCGGCAATGTTCTATCGATTAAGACAGCACTTTTCGTATGCTTTACAGGGTTCATCGGCCACCTCCTGTTCCTAAAAGCCCGGCCTTAACTACAAACATGCTGCAGACGCAACATCTGCTGTTGGTGTTAATGTCAACACACAACTGTTTGCCTCAACTTACCTCTTCAAGTATCAGTTTCTCTTCTGGTTTATACTGAAAATCCAAATTCGTGTTACCCTTGCACGAGCATTCTGTGTCACAGCCCTTGCCGCTTCCGTCGCCCTTGCCTGTACCGCAGCCCTTGCCGCTTCCGTCACCCTTGCCTGTGCCGCAGCCCTTGCCGCTTCCTTCGCTCTTGCCTGTGCCGCAGCCCT
>DBTX01000018.1:17781-42654 GCA_002307275.1 Hungateiclostridiaceae bacterium UBA1305
CTTGCCTGTGCCGCAGCCCTTGCCGCTTCCGTCGTTCTTGCCGAACAGCTCTGCCGACCTGTCATCAGCAATAGTACCGGCCGCGTCAGCCCTGCATTGTCTGCAGTGGTACATCTGCTTCAGAATACTCCCGCAGCTTTTTCTCATTTCATTCAGCTCATTGGTGTCCGTTGCGGGGATATTCTCAAACATGCTTCCTGCTGCAGGGATCAATGGCATGATATTTGAAAGCTGTACCCCATATTCCTGTACTTTTTTGATGACTTCCGGTATATGCTTGTCGTTCACGCCCTCAATCATAACCGTATTGACCTTGCATACTACCCCTTTGGATGTAAGCAGGGAAAGGCCCTCCAGTTGATTCTTCAGTAAAATTCCGGCAGCCTCCACTCCTGTTATCTTCCGGCCCTTATAGTTGACCTCGCGATAGATTTTTGAAGCAATAACAGGGTCAATTGCATTCACTGTGACAGTCACGTGTGTGACACCCAGTTCAACCAGCTGTGAAGCATATTCCGGCAGCATCAAACCATTCGTAGATAAACAGAATGTAATATCCGGGTCCAGTTGTCGTATCAATTGCAACGATTGACGGGTATTTTCAAAATTGGCCAGAGCATCACCTGGACCGGCAATTCCAACTACTTTCAAGTTTTTCAGACGCGATCTGGCTTCGATGAATCTCTCCGCTGCTTCAAGAGGATTGAGTACTCTGCTCGTCACACCTGGCCTGCTTTCATTGACACAATCAAACTTCCTGTTGCAGTAATTGCAGGAGATGTTGCATGCAGGCGCCACTGGAATGTGAAGGCGTGCATTGTGGCAGGCGCCTGATGAAAAGCAGGGGTGTTCAGCGGTTTTCGCAATGATTGCGGATACAGCAGCAGCGGGAGCAGCTGTATGCTCCTGCTTTATACCGGCGATAAAATGACCGGCATCATGCAGCGACTCTTCCTGTTTATTCCCTGAACCTGTAAAATATTTGTCGTAGGAATTCCTGCGGTAATTTTCATTTTTTCCCTCCAGTAATGTATTGGTTATTTTGTCCAGCAGCATTAATGAGCCGTTGTAGCCGGTATGGACCAGCCTCTGTCCTCCGACTCTGTCATGGATGGGATAACCGGCTCTGACCAGAGGAATGCCGAGTTTTTCAGTTAATACCCTGCCATCTGAATTACCTATCAGGATGTTGGGTTTTAATTGCGCCGATTTTGCCTGTATGGTCTCAAAATCGGTATCATCAAGCACCATCGGCTGCTTTGGAAGGGCAAGGCCTTCTATAAGCGTTTTCAGGTTTTTACTCTTTGAACCTGTACAGGCCAGAAGCGTTTCGATTCCGTTTTCCGCGCACAGACCTGTTATGGCATAAACCTGCTCGGGATCACCGAATATGGCGGCTTTACCCTCTCCATTATATTTGTGCGAATCAATCATTCCGTCCAGCAGTCGGCCTCTTTCCTTTTGCAGTTCTGCTGGCACACTCTTGTCTGTGATTTCAGAGATCAGTTCTACAAATATGTCAGTATTTTTTAATCCGATCGGAAGGCTGCACCTGTATAGAGGCACACCATACAGCTGCTCCAGGAATTTACCCGGAGAGAGAGCATCGGGTACGGATAGACCCATTTCAATGGTTGCTGCCGCCCCGGCCATTCCGGAAATGCTATCCAGTGATGTTCCGCCTGCGGGGATGTTTTTGTATTCTTTTGAATAAGGTGCATCAAGCGTCTCTGAAATATCCGGATATATGACGTACTCTACATGAAACATTTCAAGGATCCGTTTAATATTACGGATATCTCCAGGGCTCATAAGGCCTGGAATAATGTTTATCCTGCTATTGATCCATCTCTTGAACCGGGTCGCCTCCAGAATGGAGCGAAGAGCGGCATAATAGCCCTCTACCTGACTTCCTGCATAGCCTGCGGTGTGAACAGGAATGATTACGGTATCCGATTCTCCATTTTCTATAATAAATTCCTCAACGATTCTTTCAATATCCTCGCCGATGGTCTCTGCAAGGCAGGTAGTACACACGCCGATCACAGAGGGTGTATAGAGTGCAATAATGTTTCTGATCCCTGTCTTCAGGTTTTTCTCTCCGCCATATACAGTACCCTCTTCGTTAAGGGAAGACGAGGCAACATCAATCGGTTCATTATAATGCTCGGCCATATGCCTTCTGATGTATGTGCTGCAGCCCTGAGAGCCATGCAGAATGACCATGCTGTTCTCTATTCCCTTGAAGGCTGTGACAGCACCCATAGGCATGCACATTTTGCACGGATTCATATTTAAATTTGTAAAATTCCTGTTGCTCATTATAATACCTCCCTTACTTAAGGTGTTGCGTCATTACTTAAGGTGTTGCGTCATTACTTAAGTTGTTGCGCCCTTGCTATTTTTTGACAGCCACGCCCAAACCGGGCTGTTTATTGACATGTCGATCTCTTGCGCAAAGTTGACCGCACCTTCAAAACCACATAATGGGTGCTTGCGTTCATGATTGTGATCACAGAATGCAACCCCCAGCTTGTAAGCCAGCGGTCTTTCCTTCACACCGCCGACCAGTATGTCCGCGCCGCGCTCCTTCATGAATTTCTCCAATTCCGAAGGGTTGGCATCGTCAAGGATTACCGTATCCTCCTCTACCATGTTTCTGAGCGTTTCGTAATCCTCCGCCTTTCCTGTCTGTGTCCCCACCATGACCGTCTTGATGCCAAGGTCTGCAAACTGCTTGACCAGGGATATCGCTTTAAAGCCTCCGCCGACATATATTGCCGCTTTCTTGCCTTTCAGCCTGCTGCGGTGATATGCCAGCTTTCCGCTGATATATTTTTCTTCCTTTTCAAACAACTTCAGGAGCTTTTCTGCAGCATCATGACCACCAACTGCCTGTGCGATACGGATCAGGGAAAGCTTGGTATCTTCAAGCCCAAAAAAACTAACCTTTATATATGGGATCCCGTATTTTTCTTCCATCATCTTCGCCAGATAGGACATGGAACCGGCACATTGTACGATATTCAAACGCGCGTCCGGCGCCTTCATGATCTCTTCACATCTGGAATCACCCGTAATTTTTGAAACTATTTCAACACCGATGCTTTTAAGATATCTGGAAACGATCCATGCTTCGCCTGCCAAATTGAAATCTCCAAGGTAATTCACACTGCCCGGTGATTTTTCCCGATCCGGCTTTGGCAGCTGTCCGGAGCTTTCCATCAGCTTCATCAGCACATCACAGGCCGCTTTGTAGCCTGTCGACTTGTTCCCTGCAAATCCGCTTGACTGTACTGGAATAACACGAATTCCATACTTTTTCTCTGCATTTCTGCATACTGCTCCGATATCATCCCCAATGACGCCAGCAATACAGGTGGCATAGACGAATATTACCTTCGCGGAATATTTTCGGACTATTTCATCGATTGCACCAGTCAGCTTCTTTTCTCCGCCAAATATGACATCCTTCTCTTCAAGGTCTGTCGAAAAACTGTTCCTGTAAATCTCAGGGCCGCTGGACAAACTGCCTCTGATATCCCAGGTATAGCTGGCACAGCCGATGGGGCCGTGTACGATGTGAAATGCATCTGTAATCGGATTCAGTACAACCCTTGCGCCGCAATATACACATGCCCTTTGGCTAACTGATCCTGCTATACTGTCGTTGTCACATTTCAACGTTTGCACACAGTCACCCTTGCCACACCGTATCGATTTTTTTCTTTCCTCCAGTATTTCCATTTGAGTAACCTTCATCGTATGCCACCTCTTTCCTATATCCCGATATGTGCCGAACCTTTATCACCAAGTTGTATTGCACCCAATTATTGCGATACCAGCTGCAAAAGATTATTTATAATCAACGCTTCTACAAAAGCATCTCCAGATCCTCATCCGCCGCATCCCTGTCTCTCCTGTCCAGCAGCGCACCGCTGATCAGTTCTACGATCCTCATGCCTCCACGATAGCCTGTAATCGGCATGTAGGAGTGGACCGACCTGTCCAGTATCGGGAATCCAAGTCTGACAAAAGGTACATCTTCGGCCTTAGCGATAAATTTGCTATGTGTACCGCCGATAAGCAAGTCCACTGGATTTTCTTTCATCCACTGATGAAGCGTGAACAGATCGCCAGCTGCCTTGACCTTTCCTTCAACCCCGGCTTCCTTGAACATCATATTGATTTCCTTTTCAAAATACTCGCCAGGGGTACCTGTCAGAACATATTGAGGTATCATTCCCATACTAAGTATGAATTCGGTAAGTCCGATCAGGAAATCAGGATCACCGGTGAGTGCAACAGTTTTACCCTGATATTGATGCTGCGAATCCAAAATGATATCGAGCAGCTGTCCCCGTTCTTCCTCAAGCTCATATGGCACAGCTTTGCCTGCTGCCCTTGATACGGCCATGATCATATCGTCCGTTGCCTTGATGCCGATCGGTGTTTTCAGTATTTTACAAGGGACCTTGCATTTTTTCTCCAGTTCATTTGCACCGTCAGCAGAGGCAAAATATCCAAGAGCCAAAGTACTGATGGAATTTCCGGCATCCCTGATATCCTCCACCTTTGCACCGCCGGCAGGATACATTTCAAATCTGCCTGTCATAGGCGCATCCAGGACGCCGCTGGTATCCGGAAACATAATGATCTCCATATCCAACAGCTTCATGATGCGCTTGATTTCCCTCATATCTCCGGGATTTACAAAACCGGGTATGATATTAAGCTTTCCGTTTGGGTTCTTGCTGTTGGTACATAGATACTTAACCATGCCCTTCACCATGTTGGAAAATCCGGTTACATGCGAGCCCACATAGCTTGGCGTATTGACATGTATAATGGTCTTTCCTTCGGGGATCTGCGTCTGCGCGATGTATGTGGGTATATCGTCGCCGATTGTCTCTGACAGACAGGTCGTATGAATTGCAATGATGTCAGGGTCGTATATCGAAAAGATATTTTTAATTGATGTTTTCAAATTGGCGCCACCGCCAAAAACAGCAGTGCCTTCTGTAAATGAACTCGTTGAAGCCATGACGGGATCCCTGAAGTTCCTGGTCAGGAACGTCCTGTGGTAGGAACAGCAGCCCTGCGATCCATGACTGTGCGGCATGCACCTGTGAATTCCAAGCGCCGCATACATCGCGCCTACCGGTTGACACGTCTTGGCCGGATTAATCACGAGACCCGACCTCTTTACATATTCCTTCGGTGTTGCATTAAGCATATCCATCCCTCCTTATATTCCAAATGTTCCTTCAATTGCAGGCTCTGTTTTCCATGGCGGATTTACCATTTTCCAGGCCGGCGCTGTTAATCCGAGTGCAATGTCCCTTGCAAAATTGACCGCCCCGTTAAAGCCGGCATAGGGTCCGCTATAGTCATAGGAATGAAGCTGCTTGGAGAATATACCCGCTTTATGCGATACATATTTGTCCTTGATACCGGAGCAAAATATATCGGGTTTCAAATATTTCAGGAATTCCTCCGTTTCAAAGTGATTCAGATCATCGACGACTATGCTGCCATCCTGCATATCCTTTATCATTCCGCTATAGGAATTGAGAGGAATTTCTCTGGCAAGAGCTTCATATCTTTCCTTTGACAGTGTTATCCTGTAATATTCGGGATCCGGTTCCAATACCAGATTTTCAATATTTTTACTGTCTGCGTCAACTTTAATGTTTGGGAGCACCTCCCGGCCTTCATAATCATCTCTGTGCGCGAATTCATAGCCTGCAAGTATGGTTTCGACCCCGATATCCTTGAAAAGGTACTGATAATGATGCGCTCTTGAACCACCTACATATAATGCAGCCGTTTTTCCTTGTGTGATTGTTTTGAAGTGTTCCAGCTTTGGTATCACTTCGGCAAGTTCTTCTTCAATGACGGCTTCCGTCCTGGCAGTCAGCTGGGGATCATCGAAATATTTTGCCGTATCCCTCAGGCTCTTCACCATTGCCTTCAGACCAATAAAGTTGACCTTGATCCAGTCCATACCATATCTAGCTTTCATCATTTCCGCGATGTAATTGACGGAGCGATGGCACTGTAACAGGTTCAAGCTTGCCTTGTGAGCGTTTCTCATACCCTCGACCGTACCGTTTCCGGTCATTACCGATACGATCTCATAACCTATTTTTTTAAAGATTCGTTCGATTTCAAAGCCGTCACCGCCAATGTTATATTCACCAAGTATATTGATGGAATACTTACCCACCACACCGTCACCGGTACCAATCAGATGCTTGATCAATCCGTTGTTTGCAATATGATGCCCTGCAGACTGGCTGACACCCTTGTAGCCTTCACAGCTGAAAGCCAGCACCTTGATACCGTAAAGCTGTTCAGATTCCACGGCTACGGCATTGATGTCATCTCCGATCAATCCAACTGGACAAGTGGAGCAAATCATTAAAGTTGACGGCTTGAATATTTCAATAGCCTCTTTGACAGCCTGCCGCAGCTTTTTCATACCGCCGAAGACGATATCTCCCTCCTGCATATCTGTAGTAAAGCAATAATTGAGGAAATTATCCTCTCCCTCTGCTATTCGGCCCTTGTTCCTTCTGGTTCCCCAGCTGTAATAACCGCATCCGACAGGCCCATGCGTCAGCACGACTGCATCCTTTAACGGTCCCAGCACAACACCTTTGCATCCTGCATAGCAGCAGCCCCTCTGGGTCATGATGCCCGGAATGACTCTCGTATTGGCCGTAATGACCTGAGGCTCTTCAGTATTGCTTTTCTTTACCAGAATGTGCTCTTTTCTATTTTTATAGACACTGCCGGGATAGCTCTCTAATATCCTGTCTACCTTTTGTTTCATATGAGATCACCTCTATATTTCAATTTACCGTACAAATAAAACTGCTTTACAGCTATACTGCCTGTTCTCCTGCTTCCCCTGTCCTGATCCGTATACAGTCACTGACGGGAAGGACGAATATCTTGCCGTCTCCCGGATTCCCCCTGCTGTTGGTTTCCATGATTGCTTCAACGACCTTTTTTACTTCATCATCGTTTACAACCATGGACACCAGCCTCTTGGGCACCAGCCTGTGGCCTTCCGATACAGCCTCGGCAGCTTTTGGCGAGCTGATCTCGATCCCATCGGATAAATAACGTTCGATCAGGGTATAATCCAGCTTTTTTTTGCCGCGTCCCATCACCTTCATGCAGTTCAACGCCGGAAATCCTTGTATTGACAGCGCTTCTTTCGTCTTTCCAATCATATCCATTCTGATAACTGCCATAATTTCTTTCATATCACACCTCCTGGCTTTTATGTCTGTTTCCTGTATTACAAACCTTTCGTGCTTGAGCTGATGGTATAGACTTCATCAACCGGGCTGACAAAGATCTTGCCATCCCCAAACGCACCTTTCATGCCCGTTTTAGAATTCTTCATGATCAGCTTTATGACATCATCCTTGTCTTCATCGTTTACGACCATCATGAGCATTTCCTTGGGTATTTCGTCATAAAATACATCACCGACCTTGACTCCCCTTTGCTTGCCCCTGCCCATCACATCAATCTTTGTAACCGCCGGAAAGCCGGCATCACTGAGTTCCTCCAGAACAAGCCCCACTCTTTCGGGCCTGATTATTGCTCTTATCATCAACATATCCATATTCTCCTTCCATAAATTTCTTATATAGAATCAAAGTCCCAAAAAGCCATGTTTCATCATCAATTCTTCAAGTCTTTCCTGACCCATTGGTTTGGGTATAACGAACATGTCATTTCCGTCTATAGCACGTGCAAGACCTCTATACTCATCGGCCTGCGATTCCTCCGGCGCATAATCAATGACCGTCTTCCTGTTGATTTCAGCCCTCTGGACCAAATTATCCCTTGGAACAAAATAGATGAGCTGACTGCCAAGTTCCTGTGCAAAATTCTCCAGAAGTTCCCGTTCGTGATCCACCTTCCTGCTGTTGCAGATAATGCCTCCCAGACGGCATCCCCCTGTATTTGCATACCGCTGGACACCTTTTGATATGTTGTTTGCCGCATAAAGCGCCATCAATTCACCGCTGGCCACGATATAAATCTCTTTCGCCTTTCCTTCCCTGATCGGCATTGCAAAACCGCCGCACACGACATCACCAAGAACATCATAGAACACATAGTCCAGATCTTCGGTATAGGCTCCAAGGCTCTCAAGCATATTAATTGAAGTGATGATGCCTCTTCCTGCACATCCGACACCTGGCTCGGGTCCGCCCGACTCGACACACCGGATACCGAATTTTCCTATTTTGAGGATGTTATCGAGTTCAACCTCTTCCCCCTCTTCCCTAAGCGTATCCAGTACACTTTTCTGCGCCAGCCCCCCTAATACCAGTCTTGTTGAATCCGCTTTCGGGTCGCAGCCCACAATCATGACCTTTTTACCCATTTCGCCCAATCCGACTGTCAGATTCTGCGTGGTTGTGGACTTTCCGATTCCGCCCTTTCCATAAATTGCCACTTGTCTCATCATAAAAACACCTCCGAATTATTTTTTTCTGAATATAAAAACAGACGCCTGATTTATAATTAAATCAGGCGTCCAGGCCAGGCAGTACCTTTGTCATACATATGGACATCAGTACACACTATTACTATTATATCTGCGCTGCAAACTCTTTACAAACTGCTTCTTGCGATCATAATGGCTTCAGCTATTTCCTTCATGGGCATCCGGTTGTCCCTGCTCTTTTTCCTCAATACATTAAATGCTTCCTGCTCGGTCATATGTTCCTGCTCAACCAATAGCCATTTCGCTTTTTCTATGACCTTTCTGCTCTCAAGCGAATCATTCAGTTGCTTTAGCTTCTCTTCATACTCCAGCACCCTTTTATAATTGGCAACTGATATATCTGTAATTTGCAGCAATACCTCACTGAATATCGGTTCCGCTACATAGGTCGATACCCGTGAATTCCTGAGGAATTCAAATACCTCTTCATCTCTTGACTCCAACAGTAATATGCATGCTGCAAGCAAATCATCGTCTATCACCTCTATTATCGGCTTTAGTGCCCTGAAATCACCGGAAAGGCTGATAATTGCCATCTCAGGCTGTGTACTTCTCACATGCCGCAGCAACCTGGACGGGTCGCTCGAATATCCTGTAAAAACATAACCATCCGAAACGAGAATATTTTTGACTTCTGAAAGAATTTTCTTGTTCTGACCACATAATATAAATCTGGCATATTCCATAACCCCCCCCTCCTCTGCTGTCTCAAAATAAAAAAGCTCTTCAGACAGATGTATACATCCTCCCGAAAAGCTTCGAAGCTTTCTCAACTACGACAAGGTAGTTCATTTCTAAATCGTTGATTTATTTTAGCATAAACCTTATCATAATGCAAGCTTCATTTTAAAGTCCTGCAAAATTTTTTTACAACTCATAGCCTTCCAAATTATGAAACCCGCCTTAATATGAGGTTGTCAGAGAATTTATCGTTATTACATCACCATTGTATACAAATATTTATATGTATTTTGCAATTGCATTTGGATTCCTTCGCAAATCTCGTGAATTAATACAGTATGACAGCCACGCTTAATGCTTTATTAATGAAATGAACTCTTTTTGCACTTCTTTGACCTGCTCCAGATCAAACTCGCTGCATGCGCCAAGGAAAACCACTGCCGCCCTGATAAATTCCGACAGACTGCAGTAGCCTGCACCAGGGCCGATGCCTCCGGCAGTACAGCTTGCATATGCCGCTCCGGCTTTTACTGCCGCTACTGAATTGGCAACTGCCATGCCAAGTTCATTGTGTGCACTTATTTCAAGCTGCACATCAAATTTCTCCCTTATTGCATGCAGTTCTTCATATGTCTGCGTCCTGAAAAGCAAACCTGCAGTATCCGTATATCTAATTCTTCCAACTCCTTCAGCGATGGCACAATCAATCAGTGCATACAAAAAATCCCGCTCCGCTCTGGAAGCATCCTCGAGACCTACCGTCACATCGAATCCTTCCACCTTGCACTCATAAATGCATTTCTTCAGATACTCCAGAATCCATCCTTTTGTCTTGTTAAGCTTGCTTGATATTTGCATATCGGAGGAAGGAACAGAAATGTGGATAATATTCATCCCGCAGCCCATAGAAGTCCGTATGTCATTCAGGTCAAGCCTGTTCCAGGAAGAGACCTTGCATTTCAGACCAGCCTCCGCTACCTTTAGCATGCTTTTTCTGGCATCAGGTCCCAAAGCTGGAATTCCTGCTTCCAACTGATATATGCCAATACTGTCAAGCAGCCTGGCCAGATGTATTTTCTGATTCACCTTTATTGCTTTGCCGGCAAGCTGTTCAGCGGCCCTGAGTGTAATATCAACAATACGTACATCCATTAGCTTTCACCCTCAAAGGTTACTTAAGTTTGGAGTCTTCCTGCTTTATGCGTCGACCAGTTCACTGGCTGCAATACCGTCGCCCGGATATTGTATAACCCTTTCGCTATATGAATCACTGGATATAACAGGTGTATTTCTTACAATTTTAATATGCGAACATTTTGTAAATTGTTCATATAAAAGCGGCAGCACATCAGGATTCACCTTTCGAACACCCGGCCGTTGCAATTTCATTGCCGGTAATACCAGTTCCAAAGAGGCAAAACTACGGCCATACCCGAAACCCGAGAAGGAAGTGGTGACAAATTCCATCCCATTGGCTGCAGCTTCAAGTGCAATCGCATTACCCATGGAAAATCTGTTATCAGGGCAAATGTCTATTTCCTTTTCCAATACGCCCTTTATATAATCCATGGTTTCAAGCCATTCAGATGTGTCTACCCTGCCGAGGCCTATGACCCGGATACAGCTTACAGCCTCGAAATTTTTCAATGCCTTCATTCCTTCAAGATGTCTGATACTGCCTATACTGTTGGCTCTGACTTCCAGCACTGCACAAAGCCCTTCCTTCTTTATCAATTCCGGTACGCCGGGCTGTTCCAGCAAGGATCTTTGTATAATGCAGCGATTTATCCTGAACCGCCCGCACGCTTCCAATTCCGGAATGCTGTCAGCCCTGAGGATAAACGCCAGTCCTTCCGGAAGCCTGCCCATCTTTTCAAGCAGTTCCACATCAGCTTCAATCATATCAGCGCCAACATTAATGAGCATCCAGCAGAGATCCAGAATATCAAGCCTGCTCATCTTAAGCAGAGTATTGCGTATTTCCGGCAGAGTTCTATCTATCATGACCGTTTTACGTTTTACAGCATCCACTGGCATATCAGCATCTCCTTTCAAAACTACTATAAAAACAAAAAAAGCTTTCCGGACAGCTGCACAGCAACCATCCAAAAAGCTTCAACGCTTTTTTTAACTACAACCCGGTAGTCTAAATCAAATATTCATTTCTTCACTAAAGTCTAGCATAACCTTTGTCAAAATGCAAGTTGGATTAATAATTCCTGCAAATCCTCTTATGCCGTCTGACAAAGACGTATATCTCAATTATCAATGTACAAGGCTTCCGAGCCGTTCCATCAATTTTGCATACATACCGCTGTATTTGACTTTTTTTGCGCGTTCCTCTTCAATGACTTTTGGCGGAGCCTTTGCAACAAAGCTTTCGTTATTCAGCTTGTTATCTACTCTCTCAAGCTCCTTCTCCAGATTTGATTTTTCCTTCTCCAGCCTCTCGATCTCCTTTTGTATATCTACCAAATCCTCAAGTGGTATGAATATCTCTGCACCGGATATGACTGCAGCTATGGCATCCTGGGGAATACCGCTCTTGTCGGCCTGAACAGCTATTCCCGACGCTCCTGCAAGGCGCTCGAAGAATTTGGCTCCGCCGTTCAAAATAGCGCTTTCAACAGGTCCGGCAACAAATATCAGCTTTGTCTTCCTTGACGGCGGCACATTCATTTCCACTTTAATATTCCTTACTGCCTTTATTGCATTCATAATAAGCTCCATGTCCTTCTCCGCATCAGGGAAGTGCAGCTTCTCATCATAGGCAGGCCACTCCGAGATCATGATGCTTTTGTCATCGTTAATCAGATGGAGGTAGATCTCTTCCGTAATAAAAGGCATATAAGGATGAAGCAGCTTCATGGAGGTTCCCAGCACATGGTTGAGCACCCACTGGACTTCAAGCCTAGTGTTGTCTTCTCTGTCGAAAAGTCTCGGCTTGACGATCTCGATGTACCAGTCGCAGAATTCCTCCCAGATGAATTCATAAATCTTCTGCAGCGCAATGCCAAGTTCAAAATGGTCCAGATTGTCCGTGACCTCTGCAGCCAACGTGTTCACCCTGCTGAGGATCCATTTGTCCGCAGCTGTGAATTTAGTCTTGTCCAGGCCGCTGAAGTCGATATTCTCGTCGAAGTTCATCAGGACAAACCTTGTGGCGTTCCATATCTTGTTGGCAAAATTCCTGCTGGATTCGACCTTCTCTGTGGAGAAGCGCAGATCATTTCCGGGAGAATTTCCTATGGTCAGTGAAAACCGAAGCGCGTCGGTTCCATACTGTGCGATGACTTCAAGCGGATCGATCCCGTTTCCGAGGGACTTGCTCATTTTCCTTCCCTGCGCATCCCTGACGATCCCATGGATGAATACATGTTCAAACGGCTCTTTCCCCATATGCTCAAGTCCTGAAAAAATCATCCTTGCTACCCAGAAGAATATGATATCATACCCCGTGACAAGCACATTCGTCGGATAGAAATATTCAAGGTCCTCTGTTTTTTCAGGCCAGCCAAGTGTTGAGAACGGCCAGAGCGCAGAGCTGAACCAGGTATCAAGTGTATCCGGATCCTGCAGTATTCTGGAGCTGCCGCATTTCGGGCAGACATCAGGCATTTCATGCGCTACCATCAGGTTTCCGCACTCCTGGCAATAATACGCCGGAATCCTGTGTCCCCACCAAAGCTGTCTGGAGATGCACCAATCCTGTATATTCTCCATCCAGTTGAAATAGATCTTCGAGAACCTGTCAGGCACGAATTTGATGGTTGCATCCTTAACAGCCTCAATTGCAGGCTCTGCCAGCGGTTTCATTTTGACGAACCACTGCCTTGACATGATCGGCTCAATAACCGTACTGCATCTGTAGCAGGTACCGACATTATGTTTATGACCTTCTATCTTCACAAGCAGGTCCAAATCTTTCAGATCTTCAATGATCCGCTTCCTTGCTTCATATCTGTCCAATCCCGCATAGTTTCCCGCGGCTTCGTTCATTCTTGCCTCATCGTCCATAACCCTGATTTGCGGCAGATCGTGCCTCAGGCCAACTTCAAAGTCGTTCGGATCATGGGCGGGTGTGATCTTGACCGCACCGGTGCCGAACTCCTTATCTACGTAAGAGTCCGCGATAATCGGTATTTCCCTGTTCATAAGCGGAAGCAGCACTGTCTTTCCAACAAGTCCGGCATACCTCTCATCCTCCGGATTAACTGCCACGGCTGTATCGCCGAGCATGGTCTCAGGTCTTGTGGTTGCAACCACAATGAATTCAGAGCTTCCCTTGACCGGGTATTTTATATGCCAGAAGTGCCCTTCCTTTTCTTCAAATTCCACCTCCGCATCGGAAATGGAGGTTCTGCATTTGGGACACCAGTTGATGATCCTGTCTCCCCTGTAGATCAGGCCTTTTTCATATAGTTTGATGAATACTTCAAGAACAGCCTTTGACAGGCCTTCGTCCATGGTGAATCTCTCGCGTTCCCAATCACAGGAGCTGCCCAGCTTCTTTAACTGTTCAACGATCCTCCCACCGTACACGCGTCGCCATTCCCAAGCTTTTTCGAGGAATTTCTCCCTGCCGATCTGTTCCTTTTTTATCCCTTCCTTAGCCATTGCCTCGACAATCTTCGCCTCGGTCGCTATACTGGCATGATCCGTACCCGGCAGCCACAGCGCGCAATAGCCCTGCATCCGCTTCCACCGGATGAGGATGTCCTGCATGGTATTGTCAAGGGCATGCCCCATATGAAGCTGCCCTGTGATGTTCGGAGGCGGGATCACTATCGTGTAGGGCTTTTTATTCTTATCGGGAACAGCATGGAAGTAGCCCCTTTCCATCCATTCACTGTAAAGCCGGTCTTCTACCTGCGTAGGGTCATAAGTTTTTGCCAGATTCTCACGTTCGTCCATTTATTTATCCTCCTTCATTAAGCCATTTGTAATGCCCATGGATATCATTATTTGAAAGCGAAGAGCGTCAGTATGATTCCCGGAAGTGCGATCAGCATTCCGAACATCTTCATATTTACAGTAGCCTTTGTAAGTTTGTACTGCGCCATTTCTTCCTCATTCATTTCATGCTCAAAAGTCACTTTTACATCCTGTTCCGTATTGAACTTCTTTACCAGGTTCTTAGCCTCCAGTACCGTCCCAAAGCCTGCGAGCAGCAGGACAACCGCTATAATCTTGAGTATCAGCATTCGTTTCACCCTTTCCGTATGTGACTATATCTGTTTACAGGACTCAGAGGCTAAATGCAGCCTCAATTCAACCTCTCTGTAAAGCGTAACGAATATCCTGTAAATAAATCAAGCCCTCCATCCAATCGATTTGGACGAAGGGCTATTCTCCGCGGTACCACCAAAATTCCCGTAAACGGGCATCTTAAAGAAATAACGGCTCTTACCGCTGCATTTCATGCAGAACTCCCAGACGACCTTCAACAGCTTTGTCCCGAAAAGTCTCTCAGCCGCGGACCTTTCTCTCTTAAGGGCAAATGCCTGTTTACTCCTCCTGATCATTGCCTCTTGTATAATCACTTATTTCCAACTTACAATAGATAATATAATAATTGAAAAAGCCTGTCAAGGGTTCAAAAACTTTACTTTTATATCCATCCCGGTTTGGCTCCCGGTTTATAGTAACTATTCAGAGGTTTCAAATATAAGAAAAGTTGCGCATTGTATAAAGTATGGCGAAGCTGTTTTAACCTTTTCTCCTGTGGTAATCGCCCTGTAGTCAACTGAATCTTTATCAAAATGTTCAAATTTTCAAGTATAGGACGCTTTAGTAGACATAATCATGAATTTTTCACTTTTATGATGCGAAAACTCATTAAATGATTTGAATATTTATTCCTTTACTTGAAATTCTGTCCCTTTACTTGAAATAATGAGCAAATTTATTTGCTTCGCCATATTCTACAAATGTGCTATACGAAAGCATTCTGAAGTAAAAATGTTGGAATATCCCTTTCAACTGTTCAAAAACAGCTGTATGCTGTCGTTGAAGACGATGAAAATAGATTTGAACCCATACAGAGTCAAAGTAATATCAAAACCCTAAAGCCATGCTGCCAAAGGTCAATTTGTCCTCTGGAAGTTCGCTATCGAAAGGGTTATAATAGGTAAGCTTCCTTTTCACGCAGGATTTTCGCAGAAAAAAAGAATAGAACTGGAGAGAACAGTATGAAAGCTGCATTTGCAAAAGCGCCTTATCAATTTGAAATCAGAAATGTGGATTTAAGGGAACCGGGGCCGGATGAAGCCTTGGTAAAAATCATGGCCTGCAGTATTTGCGGCGGCGATCTGGGGTTAGCCGGCATCGATGCACAAGATTGGCAGCCCTTTGGACATGAGATTTCCGGGATCATTGTAAAAGCAGGAATAAACTGCACGCAGGTTTCTGCAGGAGACAAAGTGGTTCTGGAAAGCGGATCGTTTTGCAGGGAATGTGAATTCTGCCGGAACGGCCGCGTTGATCTGTGCAACAAGGGCCCCAATTTCTGGAATTCCACCAGTATGGGCTTTGCAGAGTACATGATCGCTCCGAAGGAATGTCTGGTGCCGTTTTCAGGGATCCCGTTCGAAGAGGCATCGTTGGTAGAACCCCTTGGCGTTGCGCTTGATCTGTTTTATACCGCGGACATCCGCTTTGACGAAAGTGTGCTTGTTGCAGGGATCGGGGCCATTGGACTTCTGGCGATCCAGCTTGCGAAAGCTGCCGGGGCAAAAAAGATCTATGCTGCAGCCCATTCCCATTCGAAAGCCAGAATAGAACTGGCCGCGAAATTCGGCGCCGACGAGATCATCCATACAGATAAAACCGGACTGGAATCCTACAAGTATTCCGGAGGAGGAGTCGATAAGATTCTGCTGACCGCTCCTCCCAGGTTGATTCCGGCCTGCATGAAGGCTGCGAATTTGGGTGGAACGATTGCCTATATCGGATTTGCGAGCGGAAGCGACGCATTCGTCACCTTCGACGCAAACGAGTTTCATGTAAAAAAGCTTCAGTTGAAAGCCTCCTTTGCTGCTCCCGCATTGTATTTTCCAAGAGGTATCAGCCTAATCCAAAGCGGCGCTGTGGATGTGAAGTCTTTAATCAGTCACAGATTCCCGCTTGAGGAGATTGGAAATGCGATGTGCTCTTTGCGTGATGACAAGCTGAACAGCGTCAAATCAGTGATGATCGCTGCACAGGAATGAACATAAGATTGAGAATCGTTGATTTGTTTACCCTTATGATACTGGTTCCCATCAATTGTTCCTCGATCTCATACAGTTTGAGAGTGGTTTCATACCTACAGTCTTTTGTATAAATAAATACCCTTTCATCAACAGTGTCAATGTACAATGCATTCTCTGGATCCAGGAAATAAGCATTGCCATCCTTTTTGCCGCTAATCGATTTATTGTAGAGCCTGATATTCGATATCAGCTTCTCAAGTTTCTCATCAACAGTACGGCACTTGATTGTAATTTCGATCTCGTTATATTCATCTGACTGGTCAATATTAATTTTCAAATCCTTCCTCCAACAATATTATTAGTGATCAGGCTGCCTGCACTTATATAATGCATAAAAAAAAGGAATATTTCAGCAATATTACAGTTTGCTTCAGTATTTTACGGGTAAGCTGCACATTTTCATATATAAGGCAGCTCAAGATAACGGCAGTAATGCTCATTTTCCATATAAACATCAGGGTACCAGTTCAAAACAGAGGAAAATCCGGCAGTGAAAGAGGCAGTAAAAAAAAATCGCCAAAACCCTTTGGTGTTTCAGGTTTTAAGCGATTTTTGTTTTGCTTTCTTATCTACCTGTTATATTGTGACTATTCTTCTTTCTTCGGAAACTGCGTTCATAATAATGTTGATTAGAGGTTTTAATAAGTTTTAACCATCCCCTGCAAATAAACTGCAATCATCTTTGATGCTTCGGCTCTTGTGGCATTTTCCCTAGGAGAGAATATATTTGTACCCCTTCCCGAAATGATGCCGGCCTGCTGCATCGAATATACCGCCGTCTTTGCGTAGTCCGAGATCATGTTGTCATCTGTGAAGGTTATCACTTTTGATGTTTTGGGAAGTGAATATTTTGCGATTTTCTCCGAATAGCGCGACAACATCACAGACAAGTCCTGCCGTGTGATATTTACAGCCGGATCAAACCTGCCGCCCGATCCCGCAGTAATGCCGTTCTCATATCCCCAGGCTGCGGCAGGCGCATACCAGTCACCCTTTTTAACATCTGTAAAGGGCAGAACCGTATATTTTGCAAGATCCGCACCCGACATATTGGCAAGGATCTTCAGTACTTCGGCCCTTGTGATGGCTGCCTGCGGCGCAAACTGCTGATTTCCGCTGCCATTCATAATGCCCCTTGCCGCCAGATAGGTAACATAGCCGGAATACCAGCCGGATACATCGGCAAATGTTTCTTTCTTGTAGCTGATATAAAATTTGGAGAAATGGTTGGTTACAAAGGTCAGCTTGCCGTTTGCGTAGGAGCAGATGACAGGTTCCGGTTTACCGGTGGCGGAGTTCATATGATAGATCAGAACGGCGTTGGCATCCTCGCCTGCTTTGAGGACATAAGGTATTGATACCGTAACATTGCCGCCCAGTTCGGAAATCCCGGAATTGTTGCTTGTTAACGAAAAGTCGTACACCGGACGGCCTCCCGTCATGTTCCTGTCAGTCTCTGACAGCGTTGAAGGATCAACCCTGGATGCGGTAAGTTTTACATCTGCCGTGATATCCCCCGCAATTTTCTTCAGAGACGCACGGTCAAAGGTCATATCAGCAACCGGTGTTGAAACAGTAAGCCTAATGGCTGCCGAACTGCAGATGCTGTTTAACGCTGATTTCGGGATAGCCGTTTCAACAGATCTGGCATCCGCAGAGGCTTCAACCTTGATTGCAATCACTACAGGGGTATTTGGCGGTGTTTTACCGACTGCATCAATGGCACTGCTGATCTGAGCAAGTGTTACGGATGCATGTGCTGCTCCTGATGCATCAACGGTTGACGCTATAGTTGTTGATATGGTTGCAGTATTACCGTTCCTGCTCTGCTGGACAATTACGGGCGGACTGGTTTCCTGTCCCCCGGAGTTTGTATTGCCGGTCTTTATATCATTGCTGACATTTGTTGCTGAGACATTAAGTATTGTTTCTACATATTCGCCTCCATTTAAGTCGGCAGCCCGGACTTTGTAGCTGCCGGATGCCAGAACACCTGTATTCAGGGAGGTGGCGAAAGCTCCGCCTGAAACAGCTGCATGCCCCATCGCCTTCATGTTTGTGCCGTACCATATCTCGGCAATTATATTCGCGCTTGAGTCAAAACTGCCGCCTGTCACCGTAACCGCCCCGGCGGACGGGTTGTATGACGCCGCCAGGGTGCCTGCCGCAAAAACTGTGCCGCAGAACATGGATACGGTAAGACTTAATACCAGTAGAAAATATATGGTTTTTTTAAGAACATTATCATTTCGTTTCATTTATTTCACCTTTCCTTCAAGTTTTTGATCAAGGTGTAACTGTGAGAGGTACAGCCTTTGCGCCAGTGAAAGCTGCTGAATTGTACGTTGGAATTCCATCCATCAGGTAAATTGTAATGCCTGTTATACTGCTGTTGAACGACAACTCTGTCGCATCAGAGTCGGGATCGTCAAGAGACAGTGTACTGATAGCCTGTCCACCGCCATAGATATTCATTACGATAATTAACGTCGGGGTTGTCAAGGCCAGAGCGCCATTCCGGTTAACCGAGATGGCAGCTTTCCTGCCAAGCCCGTCCGCTGTGATTGCTGAAGAGGTAACCAGATAGGATGGGGTAAAGGAGGCTTTGACTGTTACAGCGGTGGAAATCCCTGCACCTGAATAGTTATTGACAAGCACATCGGCGGCATCGGCAATTTTTATGTTATGTGGCCCATCCGGTAAGCCGGTAATGTTGAGCTTGCCCTCCGCATTCGTAGTACCTGTTCTTGTAACATTGTCCACCTTGAAGGTGATGGATTTTCCTGGCTGAACGATGCCGGTCAAATCACAGACAGTGACAGCTGCGGTATAATTAGCCGGACTGTATGTGCCTGTGGTCTTGATCCGGCCCTTGATCTGTGAGTAAGAATAGGGAAGTGAAATAGTACCGTTGTTTGTAAGTGTTTTAAGATAATTCTCAAGTGCGGTATCCTGTGTGACATCCTCACCGATGGACGGCAGGTTCTTCAGCATGGTATAGCCATCACCGCCGGTGAAGCCGAAATCCGTAAAGACAAATACCATTTTTGTAGAACTGTCGGTTCTTGAAAGCACCTGTTTGTCCGACCCATCACTATTTAAAAGAACGATTTTCGTGATACGGCTGCCGACCTGGCCCGGTATGGGATTACCGCTTGAATCAATCGCTGTAGCCGTTTTTCCGGGATCAAATTCATAACGTATGCCGGATACCTGGGGGAAGCGTCCATCGACACCCGTTATTTTCCCGGTGGTCTGATCCTGGGATTGAATCTTGGATACACCGTTTTCCAATGCTTCATATAGAAGACTCGGCGTAATTTCCTTGTAGGAAATGGTGTTGCCGTATGGCAGAACATTCAAAACGTCTCCTTTAGTGATAATTCCGTTTGTAATGGAAGCACGCACACCACCGCCATTCTGCAGTACGATAACCGGAGAATTTTCATATGCCGTGCCCGGAAGCTTTGCCTTGACGGCCGCCGCCATGGAGTCCGCTACAAGATTGCCAAGGTTTGTCTCATACAGCCGGGCTTCATTGATGCCGTTGACGGTACCGCCCCACAACGGTCCCTCCGTATTGCAGACCACTGGTGAAAGCAGACTGCTGTATGTAGCCCTGATCCCGTTTGCAATCGTATTGACAGCGGGAGCCTGAGCGTTTTTCAACAGATCGGCCTGTTTGATAAAAGTTTCATTGACGGCTGATAATATGCCCGTGGTTTTATTTACAGTAAGCTGAAGCATTCCGAGATTGTTGTTGCTGTTTCCAGCCTGTACGATGCGGATTCCGTTGATTGTCTGATCATATGCTGCGGTATGGCTGTGTCCGTCGATCAGGATGTCCGGTTTGAAGGCACTGCTGCCAAGAGCCTCTGCAATCGCCGTACTGCGGTTTTCCTCACTTGACGGATCGACGCCGAGGTGTGCGAGACCGACTACAATGGCAGCCCCTTCAGCCCTGAGAGTTTGAACCTGGTTCTCAATGGTCGTTTTAAGACTTTCCGAATTGCCGAATGTAATGCCCGCTATACCGGCCGGATTTGTCTTGGTAGTTGTTTCCGGTGTTGTCAGTCCGAAGAAACCGACCTTGATGCCATCTACGATTACTATGGTATTGGCGCCGTTATTGGTTTTTGTTCCGTTTGCATAAGTTGAACCTGAAAGGAAAGGCTGCCCGTTCTTTACGGCATTTGCCGAAAGGATCGGGAAGGATGCGTTTGCCGCATTTGAAAGGAGTTGTTCCTGACCGTAGTCAAATTCATGGTTCCCGGCGGCCATTGCAGCGTAGCCGGCTGCATTCATCAGCTTTATGATATCCTCACCCTTTGTGAGCGTTGCCACTGCGTTGCCCTGTGTGGCGTCGCCCGCGTCAACAAGAATGGAATTTGCAGTATTGGCTTTTAATGTTGCGATCGCTCCGATTACATCCTTTGAGCCGTCGGCGGTTTTTACATCAATCAGGCTGCCGTGCATATCGTTTGTGTGGAAGATGGTTATGATTTTTTCAGTTGATAAGGAAGCACCTGCAAGTTCAAAGACGGACACGGTTCCACTGACCTCGTTGGCCGCCAGAAGAAGAGGCTTTCCGGTCGGACTGCCATCCGCGGATACAAAGCATTGTCCCTCCGGAGATACATCTCCGCCGTTTATACCTGTTGCAACAGTGGTTTCAAAATCCCGGCTGTTTATATAATTTGCAAATAAAGGAGCGGCAGGGTCGGTAAGATTATATGCAAATACACCTCCGATTCGCTCCATGCCTATGAAAGCATAGGGTATGCCGTCGATGGTTCCGACTTTCACATCTTCCGATTCCGGACCCTTTTTGGCGCTGCGCTTGTCCTTCAGCGTATCGTCATTGGAATAATTGAACCTGTCAGGCAGATATTGTGCCGTGTAATTCTCAAAATCGCTTCCG
The DNA here is from genome assembly GCA_002307275.1 of Hungateiclostridiaceae bacterium UBA1305. Lineage (GTDB taxonomy): Bacteria > Bacillota > Clostridia > Acetivibrionales > DTU013 > UBA1305. Next base: position 39,176 of record DBTX01000018.1, read on the forward strand.
CTGTCATATACCAGGGACATATCCTCTGCATCCCGGATGGAGAAGGAGCGGCCGCCGAAGAGATATTTCACATTGCTTTCAAAAACATTTTCAAAATCGGAGGTTTTGAGTGTGTCCACCTTGATTTTCCCGGTTCCGCCATCCTGACCGGAGCCTGCAAGCTGCAAGGAGGTTATGTCGCTGTAGGAGCCCCATTCTCTGGCGTCTCCTTCATTTGCCGTAAGAATATAGGTTTTTCCTCCCGCCTCATAGACCGATATGCCGTCCGGCATGTATACACCTTTAAAACCGGTTTCGTTTTTAATATTGATATTGCCGTCACGGTAAATGTCGATGCCGCTGCCGGAAGTGGCATAATCCTTAAAGCCGAGACCTTTTATCCAGCTGAAGGATTTGGTTGAAATATCAAACCTTGCAATGGCATTTGCCTCCTGGAGGGAGACATATGCATATCTGCTATCCGGCGAAATACTCAGATATTCAGGTTCAAGGTCCACCGAGGGCAGTGTTCCCGACTTCAACAGCACCTTCGAATCCAGAAGCAATTGCTTGTCCTCAGGCGTGTCAAAACTTTCAAAGCCTATCGTCTGTGCAGATGCGTCGGCGATATTACTGCTGCTGACGTCAACGATTGTGACTGAACCTGCCGGGTCAACCGTGCCAGTGTCGTACCCGTCCCTGGGTTCTCCCTCATTGGCAGTCAGTATGTATTTATAATCCGGTGTAAATACCAGGCAGTCAGGCTGCTTCCCTGCGCTTACAACTTTTTTCAGAACCCCTTCGGTATCGAAGACAGCCACCACGCCGTCATCATTCAGACCGGCCGCCTGCACGGCTACGGCAACAAGGCCTCTGTCGGAATCAATGTCCACGCTTGTCAGATCTCCGTAGACGAAACCTGCAAAACCGGCATATCCGTTGATTGCCGCAGCAACATCAATGCTTGCATCTGCCGCAAGATTGGAGGCCTCCGTCTGGTTCGCCGCCAGTGAAGACAGTGATACGATATCCAGCTTTCCGGTTGAACCATTTACAAGGTAGAACTTTTCATTTGCCTTATTGTATTTTACAATTTCCGCTACGCCTCCGTCGGCATTCGTTGTTCCCGTACTGTAACGGCCGATCAGTGACATATCAAGTGTGGAATTGCCGTTGTTAAAGCCATTCACTTTATCAAAAGTCAATACGGTATTGTCAAGGTAGATCGGATTGGTATAGGCATACTGATAATTGTCGGAACCCTCCACATAGACAAGTACCCACTTTTTCCCGGAAAGCTCGCTTTCCAGCGACAAGGCATCATTTGTATAGGTTGTTGTGCTATCTGGAAGATCGATTGTCTTTACGGTATACCCATCCGCAATGATTTTTACCGTGTCAAAGGAGCGGACGGAATCTACGGTAATGGAAATGGTGGCATTCTTTGATATATTGGAGGTTTCGCCGGGAATCTTTCCGTTCAGCTTTGCATTGATCAGCGGACCGTTTGTGATAAAGCTCTTTCCGGCTTTGACTGCTTCTTCGACATTAGCTGCAGTAAGCGGATCCGTTCCGAGGTAGACGTAATTCCTTGGAGCGCCGGGAAGGAGGGCGTAGTTTTCTGCGGCTGTTTCGGCAGCATTTCTTACAGTATATAATATTCCTGCCTCGGCGATGGACTGTGCGCTTAAATTATAAGGTGCGGAGGATAATGCGGGTCCCATATTTGTAATAAACTCCTGCACATCCCAGTCGGGAAGGCTTCCTCCGGTTGCAGACTTTATTGCATTCATAATCGCGTTGTAATTGCTGATCGTACCGGCGGCATAACGGTCATGGCAGTCACTGCTGCCCAATGACGGGAATTTTACACCGGTATTGAGAAGCTTGTACCAGTTGAGAAAGGTAATATGCTTGCCCTCTACAATATCTATATACCTGGAAGTCGCCGGATCGGATACGTCCGCATCCATTGTATAGATGGAACCGGCCTGTGTACTGTAATTTGTCATGAAACCGTTGCCGCCGTTCCAGATTTCGGTTGCATCAAATTTGGAAATGAGATCTTTTACGTCCGATTGTGTCCAGTCGATGTCCGTCCTTACAAAAGACATCCCGCCGGGAGCTCCCAGGGCGGAAACGGCAAGATCGGCATTCGGGTGGTTTATTACGGACAGGGCGCCGTTGGTTTTCATATTGTCGGCAATGGCATTCAACGAATAAACCAGAGAAGCATCCGTGGTCCTGCCGTCTGCTGCACTCAGATTTACAGTAGGATTCAGATCAATGGAGGAATTGGGTTCCCAGACATTGAAGTGACCCGCCCCTGTCATGTTGCCGGCCGGTGTGCCGTGAGTCGTGACTTCGTCGCCTGCGATAGGCAGAAATGCATCCGGCTTGTTGGAATACTCCTGGCCTGCGGAGATGAACTCGCTATTTCCGCTGACACTGTTATGGTCGGTCAGCACTGCAAAGTTCAAACCCAGGGCTACATCGGCCTGAGCCATTTCGGCAGTTGTGTTGTGACCGTCCGAGTAGGTTGTATGGGAATGGGTGTCACCGGAATACCAGCCTTGAGCCGGCATGTTGTAAATTCGCTTGAGATTGATTGAGATATCCGCTGTTTGGTCTGCTGCGACGGATACCTGAAAGATGAAATTTTCATATTCGGGGCCTTTGTATATGCTGACATCGTAGTTGCCTGCCTTGCTTAAAGTCAGGTCAAATGTGCCGTCTTTGCCGGAATACTGCTGTGCTTCAATATCAACGTAGGTTTGCGTCTTTACCTGGTTGGATATCCGGATCAATACAGGCGTGGCAACTGCTCCCGCTCCTTCACCGGTCGACGTTACCCCTTTTATATGTATTCCTCCGCCCGAAATATCCGTTTTGACAATTGTGGCGGTGCTGCCAAATGCACTTGTGACTGCTGGCACTGTATCCGATTGTACCGGAAATGGGCTAGCCAGCATGGCGATCAGCATTGCTACAGCCAGCATGGTGGATAGAAGCCTTTTTCCATGAAATTTTTTCATGATTCTCACTCCTTAATATTATGTAATAAACTTATGTAAATAATAATAAGGAAGTTTTTATAACTGGACATCAACTCTATGTAAATTTTTGGTTATACAGAGTAAATTTTATTTTGATGCCAAATATATGTTTGGTCTAAGCAGGGAAAAACTCGCAGAGATACGTTCATAGCTGTAAAAGGGACATGAATGACTTTATATGTTTAGGTATTATCTGTCCCTTTCAGCCTCAGCTTGTTTTACTAAACAATCTTACAGCTTGAATTTTGATACAGTCTCAAGAAGCTTCTCCGCTCCTCCATTTGCTATGTCGGCTTCCCGCATTACATTACTCGATTTATCAACAACGGCTGATAGCACCAAAATTGTGGAAGGGGACTTCTCCAATGTCGTTCTCAAAAGTTCTATAACTTTTTCCCTGTCAAGGGTTCCTGTATTTCTGATGAGGCAAACTCAATACTCTGC
>DBTX01000014.1 GCA_002307275.1 Hungateiclostridiaceae bacterium UBA1305
TATTACATAGTATGTAATACATTTTATCATAAAAAGTGGATAAAAGCAATGCTTTTATCCATTGTCAATAGGTTTTATTCGGAAATCGATGCGTTTATCCTATATAATCGGTATCAGCAGGTTGCAATAAAAGAATGATTCATATATAATAACAGCGTAAATCGAATAGATTAAAGTTTGGAAGATGGGTGAGAATCCCACACTGTCCCGCAACTGTATTAGCGGAGCACAAGCAATAATGCCACTGGGAAACTGGGAAGGCTGCATTGTGCGATGAGGCTTAAGTCAGGATACAACATTGATTTACAAAACGCATTTCCTTACGATGGATGGGGGAGGTTTTATCAGGGATTTTGTGATTGTGCCCTTTTATTACACTTATCTGGTCGTAAGATAAGTGTAATTTTATTTTAAGGAGAGGACACATGAAGAAACTCTTACCACTTATCTTATGCATTGCCATTCTATTATCTCTTGCAGCCTGTGAAGGAAAGAAGCTCCAGGATTCATCGCATCCGACGGACATATTGCAAAAACGATGAATATTCCGGTTGTTGCAGCAGATGCGTATGTCCCGGTAAGCGAAGAGGATCTTTCTGCCGCATATGCTTTGGCCAGGGACTATAAATATATTCTTTTAAGCAGATTTCACTGCTGTGAGCTGAACCGGAAGAACCTGGAGCTGGCCAGGATGCTTGAAAATTCAGGGAAAGAGGTTATTCACACGGATAAAGCAGATATGAGGACGACCATATCCTTGATAACCTCCGAAATAACCTCCGGACTACAGTCTATAGGAAAGGCAGGTGAAAAAAGTGGAAGATAGTATCGGGACAGAAAGTATTAATAGTAGAAGCAGCAATATTAAAAGCAGCAATAGCAAAAGCGGCAATAGCAAAAGCAGCAATTGTAAAAGCAGCAATTGTAAAAGCAGCAATAGTAAAAGCAGCAATAGTAAAAGCAACAATAGCAGAAGCAGCAATAGCACAAGCAGCAGCTTCAGCCGGATCATGATCGCAGGGACAGGCAGTGGGTGCGGCAAAACCACCATTACCTGTGGAATCCTTAAGGCTCTGATGAATAAAGGCTTAAGGACAGCATCCTTTAAATGCGGACCTGATTATATAGATCCGATGTTTCACTCTGAAATAACAGGGACAAAATCCCGTAACCTGGATATGTTTTTGTGTGGAGAAAATATTGTAAAGCAACTCTTTGCGGAAAACAGCGAAGATACCGATATATCTGTAGTTGAAGGAGTAATGGGTTTTTATGATGGCTTGGGTGTAAATACGGTCGATTACTCCTCCAATGATCTTTCAAACAAAACAGGGACCCCTGTCATACTGGTTGTGAACTGCCATGGCATGTCACTGTCTGTGGCGGCCTCCATAAAAGGTTTTCTTGAGTTTTCAGAAAATAATATTAGGGGGGTATTGCTAAATGGCACAAATCCGGGCATGTTTCCTATGTACAAAGAGCTTATTGAAAAACATAATGGAACAAAAGTGCTTGGCTTTATGCCCCACCTGCCCGAAGCTTCCATTGAGAGCAGGCATCTGGGGCTGGTTACAGCTCAGGAGATAGATGAATTAAAGGGAAAGATCGCCATTTTGGCGGAAAATGCCGCCCGGTACATTGATCTGGATGCACTGGTAGAGATAGCGTCTTCTGCTCCTGCTCTTCAATATGAAATGACAGTTCTGGAGAAATCCAACTGTGTGGTAAATAATGTGAAAGCCACAAAAATAGCGATTGCAAGGGATAAGGCATTTTGCTTTTACTATGAAGACAGCATAGAACTGCTTCGCAAACTTGGCGCCGAAATAGTACCATTTTCCCCTCTTACCGATGACTCTTTGCCGGAAGACATCGACGGAATCATCCTTGGAGGCGGCTATCCTGAATTGTATTGCGAAAAATTATCCGCGAACAGCTCAATGCGAAAAAGCATTAAGGCTGCAATAGAGAAAAAAGTTCCAGTGTATGCCGAGTGTGGAGGCTTTATGTATCTGGGTGCATCGATAGAAGGGCACAAAATGGTAAATGCGATAAAGACCAACAGCGTCCTGACCGACAGACTTCAAAATTTTGGGTATGCCAGGCTTACAGCCGACAGAGATAACCTTTTATGTAAAAAGGGTGAGCGTATTTATGCGCATGAGTTTCACTATTCAAAAAGTGATTTCGATGGCGATGCTTTTACTTCAATAAAAATATCTTCCGGAAAACAACATTCCTGCATCTTTGCTGACGAAAACATGTTTGCCGGTTATCCGCATCTGCACCTGTGGGGAAATGTGAGGTTTGCGGAGGCATTTGTCAACAGGTGCTCGGGGTACAGAGCCCGGAAGTATGATGGAACAGGAGGTACAAAACAGAACGTATGACTATTCTGATTGTTCTGATCATGGGTTTTCTGCTGGATATGCTGTTCGGTGACCCTCGTTTCTTGCCTCATCCCATTTGTTTGATCGGCAGCGGTATATCAAAGGGAGAAAAAATCTTCCGGAAAATGAAGAATGAATTCATTGGAGGAACGTTGCTAAGTATAGCCATTATTTCTCTCAGCTTTGCCATTCCATTTTTTCTTCTAAGACTACTCGAAAGCATTAACTTCTATCTCGGGCTCATAGTGCAGATATTCCTGGGATATCAGATTTTTGCCGCAAAATCCTTAAAAACAGAGAGTATGAAGGTTTACTATCCGTTAATAGATGGAGATCTGCCTCTTGCAAGAAAGAACCTTTCGTATATTGTAGGACGCGATACTGAAAATCTGGATGGCATACAGATCGCAAAGGCTGCAGTGGAAACCGTTGCCGAGAATACTACCGACGGAGTCGTTGCACCTATGATTTTTATGGCACTTGGTGGTGTTCCCCTGGCTTTGATGTATAAAGCGATCAATACACTTGACTCCATGATAGGGTATCGCAATGAGAAATACCTCTATTTCGGCAAATTTGCAGCCAGGCTCGACGATGCGGCCAATTTTATACCGGCCAGGGTATCGGCTGTTTTTATGATCGCTTCTGCTTTTCTATTAAGGCTCGATGCCCGAAATGCCGTAAAAATCTTTCTCCGTGACCGTTTTAACCATAAAAGTCCCAATAGCGCACAGACAGAATCCGTATGTGCCGGGGCTCTGAATATTCAGCTCGCCGGAGATGCCAGCTACTTCGGACAGCTTTACCGAAAGCCGACGATAGGAGATCACAATCGTGAAATTGTACCGGAGGATATTAAACTTGCCAACAAACTCATGTATGGCACAGCAATCATTGGACTCATTGCTGTTTGCCTGTTGAGATTACTGATGATATAGGGGTGTGGATGTTGAACATGGATCAGGACAAAAAAAACGGCATCATTTCAGGAACATGCGGTAAAGACAGCGTGGTTGAAAAGACATGCGGTAAAGGCAGTGTGATCGGAAAAACATGTGGTAAAAGCAGTGCGATCGAAAAAATATACGGTAAGAGCAGCGTGACCGGAAAAACATGCGGTAAGGGCAGCGCGATTGAAAAAACATGTGGTGATGAGTGGCTGCGCGGCATAATACCGGCTCATGGCGGGGATATTTATTCCTATGCACAGAGATACGGCTCAACCCCTTTGGATTTTTCAGTGAATACAAATCCGCTGGGCCTGCCCAAAGGAGTTGCAGCGGCGATCAGGGCAATGTCCCGGGAACACTGTGCTTACCCGGATATATACTGCAGGGGGCTTTGCAATGAAATAAGCAAACTCGAGCAGGTCCGGAAGGAGTATGTTTTTTGCGGCAATGGCGCTGCAGATATCATTTTCCGCATTGCTTACGGCCTTGCGCCAAAACGGGCACTCCTCACAGCGCCTGCCTTCTCGGAGTATGAGAAAGCTCTGCGGAAAGTCGGTTGTGCCGTGGATTACTACAAATTGAGCGATGAGAATGACTTTAAAATGGATGCCGGTTTCATTGAAAAGATTCGAAACCATGACATTATATTCCTCTGCAATCCCAATAACCCTACGGGACGGGTTACGGAGAAGGCTTTATTGCTGGAAATTCTCCGGGAATGCAGGGACAGCGGATGCATTTTAGTACTTGATGAATGTTTTATCGAATTTTTGGAGCAACCGGAGCAATTTACGCTAAAAAATGAAATTGAAAGCTTTCCAAACTTAATTATATTAAAGGCCTTTACAAAAACCTATGCGATGGCAGGTCTGCGTCTGGGGTATTGCATGACATCCAACACAGACTGTCTTGAAAAGCTCGCGGAGGCGGGTCAGCCGTGGGCCGTTTCTACTGTTGCTCAGACGGCCGGGATAGCTGCATTGAAAGAATCGGAGTACCTCTGTAAAACAAGAGAAATCATCACAAGGGAAAGGGAATACCTGGGGAAAGCGCTGAAGAAAGCCGGGATGAAGGTTTTCAGTTCTTATGCGAACTTTATTCTGTTTTATGCGGACGGGGAGCCGGAGCTGTACAGCAGCCTTTTGGAGCAGGGTATTCTCATACGCGACTGCGATAATTATATCGGGCTGTCAAAGGGCTATTACAGGATTGCTGTAAAAAACCATAGCTGTAATAGAAAGTTAGTCCGGGCATTAAAAGCAATAAGGAGAGTAAAAATCAATGACTAAATCAATCATGATTCAAGGTACTACATCAAATGCAGGGAAAAGTATTATTACTGCGGGGCTTTGTCGGATTTTTGTCCAGGATGGATATCGGGTCGCCCCCTTCAAATCGCAAAACATGGCGTTGAATTCCTATATCACTGATGACGGCCTTGAAATGGGGCGGGCGCAGGTAGTACAGGCAGAAGCAGCCCGCAAGTCCCCTGATGTCAGAATGAACCCCATCCTTTTAAAGCCAACCAGCAACAAAAGCTCACAGGTCATTGTAAATGGCGAGGTATTGGGGAATATGTCCGCGATGGAGTATTTCAACTATAAAACAACGTTGATACCTCATATCATGAAGGCCTTCAACAGCCTTGCACAGGAGAATGACATCATTGTGCTGGAGGGCGCCGGCAGCCCCGCCGAGATTAACTTAAAACAGCAGGATATCGTAAATATGGGTATGGCCAGACTGGCAGGCGCGCCGGTACTTATAGCGGGTGACATTGACCTGGGGGGAGTTTTCGCTTCACTTTACGGAACTTATATGCTTCAGGATGAAGAGGAAAAGAAATACATCAAAGGCGTTATTATCAACAAATTCCGCGGCGATGTGAAAATACTTGAACCGGGGCTTGAAATGCTTGAGAATTTGATTCATGTACCGACGATTGGTGTTGTGCCCTATATGCAGCTTCAGATCGATGAGGAAGACAGCCTTTCTGAACGCCTTTCAAATAGTAGTGTACAAGGTGTCAATATCGATATTGCCGTGATAAAGCTGCCGCGGATTTCAAATTTTACGGATTTTAACGCCTTTGATTATATGAACGGAGCGGCAGTGAGATATGTATCCCGTGCAGCTCAATTGAAAAATCCGGATTTGATTATTTTACCGGGCACAAAAAACACGCTGGATGATTTGAAATGGCTTAGGGAAAGCGGGCTTGAAGCAGCTGTTTTGAAGTATGCCTCAGAGGGAAAACCTGTATTCGGTATTTGCGGAGGATATCAGATGCTTTGCAGGAAGCTGTGCGATCCGTGGAATGTGGAGCAGGGCGGTGAAATGGCCGGGTTGGGTTTGATCAATGCCGAAACCGTATTTGAAAAGCAAAAAATCCGTACACGCGTAAACGGCCGGTTTGACAAACTTTCCGGAATTTTTGCCGGACTGAGCGGGAAAAGCTTTGAGGGCTATGAAATACATATGGGCATCACAACTTCTTCAGCGCCTCAAAACCATATATCGACTTTGACGACACCGGATGGCGGAACAAAAGTAGACGGTCTTTGTTGTAACAATGTTTACGGCAGCTATGTGCACGGCCTCTTTGACAATGAAGAGGTACTGAACGGGATCGCAAAGGCACTGATGGAAGGGAAAGGGCTTACCTATGATCAGGAGCAGTCTTTTGACGTAGCGGCACACAAGGAGAGAGAATATGACAAGCTTGCTGATACATTGCGAAAATCGCTTGATATGGATAAGGTCTACAGGATATTGGAAGAGGGGATGGAGTAATGGAGAGGTTAAGACCCATGGAGATAGAAAAGCGGAGTTTTGAGATCATAACACAGGAACTGGATGAACTTGAGCTTGATCACTCTTGAAATTGTGGTTTCAAAATGAACAGCTCCACCAGCTCCAAAATGAAAAGGGATGCTTGTCAATAGTGACAGGCGTCGTTTCATGTTTATCTCAATTGCATTAATATTCGTCAATAATGGATATCAGGTTATGGAATACGGTATAAAAGTGCTTTAGGCAGATCAATTGACATTTCACTTCTGAAGTAATCTAAGAAAAGATATTGAATAAATGATTTATTAAGGGTAGGATATCTTTGTGAAATCCAGATGTAATACATCATACAATATAGCATGATGAAAAGTTGGCGCAGGTAGAGGTTAAAAATAGACCGGTGTGGTATATATGTAATGTAAAAATGGCTTTCCAAAAATTGAAGTATTGAAAATTGAGAGAACCATGTTAATAATAGAACTTAATAGGGGTCTGTTGCATCAGAGGTTTATATATCTGCGATTCAACCCTTTGGGAGGTCATATGAAGCTTTTGCCACAAAGTTTTACAAGTTTTAAAATGAACAGCGTTTTTATCCGTATATTTTTTTCTATTGTGGGTCTGGTTCTGACATCCGTACTGATTATTGCATACATTTCCTATCTGAACTCTACAAACATGATGATCAGTGAGGTAAAGAGCAACAATATGCTGGTTCTTGGACAAGCCAAAGAAAGTATAGACAATGAGGTAAAGTCGATTGAAAACAGCGCTATGCAGGCATCTCTGGATCGTAGGCTGACCAGGGCCCTTTACATTTCACATGAGGATTCTTACTATGAAGCCGAAGTGTATCGCGATATTATTACATATTTGAATTCCATAAAAGCAAACGATGACTATATAGCGAACCTTTGGGTGTACTACAACAAGGCGGATATTGTTCTCGGAAGCGAAGGCAAATATGATTCCAAATTGTTTTTCAGCAATGTTTGTAAATATTACACAGACATTGACTGGGAAAAAATATCCAGGGAGTACTCTGGTTTCCGTTCTGCAGGAAAACAGGAGGTAGAGTATAACTACACCAGGATGCCGGTAATTATGTTTATGAAGTCATTGCCTGTCAACGAGCTTAGTCCGAAGGGTACCCTGGTTGTGAACCTGAACGAGCAGTTTTTCTACAAGGAAATGGGAGGAAACAAGGAAGGAAATGTAGTGATAAACTATATCGTTGACTCTCATAAAAATATCGTATTTACAAATGCGAAATCATTCCAGGAAAAGGATCAAAAGCTGGCCAGATCCGTATTGGACAGTACAGTGGCTGGAATGGATTCTGCGGAAGGCACTTTCGATATAAAATTTGGAGGAAAACCTTTTACTGTTCAATATATCAAGTCTGAAGCAAATGACTGGAGATATATTTCTGTCACGCCTACCTGGTATATTTCCCGGAAAGTGATTGGGATCCGTAATGTAACCATATGGGTAGCTCTGATAAGCATGATTTTGAGTATGATTTTAGCATATTTGCTGGTAAAACGCCTATACCGTCCCATCAACGATATTTTAAACTATATCAGCATCATCGGTAATAAAACGCCCGATAAGCAGAAAACGGGCGATAAAGATGAACTGAAGTTTATCAATAGGATCATCAGCTATGTATATAATGAGAATGAAAGCCTGCGGGAGTCTTTTCATAAAAGTCACCCGATATTGAGGGAGAAGTTTCTGAATGATATAACAAATGGCAGTGTTAAGCAGGAACGCTATAGAGAAATTGGAAGCGATATAGGGATTGATATGCCATTTCCTCTTTTTCAGGTCATCGTATTTGAAATAGATGAACATGCATCGGAGGCATTGAAAAGGCACGGAAAGCAGAATCTGAATTTCGTTCCGGTCATGGATGAGATTGCCATCGAGGCGCTGAACGGGAATGCCAGATGCTATTCTGTACAAAAAGATGAGAGTACTTTAGTTTCCGTTATAAATGCAGAGGAGCGCTTTTATGAATCGGAAGGGATCAATGAATACTTGAAAAAAGTCAGGGATTATTTCAAATCCAATCATGACCTGACTTTAACGATTGGAGTGGGAAAGCACTACAGCAGTATGGAAGAATGCCTGATGTCCTTTATTGAGGCACTGCATGCGCTGAAATATAAAATAGTAAAAGGCCAGAACACCGTGATATATATTGATGAAGTCAGGAATATTGCCGGGAACATTTTTGAATACTCCATAGAAAGAGAGAAGCAGCTTGTAACAATTCTAAAATCCGGGGATATTATGGCTGCGAATCAGATTCTCCTTCAAATTTTTACGGACAATCTTGATAAACGGCTTGTAACGCCCGAGCTGATCAATAATTTGTTCAATGCCCTGGTTGGTACCGCAATCCGGTCCATTTATGAAATGCAGGCTACCATTAAAAAAATATTCGGAGAAGAACTTGATATTTACGCAGAAATGACGGCGAAGAGTGTGGTAGAAGAAAAAAAGAGCTATACCTATTTTATATTCAAATCCATTGCAATCTACGCAAGTGACCGGAAACACAACCAGAATACAAAGGTATACGAAAAGATAAGGACATTTGTTGCGGAAAATTACAATAAGGAGCTTTCTTTGGATAAAGTTGCCGAAGTTGTCGGTCTATCCCCCTCTTACCTGAGCTTTATATTTAAAGAAACATCAGGGGTGAATTTCGTGGATTTTATTAATGAATATAGGTTGGAAAAAGCCAGAGAACTTTTGACCACTACATCAATGACAGTTGCGCAGGTAGCCGAATCTGTCGGTTACATGAATGCGAACAGCTTCAGCAAAACCTTTAAGAAGTATATAGGCGTGGCCCCCGGCCAATTCAGGGAAATGTAACTGCTTTCAAGGCGGATCACCGTAAAATAATCCATATCGAATCGATAAATTCAGCCCATAATCTAAAAATTGAACGCTATACGCGGGTGCCGTTTGCGGGTAAAGTAATGTCATAGTGAACCACGAGAACATATCCGAATGGGGGATGGACATTGCAAAACGCACCTGCTTCTGCTGCATTGAAAGGTAAGTTAAGTAATAAGGCTAAGTGGAAGTCTTTAAAATCAAATTATCCATTGCTGTTAATGTTTTTACCAGTGCTTGTCTATTATGTTGCTTTCCGTTATATCCCGTTACTGGGGGCTTTAATCATATCGGTAAAAAAGTATCAGCCTGCACTGGGCATCATCGGCAGCAAATGGGTCGGACTTGAGTACTTCGATCAATTCATTCATTCTGTTTTCTTCTGGAGATTACTCAGAAATACACTGGCGATTAACTTTTTTCAATTGATATTAGGGTTTACAGCCCCGATTCTTCTCGCTTTGATGTTAAATGAAATAGGGTCTTCGAAATTCAAAAAAACGGTTCAATCCGTTACCTACCTGCCGAATTTTATCTCAAGCGTAGTTGTGGTAGGTATTGTGGTTGTATTCCTGTCACCTACCACAGGAGTAGTTAATAGTATTATTACAAAACTGGGAATGGAAAAAATCCATTTTCTTACGGAACCCTCCTACTTCTGGATCATCTATACGCTTATGGTAATATGGCAAACAACAGGATATGGTGCAATTATCTATTTAGCCGCTCTTACGGGAATAAGTCCCGAGCTGTATGAAGCTTCGAAAATAGACGGCGCCGGAAGGTGGAGACAGCTATGGCATATAACCCTTCCAGGTATTTCATCCACCATAGTCATACTGCTGCTCATGCGTCTCGGCAATCTTCTGGAGGTAGGGTACGAATCCATAATCCTGCTATATAATCCAAGCATATATTCCACTGCAGATGTCATCAGCACTTATGTTTACCGGCGCGGCATACTCAATGGAGATTACAGCTTTGCTTCTGCTGTGGGTTTCTTTCAATCGGTAATCGGACTTGTGCTGATTGTCACGGCGAACAAGATCGCAAAAAAATATACAGAATCGAGTTTATGGTAACGGGGGGAATTATCTTGGGCAGAATCATGAAGGAAACAAAAGGACGGATATTATTTCAATGTATGAACTATACGATACTCACCATTTGTATGATTGTCGCTTTATATCCGGTACTCTATGTATTGGCGGCATCACTGAGCAGCTACGCATTTTTGGCGCAGGGGAAGGTTGGAATTATTCCCATGGGCTTTAATCTGGAAGCCTACAAGAGAGTACTTGCTTATCCAATGATCGGCAGGTCCTATCTCAATACGGTTACTTATACGGTTGCAGGGACTGCGATAAGCCTGCTGATGAGTACTCTTGGGGCATATCCTTTATCACGGAAGCACTTTCCGGGAAGGGATTTTCTCACAAAAGTCGTTGTAATAGCCATGCTTTTTAGTGCCGGTATGATACCGACCTTTCTGGTTGTAAGGGGGTTGGGCCTTTATAATACGGTATGGGCGATATTGCTGCCCACTGCGGTATCCTCGTTTAATTTGATCATTCTCAAAAACTTTTTTGAACAAATACCGGTTGAAATGGAAGAATCGGCAGCCCTTGACGGGTGTAACCACCTGCAGACACTGCTTATCATCATCCTGCCTCTTGCAATACCGGGACTGGTTACGATCGGTTTATTCTATGCAGTATACCAATGGAACAGCTACTTTCCTGCCATGCTATATCTTCGCGACCGGAAACTGGTTCCTATACAGATTATTCTCAGGGACATTGTTATTCAAAATCAGACGAACGATTTGGCAATCGATATGGCAAATGGCGCGGACCAGGTTAGCGAATCCATTAAATATGCCACAATTATGGTCGCAACGATTCCTATTATGCTTGTCTACCCGTTTGTGCAGAAATACTTTATTAAAGGTGTCATGATAGGTTCTGTAAAAGGGTAAGCCTCAGATCCCGCGTTATAATTCTCCACTGCTTTTTGCAGGAGGGAGTTTATATAAATGCATTTCAGTAATACTATACAAAACAAGGAGGATTTTTATGATCAGGTTAAAATGGAAAGGGGCAGTATCAGCAGCGTTATCAGCGGTACTGGTTATATCCGCATTAGCTGGATGCGGCGCAAAAACAGATGAGGCTGCCCAGGCTTCAAGTCAGCCTGCCCAGACAGCAGGCCAACCTGCACAAACAGCAGAAACCAGTGGAAAGATAGCTGAAACGCCCATTACAATCAGCATGTTCCTGCAGGATTCCGCTGATCAGGCAATCAGCACGGATTTACCCATTATCCAGGAAATCACCAAAAGAACCAATGTCTCGTTTGATTTCATTCCGGGACCGACAACAGAAGACCAATTCCGTGAGAAGTTCAACGTGATCATTGCTTCAGGCAGTATTCCGGATGTTGTCGTCAGCCCCTACCGGGACGATATGTTCAAGGTGGCGGAACAGGGAATTTTTGAACCGCTGGACGAACAGATTGACCAAAACGCTCCGAACTTAAAGAAAATTCTAACTGGCAATCCTGACATCATCAAGTCTTTAAAGTCCAGTGACGGCAAAGACTATTTCCTCCCCTTCCTTGGCGCTGTAAAGACCTTCAAGGTATGGATGGTTCGTGAAGATTGGCTGCAGAAGCTCAATCTCAGCACACCTGAAACGCTGGATGACTGGTATAGCATGTTGAAGGCATTCAAGGAAAAAGATCCCAATGGGAATGGGAAACAGGATGAGATTCCTTATACCACCAGGAATACAAAGGCAGGCGTCCTGTCATTTATGGAAGCCTATGGAATCAGTGGATTTGAGGCAAATGAGCAATACTTCATAGAAGATAATACAGTCAAGTATGCTTATACCGATTCCAGATTTAAAGATGCTCTTACTTATATCAACAAGCTTTACAATGAAGGTTTGATAGATCCCGAATATGCAACGAATGATACAAAGGTTTGGCTTTCAAGAATAACAAATGAAGTTTCAGGCGCCTGCCAGGATACTACTGCACGTGCATATTCACTGGGAGGCATGATAAAGGCTGCAAATCCAAATTCAACCGCAAGCATGGCTGTAGTTGCCCCACCGAAAGGACCGTCGGGCAACCGGATGACTACCAGCCAGATGCAGCCGGTCAGAGGATTTACCGCAATCAGTGCCAAATCCAAGTATAAAGACGAAATTGTTAAGCTTTTTGATTATTTTTACAGTGAGGATGGAAGCCTGTTAATGAATTTCGGACTTGAGGGACAGACTTATAACATGGTAGATGGCAAGCCTCAGTATACTGAAGCTATAACAAAGGATTCTCAGGGAAGGTCCATCCTTTCGATGCTCAATGTTTTTGGCCACAGAGAATGGGCATACGCTCAGGATGTCGGCTATGAAAACGCCCTGCTGGATGATAAATATGTTCAATACAGAAATGACATGGAACAATATATAAAGCCTACCATTCCTGCACTTTCATTCACAGGGGATGAGAGAGACATTATCAATAACAAATATACGGAAATTCAGACGTATAAGGACGAAATGGTCGATAAATTCATCATGGGCAAAGAACCGATAGCGAACTTTGATGCTTTCGTCAATAAGATCAAGGCCATGGGAATCGATGAAGTTTTAGCAGTAGAGCAGGCTGCTTATGACCGCTATAACAAATAATACTGTATAATAAAACTGGATAGTACACAGATAAGAGCGGAGGATGCAGCATTCTCTGCTCTTATCCATAATACATGCGACCTCGATGGTGATAAGAATCAAGGTAAACACAGAAAGTGATAATATTTTAAGAGAAGAGGTACGAACATGCTTCATTTGAACTTATTAAAAAATCCGGTATGGAAAAGAGACGATAACCTTCGTGATCCTTTCGTGTACAAGACAAAAGACGGATATCATCTGTTCTATTCACGTTATTCGAATAAAGACTGGAGTAAGCCGGAAAACTGGTCGATAGGCCAGGTTTTCACCAAGGACTTTATCACCTTTGAAAATGACAGGGATATTTCGCCGAAAGGATTTGCTTCTCCGGGCGATTTGATATTCTGGGGAGGAAGATACATTCTTCCCTACCAGGCGTATCCTGAAAAGCCGACAAAGCTTTGCTTCAGCCAATCTGACGATCTGATTACATGGTCGAAACCGGAATTCTTTATGGAAGAAGCGGTGAATCTGCCTTGGAATCAGGCGCAAAGGACGATAGACCCCACCTTCGTTTTGGATGGGGACACCTTACACTGCTATTTTGTAGGATCTGATTATGTTCATTATTCCGGACCTACGAATCTGATCGGTCATGCAGTAACAAAGGATGTCGAATTAAAAAAATGGGAAATTATTTCTGTGAACGAGCCGCTGATTGGAGTTGGCGGGGATGCACCGGATGGGGCTGAAAACGTAGTGGTTTTACGTCAAAATGACCAATGGATTATGATCTACAGCGAAGGATTGAAGGAGCAGCATCTTGCATATGCAATATCGGATGATTTATATACCTGGGAATTGAAAGGGAAGATCAGTATTGAATCGCAAAAGTGGCTTACAACGAGATACGGGGCGCCATACGTCTGGAAGGAAGAGGACCGGTGGCTCATGATTCTGATGGGCGAGGATGCAAAAAATATTACAACCTTCGGACTTTTACATTCAAAGGATGCTTTGAACTGGACCATGCTGCAGGAGGAATAGAGAGGGAGGATATTATTGTGGGAAACCATTTTCATGTTTCGATCAGCGGATGCGATACCTGGGCAGGCTCATCAACAAGGCCTTTCAGGAACATCCAGCGAGCTGCGGATCTGGCGAAAGCCGGCGACATTATTACCGTTCATGAGGGGATTTATCGTGAGTACGTCAATCCAGTAAATGGAGGGATCAATGACAACGAACGGATCACTTATGAAGCTGCATCCGGCGAAAAAGTCGTCATCTCCGGCGGAGAGAAAATTACAGATTGGATAAAAGTAAAAGGAAGCGTATATAAGGCTGTTATTCCAAATGCCTTTTTCGGAGGTTTCAACCCTTACAAAGAGATTGTCTGGGGCGATTGGTTCAGCAAACGCGAACGTATATTTCACCTCGGAGAGGTTTATATAAACGGGAAATCCATGTTTGAAGCAGTGTCACTTGAGGAAGTGATGAGTCCGATTCCTTTCACGGAGGCCAGAGAGCCTGAATGGTCTTTGCATAACTGGTACTGTGAAACTGATAACGAAAATACAACCATCCATGCAAACTTTGGTGAGTTTGAACCTTCTAAAAATACAATAGATATCAATGTACGCAAATTCTGCTTCTGGCCAGAAAAAACCGGAATCAACTATATTACGGTCCGGGGCTTCCATTTAACCATTGCGGCACCCAACTGGGCGCCTCCCACAGCACTGCAGGAAGGCCTGATCGGCCCCCATTGGAGTAAAGGCTGGATTATTGAAAACAATGAAATCAGTAATGCCAAGAATTCAGGCATAAGTCTCGGTAAAGAAATCACCACCGGGCATAACGAGTGGACAACCATCGGAACAAAACAGGGTGCCCAGCGTGAGCGGGATGTGATCTTCAATGCAATACACATAGGGTGGGATAAAGAAAACATTGGCTCTCATATTGTCCGCAGCAATATCATTCATGACTGTGAACAAACTGGCATATGCGGACACCTGGGAGCAGTATTCAGTCAGATTTACAATAATCACATTTACAATGTCCACCATAAAAGAATGTTTAACGGAGCGGAAGTCGCGGGAATCAAACTGCATGCCGCTCTGGACTGCCAGATCCGCAACAACCACATCCATAACTGCGACCGCGGTCTGTGGATGGACTGGCAGGCTCAGGGCACGAGAATTTCCGGTAATCTGCTATATGATAATGATACTGCGGACTTATTCGTGGAGGTAAGCCACGGCCCTTATATGGTTGACAACAACATCATGCTTTCCATGAAGAACATTCTGGATTTATCGCAGGGAGGCGCGTATGTTCATAACCTGTTCAGCGGATTTATATCATGGGCAAGAGTGACGAATCGCTTTACGCCTTACCATTATGCTCATGAAACCGGCGTCCATGGCCTTATGACCATTCTTGGGGGCGACAACAGGTATTATAATAACATCTTTACCGGTACCCAGCCTGAGAATGAGGAACAGGAAAAGAACATAGATGTAAACAATTGGATTCATCCGGGAATGATTATCAGGGAAGACGGCAGCGTTCCAAAAGGGCTTGAAATTTATAACGAATGTCCTTCTGAGAATGAAAACTGGTATAAAGATCTGTTCTCCGTTGTGCAGTTTGCGGAGGTGCGCCTTCCCATGTACTGTGGTTCCAATCTTTATTTTAGCGATGCAAAACCATACAAACAGGAGACTGATTCCGCAGCATATCAAGAAATGAAACCTCAGGTAAAGCTGGAGGCGGAAGCCGACGGTGTTTATTTAGCCTTTGATTTTGGCAACAGACTGGCAGAAGTGAATACTGTAACCATTACCACCGACTTCCTGGGCATGGCTTTTGAACCGGAAGTACTTTTTGAAAACCCTGATGGAACACCTTTATGCATTGAAAATGATTTCTTTGGTAATTCCCGCCCTGCAGGCAGGATGACGGCAGGACCATTTGAAGGAATTGGAAGCGGGCCGCAAAAGATAAAAGTAGCAGAAATCAAGAAATGAGGGTGGAGTGCTTCGGCAGGGAGCAGAGTGATATGAATAATGGAACATCCGTTAAAATATATAATGCGGAGAATAATTGCTTTGAATATGGTGTAGTGAGAAAAGAGGGTGACAGGTATCATGCTGATAAATCAGATACTTCTGATTATTCAACGAAGATTTATCTAACACCGGGATGGATTGACCTGCACACGCATATAAACGACGGCTTTGGCATGTTTGGCATCAATGCCGATGAGATCGGCTACAAGACCGGGGTATGCATGGTGGCGGATGCGGGAACAACGGGTGATTTTACAATTGCCGGTTTCCGAAAATATGTGGAGCCAACGATTAAAACAAATATTAAGCTTTTTCTTTGCATTAGTCCAATCGGTATTATCTTTAATCATGAATACAATGCAATGGAATATCTGAGTGCGGAAAATACTGTGAGAACGATTGAAGCAAACAGGGATATTATCTGTGGTGTCAAGGTGCGCATCGCCAGCGGTGTAATTCGTCATGAAGGTCTGGAACCCTTGCGTATAGCCAGTAAGGCTGCCCGAATCGCAGACCTGCCCCTTATGGTTCATATCGGGGGAAATCCTCCTTATTTATCGGAGATCGAACCTTTTATGAAGAAAGGCGACATTTTAACACACTGCTTTAACGGATCAGGAGATGCGTGGATGGAGGATGGTACACCATCCACAGCGATGAAAAGACTGATAGAACGGGGTATTATTCTGGACGTCGGTCATGGAGGCGGAAGCTTCTCTTTTGATGTATGCAGGAAGGCTGTCATGCAGGGCCTGCCCAAAATCTGCATCAGTACGGATCTTCATGCCCTCTCCCGTCACAATTTTGTTCATGATATGGCGACGACCTTATCTAAAATGCTTGCAGTATCGATGCCACTCGAAGATATCATCCATGGAATAACAAAACTGCCTGCCGGAATATTGCGGCTGGATAATTGGTGTGATTTATCCACGATTCGCAATGGTACGTTCTTCCGAATCGACGAGGTACCGTCCGTATATTCGGACTGCTGCGGAAAGTCGGTTTCTTTCAACCGTAGAATCGTTCCTTTAGGGGTTGTTATAAACGGAGCCTTTTTTGACTTATAGAACGAAAAACATTCCTTCAAACCGTATCTAATAATATAAACCGTGCCAGGTACATTTTGTACCTGGTATTTTTTTCGTTGTGGCGAAATACTGGATGCACTACAATTGCATTGATAATTGATTGATAGAATGTACAATGTATACAATATACAAAGAACATTTGCAAATATAGAAGAGGTGATTTGAATGGACGAAAATAACAGATATTCGAGGATTGACTCCATCCTGGATAAATATCAGAACAAGAAATCCGCGCTGATCGCAGTGCTTCAGGAAATCCAGAGCGAGTACAAGTATTTGCCTGAAGATGTGCTTGAATATATATCAAAGAAAATGGAGGTCACTCCATCCAAAATATTCAGCGTAGCAACCTTTTACGAAAACTTTTCTCTTGAGCCCAAGGGGAAATTCATCATCAGGATTTGTGACGGCACAGCTTGTCATGTAAGAAAGTCCATCCCGATCCTGAATGCCTTAAGAAAAGAATTGGGACTGAATGAGAAAAAGCATTCCACACCAGATATGCTGTTCACGCTGGAAACGGTTTCATGCCTGGGGGCCTGTGGGTTGGCTCCTGTAATTACCATAAACGACAAGGTTTATCCTAAGATGGCACCTGAGTCGGCGATTGCGGTAATCAGGCAAATCAGAAAGGAGAATTCGGATGATGAAAATGAATAACAGAAAAGAATTTGAAGAATTCTCGATGGTTGTTTCGGAGCTTTTGGACCAACAGAAGAAAAAGGTGCTGATCTGTGCAGGAACCGGATGTGTAGCAGGCGGCTCCCTTGAAATATACGATAAAATCAAGGCAATGGTAGAGGAAAAAGGACTTCTGGTTGACCTTGAACTTCAGGAAGAAAATGGGGAAGAAGGAATTATGGGATGTCAGGGCGCCCGCAAAGCCGAGAGCTGCGACGAAGCTATAGGCGTTAAAAAGAGCGGATGCCATGGCTTCTGTGAAATGGGACCCTTGATCAAAATAGAACCGTTCAATTATTTGTACGTGAAAGTTTCCATAGACGACTGTGAAGAAATTGTTGAAAGGACTTTGATAGGGAACGAGCCGGTAGAGCGCTTGCTGTACAGCTTTGAAGGTAAATCCTATGCAACGCGCGATGCGATTCCTTTTTACAGGAAGCAGACCAGGATGGTGCTGGACCACTGCGGGAGTATTGATGCGGAATCGCTGCGGGAATATGTCGCCAAAGGCGGATATCGGACATTTGTGGAAGTATTGTCCATGCAAACACCTGAACAGGTATGTAAAACTGTGCTGGAATCGAACCTTAGAGGCAGAGGGGGCGGAGGCTATCCTACCGGAAGAAAGTGGCAGCAGGTGCTGGCACAGTCAAGCGAGATTAAATATGTGGTATGCAATGGAGATGAGGGAGATCCCGGTGCATTCATGGACAGAAGCGTCATGGAGGGCGATCCCCATCGCGTAATAGAAGGTATGCTGATCGCCGGGTATGCGACAAAAAGTACCGAAGGGTACATCTATGTAAGGGCGGAATATCCACTTGCGGTTGAACGGCTGAGGATCGCGATCGAAGACGCAGGAAAGTATGGCTTGCTGGGCGATAACATCATGAATCTGGGCTTCTCCTTCAATATCAGGATCAATAGGGGGGCAGGTGCTTTTGTCTGCGGAGAAGGAAGTGCTCTGACCGCATCCATAGAAGGAGAACGCGGAATGCCAAGGGTAAAACCGCCAAGGACTGTTGAAAAGGGACTTTGGGGAAAGCCCACCGTATTGAATAATGTTGAAACCTTTGCAAATGTGCCGTTGATCCTGAAAAACGGGAGTGACTGGTATAAATCCATAGGTCCGGAGAAAAGTCCTGGAACGAAAGCGTTTGCACTGACGGGGAATGTGAACAACACCGGCTTGATCGAAGTGCCGATGGGAACGCCCCTGAGGGAAATCATCTTTGATATCGGCGGCGGGATCAGGGACGGGAAGAAGTTCAAAGCCGTCCAGATCGGCGGACCTTCCGGGGGATGCCTCACGACTGAACACCTTGACCTTCCTCTTGATTTTGATTCATTGAAGAAGGTGGGCGCCATGATCGGTTCAGGAGGACTTGTCGTAATGGATGAGGACACCTGTATGGTTGAAGTGGCAAGGTATTTCATGAATTTTACGCAGAGTGAGTCCTGTGGCAAATGTGTTCCGTGCCGTGAAGGGACGAAACGGATGCTGGCAATTCTCGAGCGGATCGTTACCGGGAAAGGGAAAATGGATGACCTGGACATGCTGGAGGAACTGGCGGACACGATCAGCAGCACGGCGTTATGCGGCCTGGGCAAGAGTGCGGCCAGTCCTGTGATCAGTACGCTGAAATATTTCCGGGAGGAATACCTGGCCCATGTAGTGGATAAAAAGTGCCCGACGCACACCTGTAAGGCATTGAACTCGGTTGTAATCAGGGAAAGCCTCTGCAAGGGCTGCAGCAAATGTACGAAGGTGTGCCCGGTGGGAGCGATTGAAGGAAAAGTGAAGCAGCCTTATGTGATCAGGCAGGAAATGTGCATCAAATGCGGCGCATGTATCGAAGCCTGTCCGTTTTCTGCGATAGAGGAGGTATAAAGCTATGGGAAACATGTTGATTGATGGACAAAAAGTGGAATTTAATGATGAGAAAAACCTGCTGGAGGTCATCCGGAAATGCGGCATAGACCTGCCGACCTTCTGTTACCACTCGGAGCTAAGTGCTTATGGAGCCTGCAGAATGTGCATGGTGGAGGATAAATGGGGAGGAACCGTTGCCTCGTGCTCCACACTGCCGAAGGAAGGGCTCGAGGTTTATACGAATACGGCAAAGCTGAAGAAGCACAGGAAGATGATTATAGAGCTGATTCTGGCAAACCACGACAGGGACTGCACGGTCTGCGAGAAGAATGGAAGATGCAAGCTGCAGGAACTGGCGATCCGTGTTGGTGTGAAGAAGGTGAGGTTCGAGGAAGAAAAGAAGGAACTTATCGTAGATGACAGCAGTGTATCCATTGTCAGGAACCCAAATAAATGCATTCTGTGCGGAGACTGCGTCAGGATGTGCGAAGAGGTTCAGGGTGTGGGTGTTCTGGGTTTCGCATACAGAGGCTCGAAAATACAGGTGACGACGGCATTCAACAAACTACTGAAGGATGTTGACTGTGTTAGCTGCGGACAATGCAGAACGGTTTGCCCGACAGGCGCACTCGTAATCAAGAAGGACATAGACAGGGCCTGGGAAGCGCTTCATGCAACTAACAAACGGGTCATTGCACAAATTGCACCGGCAGTCAGGGTTGCTCTTGGTGAAGAATTCGGTATGAAAGCCGGTGAAGTTACTATGGGCAGGATTGTAGCAGCTTTAAGGAAAATTGGCTTTGACCAGGTCTATGATACCGCTCTTGCTGCGGATTTGACCGTCATAGAAGAAAGTGAAGAGTTTAAAAAGCATCTGGAGTCGGGAAGTCAGTACCCGCTTTTCACTTCCTGCTGCCCTGCATGGGTTAAATTTGCCGAGCAAAAATACCCGGAGCTGAACGGGGACATTTCCTCGTGCCGTTCCCCACAGCAGATGTTCGGCGTAGTGATTAAGGAACAGTTTAAGAAACTCAGCGAAGCGGACGGAAAACAGAATGTTGTGATTGCCATCATGCCTTGTACGGCGAAAAAGTCCGAGGCTGTGAGGCCGGAGAACCTTCATAATGGCGAGTATGACGTGGATATGGTCATTACTACGCAGGAACTGGCTATGATGATCAAGGAACATGGGATCGTGTTCAGTGAACTGGAGGATGAGGCATTGGACATGCCGTTCGGCCTGGCAAGCGGCGCCGGGATTATATTCGGAGTAAGCGGCGGTGTGGCGGAGGCTGTGCTGCGGCATTGTTATACGGACAAATCGTCGGCAAGCCTGAAGAATCTTGCCTTTGTCGGAGTCAGGGGCATGAAGGGCGTAAAGGAAGCAGAAGTGGATTTGAACGGAAAAACGATCAGGATAGCGGTGGCTCATGGCCTGAAAAATGCAGACAATCTTCTGAAATCCATTTTACTGGGAGAGAAGAAATTTGATTTTGTTGAAATCATGGCATGTCCCGGCGGGTGCATCGGCGGTGCAGGCCAGCCATTGCCGCAATCTCTGCAGTACAGGGTTCAAAGGACAAAAGGAATCTATCATGCGGACAGCGCTTCCGCCATTAAGAGATCTGAGGAAAATCCCGCCATTATCGCTCTGTACAACGGCATTTTAAGGAAGAACCATGCGCTGCTTCACACAAGAGAACATTAGGGGGTGGCTGAAGTGTTGAATATCTATGTTTGTGTCGGTAGCGCCTGCCATAGTAAAGGTTCCTATAATATCATCAACCAGCTCCAGCAGCTCATTGCTGAAAAGAATCTGGAGGAGAAAGTGGTAATCAAGGCAGCCCTATGTCTCGGGAATTGTACAAATGCGGTATCTGCCAGGGTGGAGGACGGCGAAATCGTAACCTTGTCAAGTGAGACCGTAAGAAGCTTTTTCGAAAAGGTAGTAATGAAGAAATTTATAATATAGTTCATTCAGAAAAGGAGTGCGTGCTATGACGAACTGTGAATATTGTGATTACTGTAAAACTGTAAGTGGGAAGGATTTGACGGAAAATAGCGAAAGGGCGTTCTGCCTGTTTGCGGATGTGATGCTTTTTGAGGATTCCGGGGAACAAGGCGCAGGGTACCCCTGCAAAGACATGAGCTACCAGGATTATCTGGAGAGGGATAAAAATCACATAAAACCTTCAAAGGTGAAGAATGATAACAACTGGCAGCTGCTATACAAATCCAAGCACCCTGTTGCAGAGGAAAACAGGACGAAAACACGCCGGGTTTCCGCCATATAGATGGAATAAGAATGCACATGTGGCAGATGCAAACATTGACTAAAAATTATCAATGGATTACAATAATGTTGTGAAAATATTAACGAAGTATTGCTTCGCAGAGTTACGGAGGAATTAAAGATGGTCAAGGTCAGTATATGTGTCGGAAGTTCCTGCCATTTGAAGGGCTCCTACCAGATCATCCAGATATTTCAGGAACTTATAAAAAAGTATAAGCTGGAAGAAAAGGTCGAGCTATCAGCATCTTTCTGTCTCGGACGCTGTACAAAAGGGGTTTCTGTCAAGGTGGATGACGAGTTTGTCGAGGATCTGACGATCAGCAATGCTTCGGTAAAATTTGAAGAATATATATGTAAGAAGGTTTGCCTATGAGTATTATACAGTTCAAGGAAGCCAACTGCAAAAATTGCTATAAGTGCATCAGGAGCTGCCCCGTAAAGGCAATTGCTTTTGTGAATGACCAGGCGCGGATCGTGGAGGAGGATTGCATGTACTGCGGTAATTGTCTGACCATCTGTCCGCAGAATGCAAAGTCGGTTCAGAGTGAAATAGATGCGGTGAAGGGCTTTTTCAGGAAAAAGGAAAAGGTCTATGTAAGCCTTGCACCTTCCTTTATATCAGCGTTTGAGTATGCCAATGAAAATTGGTTTTATGCAGCTTTAAAAAGGCTGGGTTTTACATTTATTGAAGAAACTGCAGTCGGCGCCGTACAGGTTTCAAAACAGTATGACAGGCTGATTCTTGAGCATAAAATGAAGAATATCATTACCACGGCATGTCCTTCGATTACGCTTCTGGCAAGAAAATATTACCCTGAACTTATTGAACAGCTGGCTCCTGTGGTTTCTCCCATGGTGGCACATGGTAAAATGCTGCGTGAGACCTATGGACCAAGAATCCGTGTAGTTTTTATCGGACCATGTCTTTCCAAGAAGGATGAGCGAAGGGAACTCCAAAATAGCGGAGTGATTGATGCTGTCATTACCTTTGAAGAACTGGAGGAGTGGTTCGCCGAAGAAGGAATCGGTCCTGATACGGATCTTTCCGAAGAGATCAAGGGAGCAAGGGAACTGAAAGCCAGGATATACCCCGTGCCCGGTGGAATACTGAAAACGATGGAGGAACGCAGCAGCAGGAATTATCAGTGTATCAGCGTCGATGGTGTCGACCGGTGTATGAAAGTTTTGGATTCGATCAGAGATGGCGAGCTGCAGAACTACTTTATTGAAATGAACAGTTGCTCGGGTGGCTGTATCGGCGGTCCCTGCATAAAGCAGATCAAGGGTGGCTTCCTCGAGGCCAGAGCTCGTTTGATCAGCTATGTGAAACGCGGGCTTAGAGAAGAAAAGCTATTGAATACGGAAGATGTGAAGGTTGATCTGAGGAAGACCTTTTATGAAAGTCCGAGGAAAGCTGAGGTTCCATCTGAAGCGGCTATCCAGGGTATACTGAACAGCATCGGAAAGTTTACAAGAGACAAGGAATTGAATTGCGGTGCATGCGGGTATTCCAGCTGCAGGGATAAGGCGGTTGCCGTCTACAACAACAGGGCCCAGCTTCATATGTGCCTGCCGTATATGCGTGAAAGGGCTGAATCCATATCCAACCTGATCATCAATACTACGCCCAATGCTATTTTCGCCCTTGACGACAAGCTCTTCATACAGGAAGCCAACCGTTCGGCTCACAAGTTTTTTGGTTCAGACACGATGAGCCTTGTCGGCAAGAGCATATTCGAAGTGCTGGAGTGTGGAGATTTTCAAGAAGTCATTGACAGTAAAGAAAATGTATATGATAAGAAATATCATTATGAAAAGTACGACATGACGGTGAAACAGTCTATTATTATTGCACTGGAACAGAATATCGTAGTGGTGATCATCCAGGATATATCGGATGAAGAAAAAATCATCCGGCAGCTTCACAGTACGCGGGAAAAGAATGTGGATCTGGCGCAGAAGGTCATAGAAAAGCAAATGAGGGTTGCACAGGAGATTGCAAGCCTTCTGGGAGAAACAACGGCAGAAACCAAGGTCGCACTGACAAAACTCAAAAAATCAATCATGTCGGAAATGGGTGATGAATAGTGGGCTTCTATATAGATGCTGCTTTTGAAAGCTTGAGCAAGAAGAATGAAGAGCTCTGCGGGGATAAAGTGGAGATCATCCGGAATGACAACTCCGTGGTGGTAGTGTTGGCAGATGGCCTGGGAAGCGGTGTGAAAGCCAATATCCTTGCTACCCTCACTGCAAAAATAATCGGTACCATGATGGCAAACGGGTCCAATATCGATGAAGCAGTTGAAACGATTGCAGAAACCCTTCCGGTATGTCACGAGAGAGGGATAGCATATTCCACCTTTTCCATTTTGCAGATTTTCAATTCCGGGGAAGGATACCTGGCTGAGTTTGATAACCCGACGGTATTCAGGCTCAGGAAGAGAAAACCCTGTAAATTGGATACGACGGTCAGGGACATCAACGGCAAAACAATCAAGGAAAGCAGATTTACCGTTGCTCCGGAGGACATATTCATTATGGCAAGCGACGGGGTCATCCATGCAGGAATAGGCCAAACCTTGAATCTAGGGTGGCAGTGGGAGAATGTTTCCGAATACATCCAACGGACTTACAAGGAGGATATGTCGGCTAAAACGATTACAAAACTATTGCTTTCCGTATGTGACAATCTATACGCAAACGAACCGGGTGACGACACCACCGTGGTGACCGTCAACATACGTAAACCGGTAAAGCTGAGCGTCATGGTGGGACCACCTGCCGATGCGGAGCAGGATCGCAGTATTATTTTGGATTTTGCGGCTTTACCCGGAAAAAAGGTGGTTTGCGGAGGTACTACCTCA
Source organism: Hungateiclostridiaceae bacterium UBA1305 (assembly GCA_002307275.1). GTDB lineage: Bacteria > Bacillota > Clostridia > Acetivibrionales > DTU013 > UBA1305. Next base: position 24,606 of record DBTX01000014.1, read on the forward strand.
CAAATCGTAGCAAGAGTATTGGAACGGAAAATCAGGACGAATTTTGACTATTACAATCCAAGTGTACCTCCGACTGCAGAGATTGAAGGAATAGACCTCTCAACGGAAGGAATACTGACTTTACAAAAGACGTTGGAATATATAAAAGCTTTTGAATCCTCTGAAAGCAACATGCAGGATTTTTTGAACCTCAGTAAAAAGGATGGAGCCTCCCGGCTCGCAAAGATTCTTCTGGAAGAGAGCACGAACATTCATTTCATTGTCGGCAGGGCAATGAATCCGGCGCATCAGAATCCGGAATTCCCGTTGAACCTTGGATTGAAGCTCAAACTCGTAGAAGAAATTGTAATATACCTTAGAAAATCAGGGAAACAGGTTAGCCTGGAGTACCATTAATTATTTATAGATTTGTGTTCGGTTCCACCGGACAAAAGAAGCAAGGAATATCAGACGGTGAATAAAACCGAGAGAATAAAACCGAGAGAATAGAACCGAAAGAATAGAACCGAAAGAATAAAATCGGAGAAGGGTTCTGAGGTATGGGCTTGCGGACAGTGGTCCTGAAACTTCATAAGCCGGGTAAAGCCAAAAAAGAGATTATTGACAAGGCATTGCTTGATTATAATAAGGCATTGGGTTTCCTGTTTGCCAAAGGTGCCTCCGAGCTGTCGGCAATGACGGAAAAGTACAGAGGGAAAGAGGGCCGCAACAATGCAATGGCACTGTCGAAATGGATTGACAGTGATATCAGCCGGGAATTGAACCGCTTTGATGTACAGCCCTTCAAGGATTCACTGAAGCTTGAATTTGGCATTGCAGTGGAAAATTGCCTCAGATCGGGAAACAATCTCCTGGGGCAGGCTCTCCCATGCAGGCCGCTCTATTTCTGCCGGTATGATACGAAAAGGAGCTACTGCCTGCTGTATGACAAAGCAAAGGACAAGTATTATGCAAAGCTTTATCTTCTGAATGGAACTCATACCAGATCGATATCCGGGGTTTCCGGATATGGCGGGAGACTGGTGCATATCCACAAGGACAGCAACATATTGGGAAGGACGGGCAGGAGAGAAGCCTTTATCCTCGTTCCGCTGGAATTCGGAAAATGGCAGGAAAAGATCTTGAAGGAGGCTGCCGATACGCCGGAAAACTTCAGGACTGCAAGGTTGTTTGAAAGGCAGGGCGAATATTATCTGGCAGTTTCCATTGAAACGGGAGAAGTGGAGGATATCAAAACCTCAACCTTTATGGGCGTTTCAAGGGGAATAAAAAGCAGGTTGAATTATACCGTGGTTGATGAAAAGGGAGAAATACTGGCACAGGGTCCGGTATCTTCTGCAGGATGGAGCCGAAAACCCGGTGCGGACAACAGTGCGTTAAGCAGTCGGAATGCTGCAGGAATGCCACCCGGCCTTGCCCCCGGCTTTATCGGGATATCAGTCAACGAACTTCATGAAGCCTCCAGATTCATTGCGGATCAGGCTTATCTTCACAAGGCTCAGGTAATTGTACAAAACCTTCCCGGACGAAGCGACAGACTGGGGTGGATGGAAAACGAACAGAAAGGGATCCAGCCTGTATACCGGCAGAGGGATTATAACCAGTTGATCCGGCTGTTGGATTACAAGCTGCCGTGGAAATGCCTGCCGAAGCCTGTGAAGGTAAGCTCCGTAGGAATCTTTTATACCTGTGTGGAATGTGGTTTCCACTCAAAGAGCAACAGGCTCGGCAGGGACCTCTTTATTTGTACACGCTGCGGGACGGCAATGGATATTGACAGACTCGGAAGTCTCAATCTGGCCAGAAGACTGATCGATTATGGTTCATCAAAAATTAAGATAACGGTTACCAGAACTGAGGAGGGCGTCATATTCACCAACAGGATTCTGGGTCTGGACATATTCAGCAGCTATCAGGAGAACCAGATGGTGAAGCTGAAAGCTGAAATTGAAGAGATTATGAAAAGGACGGAAGAAGGGGGCATACCTTCAAATGAAAGAGCTCAGGCTGCAAGATTGAGCGTGGTAAGGAAATTGAGGAGTGCCAAAAGACTCATGGATTTGATAGAATATATCTGAAGGATAGAGTGCTATTGCTGCCGCACCATTTCTGCGGGCAACCGTGGAAAGCTTACCGCGTAAGCCGCCAGTGCAAATTGGTGTGAAAGAGCAGCTATCTGAAAGCAACCCCGTGAAAGCAACCTTTCACGGGGTTGCTTTTTAATGTCTGCGACATGCATGCGTTCATGACTTGATATAATCCGAACAAGTTGGACCAGGTCTTATCTGAAACCCTCGTAAGTTGTCATTTGCAGGATAACATATTCTTACAGAATCAAACCTTATCTATTAATAGGAGCTGATTCATGGTGTATTCATTGGCTAATAAAATGTTATTGCCGCAAGATTTGGAGTGCAGTAAAATTACATTGTCAAATAAATAACGAAGTGGTTTCAATATAAATAAGTTAAAAAATAATATGAAAAAGGAGTGCTTATTATGAAACTGGAATTAGACGTGTATAGTGCAATTTGCGAAACCAAGATATTCAAGATTAATGGGATTGACGCAACCTACAGGGATTTCGGCGAAAAATACGATGCTTTACCGGATAAAGCCAGGCCCAACTGCTGCGGAGATATGACCTTTATACCCAGGATACCGGCTCAGAATGTTCTCGAAAAATACGGGATAACAAAAAGCGAATATAAAAACATCTGCGAGTTGCTGAGATCCTGTGTTTCCTTTGGAACTTGCAGGCTGTGCGGCTAAAGAATTTTCATTTATATCTGTGCCTGAAACCACACCCTCAATGTAGAACAGCCTGCTTTGCAGGCTAATCTGGTATAGAAACCAAAACGCTGCGGTACAATAGCCTGAACATTTCCCGAATCAACCTCGTATTCTGCTGCTTCATCAAAGACAGCCGCCTTGTCGGGGCTGATCTGAACTCTGATACAAGCAGGATATGGACCTTTGTTCTGTACGAAAAAGGTATACAAGGAATAAACGGAAGTATTCTGCCACGCAGTGTACTTGCTTCTTTCGCATGCAAATATCGTTTCAATGATATTTGCAGTATCCCGGGAGCCCAGTACAACGGTACTCTTATGGCTGTATCCGATCTCAAGTACAGGCTTGTAATCTTTATAAATGTAGGTCTGTGAGGAATGAAACTGATGAATGTTTAGATTTCCTTCATTCTCCCCGGATTTTATCATCAGGCCGTAATTGCGTTGGCTATCTCTCAGCCATAATTGAACCATGCTGGTAATATCCCAGCTGTACCATCCGGATGTGGATAATTCAATGGCATTTCCCGGCACAGATGGTTGAATGGAGGGCTGATTGTGCCATGTAACATTATCAGGGTCCCATTTCGATTCAATCATATAGGGATTAAGTTTATCTGCACAGGTACTACCCTGAACGGAATACATTTTAAGAACAGCAGATTCAATCTGTATATCGCCAGATATAGTGCTCAGATCAAAATAGAGTAATGCCCGAAAAACTGCATCTGAGGAAGTCATACCTACATAGACAGACCTGGAACTTGTGTAATTTTCAGTTGAATTCTTACTGGATATATATGTATTGTTTGAAGCACATAGCTTTATGCTCCCCAATTCTATTCACCTTGCTTTAAATTTGAATAAAAACTATATTTATACATTTTAGTTCCATAATCGGGATAGTTATTCTTTCACAAAATACCATATCGAGTCCGGCTCCAGATTCAGCTTCTGCTTCTCTTTTCCCGTGAATTCGAGTACTGCCTTCCTGAGCCCGAAATAGCTTTGATGGAGATGAAAATCATGTCCTCCGAAAATTCCATATTTCTTTAGCTTCGGCATCCAGGCTTCCAAATCTCTTTTTACATTTTCATAGTCATGGGAGGCATCTAAAAAAATAAAGTCAAAACAGGCGTCGTCAAATAAATCAACCGCGTCCAGGGATGCCATTCTGACAGGTGTCAGCTCGATGCCAAGCAACCGCATATTGTTTGTAAATACAGAATATACATCTTCTTTTTGCAGAAATCCGGAATAATCCTTCTTAAAGTCATCTGCCGTACCCTGCCAGGTATCAACGCACCATAACGGACTGTGATTCTTATTGCAGACTTTCCCTATGAATGAAGTGCTTAGACCCTTCCAGGTTCCGATTTCTATGATCTTGCCACCCGTGATTCTGGAAGCGACGGAGTGATACCATTTTCCATCTGCTTCTGTAAACCATCCCTGTAAATCAAGCGCCTCCGACATGTTATATCCCCTTTTTTGTTCATAGTACATATTTTTTCATAATACACAGGATGCAAGCCTATATCATTGTATGCGCACATAATCAAACCTGTTCTTTATTATGAGACTGCAGACCTGCAGCACCGAATTTAATGTAAAAACCTGCTGCCGAATGCAATACATATGAAAAACCGGTGATCCCGATTCATTTTTTCATTATAGATACATACAATAATACTAAATTTCCCGTTTCTGTTTGGAGTTCATATGAAGGTTGCTCTTTTTCCGTTCGATGGTACATTTTGCAGGGATGAAATATTCAATCCGGCCTCTGTTTACAACAGGGATAATTGCTTATATCCATATTATCGGCTTCAACAGCAGCTCAAGTCCATGGGGGTGGAGCTGCATACCTTTGATACCGGTGTTATACAAGAGTATGACAAGTTTATCATGTTTAATTACAACGCAATGATACATGAGACCATAGGGGCTTTTTTCAAAAAGCAGGATAAGCTTTTATTCTTATTTGAGCCTCCAGCCATCCTGCCGGATATGTGGTCCAAAAAGAATTTGCAGGGTTATGCGGCCGACTTTTATAGAACTTACACCTATGCAGAGGTACTGATTGAACACGTCCATTACTTTAAGTTCAACTTTCCTCAGAGCATCCAGGAGGAAGATATCACAATAAAAGATGATAAAAGGGCCCGGCCGTTTTTACTTGCATTTATAGGAAGTGACCATCTATCCGAATACCCCGGTGAAATGTATACACTTCGGAGACAATATGTCCATTATTTTGAAACCTGTATCCCTGACTTCCATGTGTATGGCAACGGATGGAGCGGCAAGTGCTATCAGGGGCGGTGTGAAAACAAGCATCAGGCGCTGCGGAATCACACATTCTCATTATGCATTGAGAACACCTCCCTGCAAGGGTATATTTCTGAAAAAATATTCGACAGCTTTTTATCCAGCACTATCCCTGTTTACTATGGCGCTCCGGATATCTTTTCCCATATACCGCGCAATACGTTTGTACACCTCCGCGACTTTGCTTCCGTTGATCTGCTGGTTGACAAATTGATTCACATGGAACAGCGGGAGATCGAAAATTACAGGCAGAACATAAGGAATTTTCTCTCGGGAAGCGGTTTCCATCCATTCAGCACGGATTGCTTTGTGCAGACTGTGGTATCCGGATTAGGCCTGTAGTGAGCTTTAGCGGCTTTTACCCCTTTCAGAGATGCAGCTCAGGAGATGTTCAAATCTTTTTTCAAAGGTATGCTGCGTATTTGTTCTGATATATCCCTGTAAAGCGATATGCTCCCTTTCCTGATCGTGAACCAGATAGTATTTGACTTTATCGACCAGATCCTGCAGATCGGAAAAGCATTCGATTTCCTGTCCGATGGTGTAATAGCATTCCAGTCCCGGTGCGGGGTCCGTTAGTAGAAATGCGCCGCAGCCCGGGATTTCAAAAATCCTCGCTTTCATTTGATACACCGGCTGGTGGCTGATCTCCATAGAAGCTGCACAGAAATTCAGATTGATTTTGCTTTGATTGAAAACACGGATCATCTCTTCCTGGGACAACTTGCCATTGGGCCAATTGTTCCCCCAGCATGCGACAGAGATTCCCTCTGCTATTAAATGATTGATCATATCGACTCTTTTCCCATGAGGCTGTCCAACGAAAGTCACCTCATATTTTTTAGGAAGTTCCAGTTTGGCAAATTTTTGGATGTTGCAGGCAAATTGGGTAAGCAGTGCATTTGAATAACCAATGGATTTGTATTTGTCCATTGCTGTGTGATCGGTTGTTGCAATATAATCAAAGCACCAGCACCAATATCGGGAATAGGTCTCAAATCTCCATACATCATCGCTGAACCAATTTACCGTGATGGTATCCGTTTCCCTGGAAATATAGCGAAAGGTTTCATAATCGAATTGATCACTGAACAGGCAGCAGAATAGAATGTGTGGTTTGAATTCGTGAACTGTACTGATAAGCAGTCTGTTCATTGCAGCTTTGCCATTTTGCCTCAGTATACTCATGAAATCGAACTCCAGCACTTCATGTCCCAAGGACAGCAAGGCGCTGTAAAAATTCTCATACTCATAGCTATAGCCCATTTCACGTATGCCATAATCATACTTTAGTGCTGTGTACAGAATTCTCATTTGAACCTCCATGTGTTATCTGTATCGAAAAGAAACAATTGCCATTCTGTCTCATAGTATGATGTGAAGTGCCTATTTTGCTATCCCAGAGGATGTGTTTTGTTTGCCATTGGTAAGTGTGGTTATGCCGGTTTTCAACGGCGAAAAATATGTTTTCCATGCGGTAGAAAGCATATTGCATCAGACCTTTCAGAATTTTGAGTTTATTATTGTCGATGACGGTTCTTCGGACGGTACTTCCGGGATCCTGTCCTCCATAAAGGATAAACGCGTGAAAATCATTACCTTTGCATCAAACCGGGGAATTGTGGATGCGTTGAATGAAGGTATTTCTTACGCATCCGGCATGTATATCGCCAGACAGGATGCCGATGATATCAGCCTGCCCAAAAGGATTGAGAAACAAATCCGGTGCATCGGGAGTGATCCAGGACTTGTGCTGGTGGCGACCGGCATTAAAATCATAGCAGATGAGATTACGGATGCGTTAAAATCCATTGAAGCATTTTATTGCAGCTATGGCACAAAGCAGGAAGTCCGCCGGCAATTCAGAAACCTGAATTCTCCCATTGCACACCCGACTGTGCTGTTCCGGAAAATCGCCTTTGAAGAAGCGGGTGGATACCGGAAGGAGTTTGAATTTTGCGAGGATACCGATCTCTGGTATAGAATGCTGGAGAGGGGGGAGATGGCCAAGATCTGTGAACCCCTGGTATATTACCGCCGTCATGCGGGTGCAATCTGTTATGCCCATCAGGCCGAGCAGCAAGTCCGATATGAGAAGCTGATGGAAAGAGTAAAGGAAGAAATTGCGCAGGGAAAACTGTAGGAGGTGTTACTGTGCCACAAAAAAGCATTGATGAGGTGAGGGCGGCGTACACGCAAAAACGTTGTGAGTATATATGGCAAATATCCGGAAATCCGGATCCCATCATGAGGTTGAATACGGCATTGCTCGATAATGATACACAAGAAATTGAAAGTATGAAACAATTGCTTTCCATGCAGCAGGTAAAATATAATCTGCAAAACACAGCAGACGGCATATTCAACAAAAGCCGGCTGCGGGTGGCATATTTACTGCCGTTTACAGGCATGACAGGCGGTACGCAAATCCAGATTGAGCAATCAAACCATCTTGCAGCGAAAGGGCATGATGTACTTGTATACTCTCACGCGCAAAAACCAACATGGATTGAATGTAAAACCAGATATTTTCAAATACCTGCTGAATGCAATATATATGAAATCGTTCCAAAAGTCGATGTCGTTATAGCCGGTTATTGGGATTTGGTGGTAGATGCATTAAAAATAGATGCCCCTGTCAAGTACCACTTTGCACAGGGGGATTTTGATATTTTTGAATTTGATAAAATGGAGCCTTCACAGAAACACATCATCACTTCGGCCTATCAACTCCCTGTCAGGATACTTACAGTTTCAGGCATCATGAATCAGAAAATCAACGAACTTTTTGGCAGAGCTTCTACGATTATACCGAATGCAATTGATAAAACAATTTTTTATCCATCCGGGAAGAGTGGTATGGAAAATTCACCGCTTGAAATACTGCTGGTCGGCAGTGACACCATCCGGTTTAAAGGTCATGATACCATACTGGGGGCTTTGTTCGGCTTAAAAGCACTGGGATACTCCTTCAAAATCAACTGGCTTACACAGCTTCCTCTCAAGAACAGCTATAAAAGCCTGGGCATGGATATAAAGCAGTATATCGCTCCTTCCAGAGAGCAAATAGGAAATATCTACAGAAAATGCGATATCTATATATGCGGCTCAAAATATGAATCCTTCGGCCTGCCCCCTCTTGAGGCAATGAGCTGCGGGGTCACTGTGGTCACCTCGGATAACGGCGGAATCCGGGACTATGCTGTCGACGAATATAACAGCTTGATTTATGAACCAGGCAATGTACGCATGCTGGTGAATAAGCTGCAAAAACTTTTTGACTGCCCGGAGCTCAGGAAGACACTGAAAATCAACGGACTGCTAACATCCAAAAAATATTCCTGGAATAAATCCGTTGCAATCCTGGGAAAAGAGCTGCAAAAATCTGCAACCACAACCATCCAGGCTGTTAAGACATTCTGATCAGCTTGTGTACGTTAAGTAACGCACAGCAAAAAGGTTCCTGCACCAAATCTTTATGTATCTATTAATGCTCATATAATTCTCATAATTGTGAATGTCCGTACATTGTTGAACTCTTTATCCTTTTAAAGGTTCATTTTTCACTCCGAAAAAAGCATCAAACACTTGTGCGATATAGTCTATATCTTCCAGTGAAACATACTGATGACATCCGATGTAAAATCCATGTTCTCCCACATATTCCGCATTTATAAGATTTCCTGCATATTTCTCTTTCAGGTAGCCGTATGCAGGCTGTTGAGTCGGAATGCAGCCAAACATGGGTCTGCATTCAACTCCATTCCTCTCAAGGAATTTACGCAGGGCTTTTCTTTTTACAGTGGACCCTTTTTTTAAAATAAGCGGATAAGCCAGATAGGATATATCGCTCGAAAACAGGGGGAGCTGCAGGTCCTCATCATATCTAAGAAGCCGCTCACTGAGCATTTTTACATTTCTCTGCCGTATTCTGATATTCTCCTCCGCTTTTTTCAGCTGCGCGAGTCCAAGGGCGGCACAGAACTCTGTTGTTTTAAAATTGAACCCGATCACATCGTGTAAAAACCTCGGGTCACGATCCTGCTCCGGGTCCGGATCTTCATGGCTGCAAACGCTGCTCATCCGGGTGCATATTTGACAATCACACATTCTCCCGTTCGCTTTCAGCTTTTTCATCATCCTGTAAAGCATTGGATCATCTGTTACAACTGCACCCATCTCTCCTGCCTGTATGTTATGTGCGATATAGAATGAGAAATCCGCCAGCAGAGAGCAGCATCCCAGGTTTTTCTCCTTGTACAAAGTGCCATGTGCCTGTGCCGCATCCTCAAAAACAACTAACCCATATTGATCTGCCAGGGCATTCAACCTGTCCATGTCGCAAGGATACCCCATTAAATGAACCGG